>NZ_DAMCTB010000001.1:0-301381 GCF_032114055.1 Pantoea sp.
AGTCTGTGACGGCAGATTTACAGTCTGCTCCCTTTGGCCGCTCGGGAATCCCACCATGGCCTGAATCTTTATCGCTTAAAGCGGGGCGCATCATACCAAATGCGATAAGGGTGTAAAGCGCCCACTGGCAAAACAGTAACTGTTTGCCCACTTTTTACGCGTCGTGCTGAAACTGCAGGCAATTCAGCACGCTGGCTGATTAAAGAATGATCGTGCGGTTACCGTAAACAAATACGCGCTGCCCCAGCACTTTGTACAGCGCATTGCTCAGGACATTTTTCTCAACATCGCGACCGGCACGCATCATTTCATCAGCGGTATAGCTGTGATCGACGTTGATCACATCCTGCATGATAATCGGGCCTTCATCGAGATTATCATTCACATAGTGCGCGGTCGCGCCAATGATCTTCACGCCACGTTCATAAGCCTGGTGGTAAGGACGGGCACCGATAAAGGCGGGCAGGAACGAGTGGTGAATGTTAATGATCTGATTCGGATAACGCTGCACGAAGGCGGGCGTCAGGACGCGCATATATTTCGCCAGCACGACATAATCGGGCTGATAACGGTCAATCTCCTCCGCCATGCGATTGTCATGCTCTTCCCGGGTCAGACCTTCATGGCTCACCAGCACAAAGGGAATATCAAAACGCTCAACCAGCGAACGCAGGGTATCGTGGTTACCTACGACCGCAGCAATTTCCATATCCAGACCGCCAAACGCGCTCTTCATAAGCAGGTCGCCCAGACAGTGCGCCTCTTTCGTCACCAGAATGACAACGCGACGACGGCCGGCACTGTGCAGTTCACGTACTGAACCCTGAGGCAGGGCGCTATCAAGATCGGCGAGCAGTGTGTTGTCGTTGAAAATCCCTTCCAGCTCGGTGCGCATGAAAAAGCGCCCGGTGCGATGATCAACAAACTCATTGTTCTGCACGATATTAAGTTCGTGCTTGTAACAGATATTGGTGATTTTGGCGATCAGACCTTTTGCATCGGGACAAATGGTTCGTAAAACTTTTCTTTGCATGGTTTGCGCTTGCATCTCAATCAGAGTCCTGTCAAAGCATTAGGGGTAAAACCGTTGGGCAGCAGTTCGCTCAGCCACAACATTTTTTGTATTTTTTGCCACTGCCGCAGGGGCAGGGATCGTTACGGCCTGTCGATGGCGCTGTACCGTCCACATAGTACCAGCGTTGATCCTCGCGAAGAAAGCGTGAACACTCATGAATGGCATGAATGTTCGCTTTCTCGCGATATCGCGCAAAAAAGGTTACGGAGGCTTCGTTCTCGTGGCGTCCATGATTACAACAGGTTACATTCAGGCTAAGCCATTCGGTGCCCGGAAAACTTTCAGATAAAAGCCCGGACAGGCCCGGATGACGCTTGTCAGGGTGCCAGGTTGCAACCAGATATTCCGCATTATGCTCAACATAGGCGCAATAGCGTGATCGCATAAGCTGTTCAGCGGTAACAGGAATTTGTGTACCCTGCAGAAAGGGCTCGCAACATACGCTATACTGCTCCCCGCTGCAGCATGGGCAGATTTTTGACACATTATCTCCAGAGAATGATGAGTCGATTTCAGAAGCGCGCTATGTTAGCGAACCCCACGTTGTGACGCTACGTATTGACGGCAGGACCAGGTACAAATGCGAAAGATAAAAATTGGATTGGCTCTGGGGTCAGGCGCAGCCAAAGGATGGGCACATATTGGCGTGATTAATGCGCTTGAGCGTGCAGGTATCGAGATCGACGTCGTTGCCGGTTGCTCGGTAGGCGCGCTGGTGGGATCGGCCTATGTGAATAATCGCCTGCCGCTAATGGAAAAATGGGTCAGTGCATTTCGCTACTGGGATGTGATTCGCCTGATGGATGTCTCCTGGCAACGTGGCGGGCTGTTACGCGGAGAGCGGGTGTTTAATCATGTCCGTCAGCTTATCCCGAATGATGCCATTGAAGCGTGCCACAAACCCTTTGGTGTGGTGGCAACCAATCTCAGTACGGGTCGTGAACTCTGGCTGACGGAGGGCGCCCTGCATCAGGCTGTTCGTGCTTCCTGCAGTATGCCAGGTTTATTACCGCCCGTGGGCTACAATGGGTATTGGCTGGTGGATGGTGCCGTTGTCAATCCGGTGCCCATTTCACTGACCCGGGCCCTGGGGGCAGACATCGTGATTGCCGTTGACTTACAGCATGACGCGCATTTAATGCAGCAGGATCTGTTCTCGGTTACACCTCAGAACAGTGAAGAAGAAGCTGCCGCCGCAGCATTAAGCTGGGGAGGAAAGCTCCGCCAGCGGCTGGTGAATTTCACGCATCGTCGGGCTTCACAGTCACCTGGCGCGATGGAGATTATGTCGACCTCTATCCAGGTGCTGGAAAATCGACTGAAAAGAAATCGCATGGCAGGCGATCCACCCGATGTGTTGATACAACCGGTTTGTCCGCAGATTTCAACGCTGGACTTTCACCGGGCTGAAGAAGCCATTGAGGCAGGCAGGGCCGCCGTAGAGAAGAAAATGGATGAACTATTACCACTGGTCCGTGGCAGATAATCAGGTTGTTCATTCAAAGCGGTGACTTTGGGCAATTCTGAAAGGCGCAACTGCGTTTTATGAACCACTATTGAAATATCTGGTACGCAGGGGGAAAGAATGGAAAAACCACTACTCGGCAAAAAGATACTCATTGTCGAAGATGAGGCTGTTTTCCGTTCGTTGCTGGACCAATTTTTGTTATCGATGGGTGCTGTAACGTTACAAGCGGAAGATGGTCTGGAAGCAATTGCACAACTACAACAGCATACCGTCGACCTGATTATCTGCGATCTGGAGATGCCCCGCATGAGTGGGATCCAGTTCGTTGAGCACATTCGTACCCGTGGCAATGTGGTGCCGATATTGATCGTCTCGGCCACCGAAAATATGTCTGACATTGCCCATGTGTTGCGTCTGGGGGTGCAGGATGTGCTGCTTAAGCCATTAAAGAATTTTGAACGCTTCCGTGAAGCGGTTTATGAGTGCCTTTATCCTTCGATGTTCACCTCAAAAGTCGAAGAGGATGAGCAGTTATTCCAGGACTGGGATGCGCTGGTTCGCGACCCGCTGGCTGCCGCTAAACTGCTCAAGCAACTGCAGCCGCCGGTGCAACAGACTGTTGCCAACTGCCGGATTAACTATCGCCAGCTAACGATGGCGGAGCAGCCAGGTCTGGTGCTCGATATTGCGGCGCTCTCCGACAAAGATCTGGCATTTTACTGTCTGGACGTAACGCGCGCCGGCGACAATGGCGTGCTGGCGGCCCTGCTGCTACGTGCGCTATTTAATGGCCTGCTTCAGGAGCAGCTCAGCGGACAAAAACAGCGGCTGCCAGAGCTGAATGGGTTGCTGAAACAAGTCAATCTGCTGCTGCGCCAGGCGAATCTGAGCGGTCAGTTCCCGTTACTGGTGGGCTATTATCATCGCGGTCTGAAAAACCTGATTCTGGTGTCTGCCGGATTAAACGCCACACTTCATGTTCATGCTCATCAGATCCAGCTCAGTAATGGTGTCCCGCTTGGCACTATGGGGAGCACGCATCTCAATCAGATCAGTCAGCGCGCAGAGAACTGGCAATGCCATGTCTGGGGCGCTGGAGGGCGTATCCGGCTGATGCTTTCCACGGAAGAATAAGCGTTAGTAACAGTGAGATTCTGGCGCTGGAGACAGGGCCAGAGTTTAACTTTACAGTTGGGTAATAGTCTTAATTTCGACGGTTTCATGCCTTCCAGGATAAATCCGTTCGATACTAACTGATATACTCATTTTCGATTTTAAACCGACATATCAAGTATTAACTTGAACGGCCTATGAGAGAGGTATCTTAATGTCTGCCAATAATACCAAAGTAAAAAAAGCGGTAATCCCGGTAGCGGGTTTGGGTACGCGTATGCTTCCTGCGACCAAAGCGATTCCAAAAGAGATGTTACCGCTGGTTGATAAGCCGTTAATTCAGTATGTCGTTAACGAGTGTATTGCCGCTGGCATCAATGAAATTGTGCTGGTAACGCATTCATCAAAAAATGCTATCGAAAACCACTTTGATACCAGCTTCGAACTGGAATCAATGCTGGAAAAACGCGTTAAGCGTCAGCTGCTGGATGAAATCCAGTCAATCTGCCCGCCACACGTTACCATCATGCAGGTTCGTCAGGGCATCGCGAAAGGCCTGGGCCATGCGGTTATGTGCGCGCATCCGCTGATTGGTAACGAGCCATTCGCTGTTATCCTGCCAGACGTTATCATCGACGAATACGAATCAAATCCAACCAAAGATAACCTGGCAGAAATGCTGAGCCGTTATGAAGAGTCGGGCCGCAGCCAGATCATGGTTGAACCGGTTGAAGATGTAACCGCTTACGGCGTAGTTGACTGCCAGGGTGCAGAACTGAATCCAGGTGACAGCGCGCCAATGGTAGGCGTCGTTGAGAAGCCTAAAGCGACTGAAGCGCCATCCAACCTGGCGGTTGTAGGTCGTTACGTACTTTCTTCTGATATCTGGCCACTGCTGGCGAAGACCCCTCCAGGTGCAGGCGGCGAAGTTCAGCTGACCGACTCTATCGCCATGCTGATGGAAAAAGAGACCGTTGAAGCTTATCACCTGAAAGGCGTTAGCCATGACTGTGGTAACAAACTGGGCTATATGCAGGCTTTCGTTGAGTACGGTGTTCGTCATCCGGTATTGGGCAAAGATTTTTCTGAATGGCTCGATGGCGCAGTTGGCAACAAAAAGTAATTTATAAACACAGGATAACTCGATGAAAGTCACTGTATTTGGTATCGGCTATGTCGGTCTGGTTCAGGCTGCGGTGTTAGCCGAAGTCGGACATGACGTTCTCTGCATTGATGTTGACGCTAATAAAGTCGAAAATCTGAAAAAAGGCATCATTCCTATTTTCGAACCAGGTTTAACACCGCTGGTCATGTCAAATTACGAAGCGGGTCGTCTGAAGTTCAGCACTGATGCTGAGCAGGGCGTAAACCATGGTGTTATGCAGTTTATTGCAGTCGGTACTCCACCTGATGAAGACGGCTCTGCCGATCTGAAATATGTGACCGCCGTAGCGCGCACGATTGCGCAGCACATGAACGATCACAAAGTGGTTATCGACAAATCAACCGTACCGGTTGGCACAGCAGATAAAGTTCGTGCAGTAATGACGGAAGCGCTGAAAGCGCGTGACGCCAACATCACCTTCGATGTGGTTTCTAACCCGGAATTTCTGAAAGAGGGTGCGGCAGTCAACGACTGTATGCGTCCTGAACGTATCGTTGTCGGCACCGACAACGACGAAGTGGTTGAACTGTTACGCGAGCTCTATGAGCCGTTTAACCGCAACCACGACCGCATGATTATGATGGACATCCGCAGTGCAGAGCTGACCAAGTATGCGGCCAACTGTATGCTGGCCACCAAAATCAGCTTCATGAACGAGATGTCTAACCTGGCCGAACGTTTAGGCGCAGATATTGAGAAAGTTCGTCAGGGTATCGGTTCAGATCCTCGCATCGGCTATCACTTTATCTATCCAGGCTGTGGTTACGGCGGCTCCTGCTTCCCCAAAGATGTGCAGGCGCTGATTCGTACTGCTGAGTCCATTGGCTATCAGCCGCGCCTGCTGCAGGCAGTGGAAGATGTGAATGACAGCCAGAAAACCAAGCTGCCGACCTTTATCAAGCGTCACTTTGGTAACGACCTGAAGGGTAAGACGTTTGCACTCTGGGGTCTCTCATTTAAGCCAAACACGGACGATATGCGTGAAGCCTCCAGCCGCGTGCTGATGGAAACGCTGTGGGAAGCAGGCGCCTCTGTACAGGCGTTTGACCCTGAAGCGATGGATGAAGCGCAGCGCATCTACGGTCACCGCAGCGATCTTAAGCTGATGGGTACCAAAGAAGCGGCGCTGCAGGGCGCCGACGCGCTGGTCATCTGTACGGAGTGGCAGAACTTCCGTGCACCTGACTTCGACATCATTAAAAATGCGCTGAAAGAAGCCGTGATTTTTGATGGTCGTAACCTGTATGATCCAGAGCGTATCAGCAAACGCGGTTTCGTTTATTATGCAATCGGCCGCGGAGCGTCTATTCAACCTGCATAATTAACGAGGGATTTATGAACTTTCTGGTCACCGGCGCCGCAGGTTTTATTGGTTTTCATGTCAGTCAACGTCTGCTGGCTGCCGGTCACCAGGTTGTCGGTATCGACAACCTGAATGATTATTACGACGTAAATCTCAAACACGCCCGTCTCAATTTAATTAAGGCCGATCCTGGTTTTACTTTTATTGAGATGGACCTGGCGGACCGTGACGCAATAGCGTCACTGTTCGACCAGTATCAGTTCCAGCGCGTGATCCACCTGGGTGCGCAGGCCGGCGTCCGTTATTCCATCGACAATCCGCATGCCTATGCCGATGCCAACCTTATCGGGCACCTCAATATTCTTGAGGGATGCCGTCATCATAAAATTGAACATCTGCTCTATGCCTCATCCAGTTCCGTCTATGGGCTGAACCGTAAAATGCCGTTTTCGACCGAAGACAGCGTGGATCATCCGGTTTCTTTATATGCGGCGACCAAAAAAGCAAATGAGCTGATGTCGCATACTTATTCCCATCTTTATCAGTTGCCGACGACGGGTTTGCGCTTCTTTACCGTCTATGGCCCGTGGGGTCGTCCGGATATGGCGCTGTTCAAATTCACCCGTGCCATGATCGCAGGTGAGGCAATTGATGTGTATAACCAGGGGCAGATGAAACGCGACTTTACCTATATCGATGACATTGCAGAAGCTATTGTCCGTCTACAGGATGTTATTCCTCAGCGGGATGATAACTGGACCGTTGAAACCGGTTCCCCTGCCATCAGTTCTGCACCTTATCGCGTTTATAATATTGGTAACAGTCAGCCTGTCACACTGATGAACTATATCGAGGCGCTTGAAAAAGCTCTGGGTATTACGGCGAAGAAAAATCTGATGCCAATGCAACCCGGCGATGTGCTGGAAACCAGCGCGGATACTGAGGCGCTGTTTAAGGCTATTGGTTTTAAACCGCAAACCGGTGTCGAAGAGGGGGTTAAAAATTTTGTGGCGTGGTACCGGGATTTTTACCGCGTCTGATAAAAAGAAAAGGAAGCTTCGGCTTCCTTTTTTTATAACCTTCGGCTTAGGATCGTCCTGGACTCTAAATCCGTTGCGATTACAGTAAAAAATCGTCCAGCTGTTTACCCTGTTTTTCCAGCGCCTGCTTAATCGCTGCTGGCGTACGTCCCTGACCGGTCCAGGTTCTGGATTCACCTTTCTCGTCAGTGTAGCCATATTTAGCCGGACGTGCTGAACGTTTAGCTTTAGTCGCAGTGCGTGCAGATGGGGTTTGCGTGCCAATTAGTTCGTTCGGGTCG
Source organism: Pantoea sp. (assembly GCF_032114055.1). Taxonomy (GTDB): domain Bacteria; phylum Pseudomonadota; class Gammaproteobacteria; order Enterobacterales; family Enterobacteriaceae; genus Pantoea. Next base: position 7,446 of record NZ_DAMCTB010000001.1, read on the forward strand.
ATACCGTCGGCCAGCAGCATTTCACGATACTGATTAAGTTTACGTGTACGTTCTTCATTTTCAGCCTGAAAATTTGACTCTTCTTCACGGCGTTCTTTCACCACCACATCCAGTTTTTCCAGCATTTCTTCCAGCATTTCCACGGAATACTCTCTGGCCTGGGCGCGCAGCGTACGGATATTATTAAGAATTTTTAGTGCTTCGCTCATTGTCCTGGTCTCTGAATAAGAAAAAAGTTGTGTTGCCCGCTAATAGTAGTGGCGACGTTAAATAAACTCAATATTAAAAAAATAAAAGCACCAGTCTGACTGGAGTGAAAATAATCGTGCGGTAAAATAATTTCAGGATAAATTTAAAAATAGTTTCATGTGGACAGTTATGAAAAAAAGCTAATGTATTTTGATCTGCTGCATAAATATCATCTCTGGTGCTACGGTTAATCTCACGAAAATTCAGCCCTGTGGAGTATGCCAGATATCAGCCGGAAGATGGCTGACCGCGTTCAGACGGCTTCACCGTTACGCTTTAAGGACACATCAACCACGTCGTATTGCCGGCACTTTATGTTAATATGCGCGCCATTCTGTTCAGTTCTGATGAAGACAAGTTTCTATGGCTCAGCTCTATTTTTATTACTCTGCCATGAATGCAGGGAAATCGACCGCACTGCTGCAATCCTCCTACAACTATCAGGAGCGCGGTATGCGTTCCCTGGTTTACACCGCTGAGATTGATAACCGCTTTGGTGCCGGGCAGGTGAGTTCCCGCATCGGCCTTTCGTCACCTGCCTGTCTCTATAATGCCGGGACGTCGCTCTTTAGCGAGATCGCCGCCGAGCACGCCATCAGCCCGGTTCACTGCGTGCTGGTCGATGAAAGTCAGTTCCTGACCCGCGAGCAGGTTAAAGCACTTTCTGATGTGGTCGACGATCTGGATATTCCCGTGCTCTGTTATGGCCTGAGAACCGATTTTCGTGGCGAACTTTTTGTTGGCAGTCAGTATCTGCTGGCATGGGCGGACAAGCTGGTTGAGCTGAAAACTATCTGTCACTGTGGCCGCAAGGCCAGCATGGTGCTGCGGCTCGACAGCGAAGGAAAACCCTTCAGTGAGGGTGAGCAGGTGGTGATTGGTGGCAACGAGCGTTATATCTCTGTCTGCCGTAAGCATTATAAGCAGGCGATAGAGCAGGGGTCGTTGCAGGCAATTTATGGCGCACAGACCCCGCTGCACAATCCTCAGTGCTGAAAAGCAAAAAACCCGCCGTGGCGGGTTTTTTATTAGCGTGTTAACGCGGTGCTATCAGACTTGCTTCGCTTTTTTCTCGCTTTTTATCTCTTTCACCGGCTGTGCAGCCACCGCCTCAGCGACACCTGAGAAGGGTTCGACAAATTCACGGCCGTAGAAGGTATCAAGCATGATCTGTTTCAGCTCAGCAATCAGCGGATAGCGTGGGTTTGCGCCTGTACACTGGTCATCAAACGCATCGTCGGCCAGTTTATCGACTTTCGCCAGGAAGTCCGCTTCCTGCACACCCGCTTCGCGGATAGAAGCGGGGATACCCAGTTCAGTTTTGATCTCGTCCAGCCAGGCCAGCAGCTTCTCAATTTTCTGCGCGGTACGGTCGCCAGGGGCGCTCAGACCTAAATGGTCGGCCACTTCGGCGTAGCGCCGGCGAGCCTGGGGACGGTCATACTGGCTAAAGGCCGTCTGTTTGGTCGGGTTGTCGTTCGCGTTGTAACGGATAACGTTGGAGATTAACAGCGCGTTAGCCAGACCGTGTGGGATATGGAACTCTGAACCCAGTTTATGGGCCATGGAGTGACAGACCCCGAGGAAGGCGTTGGCAAAGGCGATACCGGCAATGGTCGCGGCGTTATGCACGCGCTCCCGCGCAATCGGGTTTTTCGCGCCTTCGGCATAGCTGGCAGGCAGGTTCTCTTTTAGCAGCTTCAGCGCCTGCAGCGCCTGGCCATCGGAATACTCATTCGCCAGCACGGAAACGTAGGCTTCCAGCGCATGTGTTACGGCATCCAGACCGCCGAATGCGCAGAGTGAACGCGGCATATCCATGACCAGATTGGCATCCACAATCGCCACATTCGGGGTCAGTGCATAGTCTGCCAGAGGATATTTCTGCCCGGTGGCATCATCGGTCACCACGGCAAACGGCGTTACTTCTGACCCTGTACCAGAGGTCGTCGTGATGGCGACCAGTCGCGCTTTCACGCCCATTTTCGGGAACCTGTAGATACGTTTACGGATATCCATGAAACGTAACGCCAGCTCTTCGAAGTGGGTTTCCGGATGTTCGTACATCACCCACATAATTTTGGCCGCATCCATCGGAGAGCCGCCACCCAGCGCGATGATGACATCCGGCTTGAAGCTATTCATCTGTTCCGCGCCTTTGCGAACGATGCTCAGCGTTGGGTCTGCTTCAACTTCAAAGAAGACCTCCGTTTCGATACCGTGATTTTTCAGTACGCGGGTCACCTGGTCGGCATAGCCATTATTGAACAGGAAGCGGTCAGTGACGATAAAGGCACGTTTCGCGCCGTCTGTTGCCACCTCTTCCAGCGCAATCGGCAGGGAACCTCGGCGGAAATAGATGGATTGAGGAAGTTTATGCCACAACATATTTTCAGCTCGCTTGGCGACAGTTTTGGTATTGATCAGATGTTTCGGCCCGACGTTCTCAGAAATCGAGTTGCCGCCCCATGAACCACATCCCAGCGTCAGAGACGGCGCCAGTTTGAAGTTGTAGAGGTCGCCAATACCGCCCTGCGAGGCAGGTGTGTTGATCAGAATACGCGCCGTTTTCATTTTGTCGCCAAAGTAGTGCACGCGTTCGGTCTGATTGTCCTGATCGGTGTAGAGACAGGAGGTGTGGCCGATACCGCCCATGGCGACCAGCTTCTCGGCTTTCTCTACAGCGTCCTGGAAATCTTTCGCCCGGTACATCGCCAGCGTCGGCGAGAGTTTTTCATGGGCGAACGGCTCAGACTCATCCACCCGTTTCACTTCACCAATCAGGATTTTAGTGCTGGCGGGCACACGAAGGCCGGCCATTTCGGCAATTTTCACTGCGGGCTGACCAACGATGGCTGCGTTCAGGCCGCCGTTTTTCAGGATGATATCCTGTACTGCCTGCAGTTCGGCACCCTGCAGCAGGTATCCGCCGTGGCTGGCAAAGCGTTCACGTACTGCATCATAGACGGAATCCACAACAATCACTGACTGTTCAGAGGCACAGATCACGCCGTTGTCGAAGGTTTTGGACATCAATATGGACGCCACGGCACGTTTCAGGTCAGCGGTTTCATCAATCACGACCGGCGTATTACCGGCACCGACACCAATCGCAGGTTTCCCGGAGCTGTAAGCCGCCTTCACCATGCCCGGTCCGCCGGTAGCGAGAATCAGGTTGATATCAGGGTGATGCATCAGCTGATTGGAGAGTTCTACGGAAGGAGCGTCAATCCAGCCGATAATATCTTTCGGCGCACCGGCCGCAATCGCCGCCTGCAGAACGATATCTGCGGCTTTGTTGGTGGCATCTTTCGCGCGTGGGTGTGGCGAGAAGATAATTCCGTTGCGGGTTTTAAGGCTAATCAGGGCTTTAAAAATGGCGGTAGAGGTTGGGTTGGTGGTCGGGACGATGCCGCAAATCAGGCCAATCGGTTCGGCGATGGTAATGGTGCCAAAGGTGTCATCAGTGGCTAACACACCGCATGTCTTCTCATCTTTATAGGCGTTATAAATATATTCAGAGGCAAAATGGTTTTTAATGACTTTATCTTCGACGATGCCCATACCCGATTCGGCAACAGCCATTTTAGCGAGTGGGATGCGGGCATCGGCGGCGGCGAGGGCGGCGGCACGGAAGATGGCGTCGACCTGCTGTTGAGAAAAGCTGGCATATTCACGCTGGGCTTTTTTCACACGTTCAACCAGTGCATTCAGTTCCGCGATATTGGTTACGGCCATGGTGTTCTCCTGAAGGAAGTTAAACTTTTTTAGTAAACTCTCCTTTGTAACTGAGTAGCGCCACACGGCATCAACACCACTACTCAGGTATGTAAATTCAGGATTTTCAGAGGCTTACTGAATAAGTCTTCAGTTGCGGCGAAGAGGATAGACTGCACTGCCGCGACTGCTTCCGTTGCAAAAAGATTACCTGGTTTGGGGTAGAGCAATTTTGATGCAGATCAATTTAAGCGCAAGCTGACACCATTCAGCTGCGGATTGCTTCATCTGTTTTCTTACATTATGTGTATCTGAAGCAGCAGGGTGTGGCAGCGGCTATCTCCAGCCCTTAGACGATCACTGGCGTAAAGCGCTAAATGTGCCAAAGTTCAATAGCATAAATTGCCGAGCCTGCATCTGGTGTCTGTGTCCGTTTTCACATACATTAGGCGCGTTTTCCCCCCTGTGGTACGGAGTAAAGTCGTGAATCCTGCGCTGTTAGATCTTTCAGGTTATATAAAATTTTTTGTCGGGCTCTTTGCGCTGGTGAATCCGGTGGGCATTATTCCTGTATTTATCAGTATGACCCGTTATCAGGGCGTGGCTGAGCGTAATAAAACCAATCTCACCGCCAACCTGGCGGTGGCGATTATCCTCTGGACGTCACTCTTTTTAGGCGATGCCATACTGCGGGTGTTCGGCATCTCAATTGATTCCTTCCGTATTGCAGGCGGGATCCTGGTTGTTACCATTGCGATGTCGATGATCAGCGGCAAACTGGGTGAAGATAAGCAGAATAAGCAGGAGAAGTCAGAGACGGCAATCCGCGAAAGTGTGGGTGTTGTGCCACTGGCGCTCCCGCTGATGGCGGGACCAGGGGCGATTAGCTCGACTATCGTCTGGAGCACTCGCTACCACAGCTGGATTAACCTGCTGGGCTTCACGCTGGCGATAGCCATCTTCGCCTTCTGCTGCTGGCTGCTGTTCCGGGCCGCGCCATTAATGGTCCGTATCCTGGGTCAGACCGGGATTAACGTCATTACCCGTATTATGGGCCTGCTGCTGATGGCACTGGGCATCGAGTTTGTTGTCACCGGTATGAAGGCTATTTTTCCCGGTCTGCTCAACTGACAGAGCACTTATTTCAGACCATGAAATGATTTTTTGAACCGTTATGGTGCAATAGCGCAGTTTATTGCACCATTACAATGCATTTATTCATTCAGCTTAACGCAGACCGGTAATTATAAATTTCATTACTGCGCATCAGGTCACAGACTTTTTTCTACAAAAACATGTCAACATTTTCACATCATTTTCTGCTACTGCTGTTTAATGACACCTCATAAATCGCCACCATTTCCTTAATCCGCTCGATTTCATCGTAACAAAACGACAAATTCCCCGATAAGTACCACATCGGATGCTTTTTTTTATTTCCTCTCCATGTTTTATGCTTTTTTTGATTGAATCTCTTTTAAATCAGTGGGATACCTTATTTTTAGAGCAAAAATTAACACTTCCGCTGCTGCATTTCTCATGATAAAAGAGAATTAGTTAACATTTTAGCTATTTTACTTTGGCACCCTGTTACGGCTTCTGATAATTTTTGGTCCAGCACAAATTTTTTCTCCGAAAGCCCAAAGTGAGAACGCTTTTTGCTTAAGCCTGTCGGGATACTTAATAAAGGGTTGGCGTTTCGCATGATTGGGATAGAGAAATTGCAGCAACGGCGGTCACTCATCGCAGGTATTCTGTTCACGGCCATTTCGCCAGCCTATGCCGCGACGGTTCCGCCGGGCACCGCCCTGGCCGCTCGCCAGGAGATTGTGATTAATAACGGCAGTGAGGTTTCCTCGCTGGACCCGCACAAAACTGAAGGCGTGCCGGAATCAAATATCATTCACAACCTGCTGGATGGGCTGGTGAACACCGATAACCGCGGCGAGGTGGTGCCTGGCGTGGCGAAAAGCTGGGAGAATCCGCAGCCTGACATCTGGATTTTCCATCTGCGCGATGATGCGAAATGGAGCAATGGTCAGCCTGTCACCGCCGACGATTTTGTTTTCAGCTGGCGGCGTCTGGTCGATCCGAAAACGGCATCACCTTATGCCAGCTACCTGCAGGCCGCTCATTTTGCCAATATCGATGCCATTCTGGCAGGCAAAGCGTCACCCGAAAAGCTGGGCGTTAAGGCGCTGGATGCCCATCGGCTGCAGATTACCCTGAGCGAGCCGGTGCCTTATCTGGTGGCCATGTTAGCGCATACGGCCATGAAGCCGGTCTATGCACCCGCCATTAAACAGTGGGGAGAGGCCTGGACGCGTCCGGAGCACTATGTCGGCAACGGCGCCTACGTGCTGAGCGACTGGGTGGTGAATGAAAAAATCGTCGTGAAGCGTAATCCGCATTACTGGGATAACGCCCATACGGTAATCGAGCAGGGGACATTCCTGCCTATCGCCTCGGAAAACAGCGACATCAACCGCTATCGCAGCGGCGGCACGGATATCACCAACAGCGCGGTGCCGCCTGAGATGTTTGGCAAACTGCGTAAAGAGCTGGGTGATGAAGTGAAAGTCAGTCCGCTGCTCTGCACCTTCTACTACGAAATTAATAATAAAAAGCCGCCTTTCACCGATGCGCGGGTGCGCAACGCGCTGAAGATGACGCTGGATCGCGACATCATCGCTAATAAGATCATGGCTCAGGGACAGATCCCGGCTTACAGCCTGACGCCGCCGTTTACCGCCGGTATACGGCTGACGCCGCCCGCCTGGTTCAACTGGACGCAGGCGCAGCGTAACGAGGCGGCGAAAAAGCTGCTGGCCGAGGCGGGATTCGATGCCGCCCATCCGCTCAGCTTTACGCTGCTCTATAACACCTCCGATCAGAATAAACGCCAGGCGATTGCGGCCGCGTCAATGTGGCAGAAAAATCTGGGCGCCAAAGTGACGCTGCAGAACCAGGAGTGGAAGACGATGCTGGAGACCCGGCATCAGGCACAGTTTGACGTGGTGCGTGCAACCTGGTGCGCTGACTACAACGAGCCGTCAACCTTCCTGAATATGCTGATCAGCAACGCCTCGATTAACACGGCGTTCTACAGTAGCGCGACCTTCGATCGCCTGATGTCGGAGACGCTGACGGCGGGCAGTGAAGCCGCGCGCGCTGAGCTCTATCAGCAGGCTGAAACACAACTCGACAAAGACTCACCCATTGTGCCAGTTTACTACCGCGTCAGTGTGCGCCTGGTAAAGCCCTGGGTGGGCGGTTTTACGGGCAAAGACCCGCAGGACATGACAGACCTGAAGTACTACTTCATCAAACAACACTGATCTGATCGCCATCCGGCGAGACAGTCAGAAACGCATTCGCATAAAGACCATTTTTTGGGGTCGATCTCCCTGGTACAGGCCGGGGAGCCCGGAGACGGGGGACGCCGTGGCAGTGCATCGCCGCGGTGACGATAATAAAACTGGAGTGTAATAATGAACAACATCACGAAAAAAAGCCTGATCGCAGCGGGCGTTTTTGCCGCAGTAAGTGCACTGGCAGGGAATGCGGCGCTGGCGGCAACCGTGCCCGCAGGCGTTGAGCTGGCCGCAAAACAGGAGCTGGTACGCGGCAATGGCGATGAAGTGCAGTCGCTTGATCCGCACAAAATTGAAGGTGTGCCGGAAGACAACGTGGCGCGCGACCTTTACGAAGGTCTGCTGGTCAATGACAGCAACGGTAAACCGATCCCGGGTGTTGCGGAAAGTTACGAAAACAAAGATTTCAAAGTATGGACGTTCCACCTGCGTAAAAATGCCAAATGGTCTAATGGCGAGCCGGTTACCGCGCAGGACTTCGTCTACAGTTGGGAGCGTCTTGTCGATCCTAAAACGGCTTCACCGTACGCCAGCTACCCGCAATATGGTCATATTCTGAACGTTGATGACATCATCGCCGGTAAAAAACCAATTACCGATCTGGGCGTAAAAGCCATTGATGATCACACGCTGGAAGTCACCCTGAGCGAGCCGGTGCCATACTTCGATAAGCTGCTGATCAACTCTGTGATGTCTCCGGTTTATAAACCGGCGATCGAGAAGTTTGGTGATCAGTGGACCCAGCCGCAGAACTGGGTCGGCAACGGTGCCTTTAAGCTGGACGCGCACGTGATCAACGAGCGCATTACCCTGGTGCGTAACCCGAACTACTGGGACAACGAACACACCGTGCTGAACAAAGTGACCTACCTGCCAATCAGTTCTGAAGTCAGTGACGTTAACCGTTATTTCTCTGAGAACGGCAGCGACATGACCTATAACAATCTGCCAATTGAGCTGTTTAAAAAACTGCAGCGTGACAATGGTAAAGAGCTGCATGTCGATCCTTACCTCTGCACCTACTACTATGAAATTAACAACCAGAAAGCGCCATTTACCGATCCACGCGTCCGCGCTGCCCTGAAGCTGGGTCTGGATCGTGACATTATGGTGAACAAAGTGCTGGCGCAGGGCCAGAAACCGGCCTACAGCTACACGCCGCCAGCGACTGATGGCATGGATATTCTGCCGCCGGACTGGTTCAAATGGTCACAGGACAAACGCAACGCCGAAGCGAAAAAGCTGCTGGCCGAAGCGGGTTACACCGCTGACAAACCACTGACCTTTAACCTGCTGTATAACACCTCCGATCTGCACAAGAAGCTGGCGATTGCCGCCTCGTCGATCTGGAAGAAAAACATCGGCGTGAATATCAAGCTGGAAAACCAGGAGTGGAAAACCTTCCTGGATACCCGTCATCAGGGTAACTTCGATGTGTCACGTGCGGCCTGGTGCGCGGACTACAACGAACCGACTTCATTCCTGAACACCATGCTGTCCAACAGCAGCAGTAACACCGCGCATTATAAGAGCGATGAGTTCGATAAAGTGGTGCGTGACGCGATCAAGGCTTCGGATGAGAAAGGCCGCGCAGTGGACTATCAGAAAGCGGAGCAGATCCTGGATAAAGACAGCACCATCGTCCCGGTTTACTACTACGTGAACACGCGTCTGGTGAAACCGTACGTGGGGGGTTATACCGGTAAAGATCCACTGGATAAAACCTTGTCTAAAGACTTTTACATCATTAAACACTAATAGCATTCAGGCTATCAGCAGTGGCGGCGCGTCTGGCGCCGCCTTTTACTATTTTTATGTTGTGAAGCAACAGCCTGGTAGGTACGGCAATGTTAAAATTCATCCTGCGTCGCTTGCTTGAAGCGCTACCGACGCTGTTCGTCCTGATTACCATCTCCTTCTTTATGATGCGCCTGGCTCCTGGCAGCCCCTTTACCGGCGAGCGTACGCTGGCCCCGGAAGTGATGGCGAATATCGAGGCGAAATATCACCTCAACGATCCGATCGGTAAACAGTATGTCGATTACCTGGTGCAGCTGGCACACGGTGATTTCGGCCCGTCGTTTAAATACAAAGACTATTCGGTCAACTATCTGGTGGCGCATGCCTTCCCGGTCTCGGCCAAACTCGGGCTGGCCGCGTTTCTGCTCGCGGTAATACTGGGGGTAACGGCTGGCGTGATCGCCGCGCTTAAACAGAACACATTGTGGGACTTCGCGGTGATGGGGGTGGCCATGACCGGCGTGGTGATACCCAGTTTTGTGGTCGCGCCGCTGCTGGTCCTGCTGTTCGCTATCAGCCTGAAGTGGCTGCCGGGTGGCGGCTGGAATGGCGGGCAGTGGAACTACATGCTGCTGCCGATGGTGGCCCTGTCGCTGGCCTATATCGCCAGCATTGCCCGTATTACCCGTGGATCGATGATTGAAGTGATGCACTCGAACTTTATCCGCACCGCACGGGCAAAAGGCTTACCGCTGCGCCGCATCGTACTGCGCCATGCGCTGAAACCGGCTCTGCTGCCTGTGATCTCCTATATGGGCCCGGCCTTTGTCGGCATCATCACCGGTTCAATGGTGATTGAGTCGATCTATGGTCTGCCGGGTATCGGCCAGCTGTTTGTCAACGGCGCGCTGAACCGTGACTACTCACTGGTGATGAGCCTGACCATTCTGGTCGGTCTGCTGACCATTGTTTTTAATGCGATTGTTGACGTGCTCTATGCCGTTATCGATCCGAAAATTCGTTACTGATTGCGGAGTTCGCCATGATGTTAAGTAAGAAAAACAGCGAAGCTCTTGATGCGTTCAGTGAGAAGCTGGAAGTCGAAGGGCGGAGCCTCTGGCAGGATGCGCGTCGTCGCTTTATTCATAACCGGGCAGCCCTGATCAGCCTGCTGGTGCTGCTGCTGATTACGCTGTTCGTGATCTTCGCCCCAATGCTGGCGCAGTTCACCTATGACGACACCGACTGGGCGATGATGTCCTCACCGCCGGATACCACTTCCGGCCACTGGTTCGGCACCGATTCGTCGGGACGTGACCTGCTGGTGCGCGTGGCGATCGGCGGCCGCATTTCCCTGATGGTGGGCGTCGCCTCTGCGTTGATCGCGGTGATCGTCGGCACGCTTTATGGCTCGATTGCCGGATACCTGGGCGGCAAAACCGACTCGGTGATGATGCGTATTCTGGAAATCCTGAACTCCTTCCCGTTTATGTTCTTCGTCATCCTGCTGGTGACCTTCTTTGGCCGCAACATCCTGCTGATTTTTGCCGCGATCGGCATGGTCTCCTGGCTGGATATGGCGCGTATCGTGCGCGGCCAGACGCTCAGCCTGAAGCGCAAAGAGTTTATCGAAGCAGCCCATGTGGGTGGCGTATCGACCTGGAAGATCGTCGTGCGCCATATTGTACCGAACGTACTGGGCGTGGTGGTGGTTTACGCTTCGCTGCTGGTGCCAAGCATGATCCTGTTCGAATCCTTCCTGAGCTTCCTTGGCCTGGGCACGCAGGAGCCGCTGAGTAGCTGGGGCGCACTGCTCAGCGACGGGGCCAACTCTATGGAAGTTTCGCCATGGCTGCTGCTCTTTCCGGCGGCGTTCCTGGTGGTCACGCTGTTCTGTTTCAACTTTATCGGCGATGGCCTGCGTGATGCCCTCGACCCGAAAGATCGTTAAGGAGTTTCCCGATGACCATTCATGAATTTCAGCCAGCGATGGCGGCCCGCGCGGGAAGCGAACAGCTACTTACGGTCAAAGATCTGCGCGTGACCTTTAGCACACATGACGGGGATGTCACCGCCGTCAACGATCTGAACTTCTCACTGCGCGCTGGTGAGACGCTGGGCATTGTTGGTGAATCCGGCTCCGGCAAGTCGCAGACCGCGTTTGCCCTGATGGGGCTGCTGGCCAAAAATGGCCGTATCGGCGGCTCGGCGATGTTTAACGGCAAAGAGATCCTTAATCTGCCGGAAAGTCAGCTGAACAAACTACGCGCCGAGCAGATTGCGATGATCTTCCAGGACCCCATGACTTCACTGAACCCCTATATGCGGGTGGGTGAGCAGCTCATGGAGGTGCTGAAACTGCATAAAGGTATGAACAATGCGCAGGCGTTTGAGGAGTCAGTGCGGATGCTGGATGCGGTAAAAATGCCGGAAGCGCGCAAGCGGATGAAGATGTATCCCCATGAGTTCTCAGGTGGGATGCGCCAGCGCGTGATGATCGCCATGGCGCTGCTCTGTCGCCCTAAGCTGCTGATCGCGGATGAGCCGACGACCGCGCTGGATGTGACGGTGCAGGCGCAGATCATGACGCTGCTCAATGAGCTGAAGCGCGAGTTCAACACGGCCATCATTATGATCACCCACGATCTTGGTGTGGTGGCAGGGATCTGCGATAAAGTGCTGGTGATGTACGCAGGCCGGACCATGGAGTATGGCCGGGCCCGCGACGTCTTCTATCAGCCCGCCCATCCTTACTCAATCGGCCTGCTTAACGCCGTACCGCGTCTGGATGCGGAAGGCGAGAGCCTGACCACCATTCCGGGTAATCCGCCCAATCTGCTGCGCCTGCCGCAGGGTTGTCCGTTCCAGCCGCGTTGTCCACACGCGATGGATATCTGCACCCAGGCACCGCCGCTGGAACCTTTCGGCGATGGCCGCCTGCGCGCCTGCTTTAAGCCGGTGGAGGAGTTAGTATGAGCACCGTAGCGGAGAAAAAAGTCTTACTCGAAATCGCCGATCTCAAAGTGCATTTCGACATTAAAGAGGGCAAGCAGTGGTTCTGGCAGCCGTCGAAAACCCTGAAAGCAGTGGATGGCGTCAGCCTGCGGCTCTATGAGGGCGAAACGCTGGGTGTGGTGGGCGAGTCGGGCTGCGGAAAGTCGACCCTGGCGCGCGCCATTATCGGTCTGGTCAAGGCAACGGACGGGCGCGTCGCCTGGCTGGGCCGTGATCTGCTGGGCCAGAGCGAAGAGGAGTGGCGCAAGGCACGCAGCGACATCCAGATGATCTTCCAGGACCCGCTGGCGTCGCTCAACCCGCGTATGACCATCGGCGATATCATCGCGGAGCCGCTCAGGACCTATCATCCGAAAATGGCGCGTCAGGAGGTCAAAGAGCGCGTTAAAAACATGATGATGAAGGTGGGGCTGCTGCCTAACCTGATCAACCGCTATCCGCACGAGTTCTCGGGCGGCCAGTGCCAGCGTATCGGTATCGCCCGCGCCCTGATTCTGGAGCCGAAGCTGATTATCTGTGACGAGCCGGTCTCTGCGCTGGATGTCTCGATTCAGGCTCAGGTGGTTAACCTGCTGCAGCAGCTCCAGCGCGAGATGGGGCTGTCGCTGATCTTTATCGCTCATGACTTGGCGGTGGTGAAGCACATCTCTGACCGCGTGCTGGTGATGTATCTGGGCCATGCGGTGGAGCTGGGCACCTACAATGAGGTCTACAGCAATCCGCAGCACCCTTACACCCGTGCGCTGATGTCCGCCGTGCCGATTCCCGATCCGGATCTGGAGAAGAATAAACAGATTCAACTGCTGGAAGGGGAGCTGCCGTCGCCGATCAATCCGCCGTCAGGCTGCGTGTTCCGGACCCGTTGCCCGATTGCCGGGCCGGAGTGTGCTAAAACCCGGCCACTGCTGGAAGGCAGTTTCCACCATGCGGTCTCCTGCCTGAAAGTCGACCCGCTGTAAAGCAAAACGCCGGGCAGCGGCCCGGCGTTTTTTTATCTGACGATTACTCCCGCCACAGGATGTGACAGAGCTTGTGATCTTTCTCGCGGCAGAGCAGCACGCGCGCAAAGACGTCGGTAATCGGCTCGCCGTCCGCTTCACCCAGCCCAATCACGACCTCAGCGAAGAAGTCCGGGTTCAGATCGAAATCAACATGATCTTTCCAGTCTTCGGAAGGATCGAACAGCTCCGCGCCGCCGCGCTCTTCAAACTGCAGATTAAAGAGAATGATATCGGCCGGATCCAGGTTGTCGCCTGCCAGTTCGAGAAAAATATCGTAGGCTTGTTCCAGCGTTTCATCTTCGGTAAGGCGATTATTTAAATCCATAGTCTGTCCTGTCGGCCTGCGGTCATTTACACAATCTGGCTCGTTTTACAGTAAAGGGCTGAAGAAGTAAAACAGTCGTTCGACGATGCGCTGCCACCAGGCACGTTTTGCCCAGCGTTTGCCATCCAGCAGGCGGGAACGGGCGATATAATCGTCCTGTACACAGGCCAGATCGCTGCCAAAGCCCGCATCGTCCACCACCAGGGTCACTTCAAAGTTCAGCCACAGACTGCGCATATCGAGGTTTACGGTGCCGACCAGGCTCAGCTGTCCGTCGACCAGCACGCTCTTGGTGTGCAGCAGGCCATCTTCAAACTGATAAATTTTGACACCGGCTTCCAGCAGTTCGCTGAAGAAAGCGCGGCTGGCCCAGCCCACCAGCAATGAGTCGTTGTTGCGCGGAATGATAATGCTGACACTGACGCCACGCTGCGCCGCCGTACAGATGGCATGCAGCAGATCGTCGCTGGGCACAAAATAAGGTGTGGTCATGATCAGCTGCTCACGCGCCGAATAAACCGCCGTCAGCAGCGCCTGATGGATCATATCCTCCGGGAAACCTGGACCGGAAGCGATGACCTGAACGGTGTGGCCGCTTTCCTGTTCGAACGGCATGATATTGCGGTCGGGCGGCGGCGGAAGGATTCGTTTGCCGGTTTCGATCTCCCAGTCACAGCTGAAAACAATCCCCATCGCGGTGGCAACCGGGCCCTCCATTCGCGCCATCAAATCGATCCACTGGCCGACGCCTGCACTCTGCTTGAAGAAGCGTGGATCGACCAGGTTCATGCTGCCGGTGTAGGCAATATAGTTGTCGATCAGAACGATTTTACGGTGCTGACGCAGGTCCATGCGTCGCAGGAACACGCGCAGCAGGCTCACCTGCAGCGCCTCCACCACGTCGATACCGGCATTACGCATCATGCCCGCCCAGGGGCTGCGGAAAAAGGTCACGCTGCCTGCGGAGTCGAGCAGCAGACGACAATGCACGCCCCGACGTGAGGCCGCCATCAGGGATTCCGCCACTTCATCCGCCAGGCCACCGGGATGCCAGATATAGAAGACCATTTCGATGTTATGGCGGGCCAGCTGGATATCGCGGATCAGCGCCTGCATCACATCATCAGAGCTGGTCAGCAGCTGGAGCTGATTGCCCTTAACCCCGGCGATCCCCTGGCGATGGTAGCAAAGCTCAAACAGGGAACGCGCCACATCGCTGTGCCCGGTGGCGAAGATTTCGCGGCACTGTCTGAGATCGTTAAGCCAGCGGGCGGTGGAGGGCCACATGGTGCGTGCGCGCTCCGCGCGGCGCTTACCCAGATGGAGTTCGCCAAAAGAGAGATAAGCGATAATGCCCACCAGCGGCAGAATATAGATCACCAGCAGCCAGGCCATCGCTGAAGTCACGGCCCGACGCTTCATCAGAATGCGCAGGGTGACACCGGCAATCAGCAGCCAGTATCCAAACAGCAGCAACCAGCTGATGAGCGTATAAAAAGTGGTCATAAAGTGGACATCCCGTTCGCGCTTCCGTCCGGCAAGTTTACGTGCAGAAACGCGCTAACGGAACCTTTAATCCCGGACTCTGAGCAGACGATCGGATTTGGCATTCGCGCAGAGATCTCTATAATGCCCACGCGGATTTGATGTCAGAGAGGAAGTAATGAAAAGAAGCAGAAATGAAGTGGCGCGCTGGAGAATGCTGAGACAGGTTCATCGTCGCCGTGCACGCTGGCTGGAAGGGCAGTCACGGCGTTATAAGCGAATTCACTGCATTCGCCACCAGCTGGCACAGCAGCAGCGTCGTTCTATTCTGTTCATTACGCAGATGGTCTAGCGTTAACCAACGCTGAGAGCCTGGCGGATAACCGCTTCGTCAGGCTTCCATAAATCCCGTTTCGGCCAGCAGGCGGCGCGCCAGCAGGTGCTCCTGCTGCGTCGCCCCGCGGTCGCTGACCTCATGCATCAGACATGTCATCGGGTCGCCCAGCGCGACTGGCCGGCGACAACCCGCCCGATCGTACCATTCATAGGACCACTTCCCCGACTTTCGCTGATAATAGATCGTCAGCCACGCCGAGCAATGTGCGGGATAACCGCTCATCACTTCAATTTTAGGATCAGCAATCGCTGCCAGACGTGACAGCAGCGGCGCTAACAGGGTAAGGGTCTGACCGGGATAAGTTTTATGCATAATAAGGTCGTGACTGCGCTGTGCATCCATTCAGAGGTTTAATCTGTAAGATCCAAATGTAGTCAGCTCTGCCAGAAAATGCATCTTCGCGACTGAAAAAATGATGAACAGATCGTTTTTTGCCGTGGGAGGTGTGGATACGGGTAGGTTGTACAAGATGTCAGGAGAAATTTGTACAACTTTACGTTTTAATAACTAATTGATTTAATGGTTTTTTTAATTCAGGTAATGAATTAATAGAAAATAAGATAACTAAATATCTGTACACGGGGAGCGTTATTGTATAACTTTACTGCATCGGTTAAGACTTTTACTAAAAACGCAATGAGGTCAATCATGCAGACTAATACTCGTATTCCCGCTTCAGTATCTGACATCTCCGCGTACTTATATAGCGCTGCGCAACCTTCGCAGCAGGCAATCCTGGGATCGGTTGTTACTGAAATCATCAGTTCAGGCCGTACCCTTAATCGTAAGGCTATCTGCTCAAAACTGATCAAGCGTCTGCAGCATGTGACCAACCCGGAAGAAGAGCAGCACTATCACGCACTAATTGGCCTGATTCTGGATCGTGGTTAATTGGGTAGCGGGGGGAGCCAGCGCAGACTTCATTGCGATCTGGCTCGCTAAACACACAAAGAATCTCTTCGCCTTTCAGCGCAAGACGCTTCACCGTATTGGCCTCTGAGCCGCAATATGAAGAGCGTATCAGCAGCAGACTTTGCGGCAAAACCTTTTCTTCAGGGATTATTTCAGTGAACATTATCCCAAAAGACGTTGCGCGTTCATCATCAGCACCACGTTAACCATTTGCAGTGCTGCCGCCAGCACAATCAGCATCACAATCCACTGCCTTGCTTTCCGCCAGCCGCGTTTCCGCCAGAGATAAACGGCATACCCCGTCATGACGATGACGATTGCCAGTAGTCCAGTAATCACAATCTGCATTTTTCTCTTACCATGACGCAAAGAAAAATGGCTCCTGTGTCAGCCACAGAAGCCATCTTCACAGCCCGCCAGCTATCAGAAGACGCGCTTGAACGGCTTAACCGTAACCTGCGCGTAAACACCCGCCGCGAAGTAAGGATCATCCTGCGCCCAGGATTGTGCCGCTTCCAGTGACGGGAACTCAGCAACGACGGTTGACCCGGTAAAGCCCGCGACACCGGGATCGTTACTGTCAACCGCAGGCATCGGGCCAGCGATAATCAGGCGCCCCTCTTCCTGCAGCAGTTTGAGCCGGGCCAGATGGGCAGGGCGCACGGCATTACGCTTTTCCAGTGAATCTGCAGTATCTTCTGCATAAATGACGTAAAGCACTCAGTAACTCCCAGTATTCAGAATTTCGCAACACGTTAAGGGATCGCCAGGCAGAGTGCAAACGAAACCTGCAGGCCATGCAGGGCTCAGCATAAAGGGCTAAAGAGGCTTTTATGCAGCACGAAGAGTGGGAGTTATTGAAACTGATTGCTATTTGCATTTAAAATTGCAGTCTCACTCAATCACTGCGATCGTTATGACCACGCTGACTATGCCACTACCTAAACGCACGTCTGTCTCCATGCTGCTGTCCATTATCCTGCATGGGGGCGTGATTGCCGGAATTCTCTACGCGTCATTCGGGCAGGAGATTAAGGTACCGGAGGCATCTCAGCCTATCAGCGTCACCATGGTGGCGCCGGAGGTTCAGCCCGCGCCTGCACCTGCGGCAGTGGTGCTACCCGCACCGCAACCCGAGCCGGAACCAGCACCGGAGCCTGAACCAGCACCCGAGCCGCCAAAGGCAGAGCCGGTGCCCATACCTGCCCCCGAACCTAAGCCAAAACCTGTACCTAAACCAAAGCCAAAACCTGAGCACAGGCAACCGCAGCCAGCGCGTGAGGTGAAGCCGCGTCAGGAGAGCAAACCGCAGGCTAACCCTTTCCAGCAAAAGACGCCCGCGCCTGAGAACAAACCGGCCGCAGCGCCAAAAGCCGCGCCGTCATCCAGTAATGCTGCGCCGGCAGGGCCAAAAGCCTTGAGCATCAGCAAACCGGGCTATCCACCCCGTGCGTTTGCCCTGCGGATAGAGGGACGGGTCAGGGTGAAGTTTGACGTAGACAGCGAGGGGCGTGTCGATAATATTGAAATCCTCTCCGCCCAGCCGGCGAACATGTTTGAGCGGACGGTGAAGCAGACGATGAAAAACTGGCGCTATCAGAGCGGACGGCCAGGCAAGGGGATGACGATGAATATCGTGTTTAAAATTAACGGTGGCGCCAGTATCGAATAAACAGCGGGTCAGACCGCCAGGCCTGACCCGTCACTTATTCGCCGGAAGACTGATTAGCGCGACCGGCGGGCAGAGGACGCGATTTGCCCTCACTATCGACGGCCACGTAGATGAATACGGCTTCCGTGGCACAGTAGGTCTGGCCAATCGGCTCAGATGACACCTTTTTGATCCACACTTTGACGTTAATCGTCATCGAGCTGTTGCCGGTCCGGATGCAACTTGCATGGCAGCTCACCACATCGCCTACGGCGACCGGTTTCATAAAGGACATGCCATCGACACGCACGGTCACCACACGGCCTTCCGCAATCTCTTTGGCCAGAATCGCGCCGCCCATATCCATCTGCGACATCAGCCAGCCACCAAAAATATCGCCGTTGGCGTTGGTGTCTGCCGGCATGGCGAGCGTACGCAGCACCATTTCGCCTTGCGGCAGTTTATGTTTTTCGTCCATTACGTCCACTTATTTGCAGGTAAGTGCCAAAAAAATGCCCGGCGAACCGGGCTGCGTCATTATTTTTGCTCCTGCTGCGGCATCTGTCGCCAGATGTAAAGACCGCTGAGCAGGGTAAACAGTAGCGTCAGGCCGGAAAGACCGAATACCTTAAAGTTAACCCAGAACGCCTGAGATAACCAAAAAGCGACATAGATGTTCACCAGCCCACAGATCAGGAAGAACAGTGCCCAGGCCACGTTGAGCCGACGCCAGACAGTTTCAGGCAAGTGCAGCTCTTTACCCAGCATGCGCTGAATCAGCGTCTGCTGCATGAACCACTGGCTGTAGAGCAGGGCAGCGGCGAACAGGCTATAGATCACGGTCACTTTCCACTTGATGAACTCATCGTTATGGAACACCAGCGTCAGGGTGCCAAATACGGCCACCAGCACAAAAGTGAAAATCGTCATCTTTTCCAGCTTGCGATAGAGCACCCAGCTGACAACCAGCGCCAGGCCAGTGGCGACGATCAGTGCGCCAGAGGCCACAAAGATGTCATACAGCTTATAAAAGATGAAAAAAACCACCAGGGGAAGAAAGTCGAGTAGCTGCTTCATAGTTTTTCCATTCAGAGTTGGCTGCGGATCAGCCCGGAGGCCGATCGCAAATCAACGTAACAGCATATAGAGCCGATAAAGATAAATAATCAACATCGCCGAAACCAGGTTACCCGCTGCGGTGAAGATCACCGATGAGACATTAAGCGGTAACACGGTCAGCGACGAGAAGAACAGCATCACCACCACTTTAGCCAGCAGCCAGAGCAGGATTGCAGGCGCTATCAGCTTCACATTCTTCCAGGCCATCCGCATGCTGGCGCGCATGGCGGCAAAGACGCCCATCTTCTCACTGGCCACCATAACCGGTGCCAGCGACAGCAGAATCGTCAGCAGAATGCCCGGCACCACCAGCACCATAAAGCCCAGTTGCGCCACCAGCGTCATCAGAAAAGTGAGCAGCAGCAGCTTAGGCAGCATCGGCACCGATGCGCCAATTGCCCGCAGCGCACTGACACGCTGACCGGCAGAGACCAGTGGGATCAGGCAGAGCATGCCACCCAACAGCAGCGTATTGCCCATCAGCGCCGCAAAGGTGCTGGCCGCCGAGGCGTGCAGCAGGACCTGCTGCTGCTCCGGAGACATATTCTGCACCATCTCAAACAGCGAACCGGCGCTGTCGTCACTCTGCTGGAGTATCGCCATCTGATCGGCACCGGGCGTCAGCACATGCACCAGCATAACGGTAATAAAAGCGGTCAGCAGCGACAGCAACAGCAACGTAGCCAGTTGATGACGCGCAAAATTTCCTGTGTCACGGTATAACGAGCTGGCCGTGATAGACATGTACACTCCTTGGAGGAACCGGGTTAATTAACCCGGCGATTGTACATGTTCTGGCAGCTCGCGGGCACCCGCCGCGGCATAACTTTCTGTCATATCAGGTAAAGAAGGAGAAAAAAGCGCAGGAAGACCATAACGGGCGCGGGCGCGATCGCAGGCTTCGTTGTGAATGCCCGCTTCACCCGACATGGCAAACTCGCGGCAGGGTGACGGACGTTGCGCATAAATCCCGCAGGAGACGCAGCCGCCGATCTCTCCCTCCAGGGCGACGCAGCGGGGCGAGCGATCGTTAGTTCCCCGCATATTGCGCATCAGCAGGCTGAGCGGTTCGGTTAAGTGGGTCGGCACCAGACCGCCAGCGTCATCGGCTTCGGCCCAGTAAAAAGAGACGCGGAAATGGGCGCAGCAGGCGCCACAGCTGACACAGGGATTCGTCATTTCATGCATTTGATCACCCGCCCCTCCCAGGGCATCGAACCAAAATCAACAAGGAAGAGAAGCAAAATAGGCTGACTGGGATTATTCAGCAAGTGCTATTTTTTGCCGCCAGCCTGGGCTGAAATTGATCTAAATCAATTCATTGTTTTTTAAGCAGTTTATCTGAAACGTTCAGAGTGCAATTTTCTGTAAATCACGTTAAATAATTGCCAGCAAAAAAGCGATGACGTTAGCGATTTCAAGATTAAGCAAAGGAGTGACAATGAAACTGGCAAAATGCGCGATGTTACTGGCAATGGCGTTGCCTCATCTGGCAATAGCTCACGAGGCGGGCGACTTCTTTATGCGGGCTGGCAGTGCCACCGTCCGGCCTGTTGAGGGTTCCGATAATGTGTTAGGCATGGGTGAATTCAGTGCCTCGAATGACACACAGCTGGGCCTGACACTGACCTGGATGGCAACCGATAACATTGGTATTGAGTTGCTGGCCGCCACGCCATTCCGTCATAAAGTGGGACTTGGCCCGACCGGCACGCTGGCGACGGTACGCCAGTTACCGCCTACGCTGATGGCACAGTACTACTTCTTTGACAGCAAAAGTCCGGTGCGTCCTTACGTGGGCGTGGGCGTGAACTACACCACCTTCTACGATGCTAAGTTCAACCAGACCGGTCGCGATGCGGGCCTGACCGACCTCAGCGTTAAGAACTCCTGGGGCGTGGCGGGTCAGGTCGGCCTTGACTATCAGATCAACCGGGACTGGATGCTGAATGCGTCGCTGTGGTACATGGATATCGATACGGAAGTGAAGTTTAAAGCGGGCGGCGAACAGCAGAACATCAATATGCGCGTCGATCCCTGGGTGTTCTTCTTCGGGGCGGGTTACCGTTTCTGATGATAAAAAGGCCGCTGAATCAGCGGCCTTTTTTGTGTGCCAGACGTTACTTGATCTGCATGTTGTTAACCACCGATCTTACGCCTGCCACGCTGCGTGTCACCTGAACGGCACGGTTGGCCATCTGCGGTGATGAAACAAAGCCGCTCAGCTGAACTTTGCCTTTAAAGGTTTCTACGTTGATTTCTGTCGACTTCAGCGACTCATCTTTCAGCAGCGCACCTTTGACTTTGGTGGTGACCACGGTGTCATCGATATAGCCGCCGGTTCCCTCTTTGGTTGCGGTTGGCGCACAGGCGCTCAGTGTCAGCGCAACCACGCCCGCCAGTACAGCACCTGCCAGCATCTTAACGAATTTCATTGCTTTCTCTCCCTGTCACAAATTGGATGCGACGTTACCGTAACGGCGCACTGTCATTGTGGTGCAGATTTCAGGAAAAGGCCAAACCGAGGGCGATAAAAAAGGAAACAAATCATGCCTTATCGGGTGATAAGGCATGATGGCAGGATTAGCGGCTGGCAGCTTTGAGGCGGCTGACAAAATGCTTCAGTTCGCTCAGCATTATTTCCGGTTCGGCATGATGCTTTTCGATAATTCTGACAATCGCTGAGCCGGAGATAGCGCCTGCGGCACCGGCCGCGATCGCCTCTTTCACCTGTTCCGGTTCTGAAATACCAAAGCCCTGCAGCGGCGGCGCGGCGTGATATTCGCGCAGCTTGTCGATCAAATGCTGCAGCGGCAGGCTGGCGCGGTTCTCCGCACCGGTCACGCCAGCGCGCGACAACAGATAGGTGTAACCGCGGCCGTGTGATGCGATCTCACGCAGCAGCTCATCGCTGGCATTCGGCGGACAGATAAAGATCGGTGCTACGCCATGGCGCAGCGCCGCCTGACGGAAGGACGCCGACTCTTCAACCGGCACGTCAGCCACCAGCACTGAATCCACACCGGCTTCGGCACAGCGGGCATAGAACGCATCCACACCGTTGGTGAAGACCAGGTTGGCGTACATCAGCAGGCCAATCGGCAGGTCCGGGTATTTACGGCGAATGGTCGCCAGCATCTCAAAGCACTGGCTGGTGTTGGTGCCTGCCGCAAAGGCGCGGAGCGTCGCATTCTGGATAGTCGGGCCGTCTGCCAGGGGATCAGAGAAGGGGATGCCCAGCTCCAGGGCATCAGCGCCCCCTTCAACCAGCGCGTCGATTACGCGTAGTGACAGCGCGGGTGACGGGTCGCCCAGCGTCACAAAGGGAACGAAGGCACCTTCGTTGTTCGCTGCCAGGCGGGTAAACAGTTGGTTATAACGTTCCATCAGATTTCTCCCTGTGCGGTCAGAATGTCATGAACAGTGAAAATATCTTTGTCGCCACGGCCAGAGAGGTTAACCACAATCAGCTGCTCTTTTTCCGGCTCCGCATGGATCATCTTCAGTGCATGGGCCAGCGCATGGGAGGACTCCAGCGCCGGAATAATGCCTTCCGCGCGGCAGAGCTGCTTAAAGGCGTCCATCGCTTCGTTATCGGTAATCGAGACGTAGTCTGCGCGACCGATGCTGTTAAGATGCGCATGCTGCGGACCGACCGACGGGAAGTCGAGGCCGGCAGAGATAGAGTAGGACTCTTCGATCTGCCCGTCGTGCGTCTGCATCATCGGCGCTTTCATGCCGAAGTAGATCCCCACGCGACCATGCTTCAGCGGCGCGCCATGTTCGCCCGTCTCAATGCCGTGACCCGCCGGTTCGACCCCGATCAGCTTCACGCTGGTCTCATCGATGAAGTCAGCAAACATCCCAATGGCATTGGAGCCGCCGCCCACACAGGCGAGGATGGCATCCGGCAGGCGTCCCTCTTTTTCCAGAATCTGCTTTTTAGTCTCTTCGCCAATCATGCGCTGAAACTCACGTACAATCGTCGGGAAGGGATGAGGGCCCGCCGCCGTGCCGAGCATATAGTGCGCGGTTTCATAGCTACCGGACCAGTCACGCAGCGCCTCATTACAGGCATCTTTCAGCGTGGCGGAGCCGCTATGAACCGGGATCACTTCCGCGCCCATCAGACGCATACGGAACACGTTCGGTGACTGACGCTCGACATCTTTTGCGCCCATGTAGATGCGGCACTTCATGCCCAGCAGCGCACAGGCCAGGGCGGAGGCCACACCGTGCTGACCCGCACCGGTTTCAGCGATGATTTCGTTTTTGCCCATGCGTTTGGCTAACAGCGCCTGACCCAGCACCTGGTTTGTCTTGTGCGCCCCCCCGTGCAGCAGATCTTCACGCTTGAGATAGAGGCGGGTTTTTGTGCCTTTGGTCAGGTTTTTGCACAGCGTCAGGGCAGTCGGACGGCCCGCATAGTTCTTCAGCAGGTCGGTAAATTCGGCCTGAAACGCCGGATCTTTTTGCGCGTCAACAAACGCCTGTTCAAGCTGGCGCAGCGCGGGCATTAGGATCTGCGGAACATACATTCCGCCAAATTCGCCAAAATAGGGGTTGAGTAACGTCATTTTTATCTTCCTTTTTCGGGCCCGCATTGAAGCGGGCCAGGCAAATCAGTAGGCACGCAGTGTCTGAAACACAGCAGCGATTTTGCGGGCATCTTTGATGCCGGGCGCGCTTTCTACGCCAGAGTTGAAGTCCAGCCCGGCACAGCCCAGCTGCGCGGCTTCAACACAGTTATCCGCGCTGAGGCCACCGGCCAGCAGCACATTGTCCAGAGTCTGCCCCTGCAGCAGTGACCAGTCGAAACGCTCCCCGGTGCCACCGTGGCCGTTGTCGAACACGTAGCGGTCCACGTGCGGCCAGTCGCGGGCCGGCACGCTGCCCTCAATGCGCAGCGCCTTCCAGATCTGAACCGACGCAGGCAGCGCGGCACGCAGGTCAGCCACAAAGGCCGGGGTCTCATCGCCATGCAGCTGCACAGCGGACAAAGAAAGTGCGGCAGTCTGTGTGACAATGTCACTTATTGCGTTATTACGGAACACGCCCACATAGCGCAGCGGCGCGGCGGCGATCACCGACTGTGCCCTGGCCGTGTCGATCAGGCGCGGCGAGCCTTCGGCAAAAATCAGGCCGCCATAGATGGCACCCGCTTCATAGGCGACACGCGCATCTTCAGGGCGGGTCAGGCCGCACACTTTGTTGCTGCCCAGGGTAACCCGACGCACGGCACCGGTCAGATCCGGCTCTTCCATCAGCGCAGAGCCAATCAGGAAGCCGTTGGCAAAATGGCTCAGCTCACGAATATCGGCATAGCTGTTAATGCCCGACTCGCTGATCACCGTGACGCCGTGCGACAGGCGTGGGGCCAGCTGGCGTGTGCGGTTAAGATCGATAGAGAGATCGCGCAGATCGCGATTGTTGATGCCGACAACTTTTGCCTGCAGGGCGATGGCGCGCTCCAGCTCCTCTTCGTTACTGACTTCGGTCAGGATACCCATCTTCAGGCTGTGCGCCACGGCGGCCAGCTGGCGATACTGCTCATCATCCAGCACGGAGAGCATCAGCAGGATGGCATCCGCCTGGTAATAACGCGCCAGATAGATCTGATAGGGATCGATAATAAAATCTTTGCACAGTACCGGCTGGGTGATGGCCGCGCTGACAATCGGCAGAAAGGCAAAGTCGCCCTGAAAATATTTCTCATCAGTCAGCACGGAGACCGCGGAGGCGTAGTGGCGATAGACCCCGGCAATGGCGGCCGGGTCGAAATCCTCGCGGATCACCCCTTTAGAGGGCGACGCTTTTTTACACTCGAGGATAAACGCGGTGCGTGCACCCTGCTGCAGCGCGTCATAGAAATGACGGCTGGCAGGTTCAATGCTGTTCTGAAAGGTAGAGAGCGGCTGCTGCTGCTGACGGGCTTCAACCCACATCGCTTTATCCTGAACAATTTTTTCTAACACGGTGCCTTTCATGATTATCCTCTTGCTGCCAGTGCGACAACGCGCTCATAAGCCTGTCCGCTACGGATGGCGTTAAGCGCCTGCTGGGCGTTTTCACGCAGATCTTCCTGACCGAATACCTTAAGCAACATCGCCACGTTGACGGCGACCGCTTCTTCATGCGCCTGCTGGCCATTACCCTGGAGTAAAGCTGTAAGAATGTCACGATTTTCTTCCGGCGTTCCGCCGGCCAGCGCCTCTTTGGGATGGAAGCCAAAACCAAAGTCCTCCGGCGAGAGCTGATAGCGGGTAATTTCGCCGTCGCGCAGCTCAGCTACATGCGTCACGTCGTGCAGCGCCACCTCATCCATGCCGCCGCCGTGCACCACCGCCGCGCGCTGATAGCCCAGCATCTTCAGGGTCTGGGCAATCGGCATCACCAAATCCGGGCTATAGACGCCAATCACGGCCAGCGGCGGACGCGCCGGATTAATCAGCGGGCCGAGCACGTTAAATAGCGTGCGGGTTTTAAGCCGCTGACGGACCGGCATCGCGTGACGGAAACCGCTGTGGTACTGCGGCGCAAACAGGAAGCAGACGTTCAGGTCATCCAGCGCCTGGCGCGCCCGCGCTGCGGGCATGTCGAGATCGATACCAAAGGCGGCCAGCAGATCGGAGGAGCCCGACTTGCTGGAAACGCTGCGGTTGCCATGCTTCGCCACTTTCAGGCCGCAGGTGGCGGCTACAAACGCGCTGGCGGTGGAAATATTGATGCTGTTGCTGCCGTCGCCGCCGGTGCCCACAATGTCCGCAAACGCATAGCCCGGGCGCGGAAAAGGTCTGGCATCTTCCAGCAGCGCCGTGGCGGCCCCGGCGATCTCTTCCGGCGTCTCGCCGCGCACTTTCATGGCGATCAGCGCCGCAGCGAGCTGCTCAGGCTCCAGCTGTCCGGTGATAATGGCGCTGAAAAGGGCATGGCTTTCTGCCTGACTCAGCGTTTGCGCCTGGTAAAGTTTTTCCAGTGTCTGTTGCATGATTATTCTCCCTGTGACTTCGCCAGCGCCCAGGCCAGCGTCTGTTCAAGCAGACGCGCGCCCTGAGACGTCAGAATCGATTCCGGATGGAACTGAAAGCCGCATACCCGATCGGCTTCATGACGCACCGCCATCACCATCCCGTTGTAACTGGCATTGACCGTCAGCTCTTCCGGGGTATTACTGCCCACCAGTGAGTGGTAGCGCGCGACCGGCAATGGATTGCTCAGACCGGCAAACATCGCCTCGCCATCATGATCGATGGCTGAGGCCTTACCGTGCAGGATCTCGCCCGCCTGACCGACATGGCCGCCGTAAGCTTCCACAATCGCCTGATGTCCCAGGCAGATGCCGATAATTGGCAGACGACCGCGCAACACCCGCAGCAGCTCTGGCATACAGCCCGCATCTTTTGGCGCGCCAGGACCGGGAGAGAGCATCAGCACCGGGTTTTCCATCCGCTGCAGTTGTTCAATCAGCAGCTCAGCAGGCAGGTTATTACGGTAAATCACCACGTTGTGACCAAAGGTCCGCAGCTGATCAACCAGGTTGTAAGTGAATGAGTCGATGTTATCGAGCAGCAGAATATCGGCCATCAGAAGATCTCCTTGCAGTGATGGGCAGTCGCGATGGCGCGCAGAACGGCGCGGGCTTTGTTGCGGCTTTCATCCGCTTCAGCCTGCGGATGAGAATCCAGTACCACACCCGCGCCCGCCTGCACGGTAGCAACGCCATCTTCGACATAGGCCGAACGAATAACGATACAGGTATCCAGATCGCCCTGGGCCGTGAAGTAGCCCACCGCGCCGCCGTAGCTGCCGCGGCGTGTACCTTCGGCGCCGGCAATCAGCTGCATGGCGCGCACTTTTGGCGCACCGCTGAGTGTGCCCATGTTCATGCAGGCGCGGTAGGCGTGAAGCACGTCCAGGTCGGCACGCAGCGTCCCCACCACGCGGGAAACCAGGTGCATCACAAATGAGTAGCGGTCCACTTTGGTCAAATCAGCGACGTAACGGCTGCCCGGCACACAGATGCGAGCCAGATCGTTTCGCGCCAGATCCACCAGCATCAGATGTTCAGCCAGCTCTTTATGGTCAGTGCGCATCTCAAGCTCAATCCGGCTGTCGAGATCGCGGTCCAGCGAGCCGTCGGCATGGCGGCCACGCGGGCGCGTACCGGCAATCGGGTAGATCTCGATCTGACGCGAGGTGGCGTCATACTTCAGCGAACTCTCTGGCGAGGCCCCGAACAGCGAGAAATCCTGATCCTGCATAAAGAACATGTAGGGGCTCGGGTTGCTGTTTTTCAGCGTGTCATAGGCGGCCAGCGGCGACGGGCAGGGCAGCGAGAAGCGGCGCGACGGCACGACCTGGAAAATCTCGCCGATGCGAATCGCCTGCTGCATCTGACGCACCACCTCACAATAGGCTTCGTCACTCTGGCTGGTGGTCAGCGTCATCTGCGCAACCGGCTGCACGGGCAGTGCCGGAGCGGGTTGCAGAATCTGGCCATGCAGCTGCTCAATGCGGCGCTGCAGGCGCTGGAACTCACTGGTGGAAGGACAGAACAGGCTGGCCTGCAGACGCGCACTGCGGGTCTGATGGTCGATCACCAGTAAGGTTTCTGCCAGGTAGAAACAGTAGTCAGGGCAGCGCTGCTGATTATCCAGTGCAGGCAGCGTCTCGAAACCGGCCACCAGGTCATAGGCGAACAGGCCACCCAGCAGCACGGCTTCGCGTTCGTCGGCTGGGGCATTGACCAGTTGCGGGATCAGACGCAGCGCATCAAAGACTGACAGCGCTTTCAGCCGGGAATCTTCATCCTGCTGATGATCGTGGCTCGGCGGGAAGGTCAGTTCGCGTCCATCGGGGCGCACCTGATTGCCGACGGCGGCGGGCAGCGCCTCATCCAGCAGCGGCAGCAGGGCGCGGCCATTTTCTGATAACGCCTGCACGGTAACAGTAGCGCCCAGGGCGCTGATGCGCAGTGCGCTGTCGACAATCAGCAGGCTTTTTAAATTGCGCTTGCTGTCGATGTCCGCAGACTCAAGCAGCAGGGTTGCCGGACGTGCGCCGCAAAGCTGGTGAAACACTGCGGCCGGATCTTCGCGGTAAGGTGCGGTGCCGGTAATCAACTTCACTGTAGGTTTCGCATTTGGCATGATGATTTCTCTGAATTTCGCTCAAAAAAAAGCCCGCGGGTGGGCGGGCTCAGGTTTTCACACGGCGTTTACGCAAAGTGTGCACGATCCTGTCGCCCATAATCGGGAACAGCGCGCCAACCCTCTGAATGCATCATAAAATTCGCCATGACTGAATACCCGTTGTGTGTGAACTTGTGTACTAGTTAACGGGTTCATGGCGAAAATGTCAATACACTTTTTCACTGACCGTGAAAATCGTTATCATGCTGGCCGGTTTAGTTTCAGCAGGAGTTCTCTTGAGCGATATCGCCCGTTTTCCGGTTTATGATTTACACAGCCACACGCGCGCCTCTGATGGTCTGCTGTCGCCGGCCGCCCTTGTGCAGCGGGCTGTTGAGATGCGCGTCGGCGTACTGGCGATTACCGATCACGACAGCGTAGCCGGAGTGGCAGAGGCGCAGCAGACGGTCATTGACCAGAATCTGCCGATCAGCGTGCTGGCAGGAGCCGAGCTCTCGACGCTGTGGGAGAATCATGAGATTCACATTGTCGGGCTGAACATCGATATCGATCATCCGGCGATGGTGACTTTTCTGGCCGGTCAGCTGACCTGTCGTCAGACACGAGCGGCAGAAATTGGCGAGCGTCTGGCGAAAGCGCGCATTCCCGATGCACTGGCGGGTGCCACGCGACTGGCAGATGGCGGCATTATTACCCGCGGCCATTTCGCCCGCTTCCTGATTGAGCAGGGCAAAGCCGACAATATGGCTCAGGTCTTTAAACAGTATCTGGCGCGCGGCAAAACCGGCTACGTTCCGCCACAATGGTGTACAATTAAACAAGCTATTGATGCGATTCATCATTCTGGTGGCTGTGCCGTGCTGGCCCATCCGGGTCGTTACGGTTTATCGGCGAAGTGGCTTAAACGGCTGATCGCCCATTTCCGCGAAGCGGGTGGCGATGCTATTGAGGTTGCACAGTGCCAGCAGCCGCCGAATGAGCGAACACAACTGGCGCAATATGCCAGAGATAACGATCTGGCCGCATCACAAGGTTCTGATTTTCATCAACCCTGCCCGTGGATTGAGCTGGGCCGCAAACTCTGGCTACCCGCAGGGGTGGAGCCGGTCTGGGAACGTTTCCCGGCACTCGCGCCATGCCCGGCCGACACGGAAAGGTGACACGAGGTTTCTATGAGTCAACTGTTTCATATCCATCCGGACAACCCGCAGCCGCGCCTGATTAAACAGGCGGTCGACTACCTGAACAAAGGCGGCGTCATCGTTTATCCTACCGATTCCGGCTACGCGCTGGGCTGCCGGCTGGAGGAGAAAGGCGCAATGGAGCGGATCTGTCGCATCCGTCAGCTCGATGGACACCACAATTTCACGCTGATGTGCCGTGATCTCTCTGAACTGTCCGTCTATTCGCAGGTGGGGAACTCCGCGTTTCGCCTGCTGAAAAACAATACGCCAGGTAACTACACCTTCATTCTTAAGGCCACCAAAGAAGTGCCGCGCCGCCTGATGAATGAGAAACGTAAGACTATCGGTCTGCGCGTGCCGTCCAATCCGGTGGCGCTGGCGCTGCTTGACGCGCTGAATGAGCCGATGATGTCGACCTCTCTGATTCTGCCCGGCAACGATTTCACCGAATCCGATCCGGAAGAGATCCAGCACAGCATCGGTAAACTGGTCGACCTGATTATTGACGGCGGCACGCTGGGTCAGCAACCGACGACGGTGGTCGATCTGACCACCGATGCGCCGGAAATTGTGCGTGAAGGGGTGGGCGATACCCGCCCGTTTCAGTAATTAAGCCAGATTTCAGGCACCACGCACAGGTGCCTGCGCCAGGTTTGACTGTAACCAGTTTTTAAACTGGCCGTAGGGAATATAAAGTGAAACGTCTTTCAGGATCACTTTTCCGCTACGGCCATTTTTAATGGAATCGGTATAACCCACAATGACGCCGCTCAGCGTGTCATCACTGTTATAAACCCCGCCGCCCGACATTCCCTGAACAACCCCGGCATTTGACGCCATGGCCAGACACGGACTTTTATTCCATTTATTCCGGATAGCGGTACGGGCTAAATTAACGCCTTTCGACTCTACCGGCATCGCAGAAATAAAACTGTAGCCATACATTTTAATGGAGTCGCCAATATCACCACTGCGGAATTTAGCCAGCGTTCCGGCATCGTTCTTGTGATAAATAATCGCAACATCGCAATAGGGGTGATAGGATTTCACACGCTGTACAGCCGTTTTAGCGACGTGCGCCGCCGTCAGGCTATATTCAGGCGTAAGGGGAATACTGGTGCCCAGTGTGCCAAGCCCGAGGATCGTCGGAATGCCAGTCACGCTCATATCTACGTGCTGCATTGCCGTGCGGCTGTACTCAGTATGGCCCACGGAACACCCGCTCAGCACCAGTGCAGCAAGCACCGGCAACAGGGTCAGGTTTCTCATGATGGGTTTCTTTATTCAGGCATGTCAGGAAATCCCTGGTGAAGACTTTTGACATGCAAACAAGGTTCATCACTGAACCGTATTAACGCAATAAGTCCGTATGCGCCGGTTTATTGGATTAATCAAAACACGAATTTTATTAACGAATCATTAACGTAAAACGTTCTTTTCGCGAACCCCTCTTAACGGCAGGTTCTGCTTTTTTATTGTGCTGCTGAGATAAAGTGTACCAGCTTAATAGTGTCATACAATTTATTAAATCTAATCAGAATCAAATATCCCTGAAAATAAGGTTTTAACAGAATCTTCATTAAGAATAATCTGGTCTTTTGATTTTCATAGCAGGTTCAGGTTGTCCAAACGCAATCAGGTAGTTTTTTCGTCTGGCTTTAATCTTTTTTTTAGATAATTGAAAGCAGGATGCAAACAGGTGAAGTGTAAGATAGTGTTAATAGTTAGATTATAAGAACAGCGGGGGCGTTAACGTCAGAGTGGGGAGAAAATTTAATTGCTATCAGCTATAAAGTTTTGGAAAAGCCGTTTTATTAAACATATTTCCTAATCAAATCCTTCGCTATTATATTAATCAGCCGTTGAATTATCCGGAATAAAATCTTCAGGGTCCGACTCTTCATGATTTGTAAAAAGTCTGCTCACAAAGGGCGTTACTTCGGGGATAAATGTCTGTATAATGGGCCCAAATTAATGGTTTAAACTATTGATTCATAAAGAATTATCACCCTGCCATGACGCCTGGGAAGGCGACAAAGAGGAAGCGCCATGAGCGAAAAGTTACAGAAAGTTTTAGCACGTGCCGGACATGGCTCACGTCGTGAAATCGAATCCATGATTGCAGCTGGCCGCGTCAGCGTTGACGGTAAAGTCGCCACCCTGGGCGATCGTGTCGAAAGCAGTAAATCTCTGAAAATCCGCATTGATGGTCATCTGGTGTCGGTTGCTGAGTCAGCAACCGAAGTCTGCCGCGTCCTGGCATACTACAAACCGGAAGGTGAACTTTGCACCCGTAGCGATCCTGAAGGTCGCCCGACGGTCTTTGACCGCCTGCCACGTCTGCGCGGCTCACGCTGGATTGCCGTTGGCCGTTTGGATGTGAACACCTGCGGCCTGATGCTGTTCACCACCGATGGGGAACTGGCCAACCGCCTGATGCATCCGAGCCGTGAAGTGGAACGTGAATATGCGGTGCGTGTCTTCGGTCAGGTTGACGACGACAAAATCCGTCAGCTGAGCAAGGGTGTGCAACTGGAAGATGGTCCGGCTGCTTTTAAGACCCTGAAGTTTGGTGGCGGAGAGGGGATTAACCAGTGGTACAACGTAACCCTGACCGAAGGACGTAATCGTGAAGTCCGTCGTTTATGGGAAGCGGTAGGGGTCCAGGTCAGCCGTCTGATGCGTGTTCGCTATGGCGATATCACGTTACCGAAAGGCCTGCCGCGTGGTGGCTGGACCGAACTGGATCTGCCTGCGGTCAACTACCTGCGTAATCTGGTCGGGATGGATGATGAAACCGTCACGAAGCTGGTGGTAGAGAAGGATCGTCGTCGCACCAAGGCGAACCAGATCCGTCGCGCCGTGAAACGCCACAGCAAGGTAAGTAGCACCCCGCGCACGCCACGTCGTAATCCGGGCAGTAAACGCAACGCCGGATAACGATGTGACCCCGCAATAAAAAACGCAGCCCTGGGCTGCGTTTTCTTTTTCTGCTACCAGTCAATGCCCTGCTGGGCCTGAATACCGGCATCAAATGCGTGCTTGACGGGTCGCATCTCCGTCACCGTATCCGCCATCTCAAGCAGGCTGCGATGACAACCACGGCCGGTAAGAATGACGCTCTGATGCGCTGGTCGCTGTTGCAGGGCAGCGACGACCTCATCCAGCGACAGATAATCCATGCTGACCATGTAGGTGATTTCGTCAAGGATCACTAAATCGAGCTGTTTATCGGCCAGCATCCGTTTTGCATGCTGCCAGACGGCCAGACACGCGGCGGTATCCGTTTCGCGGTTCTGGGTATCCCAGGTGAAGCCGGTGGCCATCACCTGAAATTCAACGCCGTGCTGCGCCAGCAGGTTTCGCTCGCCGTTTGGCCACTCACCTTTAATAAACTGGATAGCCGCGGCACGTTTGCCGTGGCCGGCAGCGCGCAGTGCGGTGCCAAAGGCGGCGGTGGTTTTGCCTTTACCATTACCGGTAAAGACCATCAGAATGCCGCGCACCTCGGTAGCTGCGGCAATCCGCGCATCAACCTGCTCTTTGAGCCGCTGCTGACGCTGCTGATGACGATCGTCCGCCATTATTCCGCCGCCCCCGGTTTTCTGCCGGGCTGCGCATCAAAGCTGATGCCGGTTTTGCGGCGGCTGTCATCGCCCATCAGATAAAGGTAGAGCGGCATCAGGTCGGCAGGGGTTTTCAGCTTATTCGCATCTTCCTGCGGAAACGCGCTGGCGCGCATCTTGGTCCGGGTGCCCCCCGGATTAATGCAGTTAACCCGCAGCGACTGATTTTTATATTCGTCCGCCAGCACCTGCATCATACCTTCGGTCGCAAATTTGGAGACCGCATAGGCCCCCCAGCCAGCGCGACCCGTGCGGCCCACGCTGGAGGTGGTAAAGACCAGTGAACCCGCGTCTGATTTCAGCAGCAGTGGCAGCAGTGCCTGGGTCAGGAAGAAGGTTGCATCCAGGTTGATGTTCATCACCTGCTGCCAGATCTGTGGGTCCAGCTCAGCCAGCGGAACGATTTCTCCCAGGATGCCGGCGTTGTGCAGCACACCATCCAGCCGCGGAAACTGCTGCTGAAGCTGTTCAGCAACCTGCTGGCAGCGCGCCGGGGTTGCTTCAGCCAGATCGAACACCAGGGTATGAGCGGGGCGTTTATTCAGCTGATTAATGGCCTGTTCGACCTGCTGAAGTTTCTCAGGATTGCGACCCATCAGGATCACGTCAGCGCCATAGCGCGCATAAGTCAGCGCCGCTTCCCGGCCGATGCCATCTGAAGCGCCAGTGACCAGGATAATGCGGTGATTAAGCAGGTCGCTTTTCGGTTGATAATGCACAGCGGGGTTCCTCCGGCGAAAACAGCATGATTCCGCTTTATGCCTGAAATAACGAATCGGCGCAATCGCCAGGGTGCGCATTCTGTGCCAGCTGCTGGCATTTCAGGCGACGAGGTGAAGCAAAGCGGCTAAACTGGCAGACTGTTTTCGATTTTCTGTTTACTGAGGCGACCTCATGGATTTTATCTCGACGTATGGATTGTTTTTAGCGAAAGCGGTAACGCTGGTGGTTGCCGTTGCTGCGATTGTCATGATCATTATGAATGCCGCGCTGCGCAAACGGGCTCAAAGCGGGCAGCTCCGCCTGACGCATCTGGGAGATGACTATCAGCAGATGAAAGAGGATCTGCAGCTGGCAAAAATGAAACCGCAGGCGCAAAAGGTCTGGCTCAAAAATCATAAAAAGAGCGAAAAGCAGAAAGCCAAAGCGGAAAAGCAGGCGGCGAAACAGGGGCAGACCGACAGTGCTAAGCCCACGCTCTACGTGCTCGATTTCAAAGGCAGCATGGACGCGGGTGAGGTGAGTTCACTGCGCGAAGAGATCTCTGCCGTACTGGCGGTGAAGCAGCCGGGCGATGAGGTACTGCTGCGTCTTGAGAGCCCGGGCGGAGTCGTGCACGGTTATGGCCTGGCGGCCTCGCAATTGCAGCGTCTGCGCGATGAGGGCGTACGCATCACCGCCGCCGTGGATAAAGTGGCGGCCAGCGGCGGATACATGATGGCTTGCGTGGCCGACCGCATTGTCGCGGCGCCGTTCTCGATTATCGGCTCCATCGGCGTCGTGGCACAGATCCCGAACTTCAACCGCCTGCTGAAACGCAATGATATCGACGTTGAGCTGCACACCGCCGGCCAGTACAAGCGCACACTGACGCTGTTCGGCGAGAATACGCCAGAAGGACGGGAGAAATTCCAGGAAGATCTGGATGAAACCCACCTGCTGTTTAAACAGTTTGTTCATCAGATGCGGCCGTCACTGGATATCGAGCGGGTGGCAACCGGTGAACACTGGTATGGCCGTCAGGCCCTTGAGCTTGGCCTGATTGACGACATCGGCACCAGCGATGATCTGATCATCCGTCAGATGGACCGGTTTACTGTTCTGGGCGTGCATTATGCCCGCCGGCGTAAAATGATGGACCGCTTTACCCAGAGCGCCGGTTCGGTGGCAGAGCGACTGCTGCTGAAATTCTGGCAGCGTGGTGAGAAACCGCTGCTCTGACGCGAAACCCGGCCTGTGCCGGGTTTATTATTCCAGGTGGTAGCGCGGCGATAACGTCACGGCAAGGTATTTGAAGACGTTGAACACCGCTGTGGTTTTGGGCGTCGGCAGGCCGTTGGCGTCCAGAAAAAACGGGCCGCGAAAAACCAGCACATCACCCTGCTGAATGACCTCATCCGCCTGCATTCCCGCCAGATAATCATCATGTTCCCTGAGAAGCCTGTTGGCTTTTTCCAGCAATGCCTGGCGGGAAATAGCCTGAGTTGTTTTCTGCATTTATTCACTCCTTTTTGACACTCTCCGAATCCTTTCTATATTACTGGCGAGCTTCACGGCATGACAACCCGTGGCAAGGCGTCGGATTTTGTGCGTAAACCTGGCGTAAGTCCGGACTGAGTGCTAATTAAGTTGCGTAACAGATTTTATCAGGTAGAGTGTGGGCGATTCCGACTTCAGGGATTTTGCACCGGGATGTGCGATACGTTCAGATGGAAAAAGTACTCTTTATCATGTAGTTGCATAAAGCCACATCATCTGATCTGAGATTGACCCCTCCGCCTTGAAATGTTAAACAGGCGCAGCAATATTGAACCCAATGGGTTTTTGGGCATCCAATCCTCTCCCGCTAAGCAGGATGTTTTCATTAGGTAAAGGTAAATATGGGTAAAGCACTCGTTATTGTTGAGTCCCCGGCAAAGGCTAAAACAATCAATAAATATCTGGGCAATGACTACGTGGTGAAATCCAGCGTGGGTCATATCCGGGATCTGCCGACCAGTGGATCAACCGCAAAGAAGAGTGCTGACGCCTCGACAGATAAGAAAGCCAAAGACGCTTCGACAGACAAGAAAGTCAAAAAAGTAAAGAAAGATGAGAAAGCTGCGCTCGTCAGCCGTATGGGTGTTGACCCTTATCACGGCTGGGAAGCGGATTATCAGATCCTGCCCGGCAAAGAGAAAGTGGTTGCCGAGCTCAAAGCGTTAGCCGCCAGTGCTGACCACATCTACCTCGCAACCGACCTTGACCGCGAAGGGGAAGCCATCGCCTGGCACCTGCGGGAAGTGATCGGTGGCGATGACGCACGCTTCAGCCGCGTCGTGTTCAATGAAATCACCAAAAATGCGATCCGCCAGGCATTTGAAAAGCCGGGTGAACTGAATATCGATCGTGTCAATGCTCAGCAGGCGCGTCGCTTTATGGATCGCGTGGTGGGCTACATGGTTTCGCCGCTGTTGTGGAAGAAGATTGCCCGTGGCCTGTCGGCCGGACGGGTACAATCCGTTGCGGTTCGCCTGGTGGTGGAACGTGAACGCGAGATCAAAGCTTTCGTGCCGGAAGAGTACTGGGAAGTTAACGCCGCGCTGACCACGCCGAAGGGCGATGAGCTGTCGATGGAGGTGACTCACCACGGTGATAAAGCGTTCCGTCCGGTCAACCGCGATGAAACCTACGCCGCCGTGGCGCTGCTGGAAAAAGCGCGCTTTGAAATTGTGGATCGTGAAGATAAGCCAACCAGCAGTAAGCCGGGCGCGCCTTATATCACCTCGACCCTGCAGCAGGCGGCCAGCACCCGTCTGGGCTTTGGCGTCAAGAAAACCATGATGATGGCACAGCGGCTCTACGAAGCGGGTCACATTACCTATATGCGTACCGATTCGACTAACCTGAGTCAGGATGCGGTTGCTATGGCGCGCGGCTACATTGAAAGCCATTTCGGCAGTAAATATCTGCCTGACAACGCCATTACTTACGCCAGCAAAGAGAACTCCCAGGAAGCGCACGAAGCGATTCGTCCTTCTGACGTGGAAGTGGTGGCGGAAAAGCTGAAGGATATGGAAGCGGATGCGCAGAAACTCTATCAGCTGATCTGGCGTCAGTTTGTTGCCTGTCAGATGACCCCGGCGAAATATGACTCCAGTACCATTACTGCCGCCGCCGGAGACTTCCGCCTTAAAGCGAAAGGCCGGATCCTGCGGTTCGACGGCTGGACCAAAGTGATGCCCGCACTGCGTAAGAACGACGAAGATCGTACACTGCCAGCGGTCAGCGTTGGCGATGTACTGGATCTTAATACACTGGTGCCGGGTCAGCATTTCACCAAACCACCGGCGCGCTTCAGCGAGGCCTCGCTGGTGCGGGAGCTGGAGAAGCGTGGCATCGGACGTCCTTCGACCTACGCGGCCATTACATCGACCATTCAGGATCGTGGCTACGTCAGAGTGGAAAATCGCCGTTTTTATGCAGAAAAAATGGGCGAAATCGTTACCGATCGTCTGGAAGAGAACTTCCGCGAACTGATGAACTATGACTTTACCGCCCACATGGAGAGCAGCCTCGACCAGGTTGCCAACAACCAGGCGGAATGGAAAGCGGTTCTCGATCACTTCTTCAGTGACTTTACACAGCAGCTTGAGCGGGCTGAGAAAGATCCTGAAGAGGGCGGTATGCAGCCGAATCAGATGGTGCTGACCTCAATTGACTGCCCGACCTGTAGTCGTCCGATGGGGATCCGGACCGCCAGCACCGGCGTCTTCCTGGGCTGCTCAGGCTATGCACTGCCGCCGAAAGAGCGCTGCAAGCAGACCATCAATCTGATTCCGGAAAACGAAGTGCTGAATATTCTGGAAGGGGATGATGCAGAAACCAATGCGCTGCGCGCCCGTCGTCGTTGCCAGAAATGCGGCACCGCGATGGACAGCTATCTGATCGACAGCGAACGTAAACTGCACGTCTGCGGTAATAACCCGGAGTGCGATGGCTATGAGATTGAGAAGGGCGAATTCCGCATCAAGGGTTATGACGGCCCGGTAGTGGAGTGCGACAAATGTGGTTCGGAAATGCACCTGAAACTGGGACGCTTTGGGAAATACATGGCGTGTACCAACGAAGCGTGCAAAAACACCCGTAAGATTCTGCGTAGTGGTGAAGTTGCGCCGCCGAAAGAGGATCCGGTTCCGCTGCCCGAGCTGGCGTGTGAAAAATCGGATGCTTACTTCGTGTTGCGTGACGGCGCGGCGGGTGTTTTCTTGGCGGCGAACACCTTCCCGAAATCGCGTGAAACCCGTGCTCCACTGGTCGAAGAGCTTCAGCGCTTCAGCGACCGTCTGCCAGAAAAGCTGAAATATCTGGCCGAAGCCCCCGCCGCCGATCCGGAAGGCAACAAAACGCTGGTACGGTTCAGCCGCAAGACGAAGCAGCAGTATGTCTCTTCTGAGAAAGAGGGCAAAGCAACCGGCTGGTCAGCCTTCTATATAGATGGCAAATGGCAGGAAGCGAAAAAGTAATCCATTCAGGCCAGCATTCGCTGGCCTTTTTCTGAGCCTTATATCAATCCGTTCTACTCTCCTGCTTAAACTGATATAGTCGTTATAGCATTTCCGCCTTTCCTGATGCATAGCCTCTCTTCAGCCTCGCGACTATCCGTCAGCCGGGGATGCGACTCTGTAACTTACCGGGATAAAACAGATATGAAATTACAGCAGTTGCGCTATATCGTCGAAGTGGTAAACCATAACCTCAATGTTTCTTCGACGGCGGAAGGTCTCTACACCTCTCAACCCGGCATCAGTAAACAGGTGCGCATGCTGGAAGATGAACTGGGCGTGCAGATCTTTGCCCGCAGCGGCAAACATCTCACGCAGGTTACCCCCGCAGGAGAAGAGATCATCCGCATTGCGCGTGAAGTGCTCTCCAAAGTAGATGCCATCAAGTCGGTGGCCGGTGAGCACACCTGGCCGGATAAAGGCTCACTCTATGTGGCCACAACGCATACCCAGGCGCGCTATGCGCTACCAGGCGTGATTAAAGGTTTTATTGAACGCTATCCGCGCGTCTCGCTGCACATGCATCAGGGTTCACCGACTCAGATCGCGGAAGCCGTCTCCAAGGGCAATGCGGACTTTGCCATTGCCACGGAAGCCCTGCATCTCTATGACGATTTGATTATGCTGCCATGCTACCACTGGAACCGGGCGATTGTGGTTACCGCCGATCATCCACTGGCCGGAAAAGGGCAGGTCTCAATTGAAGAGCTCGCTGAATATCCGCTGGTAACTTATACCTTCGGCTTTACCGGCCGCTCGGAGCTGGACACGGCCTTTAATCGTGCAGGATTAACCCCACGCATCGTCTTCACCGCTACCGATGCGGATGTCATTAAAACCTATGTTCGTTTAGGTCTGGGGGTAGGGGTTATCGCCAGTATGGCGGTGGACCCGATCGCTGACCCTGACCTGATACGCATCGAAGCGGCCGACATCTTTACCAACAGCACCACCAAAATCGGCTTCCGCCGCAGCACCTTCCTGCGCAGCTATATGTATGATTTTATCCAGCGTTTTGCACCGCATCTGACCCGGGACGTGGTAGACACGGCGGTCGCGCTGCGTTCTAACGAAGACATTGAGGCGATGTTTAAGGATATCCGGCTGCCGTTTAAATAGCGTTTACCGCTTGCGTTGAAACATTAGGCTGCCGGGTGCAGCCTTTTTTGTTTCACCGCTTTAGCGCCAAATGAGAATCAAAAGTTTTTATGATTTTTTTGTAAATGAAACATCGATCACAGGTTTCCCGGTTCAGCTTTCTTAAATGCGAATTACAACACACTTTTAACTATGTCACTTTGCGGCACGCCAGGATTATTCCCATACTCCAGTTAACAGCCGATTCGTTTAGCCAGCAAACATGCGGTTCTCAGGTTGCGGCTGTAGTTATAAATGGATCTGTTTTTAATTTAACTCAAATTTTTTAGTGGCTGGTTTTATTAAAAGTTCGTTCGGGAGTTAATGATTTCTTACGTTACTGGCGTATATTGATTAATACCGTTAATCGTTTTACTCAATAAAAATAACTGGATTTTTGGCCTTAACGCGTTTAGGAT
Organism: Pantoea sp.; assembly: GCF_032114055.1. Lineage (GTDB taxonomy): Bacteria > Pseudomonadota > Gammaproteobacteria > Enterobacterales > Enterobacteriaceae > Pantoea. The sequence goes on from NZ_DAMCTB010000001.1 coordinate 47,213, forward strand.
TCCTCCTAAATCTTAATCGTTGTTATCAATCATTTTGTTGAGAGTGATTATCAAAAACTATGAATACACGACTGACAGTAGAACCGGGTTTTCCGGTAAAAAGCACTAAGGTTGAGCGTACTGGTAACACCCGTCGCAATGCCTGGTTAACCGTATTCGCTGCTTCTGCGCTGTTCTGGGTAGTGGTTGCGTTAATGATCTGGCGTATCTGGGGCTAAAGCCATGTGGGCACATACACTCAGCCATAAACCTTCACTGACATCGCGCCAGCACAAGCCGGTTGCCTGCAAAGGTAAAGAGCCGCTTGCAAAGGACGAAAAAGTGACTATCCCCGAATCGTGGGATTTGAGTGATAACCAGAGACTTTTTATTGAGTCTTTCCTGGACCCGAAAACCAAATAAGGTTTTAAGACCGTTTATTTGTTGCTGCTCTTTTATTACTGATGTTCCTGGCGCACGTTGATGCCGCCGCTTTCCACACCTGTATGACCAATGGGTGTTGCCCCCATGAGGGTGACCGCTAAACTTTTACGCCCGATTCTGGCGAAGGAGTAGAAACAATGAATATTATTAAAATGTCCTGGCTTAGCGCATATACATTCTCGTTTGCGTTCTGGTCTGCAGCGGTGTGGATAGCGCTTTAATCTGACTCCCCCTTTTTATGATGCCTCGTGATACACGGGGCATTTTCGTTTACGGGCGATTGTAGCAATTTGTGTTGTAATCAAAACGTTAACGAATTTGTGGTCTATCTTTAACATAAACCTTTATCTCTCTGAGGTTAAGACCATGAACGAAAAGGAGGAGCTATGTCGTCTACCCTACGCGAGCAGAGTCAGGAAATACTGCAGGTCGACACCAAAAAATATCACATCTTCAGTCTTCCCCGTGCAGCTCAGCATCTTGGCAATATCGATAATCTGCCTAAATCTCTCAAAGTTCTGCTGGAAAACCTGTTGCGCTGGCAGGATGGCGACTCTGTCACTGCAGAGGACATCCAGGCACTGGTTGACTGGCAAACCGATGCCCACGCCGATCGCGAGATTGCCTACCGGCCAGCCCGTGTTCTGATGCAGGATTTTACCGGCGTCCCTGCCGTGGTTGACCTTGCGGCTATGCGCGAAGCGGTCAATCGCTTAGGTGGCGATGTGGCAAAAGTGAATCCTCTTTCTCCGGTTGATCTGGTTATCGACCATTCGGTCACCGTCGATCATTTTGGCGATGATGACGCTTTCGAAGAGAACGTCCGGCTGGAGATGGAGCGCAATCATGAACGCTACGTTTTTCTTCGCTGGGGTCAGAAAGCGTTTGATAAATTCCGCGTGGTCCCGCCGGGCACCGGCATCTGCCATCAGGTGAATCTGGAGTACCTTGGTAAAGCCATCTGGCATGAAACCCTTGACGGTGAAGAGTTTGCCTGGCCGGATACGCTGGTCGGGACGGATTCACATACCACAATGATCAACGCCCTTGGCGTACTGGGCTGGGGTGTCGGGGGCATCGAGGCGGAAGCCGCTATGCTGGGTCAGCCTGTCTCAATGCTGATCCCGGATGTGGTAGGTTTTAAACTTATCGGCAAACTGCGGCCGGGAATTACTGCTACTGACCTCGTGCTGACCGTGACCCAGATGCTGCGTAAGCATGGCGTGGTTGGGAAATTCGTAGAGTTCTATGGCGATGGCCTGGCCGATTTGCCCCTGGCGGATCGCGCAACCATTGCCAATATGGCGCCGGAGTATGGTGCCACCTGCGGATTTTTCCCGGTTGACGACGTCACGCTAAGCTATATGACGCTGACCGGACGCGATGCTGAGCAGGTGGCGCTGGTTGAAGCCTATGCCAAAGCGCAGGGGCTGTGGCGTCATGCCGGTGATGAGCCGCGCTTTACCAGTACACTGGCGCTGGATATGAATGATGTCGAGTCGAGCCTGGCCGGACCCAAACGTCCTCAGGATCGGGTTTCTCTCGGTGATGTGCCTGCTGCCTTTGACGCCAGCAATGAGCTGGAAGTCAATCAGGCGGTTAAACCGCATAAAAACGTCAGTTACACCGACAGCGATACCGGTCTGATCCACACGCTGACCGACGGTGCCGTCGTCATTAGCGCGATTACATCCTGTACGAATACCTCTAACCCCAGCGTGCTGATGGCTGCCGGGCTTCTGGCGAAAAAGGCGGTCGAGCGCGGGCTGAAACGCAAGCCGTGGGTGAAGGCGTCGCTCGCTCCCGGCTCCAAAGTGGTTTCAGACTATCTGGCCGTGGCGCAGCTGACCGCTTACCTGGATAAGCTGGGCTTCAATCTGGTCGGCTATGGCTGCACCACCTGTATTGGTAACTCCGGTCCGCTGAAGGATGAGATTGAATCCGCTATCAAAGCGGGTGACCTCACGGTGGGGGCGGTGCTCTCGGGTAACCGCAATTTTGAAGGCCGCATTCATCCGCTGATCAAAACTAACTGGCTGGCTTCGCCGCCGCTGGTGGTGGCCTATGCCCTGGCAGGTAACATGAAAATCAACCTGCAGACTGAACCGCTGGGTCACGATCCGCAGGGCCAGCCGGTTTATCTCAAAGATATCTGGCCGTCACCGGAAGAGATCGCCACCGCAGTACAGCAGGTGACCAGCGATATGTTCCACAAAGAGTACGCGGAAGTCTTTGACGGTACGCCTGACTGGCAGGAGATTAAGGTCAGTGAGGCGGCGACCTACGACTGGGACGAGGGATCGACTTATATCCGTCTCTCGCCATTCTTCGACACCATGCAGAAAGAGCCAGAGCCGGTGCAGGATATTCGCGGCGCCCGGGTGCTGGCCCTGCTGGGTGATTCAGTGACAACCGACCATATTTCGCCAGCGGGCAGTATCAAAGCCGAAAGTCCGGCAGGGCGCTATCTGCTGGCCCATGGGGTAGAACGCACAGACTTCAACTCCTACGGTTCGCGTCGCGGCAATCATGAGGTCATGATGCGCGGCACCTTCGCCAATATCCGTATCCGGAATGAAATGGTACCCGGTGTCGAGGGCGGTTATACCCGTCACTACCCGAGCGGCGAGCAGCTGGCCATCTATGATGCGGCAATGAAGTATCAGGCAGAAGGGGTGCCGCTGGCCGTTATTGCCGGGCTGGAGTATGGTTCCGGTTCGAGCCGTGACTGGGCGGCTAAAGGTCCGCGCCTGCAGGGCGTCAGGGTTGTGATTGCCGAGTCGTTTGAGCGTATCCACCGCTCTAACCTGATTGGCATGGGGATTCTGCCGCTGGAGTTCCCGCAGGGCGTTACCCGGAAAACGCTGGGGCTGACGGGAGAAGAGCGCATCGACGTAGAAAATCTTCAGGCGCTGACGCCGGGCTGCACGGTGAAGGTTACCCTGACCCGGGCAGATGGCAGCAAAGAGGAGCTGAACACCCGCTGTCGCATCGACACCGGTAATGAGCTGACCTACTACCGCAACGATGGCATCCTGCACTACGTCATCCGCAATATGCTGAACTGATAAAAAAGCCGGGGTAACCCGGCTTTTCTTCTTTATGACTTCGGCAGCAGATGCCCCATCTTGCTCGCCTTGGTATCCAGGTAGTGCGCATTCTTGGGGTTACGTCCCACTACCAGGGGTACCCGCTCTACGATGTTAATCCCGGCTTCGCTCAGGATCTCCACCTTGCGTGGGTTGTTGGTCAGCAGGCGCACTTCGTTGACGCCCAGCAGTTTGAACATATCTGCGCACAGGGTGAAGTCGCGTTCATCGGCGGCAAAGCCGAGCTGGTGGTTCGCTTCGACCGTGTCATACCCTTTATCCTGCAGCGCATAGGCGCGGATCTTATTCAGCAGGCCAATGTTGCGGCCTTCCTGACGGTGATAGAGCAGCACGCCGCGACCCTCTTCAGCGATGGCATTGAGGGCGGCTTCAAGCTGAAAACCACAGTCGCAACGCAGGCTGAAGAGCGCATCGCCGGTCAGGCATTCGGAGTGAACGCGCGCCAGGACCGGCTCATTGTCATTAATATCGCCAAAGACCAGTGCAACGTGGTCATGTCCGGTTGCCAATTCTTCAAAACCTACCATCAGGAAATCTCCCCATGGCGTGGGCAGTTTGGCTTCTGCCACCCGTTTAAGCTGCATGTGACTCTCCAGAACCTTCAGAGGATGCACTATCATCATGATAGCGCACAGGCCAGTGTGGCCTGACAAACGTGCAATATTGTGCCACAACCCGTAAGCGGGCTGGTACTCTCTGACATCAATTGCAGCGATAAAGCACGATTATCTAATCGGTAACGGGTATGTTATTCTTTTTTAAGCTAAAGTTATGCAGTTATTCTCCTATTACACCAGTATAAGGGAAAAGGATGTTTAAGATTTCGCGTCGTACGACACTGGGTATGCTGCTGTTGCTTATCATGCCGGTTTCTGTCTGGCTCACCGGCTGGCGCTGGCAGCCGGGCGAAAGCAATCTGCTGCTTAAAAGCCTGTTCTGGATGACGGAAACCGTCACCAGTCCCTGGGGGATTATTACCAGCGTGCTGCTCAGCGCCTGGATGCTCTGGTGCCTGCGTTTTCGTCTCAAGCCCGCTATTCTGCTGCTGATTATCATGAATGCGACCATTCTGGCCGGGCAGTACACCAAATCCTTTATTAAAGAGCAGATCCAGGAGCCCCGTCCCTACGTCATCTGGCTTGAACAGCATCATGGTCTGGATGAGAAGACATTCTATGAGCTGAAACGCAAACAGCGTGGTGAAATGGTTACCTCGCTGATCGCCGATGAGACACAGATCCCGGGATGGCTGAAACGGCACTGGGCGTTTGAAACCGGCTTTGCCTTTCCGTCGGGCCATACCATGTTTGCCGCCAGCTGGGCGCTGCTGGCGCTGGGACTGCTCTGGCCGCGCCGTCACTATAAGAGTGTAATCATAATCTTTATCTGGGCTACGGGCGTGATGGCCAGCCGTCTGCTGCTCGGTATGCACTGGCCCCGGGATCTGGCGATGGCAACCCTGCTTTCATGGCTTCTGGTGACGCTGGCCACCTGGCTGGCACAGCGTTTCTGCGGCCCGCTGACGCTGCCGCCTGAGGAACAAAAAGAGGTTGCTCAGCGGGAGCCCTGATTGTATTTCCCGCCAAAGACCCCATATTATTAACCGGGTCTGCGTAAAAGCGACGCACCCGATGCTGCTGGGAGCAGCATTTTTGCCGGCGTTTTGGCATAATTTATTCGACAACCTCACAACAGGATGCACTGTGAAATATTTGCTGATTTTTTTAGTGGTACTGGTCATTTTTATCATTTCCGTCACATTAGGCGCGCATAACGATCAGGTCATTACTTTTAACTATCTGCTGGCGCAGGGTGAGTTCAGCGTATCGACCTTACTGGCATCGCTGTTTGGCGCAGGTTTCGTGCTGGGCTGGATTATCTGCGGGCTGTTCTGGTTACGCACCCGCGTTTCGCTGGCCAATGCCAATCGCAAAATCAAGCGTATGCAAACCCAAATTGAGCAGAGCAACACTGCCCTGGCCGCTCCGCCAGCGGTTCCGGCTGGCCGGGAATAATCTCTGATGCATGAATTGCTGTTTCTGTTACTGCCGGTTGCGGCTGCGTATGGCTGGTACATGGGCCGCCGCAGCGCCCATCAGGATAAGCAGCAGGAAGCCAACCGACTGTCACGGGAATATGTCGCGGGTGTTAACTTTCTGCTCTCTAATCAGCAGGACAAAGCGGTCGATCTCTTCCTCGATATGCTTAAAGAGGACAGCGGCACGGTAGAAGCACACCTGACGCTGGGAAATCTGTTCCGTTCGCGCGGAGAAGTGGACCGCGCCATTCGCATCCATCAGGCGTTAATGGAAAGTGCATCGCTAAGCTATGAACAGCGTCTGCTCGCAGTGCAGCAGCTGGGGCGCGACTATATGGCCGCCGGACTCTACGACCGCGCAGAGGACATGTTCAAGCAGCTCACAGATGAAACAGACTTCCGGGTGAGCGCCCTGCAGCAGCTGCTGTTAATCCATCAGGCAACCAGTGACTGGCAGCAGGCGATCGAGGTCGCCGAGCGGCTGGTTAAGCTGGGCAAAGAGAAACAGAAGGGCGAAATCGCCCATTTCTATTGCGAACTGGCGTTACAGGCGATGAGCAGTGACGATCTGGATCGGGCAATGAGCCTGCTGAAGAAAGGGGAGACGGCCGATCGCAACAGTGCCCGTATCTCCATTATGATGGGCCGTATCCTGATGGAAAAAGAGGATTACGCCAGAGCAGTAGGGCACCTGCAACGGGTGCTGGATCAGGATAAAGAGCTGGTCAGTGAGACGCTGGCGATGCTTGAAACCTGCTTTCAGCGGCTGAATCAGCCTGATGCCTGGGCCGATTTTCTTCAGCGCTGCGTGGAAGAGAATACGGGGGCTGCCGCCGAGCTTTATCTCTCTGACATCATGGAGCAGCAGCAGGGATCTGAAGCTGCGCAGAATTACATCAGCCGTCAGCTTGAGCGGCATCCGACCATGCGGGTCTTCCATCGGCTGATGGATCTTAACCTGCATGACGCGGAAGATGGCCGGGCGAAAGAGAGTCTGATGGTGTTACGCGACATGGTGGGCGAACAGATTCGCACCAAACCCCGCTATCGCTGCCAGAAATGTGGCTTTACCGCTCATGCGCTTTACTGGCACTGTCCCTCCTGCCGAACCTGGTCTTCGGTCAAACCTATCCGCGGTCTCGACGGTCAGTGAGCTGGCCGCAGCGGACTGTTTTTTTGCTGGTATTTAGTTACAACATACTATCAATTAATAAAGCCTGCCAACACCAGCAGCAGTGCGCGTTTTGTCAGGCAGGGGCCAATGGCGATTGTGATGGTCAGACACCGCAGGTAGAATGCTTGCCGTTTGTCTATTGCGCCTGCGGGTGCCTGCTGAAGAGGAAATGCCATGCCTTCACCCCATCATGTGACCGCTTCGCCGATTCTGGTCGCGCTGGATTATCATGATCTCGACAGCGCGTTGCGTTTCGTCGATCAGATCGATCCCCGCAGTTGCCGCCTTAAAGTAGGTAAAGAGATGTTTACGCTGTTTGGTCCGACGCTGGTCAGGACCCTGCAGCAGCGCGGTTTTGAATTGTTCCTTGATCTTAAATTCCACGATATTCCCAACACCACCGCAAAGGCTGTTGCGGCGGCAGCTGACCTCGGCGTCTGGATGGTCAACGTCCATGCCAGCGGCGGCGCGCGCATGATGAGTGCGGCGCGTGAGGCGCTTCAGCCTTTTGGCAAAGATGCACCGCTGCTGATTGCCGTCACCGTACTGACCAGTATGGATGCCGAGGATCTCAGGGGACTGGGCATCACGCTCTCACCAGCTGAACAGGCAGAACGACTGGCGAAGCTGACGCACTCGTGCGGGCTGGATGGCGTGGTCTGTTCGGCGCACGAGGCGGTCCGTTTTAAACAGGTGATGGGCCAGGACTTTGCGCTGGTCACGCCGGGTATTCGTCCGACGGGCAGCGATGCCGGCGATCAACGTCGTATCATGACACCGCAGCAGGCGAAGCAGGCGGGCGTGGACTATATGGTGATCGGGCGTCCGATCACCCAATCCGCCGATCCTGCCGCCGCCCTGCAGGCTATCCTTCACAGTCTGGAGACAGCGTAATGGCGAATGATAATCCACTGGTTTACTCCACCGACAGCGGGCGCATCACCCAGCCTGAGTCCAAAGCGGCGCGGCCAAAAGGGGACGGTATTGTTCGTATCCAGCGTCAGACCAGCGGACGCAAGGGCAAAGGGGTCTGCCTGATTACGGGTATCGACCTGGATGATGCTGCACTGACGTTACTGGCGGCCGAACTTAAGAAAAAGTGTGGCTGCGGCGGGTCGGTGAAAGAGGGCGTAATTGAGATTCAGGGCGACAAGCGCGATCTGCTTAAAAGCCTGCTGGAAGCCAAAGGCATGAAGGTGAAACTGGCGGGAGGCTGAATAAGAAATCGGGCTACCGAAGTAGCCCGATTGTGATGCAGATGCCAGCGTAGCCAATTATTGTTTTAATAAGGTCCTTAGTGGACCTGATGACCGATAATACCACCTACAGCGGCACCACCGACGGTCCCAAGTGCACTACCATTGGTCAGGACTGAACCCCCAATCGCGCCCGCGCCCGCGCCAATCGCGGTATTACGGTCACGCTTGGACCAGTTAGAACAGCCGCTCAGGGCAACAGCTAACGTGGTCGCCAGTACAACGGCAGTGATTCGTTTCATTGTTGTTGTCATACACTTCTCCTTTGATGTGCTCACAGAGGCAACACTCATAGTATAGCTCCGATATTTCCTCAGCCCGCCCGTAACCCATCATTGCCGCATCCGTGATGGCATCGAAATGGCGTTACCATGGACAAACCGTTTGTAGCGGGTGAGTCACAATCGTGGCCCGACAGGTCCACGTATTGTCTGAGAGGATTCTAAGCATTCTGCGGAAATTCCGAAGATAGAAAAGTCTGAAAGCAGAGCGCATTTTTGCATTCACAGCCAATCTTTCTGCTTTTATAGCCATTTGCTCCATAACCTTTTCCGTGCTGACTCCGCAAAATTCAGTAACGATTGTCAGCAGGAGAAAAGACATGCTGGAGCAGCTCAAACAACAGGTTCTGGAAGCGAATCTGGACCTACCTAAATATAACCTGGTGACGTTCACCTGGGGCAACGTCAGCGCCGTGGACCGTGAACAGGGACTGCTGGTAATTAAACCTTCCGGGGTGCACTATGAAGTGATGAAGCGCGACGACATGGTTGTGGTCGATCTGGCGACGGGAGAAATCGTGGAAGGGGAAAAACGTCCTTCTTCGGACACCGCGACGCATCGCGCCCTTTACCTTGCCTGGCCAGAAGTGGGTGGCATTGTGCACACCCATTCGCGGCATGCCACCATCTGGGCGCAGGCGGGAAGACCGATTCCGGCCTGGGGCACCACGCATGCCGATGACTTTTATGGTGAGATCCCCTGCACCCGGTCAATGCGCAGTGAGGAAATTCAGCAGGAATATGAGTGGAACACCGGTGAAGTGATTATCGAAACGTTCGCGCAGCGTGGGCTATCCCCCTCGGCGATCCCGGCGGTGCTGGTCAATTCGCACGGTCCCTTTGCCTGGGGCAAAGATGCTCACGCCGCGGTACATAGTGCTGTGGTGCTGGAGGAGGTCGCCTATATGGGGCTGTTCAGCCAGCAGCTGACCGCGAATCTGCCGCCGATTCAGCAACCCCTGCTTGACCTGCACTACCTGCGAAAACATGGCGAGAACGCCTGGTATGGGCAGAAGTAGTCAGCGGGACGCCACGGCGTCCCGTTTTTTTGAGCACGCTCCCGTCTGTCCGATCCAGGGTTATCGCCGTTGAGCCCTATTCCTTCTTCCGTCCATTTCACCGGGCGGCATCATCAGAAACCTGCCGCTTACGACCACTGAGTGCTGATGAGAGAATAGCCAGCGGTCAATTAATCGACGAATTTCGCTGATTTTCGTGCCATCTACAATCACGGTTATCCCGGAAGGGTAACGGCATGGCGTATTCGGGCCGCTCCTGTTTTGCCGGGTATTTCTGTCTGCTAGCGCCGGTATTGTATTAGGGAATCTTGAGCCGCTGCGCTGCGCCTGTATCTCATCTGTCCTGGAAGGCGGGTCAGGGAGCGCGAAGGGAACCCGATTTCGCCGATCAGATACCTGTCTGGCAAAAATTAAAAGGTGTTAAGCCTCTGCATGTTGTCCTCCTGACAAATATTCTCACTCAGTAATCTGTCTAATCAATCCGGAAAAGGAGAGTCAGGGATCACTCTGGATTTTGTGTTGTAAATCAATCTCTCATTTGGTCTGGCCTCACTCTGCATTACGCTGATGTCGCGTATTTAACGCATCAAATATAAACAGAGGATGAGACAATGACAGTGATTAACCAACCAACCTGCAGATTATTTACTGAAGCCGGCAACACCACGCAGTTAGTTGCCTATTACGAAGAGGGGCGGCGTACCATGTGGATGATGTTACGTGCGCAGCCTCGTCCGAGCTTCAACCATGAGCTGATTGAGGAGATCATGAACCTGAGCTATGCCGCACAGCGTTCCGGTCTGCCGATCGACTTCTGGGTGACCGGTTCGCTGGTGCCGCAGATGTTCAATGCGGGCGGCGATCTGCGTTTCTTCGTGGAGTGCATCCGCAACAACCGGCGAGAAGCACTGCGGGCTTATGCACGTGCCTGTGTGGACTGCATTCACTCAGCAGCCCGGGGTTTTGATACCGGTGCCGTGACGCTGGCGATGATCGAAGGCAGTGCGTTAGGCGGTGGATTTGAGGCGGCGCTGGCGCACCACTTCATTCTGGCGCAGAACAACGCCCGTATGGGGTTCCCGGAAATCGCGTTCAACCTCTTTCCGGGCATGGGCGGTTACTCTTTGGTGGCGCGCCGTTCCGGCATGAAGCTGGCAGAAGAGTTGATCTGTGAAGGGGAGTCGCACAGTGCAGAGTGGTATGAGACGCGCGGTCTGGTGGATAAAGTCTTCCAGCCGGGTGACAGCTACCGTGCCACGCGCACCTTTATCGATACCTTACGGCCTAAACTCAATGGCGTCCGGGCGATGCTGAAAGCGCGTCAGCGCGTGCTGCAACTCTCACGCGCCGAGCTGATGGATATCACGGAAGACTGGGTCGATTATGCGTTTACCCTCGAACCCAAAGATATTGCCTATATGGAACGCCTGGTCCAGCTGCAGAACCGCCACAGCGCATCACTGCGTAAAGCGGGCTAATCAGGAGTAGCGTTAAACGCGGGCAGGATGCTTAGCCAGCCAATGCCCAAACTGTTCCGCGGGCATTGGTTTTGCGTAGTAGTAACCCTGACGCCCATCCACTCCACTTTTAAGGACAAAGGCTTCTTCATCCGGCGTTTCAATGCCTTCCGCAATGACCTGCAAATCGAGCGCCTTGGCGACGGCGACGATGGCACGGACCAGCGATTGCGAAACCGGCTGCTTATTGATATCGCGAATGAAACTTTGATCGAGCTTGATGGCATTGATCGGCACTCGCGCCAGCTGAGACAGCGAAGAGTAGCCGGTGCCGAAGTCATCCAGATGAACCTGAGCGCCCAGCTCCTGAAACTGCTTCATCAGCTTCAGTGCTTCGGTCTCATTTTCAATCAGGCAGCTCTCGGTCAGCTCGATATCAATAGGGCATTCAGTCAGGCTGGCCTCCTGCAGCGCCTGCTTCAGGTCGGTGTAAATGCTCTGGTCGATCAGCTGGCGAGCCGAAACGTTGACGGCGACGCGCAGAGAAATACCCTGCTGACGCCAGGCGATAATCTGCTTCAGCACATTGAGCATAACCCAGCGTCCCAGTGGCACAATCAGCCCTGACTCTTCAGCATAGGGGATAAAATCAGCTGGCGACACCATGCCGCGCTCAGGTGAGTTCCAGCGTACCAGTGCCTCGGCGCTGCGCACCTCGCCATCGTTGTCTACTTTAGGCTGATAATGCACCAGCAGGTGATCGAGCTCCAGCGCCTTACGCAGGTTGGTATCCAGCCACAGGTACTCAAAAACCCGCTGATTCATCTCCGCGGCAAAAACGCAGAATTTGCCGCGCCCGTTCTCTTTGGCGTGGTACATGGCGGTATCCGCATTGCGAATCAGGCTCTCCCGATCTTCACCATGCAGCGGCGCGTAGGCGATGCCAATGGAGCAGCCGCTATAGACTTCGATGAGACCAATACGGAAAGGCTGGCGCAACCGCTCAAGGATGCGGGAGGACATCGCCTCCAGCGCCGCCTGGCTGGTGTGTTCCGCCAGCACCACAAACTCATCGCCACCTAGTCGTCCCAGCGTCTGGTCTTTGCCCAGGCAACTCAGAATAGCCAGGGAGACCGCCTGCAGTAGCTGATCGCCAAACATGTGGCCGTAGGCGTCATTCACTTTTTTAAAATTGTCGAGATCGAGGTAGACCACACCGGTTTCATCGCTCTCTGACCGCTCCAGCGCCAGGCTAATCTGCTGATGAATGGCGTTGCGATTCGGCAGGCCGGTCACCGTATCGGTGTTGGCCAGCACCCGTAACCGCTCCTGAGCACGTCGCTCTTCAGTGATGTCTGTCCCCGAACAGATGAGGAAAATTTCATTTTTGCCGCTGCCGCTGTGAACGAACTTATTACGAAACAGAAACAGTCGCTGCCCCTTTTTGGTTTTGACCCAGCGTTCAACTTCATAAGAGTTGCCGTCGCGGAAGAAACCCGCGATATTTCGCCGCGACTGCGAGGCTTCCTGTTTCGTCATAAAGAGCTGAAAAACGTTACGACCGATCACCTCATGCTCATTCAGGCCGGTGTATTCTTCACTCAGCCGGTTGAATCGCTGAATATTGCCGCGCTGGTCCAGGATAACAATCACCGAGTTGGCTTCAGAAACCACCTGTTCAGCGAAAGAGAGTCCCAGGGTCAGGTCGCGGGCCACTGCAGAGGTGTCGCCCCAGGCGGAGGCAGTGCCTGCCCAGGAGGACTGATTCACTTTACGTCCGACAAAATGCATAGGCACATCAATGCCCTGCAGCGTCATGGTCAGATTGATGCTTGAGGTAATGACCGGCATGGCCCGGATCATAGCCGCCTGGCCGGGTGTCAGCGGCAGAGCGATATTAGTTTGTGATGACTCATCTTCGGCAAAATGCAACGCATCGCTGTCCGCGGTCAGACGCCAATGAGGGCTGGTTGTACCAAACAGGGTGTACAACAACGTTTGCCCTTGTTCATCGGTCATGGAAACTTCCTCCGGGAAGTGCTCTGCATACGTTATCTCATTATTTTAGCAACAGTATTCATCATCTCACGCCAGCACAAGATGCAAACGAAATATATTTTCCTGTCCAGATAAAAATGGCACAAAAAAGCCCCGCCGAAGCGGGGCGTTTACGCACATTCAGCAGGGACATTTACCCAGTTTACCCGCCTGGCTGGGGAAGCGTGCATCCAGACAATATCGGTGAAACTCGCGCTCGCTCATCGGGGGCTGATCGGGATGGTGCAGGCGCATATACTGCAGATATTTTTGATAATCCTGCACCCCGACCATTAAGCGAAAGCACTGTTGCAGGCCGCGCCACAGCCCCCGCCAGCTAAAGGCGCGGGATGCTGGCGTCGCAGCAGGATGGCAGCGGACAATCTGCCATTCTCCTTTCGGCCGGCGGACCTGATAAATTGCATCAGACATGACGCACCTCCTTGTTACGCAGCGTCACTGAGGACTCCTGAACGGTTGGCCTGTCGCTGCGCAGTGCGCGACGGATGACAAAAAAGGCAGAAATCAGCATCGTAACCGCGACCAGCATAAAGAAGGCGCACAGTGCGGCGTTGATCTGATTGCTGAACACGATGGTCTGCATATCCGCCACGCTTTTTGCAGGCGCAATAATAACGCCTTCATCCAGCCCTTTGCGGAACTTTGCGGCCTGCGCCAGGAAACCGATAGCTGGTTTTTCATGGAAAATTTTCTGCCAGCCCGCCGTCATCGAGGTGATAAACAGCCAGACCGTCGGCAGAATAGTGACCCAGGCGTAACGCTGCTTCTTCATTTTGAACAGCACCACCGTACCCAGAATCAGTGCCATCGAGGCGAGCATCTGATTGCCGATACCAAACAGTGGCCACAGGGTGTTAATGCCGCCCAGCGGATCGACGACGCCCTGATAGACAAAGAATCCCCAGCCTGCAACAGCAACCGTGGTGCCCGCCATATTGCCCAGCCAGGAGCGGTTGTTTGCCAGAGAGGGCACAACCGTTCCCACCAGGTCCTGCACCATAAAGCGGCAGGCGCGGGTGCCGGCATCCACTGCGGTCAGGATAAACAGCGCTTCGAACAGAATAGCGAAGTGATACCAGAACGCCATCATCGCGCGGCTGTTAAAGATTTCGGTGATGATATGGGCCATACCGACCGCAAAGGTCGGGGCGCCGCCAGCACGGGACAGAATCGAACCTTCGCCCACATCGCGTGCAATGCCACTCAGCATCTCCGGTGTCACAACAAAACCCCAGCCGTTGATCACCTGAGAGGCGCTTTCCACGGTGGTACCAATCAGCGCGGCCGGGGAGTTCATGGCAAAGTAGATGCCCGGATCGAGCACTGAGGCACAAATCAGCGCCATGATCGCCACAAAGGACTCCATCAGCATGGCACCATAGCCAATAAAGCGGATATGGCTCTCACGCTCGACCAGTTTTGGCGTCGTGCCGCTGGAAACCAGCGCATGGAAGCCGGAAATCGCGCCGCAGGCAATAGTGATAAACAGGAACGGGAACATCGCGCCAGCAAAGACCGGGCCGGTGCCGTCGATAAAGCGGGTAACGGCTGGCATCTTCAGCTCTGGCAGGGCAAAGACGATTCCCATGGCCAGACCGGCGATCACGCCAATTTTCAGAAAAGTCGACAGATAATCACGCGGAGCCAGTAACAACCAGACCGGCAGTACTGAGGCGACAAAACCATAGATGACCAGTACCCAGGTCAGCGAGGTCCCTTTCAGGGTAAAGAAGGGGCCCCAGTAAGGATGCTGTGCGACGTCGCCGCCATAGATAATCGCCGCCATCATCAGCACAAAACCAATCAGCGAGACTTCTGCGATCTTACCCGGGCGGATAAAGCGCATGTAGACGCCCATAAACAGCGCGATAGGAATAGTGGCCGCAATGGTAAAGAGCCCCCACGGGCTGTTCGCCAGTGCTTTCACCACCACCAGCGCCAGCGCCGACAGAATAATGATCATCACGCCCAGCGCACCCAGCATGGTCACCACACCGGCAAACGGACCCAGCTCCTGCCGGGCCATTTCGCCCAGCGATCGGCCATCGCGACGGGTAGAGATAAACAGGATCAGGAAATCCTGCACCGCACCCGCCAGCATAACGCCGACCAGAATCCAGATAGTGCCGGGCAGGAAGCCCATCTGCGCCGCCAGGATCGGACCGACCAGCGGCCCGGCTCCGGCTATCGCGGCAAAGTGGTGGCCAAACAGCACCCACTTATTCGTCGGGACATAATCAAGTCCATCGCTCAGTCGCTCGGCGGGTGTCATCCGGCGATCGTCAAGTTCGAAGATATTGCGGGCGATAAACAGGCTGTAGAAGCGATAAGCGATGCTGTAACAGGCGACAGCGGCTATCACCAGCCAGACTGCGTTGACGTGTTCGCCGCGGCTGAGGGCCAGCATGGCGAAAGCGCCCGCGCCGATTAACGCCACCACTAACCAGATCACACTGGTTTTGACGTTTTTCATGACTAACTCCTTGTGAGGACCGAGAGGGAAGCGATCGAAAACAACGAGCTAAACTTAATGTAATGGAATGTAAGTGAAAGTTAATCAGTGGAGAAGTGTGAAGCGGGGTACAAATTTAACTTTTTTGCCAGGCCGGCAGGCGGGGAGAAGGGCGGGATAACCAGCGCTATCCCGCCCGAAGCTGGGGCAGTGACTGACGGTCAGACGGCAGGACGCGCCACGACGCTGCGGGTTTCCATGCGGACTTCAGCGATGGTGACATCAATCACGTCAGTCACACGGTAAACCACTTCACCCTTGATCTGGACGCTGCCGTTTTCCTGGCTGCAGACCAGCTCATCACGTACCGCGTGAATGAACGGGGCCGGAATAAAGGCGACCGCACCATTTTCCAGCAGGCGAACGCGCATACCGCCGCGCGACACATCGATAATCTCGGCGCTGAAGCGACGATCGGTGGCCGCGAAAGGCGCCAGATAACGGGCATAGAGCCAGTCACCTACATCGCGTTCTGCCATCCGGTTCAGGCGGCGGCGCTCACTCATCGTGACTGTGACGGCCTGATCCGGGCGGGTGGCCTGCTCGCCACGGATAATCGCTTTCAGCAGACGATGGTTGACCATGTCACCAAATTTACGAATCGGGGAGGTCCAGGTGGCGTACGCCTCCAGGCCCAGCCCGAAGTGCGGGCCTGGCTCGGTGCTGATCTCTGCAAAAGTCTGAAAACGGCGAATGCGGCTGTCCAGGAACGGGGTTGGCAGGGCGTCAAGTTCACGACGCAGCACGCGGAACCCTTCCAGCGTGGTGATCGCCTGCGCATCTGCCGTCACGCCGTGGCTGGCCAGAACGGCAGCCGCCTGTTCAGCATTGGTGATGTCGAAACCGGCATGGACGTTGTAAATTCCGAAGCCGAGGCGATCGCGCAGGACCTGCGCCGCGCAGATGTTCGCCAGAATCATCGACTCTTCAACGATGCGGTTCGCGATGCGGCGCGGTTCAGCCACAATCTCCAGCACTTCACCTTGTTCACCCAGCAGGAAGCGATAATCAGGACGATCTTTAAACACCAGCGCATGCGTCTGACGCCATTCGCTGCGCGCCAGACAGAGACGATGCAGCAGACGAATCTGCTCTGCAATCGCCTCGCTTTCCGGCTGCCAGCTGCCGCTGTTTTCCAACCAGTCAGAGACATCGTCGTAAGCCAGCTTCGCTTTGGATTCAATCCAGGCGGCAAAAAACGTTACGTCATCGCCCAGTGAACCATCCGCTGCCACGGTCACACGGCAGGCCAGGGCCGGACGGCGGACGTCAGGACGCAGCGAGCAGACATCATCAGAGAGCTCGCGCGGCAGCATCGGGATATTGAAGCCTGGCAAATAGTTGGTGAACGCACGCTGAGCAGCGACCTTATCGAGCTGGCTGCCTTCGGCCACCCAGGCGGTAGGATCGGCGATAGCGATGGTCAGACGCAGGGAGCCATCCGCCTGCGCCTCTGCAAACAGCGCATCGTCCATATCCTGCGTGCTGGCGCTGTCGATAGTCACGAAGCTGAGCGCCGTGAGATCTTCACGCGTCAGATTTTCATCCAGCATCTCACCAAAGCTGACATCGGGCGCTTCACGCTCCAGGTTGTGACGCGACAGCGTCACCCACCACGGCGCCAGGTGGTCATCGGCTTTGACAATAAAATCGGTAATTTCGGCGTAAAAGCCGCGATCGCCTTTCAGCGGGTGACGACGCATCTCCGCCACGGCCCAGTCACCATTCTCAAAAGGATGGCTGACATCGCGCGCCGGGCGACACGGGATCGCATCTTTCAGCAGGGGATGGTCCGGCACAATCGACAGGCGATCGTCTTTCTTCTGAACCCGGCCGACAAAGCGGCTCAGGAACGGCTCAACCAGGGTTTCCGGCTCAGCGCTTTCGCGATCTTTATCGCTGTGGATCACCGCAACAATGCGATCGCCATGCATCACTTTCTTCATCTGCGGTGGCGGGATGAAGTAACTCTTCTGTGCGTCGACTTCCAGAAAGCCGAAACCTTTTTCGGTGCCTTTAACAACGCCTTCAGCACGAGGCGTTTGCGAATGGAGCTTCTCTTTCAGCTGCGCGAGCAGCGGGTTATCCTGGAACATAATTTTTCGTTTCGTGGCCTGATTGCGGCTGACAGTTTTACGCGATTCGACGCCGCGCGGCAAGGCAAAAAGCCGGACAAGCCGGCTTTTCAGGATGGGGTGAAGTCGCTGTCAGGCAATGCGCTGATCGGCCAGCGCCGACGACAGTTCCAGCTTCACCGGTACGGATTTAGAGGTCGGGGTGCCACTGCCGTCGCCGAAGCTGTTCAGCGGCACCAGCGGGTTGGTTTCCGGGTAATAAGCCGCCAGGTTACCGCGCGGAATATTATAGGAAACCAGCTTAAAGCCGCTGACGCGACGGGTGATGCCATCGTTCCACAGCGTTTCGATGTCCACATTCTGGCCTTCGGTGAAGCCCAGGTCGGCCATGTCATCCGGGTTGATAAACACCACTTCACGCTGACCAAATACGCCACGATAACGGTCATCGAGGCCGTAAATGGTGGTGTTGTACTGGTCGTGTGAGCGCAGCGTCTGCAGCGTGAAAGGCACCGCCTGATCGAGATTCGGGAAGAGCGAATCCGGCAGGGAGGCGGCACAGAACTCCGCTTTCTGGCTTGGCGTATTAAAGCGTAACTCTGCGGCCGCGTTACCCAGATAGAAGCCACCCGGAATATCGCATTTGGCGTTAAAGTCAGCAAAGCCCGGAATAGTGGCAGCGATATGTTCGCGGATCAGGTTGTAATCACCTGCCAGTTCGCGCCATTTCACCTTGTCACTGCCCAGCACCGCTTCAGCGATACCGGCCACGATCGCCGTCTCTGAACGCTGGGTATCCGCCAGCGGGATGCCGATCCCTTCAGAGGCGTGCACCATGCTGAAGGAATCTTCGACCGTAATGAACTGGTTGCCGGTCGCCTGCCGATCGCGCTCGGTACGGCCCAGCGTCGGCAGAATCAGCCCTTCGTGACCCGGCACCAGGTGGCTGCGGTTCAGTTTGGTGCTGATATGCACGGTCAGGCCACAGCGTGACAGCGCCTCTTCGGTGCGCGGTGAATCGGGCGCGGCCGCAGCCAGGTTACCGCCCAGCGCAATCAGCACTTTGACTTCATCACGCAACATGGCGTTCAGCGCCTCAACGGTGTTATGTCCAGGCGCACGCGGCGGTTCGAAACTGAAATGGTTACCCAGCGCATCCAGGAAGGCTTTGGCCGGTTTCTCATCAATGCCCATCGTGCGGTTGCCCTGCACGTTACTGTGACCGCGTACCGGGCAGAGGCCCGCGCCTTTTTTGCCCAGCTGACCGAACAGCAGCTGCAGGTTGGTAATCTCCCGCACGGTATCGACCGAATGCTTGTGCTGGGTAATCCCCATCGCCCAGGTGCAGATCACCCGGTCTGCGCTCTGATAGATAGCTGCAGCTTCGCGGATCTGCGCCTGGGTCAGGCCGGACTGCGCCACAATCTGCATCCAGCTGGTGTTGTCCACGGCGTCGAGGTAGGCCTCAATGCCGTTGGTTTTGGCATTGATAAAGGTCTGATCGAACAGGCCGCTTTCACCTGCCGCCAGGCGGGCACGGTGGGTTTCCAGCAGCGATTTCACCATGCCACGCACCGCGGCCATATCGCCGCCCAGATTAGGCTGGTAGTAGGCGGAGCTGATAGTGCCCGCTTTGGAGGTGACGACTTCCAGCGGCTTCTGCGGATCGGCAAAGCGTTCCAGACCGCGTTCGCGCAGGGTGTTAAAAGTGACGATCTTCGCGCCGTGGTCGGCAGCATGACGCAGGCTGTGCAGCATACGCGGATGGTTGGTGCCGGGGTTCTGACCGAAGACAAAAATGGCATCGGCGTGATCGAAATCATCCAGACGAATGGTGCCTTTACCAACGCCGATACTGCGCTTCAGGCCGGTTCCGCTGGCTTCGTGGCACATGTTAGAGCAGTCAGGGAAGTTGTTGGTGCCCATCAGGCGACCGAACAGCTGATAGAGCCAGGAGGCTTCGTTGCTGGCGCGGCCGGAGGTGTAAAGCTCCATCTGGTCCGGATGATCCATTGCCCGGATATGCTGCGCGATCAGCGCAAAGGCCGCATCCCAGCTAATCGGCTCGTAGTGATCGGTTTCGGCGTTGTAGCGTAGCGGATGGGTCAGACGGCCCTGATACTCCAGGAAGTAGTCACTCTGGGTATAGAGCGTAGTGACGCTGTGTCTGGCAAAGAAGTCGGTGTCGACAACGCGGCGTGTCGCTTCCCAGGTGACCGCTTTGGCCCCGTTTTCGCAGAAGCTGAAGGTACTTTTGTTGTCATCGCCCCAGGCGCAGCCCGGACAGTCAAAACCGCGCGCTTTGTTCATGCGCATCAGGTTGCGCATATTTTTCAGGGCCGCTTTGCTGTCAAGAACGAAACGCGTGGTGGCTTCCAGTGATCCCCAACCGCCCGCAGCGGCACGGTAAGGTTTAATTTGGCGTTTAAATTTCATATAAGTGCAGGCTTTTTTATAATTGGCATTATTGTTTGATGTTTGTTATCAGGTTATATCCTGATGGTGAAAAGAAGTCTGCAGCTATCCTCAAATCTTGTCTAATTGATTGACATAATGGTGCGATAGCTGGCGTTTATCGTGCAGGCGTCCAAAGTGTGATGCTGGTCAGAATTTGCCCGTTTTAAACCTGCTGATAACAGGAGTTATCGCCACATCGGACGCATACTTGCTGTTTGCATCCAGCGAGGCGTAACCCAATGAAACAGCTGACCAGCCAGATTCATGCGTTTGGCAAAGCATTAATGATGCCGATCTCCGTTATCGCAGCCGCAGGGATTTTCCTGGGGCTGGCAGCGGCGATGCAGAACCCGGCCGTCACCGGCGAGGCGTTTGCCCAGATGCAGGTGCCGCAGATAATTATTGGCTTTATCCGTAAAGTGGCCGGTGCTCTGTTTGCTAATCTGCCGCTCTTCTTTGCCGTGGCGACCGCTATCGGGCTGGCGAAAGCGGAAAAACCCACCGCCGCCTTTGCCGCCGTGATTGGCTATATCGTGATGAACGTCGGCATCAGCGCCACCCTGGCGGCCAGCGGGATCACCGCCGCTACCACGACACCGGCTGCGCTGCAGCAGGCGGGGCTGGACCAGACTGCAGCGATGATGATGTCGGCGGAATATATCAGCATGCTGGGCATCTTTACCTACAACATGAGCGTGCTGGGCGGGGTGATCGCCGGGCTGGTGACGGTGGTGCTGCACAATCGCTTTTACACACAGCAACTGCCCACGGCGATTAGCTTCTTTAGCGGACGGCGGTTTGTGCCGATTGTCACTGTGGTCTGCCTGCCACTGGTCGGGGTGCTGCTGGCGCTGATCTGGCCGACTATTGGCAGCGGTATCGCCTGGATCGGTCAGATGATCGGTAAAAGCGGCCAGTATGGTGCGTTTCTGCTGGGCACATTCGAGCGCATCCTGATTCCCACTGGCCTCCATCACATCCTGAATGAAACTGTGCGATTTACCCCCATCGGCGGCATGGCGGTCGTGGATGGTCAGACGGTGGTCGGCGCGCTGAACATCTTCAATGCGTCGTTGACGCATCCGGGGTCAATTCCTGATGAGACGCTGCGTTCCGCCACGCAGTTTCTGGCTCAGGGCAAAATCCCCGTCATGATGTTTGGATTGCCCGCCGCGGCGCTGGCGATCTACCACACTGCGCGACCTGAGCATAAAGCGCGGGTCAGGGCGCTGGTGATGGCCGGGGCGCTGACGTCGTTTACGACCGGCATTACGGAACCGCTGGAGTTCTGCTTTATCTTTGTTTCCCCCGTGCTCTACCTGCTGCATGCGTTTCTCACCGGCCTGTCATTTATGCTGATGTCGATGCTGCACCTGATGATTGGCAATGTGCAGGGCGGCATCATCGATCTGGTGGTATTTGGCATGCTGGGCGGCGCAAAGACGCACTGGTGGTGGACGCTGGCGCTGGGGGCAATCTATGCGCCTGTTTACTACTACGCCTTCCGGCTGGTGATTACGCGGATGAATGTGGAGACGCCAGGCCGCGAATCGGAGGATGAAAAACCGCAGCAGGTAGCCGCCGATGAGCGCACCCAGGTGATTATCAGTGGGCTGGGCGGGCAGGCCAACATTGAGGATGTCGATTGCTGCTTTACCCGGTTGCGGGTAAGGGTAAAAGCGATGAATCAGGTGGTTGATCAGACGCTGATGAGTACCGGTGCCAACGGTATCAACCGCGTCAGTGACCACGATGTTCAGGTGATCTATGGCCCGCAGGTCGAGAAGATTGCCAGTGAGGTGAAAAGTGCGTTGGGGGTCGCCTGAACCGGCCTTAATGCCTCGTCAGGGGACACTGTGCGCGCCATGCTGTTGGACCTGACCGGCCGATGCCGTTACGCTTAATGTAACTAAAAAAAGCGCGCCCCTAATGGGACGCGTTTTTCTGCCGATATAGCGACACTGTCCTCCTCATTTTCGGAACGTTGTGATGTCGTTAAAAAAATCCTCCCTGATTATTTTCTCTTTCCTGCTGGTGCTGTTTCTGGCCAGCGTGGCAATCAGTACTTCGTTGCTGTTTCAGAGCAATCACTCCCTGAATGCGGTCAATAAAGAAATTCGCGTGGTGCTTTCGGTGATCGACCCGATCAACCACAGCCGTACGCTGCGTGTCCGCCTGATGGAATATATGAAAGCGACGGAAGGCAGCGATGCCAGCAATCCCGCCACCCTGGACAGCGTACGCACTGTCGCCGGTAAAGCGGATGCGGCCTTCCAGGCCTACATGAATGCCCCACGTCTGCCGGGCGAAGAGGCGGACGCAGAGGCCTATCGTCAGGCTTATCAGGCGTATCGCCAGCAGGGACTGCAGCCATTAATCGAGGCGGCAGAGGCGCACGACCAGCTGCGTTTTAAAAACCAGATCGCCACCGTGGTTCACCTCGATCGCCAGTATGAGATCATCCTGGACCGGGTGCTGGCGCAGCATGAGGCTTATGCCAGAAAACTGAACAGCGATGCGCAGAGCCACTTCTCTACCGGCGTGATGCTGCAGGCACTGTCGGGTGTGCTGTTCTTTGCCATCATCATCGCCATCTATCTCTTCATGAAACGTTATGTGCTGGCGCCACTTAACGATGCGCAGGCGCACTGTAAGCTGATCGCGGCAGGCGTACTGGATTCCACGGTGCCGGTTAAGCCTGGCTCGCGCAGTGAAATTCAGTTGCTGATGGGGTCGCTGGAGCAGATGCGCAGCGCGCTGACCGCCATCATTCATCAGGTGCGCGATTCCACCCGCTCAGTCTCTACCGCTTCGCAGGAAATTGCAGCAGGCAACATCGATCTCGCCTCGCGAACCGAGCAGCAGGCTGCGGCGCTGACCGAAACCGCGGCCAGCATGGAGCAACTGGGCGCAACGGTGAAACAGAATACGGAAAACGTTTTCGAAGCCTGCCGTCTGACCAGTGAAGCGGTGAAGAACGCAGAGAGTGGCGAAAAAGTGTCGCAGGAAGTCGTGGTCTCAATGGGGCTCATCAACACCAGCTCGAAGAAGATTGAGGAGATCACTACGGTCATCGACAGCATCGCTTTCCAGACTAACATTCTGGCGCTGAACGCCGCCGTCGAAGCAGCCCGCGCGGGCGAGCAGGGACGCGGGTTTGCGGTAGTCGCAGGCGAGGTGCGTAATCTGGCCCAGCGCAGCGCCACGGCCGCTAAAGAGATTGAGAGTCTGATTGCCGAATCGGTTTCAATCATCCGCACCGGCTCTGATCAGGTCAGCCGCACCGGTGAGGCGATGAATGCAATTATCTCCTCGGTCAGCCGCGTGAATGAGCTGATGGAGCATATCTCGACCGCGTCGGATGAGCAGAGTCGCGGCATCGGTCAGATCGAGCAGGCGGTGACCGAGATGGACAGTGTTACCCAGCAGAACTCGGCGCTGGTGCAGGAGTCGGCTGCCGCGTCCGCCTCGCTGGAGGAGCAGGTGCAGTACCTGACTCAGTCGGTCGCAACGTTCCGTCTGGCAGGCCAGTAACCCTCACGTCTGAGCCTCAGCCGCGCGGAACCGGACTGCGGTTCCGCGCGGCAATATCGCAATAAACGCGAGCATCGATTCAGTGACTTGTGGCCGGGAAAGGATCGGCGGAAAATAGGGCTTTCATCGTAAGGGGGCGTCATGCTAATCAGCACCGAAAATGCCCGCAGCAGCAGCGCAGATACCCGACTGGCCTGCACGCTGGCCGCTGCCGCAGGCGCGCTGAACACTGCCGCCTTTGAGATCGTCGGTTTTTTTTCTGCCAATATGACCGGTAATGTCTCGCTGTTGTCCGATCAGCTGGCCAAAGCGAATGCGGGACCGGGCCTTTTTTTCCTTTCTGTCGTGCTGCTTTTTATTGCGGGATCCGCCTGCTCGACGCTGATCATTAATGCCGGGCAGCGCCGGAATATCCGCACCATTTATGCCTTTGTCATTCTCACTGAGGGCGCCGCACTGATGATACTGGGGGGCGTGGAACAGCTCTTTTCCCCTCACGCTACCGGTGTGGTACTAATTACCAGTCTGAGCTTTTTAATGGGTCTGCAAAATGCGGTAGTCACCCGAATCTCCAATGCCCGGGTACGTACGACCCATGTTTCCGGCACGGCGACGGATATCGGCATCGAGCTGGCGATGTTGTTTGAAGTGCTTCGACGCAAGGCGTCACCTAAAGAGACGCCGCTCTATTTCAGCCGCCTGCGCCTGCACTCGCTCACACTGCTGGCGTTTCTCGCAGGCGGGGTGGCCGGAATAGGACTTTACAGACTGCTCGGCGACAACTTTCTGCTGCCGGTGGGGGGCGGGTTAATTTGCCTGGCGCTGAAAACGATCTGTACCAGACAGAGGAAACAGAAAGGGTGAAGTGCCGGTTCTTGCACTGTTGGCGGAGGCTGCGCCCGATGCGGTTCGCCGCCCGGTGAGAACAATAGCCAGGTTAACCACCGCCGCACAAAGTCATATTCCACGTGGCAGGCACGCCGGCTGTCAGGAGAGACGTGCCTGCAAAAGCGCCGCAGTTCATTTCATCCGGGAGAGTGGATATCAGTCAAATACACCATTGATGACAGCCGTCACCACAGCCGTGCTCAGGGCAATAAGCACTAAATCGTTACCTACTGCCCGCCACTCGTAGCCGGGATAGTAGGGCAGTTCATTGATCATTGAAGCAGGCAGACTTTTTTTAGCGATACCCGGCGGTAAAGGCTTGCCACGCGCGACCTGTTTAGCGATGCCCGGTGGCAAAGAGGGGTAATTAACCAGACCATAATTAACCGCCAGCGTACGTGCCCGTGAGAAATTGATATCCGATCCCACGCGGTCAGGCTGCCCCCTGTTTTCAGGTCCCTGATGTCTCTTTTTCGGCTTATCGTCATGACGCCCCTGATTGCCGTGAGCACCCTTATTTCCATGATGGCCATTGCCATTGCCATTGCCATTGCCGGGATTTGCAGAGCCTGGCGACGCAAAAACGGCGAGCCCCAGAACCAGTGCCAGAAGTGAAACAAGAGGGCGATGCTTTTGCATAAGTCTGACTCCTCAGAATCAACGTATCTTTTTTATTGAGTATGGACTGGAATGACGCCGAAGGTAAATGTGACCAGGCGCGATGCATAAAAACGGCGCTGTGTGGGATAACAGGCATCGGCAGCGTTACGCATAGCCTGTTGTGCTGCGGTGAGACCGGCAAAAGCCTATCTCAGCCGGAAGGGTCAGGAATAGCCCGCTGGTGGGGTTTTCGCTGCCGGT
This sequence comes from Pantoea sp., assembly GCF_032114055.1. GTDB lineage: Bacteria > Pseudomonadota > Gammaproteobacteria > Enterobacterales > Enterobacteriaceae > Pantoea. The sequence goes on from NZ_DAMCTB010000001.1 coordinate 72,356, forward strand.
GGCGTGTCAGAGCCGGTTATGCGCCGGATAAGGATCCGGCGGGGGCGCCGGGCGCTGAGCAACATACAGAACGCAACGCTGGAGGCATCAGGGCCGATTGATCCGTGCGTCAGCTGATACGCTGACGCTGCTCCCGACGATACTTGTGATAATCCTCATCGCACTCAACAGAACAGAAAGCCGTATCCGCCACCACAGATTCATCTTTGCACCAGATGCACATGCCGTCGGGGCTCACGACTTTTGGCTTACGTGCTGCCAGGGAGGCCGCAAGATGCGCCTCTTCACGCTCCTGAGCTAAATCTATCTCATCCATAAATAACTATAACCTCTTCAAATTTTAATTATTAAAACATAAATTGTTATCTGCAAAAAACCGTCAGAGGACAGAATAGCCTGATAGCTGCAGAAGAATCAGCAGAGGGGGCCTCTCTGCAATGGAAATCGTGAGGTACGGCGTAACAGGATAGCGCAATCTGGCGAACAGAGGATGCTTAAGACGCCGACGCTACCTGAGGTCTGTCCCTGAACAGCCAGTTTATCGGTGACGAGCAGCCGCTAACGGGTCGCCCTGCATCTTCATGACTAAGCCTTATGCTTGCGTCTGGTCTGGTGATAAGCGCACGACTTTTTTTGATCCTGCACTTCTCTGCATGGCCTGACCCGCCTGATGCTACCCACAACGCAGCCAGCGCCGCCTATTCCCTGTGTCAGAAAACCGGGCCAGGACGCATAAATGCGTTATCGGCTTCGCATCTGAGCAACCGACACTTTAAGATCGGGTAACACAACGGGGGTTCCGCAGCGTCAGCGACTGTCGCGGAGGCGCTTTATACGCTGGCGAAATGGCAGGTCAGCAGTGGGGTGGTTTGAAGCAGGGTGATATTCGGCATACTATGAACGTCATCATAGTCGTTAAACGTATTAACGTATTCAGTACCCCGGTTGGCCCTAATAGATGGCTGGCTGAAAGATGAATCCTTACGTCACTGATGGTAAAAAAATATCGACATCAAACAATTGATTTACTTGTGTAATCTGGAGCGTGAACGCCATTTCGGGCGGGCCGCTGAAGCCAGTTTTGTAACACAGCCTACACTCTCAATGCGCCTGAAAAACCTGGAGCGTGAGCTGGGCCTGCCACTGATCAACCGCAGCAATAACTTCGCCGGTTTTACCCCGGAGGGGGATCGCGTGCTGGCCTGGGCACGGGAGATCGTCTCAGTCTATCAGGGGCTCAAGCTTGAAGTTGAATCACTGAAACATGGGGTGAACGGCACGCTGCGGGTGGGCGTGGTGCCGCAGTGCAGTATGGCTTTACCGCTGCTACTGAAAGCGGTGCAGTCACATTATCCTCAGCTCGACTACCGCATTGCCGTACTGAGCGCCGACCAGTTGCTGGAAGCGCTGAACAGCCACACTGTAGACGTCGGTATCGGCTTTTTTGAGATGGCGACGCTGAGGGAACTGCATTTCCAGACGGAGATGCTGGCAGATCAGGGGGTGGAGGCCGTGTTTCATCCTGACCATTTTCCCATGCTGGCAGGGGAAACGCCGCTGACGCTGGCTGAACTGGCGCAACAGCCTCTCTGCCTGGCAGAGCCAACACGCTACTTCCGTCGCTATCTCGATATGGCGTTTCGCGAAGCGGCGCTGGTGCCGAGAGTTATTGTGGAGAGCGCCTCAGTGATGCAGCTGATGCAGTGCGCGCAGGTCGGTCTTGGGTTACTGGTGTCGCCGGTCGGACATCTGCTGCCGGCTTCACTCCAGGGACTGCAGCAGCGCGCGATTACGCTGCCGCCCATGGCACGTCAGGCGGCGCTGGTCATCGCTGAACCGGGCCGGGCCACACCGCTTGCGCAGCACTTCTTCGACGAAGCGCGTGCGCGGCTGCCGTGCTAACCGCGGCTACTGTGTTTCGCCAAGCGCATAGAACAGCCGACTGTTCCAGTTGCCAATGGCGACACGCTGGATTAGTGCGAACACGGCATCCGCCTCCCAGCCTGCCGCAATCAGCGGTTGCAGATGGGCTGCGCTGACGCGTTCGGGAGAGCGGGTCAGCTGCGCTGCCAGCGCAACAATCTGCTGCTGCTCGCCTGTGGCGCCAGCCTCATCGACCCCATCAATCAATATTTCACTCCCCGGCAGCAGCCGGAATGCCCAGCGGCTGCCCAGAATGCGGGCCGCAGTTGCCTCCGCCAGGGCAGGGTGCTGCGGCAGATGCTGGCAGAGTTGCGCCCAGCCGCAGAGAGCAGAGGGGTCGTGGGCCAGCAGCCATACAGCCTCCTGCATTCCCGGAAGAGACTGGCAGCGTGTAATGGCCGCAAGCTGCTCCGCACTGGCATAGCGCAACGCCAGCGGCTTCAGCGCGGGCTGCCAGCGGCCAGGCTGGTCGAATCCGGTGGTGTCTGCATCGGGTGGTGCGGTACTGCCGGGCAGCCAGCGAACCGGCTGAGCCTGCAGCGCCTGCAGACCCGCGACTACCCGGGCCTGATAACTGACAAAACCGATCACCTGGTTCAGTGTCACAATATCGGGTTCCGTCAGGCCAACGGTATCCAGTGCTGCGATTGCGCTGGCGCTAATCAGCCCGGGCTGCATCGCCAGCTGGCGCGCATACTGCGTAATCTGGGTCAGACGATTATTGCTCTCGCGTGAAGAGTCCGGTCCGGGCAGCGGATTCAGGCGCGCAGAGTAGTGATTACACAACCGCTGCACACCCGCGACCTGTGCCACCGTCAGCGCGATGCTGAGGCGATCATAAAGTGTTAACGTGTGAGTGAGCGATGTCACCACGCGATCGGGGAAAAGACGCTGCGCCAGATCGCGGCCTGCCAGCAGGGCGGGCTGATGTCCCTTCAGCAGCGCCTGCATTTCAGCATTATCAGCGTGGCAGCCCAGCAGGAAACGATCGTCAATATGAGCGGCCTCGGGTACCAGCGGCGCGGCCTGAGAAGTCCGTGGACGGGTCTGGCTCTCGTAAAACCAGTGGTTATGGCCCGGATAGCGGCGTTGTTCCATGATCAATCCTTTTGCAGATTCGGGTTCGGTATGCAGGCGGCAGAATCTGAAAATGTGCATAAACCGAAGAGCAGGCTTATCGTCGCTGATGGCCAGTCCGGGGCAAAAGAATGATCGGTGATAAATAATAGCGTTACGGTATAACGGCAGAAAAATCAGGCAGGTTAGGGGGGCAGAGGGAAGGAAAAGGGCGAGCCAGGCTCGCCCTCCGGCACTTATTTCAGTTCCAGTTCGTTCATCGCGGCAATGCTGAAGCCGCCATCAACGTGGACCACTTCACCGGTGATGCCGCCAGCCAGATCAGAGCAGAGGAACGCAGCTGAGTTGCCGACATCTTCAATGGTCACAGTGCGGCGAATCGGGGTGACCGCTTCGCAGTGTGCCAGCATCTTACGGAAATCTTTGATGCCTGAGGCGGCCAGGGTACGGATAGGACCGGCAGATACGGCGTTAACACGTACGCCTTCCGGACCCATAGCGTTTGCCATGTAACGCACGTTGGCTTCCAGAGAGGCTTTCGCCAGACCCATTACGTTGTAGTTCGGGATGGCGCGCTCAGCACCCAGGTAAGAGAGCGTCAGCAGCGCAGAGTGCGGGTTCAGCATCTCGCGGCACTCTTTTGCCATCGCCACGAAACTGTAGGCACTGATGTCATGCGCGATTTTGAAGCCTTCGCGGGTAACGGCGTTCACATAGTCGCCAACCAGCTGCTCGCTTGGGGCGAAACCGATAGAGTGAACGAAACCGTCAAATTTCGGCCAGGTTTTTGCCAGTTCAGTGAACAGAGATTTGATGCTCTCATCTTCGGCCACGTCACATGGCAGTACGATGTCTGAACCCAACTCTTTGGCAAACTCTTCCACACGACCTTTTAACTTGTCGTTCTGGTAGGTGAAAGCCAGCTCTGCGCCCTGTTTGTGCATCGCCTGTGCAATACCGTAGGCGATGGAAAGTTTACTGGCAACGCCAGTAATCAGAATGCGCTTACCGGAAAGAAAACCCATAGCTGTAATCCTTATGGTCATTGTAGTTGGCGGCCGCATGGTTAAAAAGTAAGCGACCGACGTTAATCGACGTGCGGATTCTAGCACGTCTCTCATAAATCAGGTAAATCGACCCGCAATTTCCGCGACAGGCGGTAAAAATCAGCGCTCGCGCCGCCAGGCTTCGGCACTTAACGCCTCGCCAAAGTGGCTGCTGATCAGTCGTCGGGTCAGATCGTGCAGTGGAGAGGCCAGCACATCTGCAGTGCCGCCGCGTTCTACCACTTCGCCCTGATGCATCACCAGCACTTTGTCGCTGATGTGCTTCATCATCCCCAGATGCTGGGTCACATAGATGTAAGCGATGCCATGCTTTTCCTGCAGCTCCAGCATCAGATTCACCAACTGGGAACGCATCGTCATATCCAGCGACGCCAGGGCTTCGTCGGCCACAATCACTTTCGGTTGCAGGATCAGCGCGCGCGCCAGGCCCAGACGCTGCTTCTGACCGGGCGCCAGCATGTGCGGATAGTATCCGGCGTGATCGCGCAGCAATCCCACCTGGCGCAGGGTAGCAATGATGCGCTTCTCGCGTGCCTCTGCATCGAGGTCGGTATTCAGCCGCAGCGGAAACTCCAGAATCTGACTGATACGCTGGCGCGGGTTAAGCGACGTGGACGGGTCCTGAAAAATCATGCGGATGCGCTGGCTGCGATAGCCATAATCGCCGAAGCTCAGCGGGTGATCGTCAATCAGAATCTCCCCTTCGGTAGGCGCGACCATGCCACTGAGCATCTTCGCCAGCGTGGATTTGCCGGAGCCGTTTTCACCGATGATCGCCAGCGTCTGCCGTTCACGCAGGGTAAAACTGACCGATTTCACCGCCTCTACGTGCTGACGGTGAAACAGGCCCGTGCGGTAGCGAAATGTTTTACTCAGATTGCGCACTTCCAGCAGGGTTTCCATGTTATTGGCCCTCCATGTTCAGCGGGAAATGACAGGCATAGCGGTGCGTTTTACTGCCGGTCAGCCGGGGGGTCTCAATACATTTGCGCTGCGCATAAGGGCAACGGGGTCCCAGACGACAGCCAATCGGCAGACTCTCCAGGGATGGAATCGCCCCTGACAGAGTATTGAGACGGCTTTTGTGCGGCAGGGCGCGACCAAAGTCGGGCATTGCCCGAATCAGCGCCTGGGTATAGGGATGGTGCGGCGTACTCATTAAATCTTCGCTCTGGGCCGTTTCCACCGTCTGACCGCAGTACATTACGTCAATGCGGTCAGCCCACTGGCTCATGGTGCGCAGGTCGTGACTGATCAGCAGAATCGTGGTGCTGTTGTTCTGATTCAGGCGGCTCAGCAGACGGAAAATCTGCGCCTGTGTCGTGGGTTCCATGGCGTTGGTAGGTTCATCGGCAATCAGCAGACGCGGCTGGTTTGCCAGCGCGATGGCAATCATCACCTTCTGACACTCGCCTTCAGTCAGCTCATAGGGAAAGCTGCGCATAATATCTTTGTGATCTTTGATGCCGACGCGATGAAGCAGTTCGATGGCGCGGGTTTTACGCCAGAACCAGAAGCGTTTCAGCCAGGGGCCTTTGTAGGTCCAGCGCGGAATCGCCTGCATCAGCTGACGACCGATGCGCTCTGAGGGATCAAGACAGGATTGCGGTTCCTGAAAAATCATCGACACATTCTGTCCGATGATGCGGCGGCGTTCACGCGGCGTCAGGCGCAGCAGATCGACATCATCAAAGACCATACGGTCGGCGGTAACGCGCCAGTTGTCATTAGTCACGCCACAGATAGCTTTGGCCACCAGACTTTTACCGGAACCGGACTCGCCCACCAGCCCGCGGGTCTCGCCTTCGCCCAGCGTCAGATTCACGCGATCAACCGCCTTGACCGGTCCGTCAGCGGTCATAAATTCAATGGTCAGATTACGGATATCGAGTAACGGCATTTATTCTACTCCCGCTTCGACGGCGCGACGGATGCCGTCACCCAGCAGGTTAATAATTAATACGCTGACCATCAGCGCCACGCCGGGCAGCATCACGGTCCAGGGGGCGACATAGATCAGCTCCAGCGAATCTCCCAGCATCGCACCCCATTCCGGCGAGGGCAGCTGTGCGCCCAGGTCGAGAAATCCCAGCGCTGCGATGTCGAGAATCGCCATCGACAGCGCGCGGGTGATCTCGGTAATCAGCATCGGTAAAATGTTAGGCATAATGGCGTAGCGCAGGATATTACGCCCGCTGGCCCCGTCAAGGCGCGCCGCCACCACATACTCTTTTTCCAGTTCATCATGCACGGCGCTGTAAATTTCACGCACCAGACGTGGCATCAGTGCCAGCCAGACTGCCAGCAACGCGTGTTCCAGTCGTGGCCCGAGAAACGCCACCACGATAATGGCCAGCAGCAGCGACGGGATAGAGAGCAGGGTATCCAGCACATGGTTCATCACCGCCGAGCGGATACCGTGCGTCATTCCGGCCAGTACGCCCAGCACCAGTGCACCCAGGGTCGCGAAAATCGTGACCAGAATCGCAGAGCCGACCGTCGGGCCCGCACCGCTCAGCAGGCGGCTCAGAACATCCCGGCCCAGATCATCCGTTCCCAGAAAGAAGGAGACGTCACCGTAGCGTGACCAGGAGGGCGGCAGTAACTGATAGCCAAGAAACTGCTGATCGATGCCATAGGGCGCGAGCAGGCCGCCGAACAGACAGAGCAGCAGCAGTGCGCTGAAGCCATACAATCCGACCATGGAAATTGGCTTGCTATAGAAATGCTGCCAGCTCTGACGAAAAGCGCTCGGCAGGCGTTTTTCGGCGTAGATATTATCGACGGGCATACCATTCCTTATGCTTCAGCGGATTCAGCGCCGCACCAATGACGTCAGAAATCACGTTAACCAGTATCACCAGCCCGCCGATCACCATCACACCCGCGGAGATCGCCGCATAATCCTGCTGACGAATGGCATTGATCAGCCAGCGGCCAAGGCCAGGCCAGTTAAAAACCATCTCGGTGATCATCGCCAGTGTCAGCATGCTGGAAAATTGCAGGCCCAGACGCGGGATCACCGGCGGCAGCGCATTGTGCAGCACATGGCGGCGGATTACCGTAAAGCGCGACAGCCCGCGCGTGGCGGCTGCTTTGACATAGTTCTTATCCATCACGTCGCTGGTGCTGTTGCGCAGCAAGCGGATCACTTCCGTCGTCGGGGCCATTGCCAGTACCAGCACCGGCAGCACCAGGTGAGAGAGGGCACTGACGATCATCTCGTGTCGCCACGGTGAGGGGCTCAGCCAGGCGTCAATCAGCGCAAAGCCCGAGATATTTTTCACCGGATAGAGCAGATCGTGACGACCCGACACCGGCAGCCAGCCCAGGGTCAGGGAAAAGAAGAGCGTCAGCAGCAGCGCGAGCCAGAAAATGGGCGCAGAGAAGCCGACCAGCGCCAGCGCGCTGATGGTTTTGTCCTGCCATTTATTGCGCATGACGCCAGCACTGATCCCGAGCGAGATCCCCACCAGCAGGGCAAACAGGAAGGCCAGGATGCACAACTCCATGGTCGCCGGGAAAACTTCACGTAGCTGCAGGCCAACCTCCTGCCCGTTGGTACTGGAGACGCCGAAATCGAACTGCAGCATCCCTTTAAACCAGAACCACCAGGCATCAGAGAGCGCGGCGCCTTCCAGCGGCGCGTTGGGAGTGAAGTAGCTCAGGCTGAAGCTGACCAGCGACAGCAGAAACAGGGTAATAATCAGCAGCAGCAGACGCCGAAGAATATAGATAATCACTTACTTTTCCTTATCGCTTTCACGATAAACCCCGGCAAACGACGCGTTGCCGAACGGACTCAGCACCAGCCCTTTAATATCATGACGGAACGCCTGCAACCGCAGTGAGGAGGCCAGCGGCAGCACCGGCAGCTCCTGCGCCAGAATCTGCTGTGCCTTGTCATAACTGTCGATGCGGCCAGCAAGCTGCTGAGATAACAGGGCATTCTGCAGCGTTTCATCGAAAGCGGGTGAGCACCAGTGAGCGTAATTGGTCTGGGAGCGAATTGCCGCACAGCTGAGCAGAGGCCGGAAGAAGCTGTCGGGGTCATTACTGTCCGTCGCCCAGCCCGCCAGCGTCAGATCATGATTCATCGCCATCAGCTGCGCCTCCTGAAAACGGCCTTCTACCGGCACTATTGTCAGCTGGACGCCTACCTGCGCCAGATCCGCCTGCAGCAGTTCTGCGGTTTTTAGCGGGCTGGGATTCCAGGACTGAGAGGCAACCGGCACGACCAGTCGCAGATGCAGATCGCTGATCCCCAGCGCCGCCAGCGCCGCGCGGGACTTCGCGGGATCATAGCTGGTGATACGGGCATCATTATCATAGGCCCAGGAGGCACGCGGTAAGATAGAGGCCGCCGTTTCAGCGGTGCCGTAATAGATGGACTCCATCAGGCGTTCGTTGTTGATGGCCAGCGACAGGGCGTGACGCACCTCGGGTCGATCGAGTGGCGGTTTACGGGTATTAAAGGCCAGATAGGCGACGTTCATACCGGGACGCAGCGTCATCCGCAGACGGGGATCGTCACGCAGAATGGTCAGCTGGCTGGCTGCGGGATAGGCCAGCACATCGCATTCACCGGTTAAGAGTTTAGAGAGCCGTCCGGTACCGCCCGTTCCGAGGTCGATCACCGCCTGTTGCAGGCGCGGAACACCTTTCCAGTAGTGAGGATTGCGCGCCAGCCGGATGTACTGACCGGTGCGATATTCGCTGAGCTGATAGGGCCCGGTGCCGACCGGTTGCCGGTCCAGCTCTTCCTGGCGCCCCTGAGCGGTGAGCTGATCGGCGTACTCTTTCGACAGAACGGGCGCGTAGTGGGTCGCCATGTGCCAGAGGAATGAGGCATCCGGGCTGTTCAGCCTGAACTCCACCGTTCTGTTATCGATTTTTCTGACGCTTTGTACGGAATCAGCGAACTGCAGACTGTCAAAGTAGGGATAGTAACCGCCATTGACGTTATGCCAGGGATGATGCCTGTCGAACATCCGGGCAAAGCTGAAAACCACATCATCGGCGTTCAGCGTGCGGGTCGGATGGAACTGATTGGTCTGCTGAAACTGCACGCCGCTGCGCAGATGAAAGCGATAGGTCGCGCCGTTATCGCGCACTTCCCACCCCGACGCCAGGTCGGGCTTGAGGCGATAGGTGTAAGGATCAACGTCCAGCAGGCGATCGTACAGCTGCGCCGCCAGCGTATCAACCGTCAGCCCGCTGCTGGCCATCTGTGGGTTAAAGGTGTTGAGGGTGCCGCTGACACAATAGACAAAGCCGGTCTGGCGAATATCACCTGCCGGTGCCGACCATGCAGGTACACTTAAGGCACTGAGGCTCAGCAACAGCGAATAGAGTAGTTTTGACATAGAACTCAACAGTTTTGAGGCATTAGTGAGAGTGTATCGCAAAGCGGGCGGAGTCCCAAAACCTGCGACGACTGCCAGCCTCTTTTTCATCATGGCTGCGCGAAATAGCACACACAAAAGATATGGTAATGAGAAATATTCTCAATAAACGCTTTACAGATGATAATGAGAATGATTATTATTCTTTTGCGATTCGACGGTGGCTCTGCCGGAGAAAAGCACGACATTGCTCACATTGCTTCCAGTATTGTTGCCCGCCTGATGGCGGGCTTTTTTTTGCCCGCTTCAGCAGGTCTTGATGTCCCGCGAACGGAGCGTTAACCACACTACGCACTTTCTATCCGGGGCCACGCGTCGCCGCACCTGCCGGCTGCGTCAGATAACAGCCCGTCATTCAGCCGATTAGTTTTCCGCTTTAATGTCGTGCTTTTTCATCATCGCGCGCAGCTGATGATAGGTGACGCCGAGTAATCCCGCCGCGCGGCGCTGGTTATAACGCGCCTGATGCAGACTGGACTCAACCAGATCGCGCTCCTGCTGATTCTGCCACTGCCGCAAATCCAGCGGCAGCGCGGGCAGGGCGCGGCTCTCAGCGTCCTGACTGGCAGGCAGAAGCGCGACCGGCTCCTGGCGCGTCGCAAATGGGTTGATAATCACCTTGTCCAGCGGCTGCTCGCTGCTGTTATGACGATAAACCGAACGCTCCACCACGTTTTTCAGCTCGCGAACGTTGCCCGGCCAGTGATAGTCGAGCAGCGCCTGCTGCGCCCGCGGCGTAAAGCCAGGAAAAAGCAGCAGGCCAAGCTCGCGGCACATCTGAATAGCAAAATGTTCAGCCATCACCAGAATATCGCTGCGACGTTCGCGCAGGGGCGGTAACTGCACCACATCAAACGCCAGACGATCCAGCAGGTCGGCGCGGAATTTTCCCGCCGCCGCCAGCGCGGGCAGATCTTCATTCGTGGCACAGACCAGCCGGACGTTCACCTGCAGGGAGTGATTGCCGCCAACGCGCTCCAGCTGGCCATACTCAATCACCCTCAGCAGCTTTTCCTGCACCAGCATCGGCGCAGTGGCCAGTTCATCCAGAAACAGCGTGCCGCCGTCCGCACGCTCAAAACGTCCCAGGTGGCGCTTCTGTGCGCCGGTAAAGGCCCCTGCCTCATGTCCGAAGAGTTCGGAGTCCAGCAGATTCTCATTCAGCGCCGCGCAGTTCAGTGAGATAAACGGGCCCTGCCAGCGGTCAGAGAGATAATGTAGCCGGCTGGCGATAAGCTCTTTACCCGTTCCGCGCTCGCCAATCACCAGCACCGGTTTCTCCAGCGGGGCCAGCTTAGAAACCTGTTCCAGCACTTCCAGAAAATTGTTCGACTCGCCCAGCAGATTATCATTTGATCCTGTCATGATGAAATTCGCCACCCATTAATCATTTTGACTATCTTAGGGCAAGCTGAGGGCGCTGTAAAATATTAAATTCATTTAATATCAGTGGCTTATAAAACTGGCACGCATCTTGTATTAACTAAACCGGGCAACACATATTTAAAACATCAAAAGAGGAACAGCATTATGGGTATTTTTTCTCGTTTCGCCGATATCGTGAACGCCAACATCAATTCCCTGCTGGAGCGCGCGGAAGATCCGCAGAAGCTGGTCCGGCTGATGATTCAGGAGATGGAAGACACGTTAGTTGAAGTGCGCTCCACCTCAGCACGGGCGCTGGCAGAAAAGAAACAGCTGTCACGCCGTATTGAGCAGGCCGAGATTCAGCAGGCTGAATGGCAGGAAAAAGCGGAGCTGGCGCTGCGCAAAGATAAAGAAGATCTGGCCCGGTCTGCGCTCATTGAAAAACAGAAACTCACCGACCTGATCGCGTCGCTGAAGCAGGAAGTGAGTCAGGTTGAAGAGACGCTGGAGCGGATGAAAGGCGAGATTGGCGAGCTGGAGAAAAAACTCAGCGAAACCCGTGCCCGCCAGCAGGCGCTGACCCTGCGTCATCAGGCCGCCTCTTCATCCCGCGATGTCCGCCGTCAGCTGGACAGCGGCAAAATTGATGAAGCGATGGCACGCTTTGAGTCTTTCGAGCGTCGCATTGATCACATGGAAGCGGAAGCAGAGAGCCACGGTTTTGGTAAACCCAAAACGCTGGACCAGCAGTTCACTGACCTGAAAGCAGATGACGAGATCAGCCAGCAGCTTAACGCGCTGAAAGCCAGAATGAACCGCAGTGAGTAATTGCCGACATTGCGAAAGTGATTAAGGAGAGTCAATGAGCGCACTTTTTCTCGCCATACCCTTAACGATCTTTGTGCTGTTTGTCGCACCGATCTGGTTATGGCTGCATTACAGCAACAAGCGTAACGGCGGTTCGGAGCTGTCGCAAAGCGAAATCCAGCGTCTGCAGCGCGTCACCCAGGACGCGCAGCGGATGCGGGATCGGATCGATGCGCTGGAGGCCATTCTGGACGCCGAACATCCGAACTGGAGGCAGCCATGATGATGAAAGGCCGTAAGCTGTGGCGCAAGCCCGCTGAAGGAAAACTGATGGGGGTCTGCGCAGGCCTGGCGGAGTATCTGGACATACCGGTGCGTCTGCTGCGGGTCATCGTGGTGCTATCCCTGTTCTTTGGCCTGTTTCTTTTTACCGTCATTGCCTATTTTGTACTGGGTTTTGTGCTGGATGAGAAACCCGCCTCTGTGACAGAGGAGGCGCGCCAGCCCAGCGCCAGCGAACTGCTGGATCAGCTGGAACGCGCCCTGCAGCGCGACGAAGGCAGCGTGCGTGATATGGAACGCTATGTCACCTCTGAAACCTTCAGCGTGCGCAGCCGTTTCCGCCAGATCTGATACGTTGTTTCCGGGCCGTTTCCGGCCCGCATGCTAATCCGATGGAGGTGTTGATGTCTTATTCGCGATCCACTGCTTTTCGTCACCGCGCGGCACCTGCATTGAAGTCGGCGGCGAAATTTATCATTATCAATGCGGTGACCTATGGTCCGGCTGGCGTGACCGGCTGGGCAGTAAAATCGGTAGCGCGACGCCCGTTACGGCTGCTGCTGGCGGTGGCGCTGGAGCCACTGCTGAAGCGCGTCATGAACCGCATGGCGTCGCGTTTCATCAGGGAGAAAGATGAAAAGACTGCAAACTGAATTGATGGCGTTGATGAACCGTGGCGTCGACCGCCATCTGCGCTTAGCCGTAACCGGGTTAAGCCGCAGCGGAAAAACGGCGTTTATCACCTCACTGGTTAATCAGCTTTTAACGGTTCACAGCGGCGCTCGTTTGCCGCTGTTTTCTGTGGTGCGGGATGAGCGTCTGTTAGGAGTAAAACGGGTGCCACAGCGGGATATGGGCACCGCGCGCTTTACCTACGACGAAGGGCTGGCGCAGCTTTACGGCCAGCCGCCCGCCTGGCCTGTACCGACCCGCGGCGTCAGTGAAATGCGTCTGGCGCTGCGCTATCGTCCGGGTGATTCGCTGCTGCGCCACCTGAAAGAGACCGCGACGCTCTATCTGGAGATCGTCGATTATCCCGGCGAATGGCTACTGGATCTGCCGATGCTGGCGCAGGATTACACTGCCTGGTCGCGGCAGATGAATGGACTGCTGCAGGGCGATCGCGCGGAGTGGGCAAAGCCCTGGCGCGAACTGTGCGAAAAGTTTGACCCGCTGGCACCCGCCGACGAGACGCTGCTGGCGGAGATCGCTGCGGCCTGGACCGACTACCTGCACCGCTGTAAATCGGAAGGTCTGCACTTTATCCAGCCGGGCCGCTTTGTGCTGCCTGGCGATATGGCGGGTGCGCCTGCGCTGCAGTTCTTCCCGCTGCCTGCACTGGATGAGGCCCAGCTCGCGAAGCTGTCACAGGCTGATAAAGGCAGCAACTTCTACATGCTGCAGCAGCGATTTAGCTACTACTGCCAGCATGTCGTAAAAGGCTTTTATAAAAATCATTTCCTGCGGTTCGATCGCCAGATCGTGCTGGTCGACTGCCTGCAGCCGCTGAACAGCGGTCCCCAGGCATTCAATGATATGCGGCTGGCGCTGACCCAGCTGATGCAGAGCTTTCATTACGGGCAGCGTACGCTGTTCCGCCGTCTGTTTTCCCCGGTGATTGATAAACTGCTGTTTGCGGCCACCAAGGCGGACCACATCACCAGCGACCAGCACGGCAACATGGTTTCTCTGCTGCAGCAGCTGGTGCAGGATGCCTGGCAGAACGCCGCATTCGAAGGGATCAGCATGGATTGCATCGGCCTGGCGTCGGTGCAGGCGACGCAAAGCGGGCTGGTCGATCACCGGGGCGAGAAGATCCCGGCCCTGCGCGGCCACCGGCTGGCGGATGGAGAACCGCTGACCGTCTATCCCGGCGAAGTACCGCCCCGTCTGCCGGGGCACGCTTTCTGGCAGCAGCAGGGTTTTCAGTTTGAACAGTTCCGGCCGCAGCAGCTCGATGTCGATCGTCCGCTGCCGCATATCCGCATGGATGCCGCGCTGGAATTTTTGTTGGGAGACAAATTACGATGAGTGAACCGCTGAAGCCGCGTATCGACTTTGCCCGCCCGCTGGATGAGAGCACGCACACACCGCTGCGTCCGGCACAGAGTTTTGACCCGGAAGCGCAGGCGGCGTTTCTGGCAGTGCCGGATGACGAGGTGCCCGTTGAAGAAGAGGGCGCGGGTGAGCGGGCAGTGGAAGCAGCGCTGAAACCCCGCCGGAGTGTGTGGCGCAAAATGGTCACCGCAGGCGCGCTGCTGTTTGGTGTCAGCGTTGTCGCGCAGGGTATTCAGTGGACGCATGACGCCTGGCTCGCCCGTGACTGGTTTTCACTGGGCAGCGGTGTTGCGGGCGGCCTGATCGTGCTGGCGGGCGTCGGCGCACTGACCGCCGAGTGGCGTCGCCTCTATCAGCTGCGTCAGCGCGCGGAAGAGCGGGACGTGGGGCGCGAACTGCTGCAGAGTCACGGCATCGGTAAAGGCCGCGCATTCTGTGAAAAGCTGGCACAGCAGGCGGAACTGGATCAGGCGCATCCGGCCTTGCAGCGCTGGCACGCCTCTTTACATGAAACGCACAATGACAGTGAGATTGTCCGGTTGTATGCGCAGCTGGTCCAGCCGGTGCTGGATCGCCAGGCGCGGCGCGAGATCAGCCGTCATGCAGCGGAAGCCACGCTGATGATTGCGGTCAGTCCGCTGGCGCTGGTGGATATGGCGTTTATCGCCTGGCGTAACCTGCGGCTGGTAAACCGTATTGCGGCGATATATGGCATTGAGCTGGGCTACTTCAGCCGCATCCGGTTGTTCCGGCTGGTGCTGATCAATATGGCGTTTGCCGGTGCATCCGAGCTGGTCAGAGAGGTGGGGATGGACTGGATGTCGCAGGATATCGCCGCCCGGCTCTCAACCCGTGCCGCGCAGGGCATTGGCGCGGGACTGCTGACGGCGCGGCTGGGCATTAAAGCGATGGAACTCTGCCGTCCTCTGCCCTGGCTGGAGCAGGATAAACCACGGCTCGGCGATTTCCGCCGCGAGCTGCTGGGCCAGATGAAAGAGGCGTTACAGAAGGGCGGCAATAAGTCAGCCTGATATCCGGCAGAACGAACAGAGGCGGCCTGGCCGCCTCTGTTTATTATTGTGGCTGACGAAGCACCTGCCGCGAATCAATAGTAATACATGCTCCGGGACAGGCTGCTTCATCGGTGATCACCGGATCCGCTGGCAGCGTAAAGGCCATGCCATTTTTCTCCCGGATAAAATGTGCCATCCCGGCAAATGTCCATGACATGCTCAGGCCAAGCCCGCCAAAATCATCATATTTTCGTAAGGTTGCCACTTTCGGCAGATACTCACCGGTCAGACGATAATAGAGCGCGCCGCTGAACGTTTTTGGAACCTGCTGAGTGATGGCCCGCTCCAGAAGGGCAAACTCTTTACGCGCCGGCACAGAGTAGCCGTTAATCAGATGATTAACGGACAGTGAGGTGGTGACGATCACCAGCAGCGCATAAAACAGACGCTGCCATTTCATCTTTTTGCCGATCTCAAACAGGCCGAGAATAAAGGCGCTGGTGGTAATTAACGCGCCGGCAATCAGGGTGCGGTATGCCGCCATGCTTTCACTGACAATCAGATTAGGCAGTGCAGCGATCAGCAGCAGCACAAACATCAGGTAAAATTTGTCGTTACCCGCCGCCTTAATCTTTCTGAGTCCCACGCCAATAATGAGTGATGAAATAATCACCGATACGGTTTTCGCGCCAAGGTCGAAATTGCAGATAACGTTTTTCAGGTACTCGGTGAAAAACCATTTCAGCTTAACCGGGATATCGTAGCTGAAAGCCGCGCGCGGCAGCGTGTGGCCATAAAGCTGAACCGGAAGCACTTTAGAGGCGATCAACGCAGCCAACATGCCGGCACCCAGCACCAGCAGCGCGATGGCCGCCCGTCGTTTCTCAATTCTGCGCGCAGAGAAACAGAGGTCGAGCGCCGCAAAGAAGGTGAAGCTCATCGCCGCAGGCTGATAAAGACAAAAAGCCAGCGTCAGCAGAACGATCGCGACAGCCGGACCGGTGATGCCCGGCCGGGTTGAGAGGCGGTAGCTGGCACCGGCCAGCAGAATGGCAGCAATATAGGGAAAGCAGGAGGCCCAGGCCACATACACCTGAAATGAGGGCAGCAGGCAGAGCAGCAGCGAAAAGGTAATTCGCTGGGCCTGACTCTCAAACAAAGCATATTTCTCGCACAGCGTATAAATATAATACCCGGTGGCGATCAGCAGAAGAATGGCAATTGAACGCAACAGCGCCAGTCGGGCTATGCTCTCTACCAGAAAAGAGGCACCATACTGAATAAGGCCATAGACCGGTCTGCCGGATAGCGTATCCCAGTTTAAAATACTCAGCCTGTCGAAGTTCGCCCAGTAGAGATTGGTCCAGTCATCGGTATAGGCGTAATGCGTTAAATAAGCGGGGCTGTAGGCAATCAGCATAACGACGGCAAACAGCAAAAAAATGCGGCGGCGGGTCAGGCCGTGTTCATTGGAGGTCATCCTTTATCCTTTTAATCCGGGTAATGTTTTGCCGCGAAACGGGCGAATTATTCGTGGCTTCCGGGACGGTTAATTTTCTCAGCGCGCGTTTTTCGCAGAATATAGCGAGGCCGGTTTTTGGTTTCCATATAGATACGGCCGATATATTCGCCCAGCACACCAATACCGATAAGCTGAACACCACCCAGAAACAGTACAGACACCAGGATTGAGGGATACCCCGGCACCGGGTTTCCGAACAGCAGCTTGTCCATAATCATCCAGAGCCCATACAGAAAGGCCAGCGAGGCGACCAGGAAACCGAGATAGGACCAGATGCGCAGTGGAACGGTGGAAAACGAGGTCAGTCCCTCCAGCGCCAGATTCCATAACTTCCAGCCGCCAAATTTACTGCGTCCGGCGACCCGCTCATGCCGGACATACTCCACAATCTCCGTCTGTCCGCCAACCCAGCTCAGGATCCCCTTCATAAAGAGATTTTTTTCAGGAAGCAGCCGGATGTTCTCTACCACCTCGCGCGACATCAGGCGAAAATCACCCACGTTCTCTTCAATCTTTGGATGACTGATGCTGTTGTGCAGTTTGTAGAACCAGCTGGCCGTTTTGCGTTTGAGATGACCATCGGCACGTCGATCGATTCGCTTAGCCAGCACAATGTCGGCACCGGCCTCCCATTTACGCATCATGTCGGGAATAAGGGTAATCGGATCCTGCAGATCGACATCTATCGGAATAATGGCGTCGCCGGTCGCCGCTTCGAGTCCGGCAAACAGCGCCGGTTCTTTGCCAAAATTGCGAATAAACGACAGGCTCTGAACCAACGGATCGCGCCTGCTCAGCTGGTTAATCAGCGCATAAGTGGCGTCCGTGCTGCCGTCATCAATAAAAACAATCTCTACCTGCCACGCTGCCAGCGCCTCATATTGTCTGACCGCTTTATAAAAAAGGGGAATAGCCTCCTCTTCATTAAAAACCGGCACCACTAAAGAGATTTTCATTATTCTCCTTTAAATATGACAAAGCGGGAAAAAAGAAAGCCACAGGCCAGGCTGAGTCCGGAAGAAGCGATAAGCGTAATAAGCGGATAGAGGTCAAGCCGATCGGCCAGATAGCCCACGCTGAATGCCATTGCGCCCATAAACAGCACATAGAAGATATAGCGCCAGGCGGTCGCCTGTTGATTAAAGGTCCAGCGCGCATTCACAAAGAATGAGAATGTGACGGCCAGGCAAAAAGCAATCAGGTTGGCGGTGGACTGAAACAGGCCAAATGCAAGGCAGATAAAAAAGGTCACCCAGTGCAGCAGCGTATTTGCTACTCCCACGGTGAGATATTTTGCGAAGAAAGTCAGCATTTTATAATCAGTTTTAATGAGTCGGACAAAATATACCGCAATCGGGGCGCAATCAAAAGGCTGAGGCTGACAAAGAGTGACACTCCCTTGCGGCCGGCCCTTTTTCCGGTTCGGTATAAAAGAGCGTCAGTCGCACCCATACTGTCAACTTTTCCTGACAGATTCCTTTCTGCAGGTGCGGGAGTTAGCGTATTATCCTCTTATCTGAACCTGAATAAGGCGAACGCAATGCGTCTGGAAGTGTTCTGTCAGGACCGTATCGGTCTGACGCGCGAACTGCTCGATCTGCTGGTGGCACGTAACATCGATTTACGTGGAATTGAAATCACGGCGCTGGGGCGCATCTACCTCAATTTTGCCGCACTGGAATTTGACGCCTTCAGCAATCTGATGGCGGAAATCAGGCGTACACCTGGCGTAACAGATGTGCGCACCGTCACGTACATGCCTTCTGAACGCGAACATCGGGCGCTTACGGCGCTGCTGGTGGCAATGCCTGACCCGGTCTTCTCGGTTGACCTGAAAAGTAAGGTTGAGCTGGCCAATCCGGCCGCACAGAGCCTGTTTAATCTCGATGAAGAGAAGATGCGCAACTTCAGCGCAGGCCATCTGATCAACGGGTTTAACTTTATGCGCTGGCTGGAGAGCGACCGGGTTGAAGCCCAGGCGCAGCATGTCGTCATCGAAGGTCGCGATTTCCTGATGGAAGCCCGGCCGATCTATCTGCCCGGCGAAGAGGGCCAGAGTGACAGGCCGGTCGGCGCAATGGTGATGCTCAAGTCAACAGCCCGCATGGGGCGCCAGCTACAGAATCTGGTGGTGACGGACGATTCGGAGTTTGACCATATTATTGCGGTCACGCCTAAGATGCGTCAGGTGGTCGACCAGGCGCGGAAACTAGCGATGCTGGATGCGCCTTTGCTGATCGTTGGCGATACCGGTACCGGCAAAGATATGCTGGCGCGCGCCTGCCATCTGCGCAGCGCCCGAGGGAAAAAACCCTTCCTGGCCCTGAACTGCGCCTCGCTGCCCGACGACGTTGCAGAAAGCGAACTGTTTGGTCATGCTGCGGGTGCCTATCCTAACGCGCTGGAAGGGAAGAAGGGCTTCTTCGAGCAGGCCAATGGCGGCTCAGTTCTGCTGGATGAGATTGGAGAGATGTCGCCGAGAATGCAGACTAAGCTGCTGCGCTTTCTGAATGATGGCACCTTCCGGCGCGTCGGCGAAGAGCATGAAGTGCATGTCAACGTGCGTGTCATCTGCGCTACGCAGAAAAACCTGATTGAGCTGGTGCAGCGCGGAGAGTTTCGCGAAGATCTCTTCTACCGGCTCAACGTGCTGACGCTGCACCTGCCGCCTCTGCGCGATCGTCCCCAGGACATCCTGCCGCTGACCGAAATGTTCGTTGCCCGTTTCGCCGATGAGCAGGGCATGGCGCGCCCGCGTCTCTCTCCGCAGCTCAATGCATTTCTGACCCGGTACGCCTGGCCGGGCAACGTGCGTCAGTTAAAGAACGCCCTTTATCGTGCGCTGACCCAGCTCGAAGGTTATGAGCTGCGCCCGCAGGATATCGTCCTGCCTGAACAGGCGCTGGATGTGGCGCTGGGCGATGACGCGCTGGAAGGCACGCTGGATCAAATCACCAGCCGGTTTGAGCGCTCGATTCTGACGCGGCTCTATCTCTCCTATCCCAGCACGCGAAAACTGGCCAAACGGCTTGGCGTGTCACACACCGCCATTGCGAATAAGCTGCGCGAGTATGGCCTGGGGCAGAAGCGCACAGACAGCGAATAAAAAGGAGAGGCGTTTCCAGCCGCGTCAGGCTTACCTGACTTTAAGGGCAGGCCCGCCCGGATAACCGGCGGCAGTAAAAAAATCCCGATAACGCCCTCCTGCTGAGGGTGTTATCGGGCTGGCAGGGTTAAAGCGTCCCCGGCGTGATCTCCGGGTGACGGTTTCTCTTCAGGCCCGGCATCGTGCACGTTACGTTTTCTGGCTGATAGAATCCCAATCAGGAAACCACCCGCCGTCCGGAACGTACAACCGGATTCACCCATTACTTCAGTGCGGCCAGCGCAGCGTCGTAATCCGGCTCGGTAGTAATTTCGTCGACCAGCTGGCTGTAGAGCACCTTATCGTTCTCATCCAGCACGAGCACCGCACGTGCGGTCAGACCTTCCAGCGCACCATCGGCAATTTCTACGCCATAATCATATTTGAACTCTGAACCACGCAGCGTCGACAGCGTCACCACATTGCTCAGGTTTTCTGCACCACAGAAACGTGACTGAGCAAACGGCAGATCCGCAGAGATGCACAGCACAACAGTGTTATTCAGCTCGCTGGCGGCCTGGTTGAATTTGCGGACAGATGAAGCACAGACGCCGGTATCCACGCTTGGGAAAATGTTCAGAATTTTGCGTTTTCCTGCATACTCAGAGAGCGCGACGTTTACAAGATTCTTCGCGACCAGCGTGAAGGCTTTGGCTTTATCGCCTGCCTGAGGAAACTGACCTGCAACCGGCACCGCGTTACCCTGAAAATGAACAGTCTGAGACATAGTGATTCCTTTTGATGAAAAAAAGATCTGACACAAAACGGTGAAAGATAGCCGTTGTTTATGACATAAATGTTAAGGGTTTACGAGTTCAATTGTGGAATTTAAGGTGACGGGCTGTCACTGCGTCACACATTGTGGAGTGGAAATGAGAACGGTAAAAAGTTATCCCGAAGCCTGGCCGTTACACACGCCGTTTGTCATCGCCCGCGGAACCCGGACTGAAGTGAAAGTGGTGGTGGTGGAAATTGAGGAAAATGGCGTCAAAGGCGTCGGTGAAGCGACACCCTACGCCCGCTATGGCGAAAGTGAGACTTCAGTGCTGGCGCAGATTGCCGAAATCCTGCCTGCGCTGCAACAGGGGATGACCCGGGAGGCCCTGCAGCAGGCGCTGCCCGCTGGCGCGGCGCGAAACGCGATTGACAGCGCGCTCTGGGATCTTGCCGTACATCAGCAGAACAGCAGCCTGTGGCAGCTGAGCGGGATGAATCCACCAGCGGATGTGGTGACCGCGCAGACCGTCAGCATTGATACGCCCGAAGCAATGGCCAGCAGCGCCCTGGCTCTGTGGCAGCATGGCGCAACGCTGCTGAAAATTAAGCTGGACGACCATTTTATCACCGAGCGGCTGATGGCGATCCGCGCTGCCGTGCCGGACGCAACGCTGATTGTCGATGCCAATGAATCCTGGCACGCGGAAGGGCTGGCCGCGCGCTGTCAGCTACTGGCGGACCTCGATGTGGCGATGCTGGAACAACCTCTGCCAGCGGGTGAAGAGGCGGCGCTGGAGAACTTCATCCATCCGCTGCCCATCTGTGCTGATGAAAGCTGCCATACCCGCAGCAGCCTGGCGGCGCTGCGGGGACGCTATGAGATGATCAATATCAAGCTGGATAAAGCGGGTGGCCTGACTGAGGCGCTGGCGCTGGCTGAAGTTGCGCAGCAGGAGGGATTTGCGATCATGCTTGGCTGTATGCTCTGCACCTCGCGGGCCATCCGCGCCGCTTTGCCGCTGGTGCCGCAGACGCGCTTCGCCGATCTCGACGGTCCGACCTGGCTGGCAGTGGATGCAGAACCGGCGATAAACGTGCGCAACGGGCAGCTGATTATTGCTGCCAGCGCAGCAGGTTAACCATCACTTCCAGATAGACTTCAGTCGCTTCATCGACCGACACCACCGGCATTTCAGCGGTCACGCAGGGCAGGCTGAGATCGCTGCACCAGCTACCGAATGAGCCGGGGGTGTCATAGCCGACGCTGCTGACGCGGGGAAGGCCAGTGTGGCTGGCCAGCCAGCCACCAATCTCCACCTGATGCGGATCGTCAATGCAGCCCAGCGGTTCGTGCCAGGAGACAATCCAGCGCGGTTTCAGCTGGTGAATCAGGGCGCAGAGCGCCTGGGTTTCCGGCTCGGAAGCCGGATGCGTGCCGGTGGAGAGCGCCACGTCGCGCGCATCGGCAGCACTGTTCCAGCGATAGACCGTGTCGCCTGACTGCCAGTTCGCCGCCGGAAAGTTGCGGTTGAGATCGACGCCGTTGGCATTAGCGCGTAGCCCGAGCTGACAGCCATCCGGATTGACTGCCAGCACTACATGGTGCCGTCGCATGCCCTCGGGCAGCGTCCGCAACGCGGCGGAGAGGGTCGCAATTGCCGCATTCTCATCACCGTGGGTACCCGCCAGAATCAGACCACTGTCGGCATCGGCCAGCGGGGCCGGAAACCACAGCAGCGGAGCGCCCAGAACCGAACGGCCATACTGCTGATATGAAACGTCCAGTTTGCCGCGCAGCGGGCGCGGATGAAGTGGCGACATAATGATTTCCTCAAAGGGTTTTATTAAAAGTAGCGGAAAAGCCGGGGGCGGAAAATAGCTATTTATCGATCAGCCAGATGCGTTACAGTGCCCTGCACAAGCTGCATCGGCATCAGACTGCTGCAGCGCCTCTCTGGGTAAAGGAGTGATCATGGTTAAGACCTTCCGCATGACGCTGGCAGCCATCAGCCTGAGCAGCCTCATCACATCCGCCATGGCGGCGAATCCCCCCGCTGGCGCGCCTCTCGCTGAGCAGCAGCAGATTGTCCGCCATATTAAAGATGAACCGGCGTCGCTCGATCCGCTCAAAGCCGTAGGGCTGCCCGAAATCCAGGTGATCCGCGACCTGTTTGAGGGACTGACTAACCAGGACGCGCAGGGCAAAATCGTGCCGGGCGTGGCGCAGAGCTGGAGCAGCAGCGATAACAAGACCTGGATCTTTACGCTGAGGAATAACGCACGCTGGTCAAACGGCGAGCCGGTGACCGCCCGGGATTTCGTTTACAGCTGGCAGCGCCTGGTCGATCCTGAAAACAGTTCGGCCTTTGCCTCGTTTGCCGCATTAAGCGGGATTGAGAACGCCGCGGCAATCAACAAAGGCACCATGACGCCCGATAAGCTGGGCGTGGTGGCGCTGGATAAGAGCCGCCTGAAGGTGACGCTGGATCGGCCGGTGCCCTGGTTCCCGGCGCTGGTGGCCAACGTCGCGCTCTTTCCCGTTCCTGAGAAGGTTATTGCGCAGCAGGGCGACAGCTGGACAGCGCCCGGCAAACTGGTCGGCAACGGCGCTTATCAGCTTAGCGAGCGCGTCGTGAACGAGAAGATTGTCCTCACGCGCAATCCTCACTACTGGGACGATGCGCACTCGGTGCTGACCAGGGTCACGTTCGTTCCGATCAACGAGGAGTCGAGCGCCACCAAACGCTACCGATCCAATGATATTGATATCACCGAATCCTTTCCCAAAGGGATGTATGGGTTGCTGAAGAAAACCCTGCCTGGCGAGGTCTACACACCCGACCAGCTCGGCACCTACTACTATGCGTTTAATACGCAGAAGGGGCCGACGGCAGATGTGCGGGTGCGTAAGGCGCTCTCCTGGTCTATCGATCGGAAGATTATCGCTGAGAAGGTGCTGGGCACCGGTGAAAAACCGGCCTGGCACTTCACTCCCGATGTGACGGCAGGCTTTAAGCCACTGCCATCCTTCCTGCAACAGCATGACCAGAACAGCCTGAACGCGCAGGCCAGAGCATTGCTGGCTGCCGCAGGCTATGGCCCCGGCAAACCGCTGAAGCTGAAGCTGCTGTATAACACCTCTGAAAGTCATCAGAAGATTGCGATTGCCGTCGCCTCAATGTGGAAAAAGAACCTCGGCGTGGACGTGACGCTGGAGAATCAGGAGTGGAAAACCTACATCGACAGCCGCAACAGCGGGAATTTCGATGTTATCCGCGCCTCCTGGGTCGGCGATTACAACGAACCCTCGACCTTCCTGAACCTCCTGACCGCGGGTAACAGCAGTAACATCTCGCGCTTCAGCAATGCGGATTACGATGCCGTGCTGGCTAAAGCCAGCCGTGAGACCAGCGATGAGGCACGCAACAGCGATTACAACCGAGCCGAACAGATCCTGGCGGACCAGGCACCGATCGCCCCTATCTATCAGTACACTAATGGCCGCCTGATCAAACTCTGGGTCAAAGGCTATCCCATCACCAACCCTGAAGATGTCGCCTACAGCCGCGAGTTGTGGATTGAGAAGCACTAAGCGGCGGGTGGCCGGCTGACCGGTCACCGCCTGACATCTTTCTATACAGCCCGGCGATTGCAACTCAACGCCGTCACGCTAGACTGTATCGTATTGATTTTAGTAGTGAGGCGAGGGTGTGGACGTAATTAAAGGAAAAGCGTTGCAGGTGTCGGATGCCATAATTGCCTGCCAGCTGGATGGAAAGGGCGGGATGATCCCGATCGCGGAAGATGAGGTGATTCAGTGTGAGCAGCCCTGCTGGCTGCATCTGAACTACACTCACCGCCAAAGCGCAGAGTGGCTGCAGTCCACGCCGCAAATCCCGGATACGGTGCGCGATGCCCTGGCGGGCGACAGCATGCGTCCCCGTGTCAGCCGGCTGGGCGACGGTTTTATGATCGTGCTGCGCAGCGTCAATCACAACAGCGATGCGCGTCGCGATCAGCTGGTGGTCATGCGGGTCTTTATCAATGACAAGCTCATCGTTTCCACACGGCGGCGGAAAGTCACTGCGGTCGATGAAGTATTAACGGACCTGCAGAACGGCAACGGCCCGATTGACTGTGGCAGCTGGCTGGTGGATGTCTGCGATGCGCTGACCGATCACACCAGCGAGTTTATCGAAGAGCTGCATGACAAAATCATTGAGCTGGAAGATGCGCTGCTGGATCAGCGGATGCCTGCCAGGGGTGAACTCGGCCTGCTGCGCAAACAGCTGATCGTGATGCGACGCTACATGGCGCCGCAGCGGGATGTTTATGCCCGGCTGGCAAGTGAAAAGCTTGGCTGGATGGATGACAGCGAACGCCGCCGCATGCAGGAGATCGCCGATCGTCTGGGTCGCGGCCTGGATGACCTGGATGCGGGCGTAGCGCGCACTGCTATCCTGGCCGATGAGGTCGCTTCCGCGATGGCGGAATCGATGAATCGCCGCACCTATACGATGTCCCTGATGGCGATGATTTTTCTCCCTGCAACCTTCCTGACGGGGCTGTTCGGCGTTAACCTGGGCGGGATCCCCGGCGGCGACTGGCACTATGGTTTTCCACTCTTCTGTCTGCTGCTGGTGGCGTTAGCACTGGGCGTGGCAGGTTACCTGCGTAAACGCCGCTGGCTCTAATCTGACAAAAAGAGGACGGCTGAAAATTGCACGATTCAGCCGGAAAACCGGATTTAAAAAAGTAAAAGCTGATCGATATCAAGAATCCGATACCGCATCTGACGCACACTCTCTTTCGCAGGTGAATGCAACGTCAAGCGATGGGCGTTGCGCTCCATATTGTCTGACTTTTTATTTTCAGAATTATTGCATAGCACAATTAATTCGAACCATGCCGACCAGTGCGTCGGCTTTTTTTTTATCCGCCTGGCTGTGAGGCTGTTTCTTTCCTAAGCTTAAACTCCATTCGTAAGAAAAGGAGTACGGCATGAGCGCGATTTTTAACAGCGAGCCGATCCCGACGGATCCCACCCCGATTCCAGAACCGATTCCACATCCGCAGCCGCAGCCCGATCCGCCAGCCGATCCGGAATTTCCACCGATCATGGATCCGCCACCACACCGCAACATATAAAAAAAGGGCGTGCTCTGAGCACGCCCTTAACCTGTCAGGTGCTTATTTTATCTGAAGCACATCCAGACGCGCACTGATATCAGGCGCATCCTCTTCATCCTCGCGCCAGCCTGCGGGCTGAGAGGGCAGCGTTTCGCGGTCGAACGCCAGATCACCGCCATCCACGACTGCATCACCGTGTTTAATGCCTTTAAAGTCGAACAGGCTGATATCCGCCAGATGCGACGGCACCACGTTCTGCATCGCGCTGAACATGGTTTCGATACGGCCTGGATAACGTTTATCCCAGTCGCGCAGCATATCGGCCACGACCTGACGCTGCAGGTTCGGCTGCGAACCGCAGAGATTGCAGGGAATGATCGGGAACTGACGCGCTTCAGAGAAGCGGATAATATCTTTCTCGCGGCAGTAGGCCAGCGGACGGATCACAATCTGCTTGCCGTCATCGCTCATTAGTTTTGGCGGCATGCCTTTCATCTTCCCGCCATAGAACATGTTCAGGAACAGAGTCTGCAGGATGTCATCGCGATGATGGCCGAGTGCGATCTTGGTGCAGCCCAGCTCGGTCGCCACACGGTAGAGAATGCCACGGCGCAGGCGTGAGCAGAGTGAACAGGTGGTTTTGCCTTCCGGAATCTTCTCTTTGACGATGGAGTAGGTATCTTCTTCGATAATCCGGTACTCAACGCCCTGCGCCTCAAGATACTGCGGCAGGATATGCTCCGGGAAACCCGGCTGCTTCTGGTCGAGGTTAACCGCAATCAGACTGAAGCTGACTGGCGCACTCTTTTGCAGACTGCGCAGAATTTCCAGCATGGTATAGCTGTCTTTGCCGCCTGACAGGCAGACCATGATACGGTCGCCTTCTTCAATCATGTTAAAATCGGCGATCGCTTCGCCGACATGACGACGCAGTCGTTTCTGCAGTTTATTAAGGTTGTACTGTTCTTTCTTGTCAACCATCTGATTATCTTGCATTTTTACCTATCTCTGAATCCAGAAAGCACGGCTGAAGGGCAGATGATGGCGCGCCTCCAGCCAGACACTTCACTGCGGTGTCACGAATATGCAGCGTATGGTACGGATTGTTGCCGCGAATGCCAGTACCGGAGTGAATATTCAGCGGAAAAGGCCTGTGCCTGCCGGCAGGTCAGGCTGCGAGAGCAGCCGGACTGAACGCCCAGCCTCGCCGTTTCAGGCAGCGTTGACAGCGCAGTGGGCGCACGAGCACCGTTGCGCGACGCATCAGCTGGCAGACACACTCCGCCACTGGCAATCAATTTCTTCATTCTGAGTTGAACAGGCGGGAGGCGAGGCCTGCGGGGTAGAGTCCCGCACGCTATCGTTCTTTGCGGCACAGCCCGTGACAGTAAAATAACAGCAGCTATTAACAGACGTTTCATTACAGCGCCCCGACAAATTAAAAAAGCCTGCGCCCGGGTAAATCAATCCGGCTTAAACGGCATCCGGTTTCTGTTTAAAAACCTGACTTTCGCTGGAGTCATTAACCAGAGCAAAACCGGAAATAAAAACAGCGCTGATTATTTCGCCGGGGTTTATCTGAAAACAGGCTGCTGTTGAATAGAGGTTAAACCTCAAGGGATAGAATAAGACTCGCTTTGCCGGAGGCACGTGTTTGCATTTTCTCTCATTCTGCAATGAGACCAGCCCATTAAATTTTTGATTGTATTTCAATTGTGTAAAGCAGGATTCCGATCCCATCAGATTAACCGGTGTCATGCAAAAACGGCAAGGCTGGCATTATGTGAAAGCAGCCATGCAGACGGTAGGCGGCCCCACGCTTTGGACATCGCACATTTCAATAATACAGCCGGGCGCTATAGCCGTTAAATAAATGGCTATTGAGGCAAACGAAACGTCAGGCGCTATGAAATATCTTTCTGATATTCAAAAAATGAGAAAGTACGGCATCCGCTTTATGGCGCTGCTGACTCTCTTTGCACTTTGCTATGTTGCGCTGATCTATTGTGCCGTGGTGTTGCTGGTCAACCGACACGGCCTGTTTCATTTTCTGCTGCACTGAACGCGAGGCACTCAGCCGCAGACGTTAACCATCCAGCGACAGGCCTGATGCAAAAAATGCCTGAGCGTTTCCAGAAAACCTCTCGCACCTTTACCGGTCAGACACTGTCCGGTTTCCATCACCTGATCCAGAATAGTGTGAGAATCGGACGCTATTATGATGGCTGCCACACCTGTAATCACAACAAAGAACAGCATGCTTAACCGCGGCAGACTGCGTTTACGTGTGGCAACGGGCAGGGTTTTGTCAGATTGCATAGGGCGGTAATCCATTAATCCCCGATAAATGATAACGGTCATAAATTATCACGGATTATGGCATGCATTGCCAGCGGTCTCTATGTCTCAGATCAGGCCGATAGGCGTTCGGATGGCAAAACAGCAATCACAGAGAAACAGCAGGCGGTGAGGGATACCGCCCGCTGTTAACTTCAGCGATCACGTCGTAACGCGCGGGGAAAAAACCGGGATCACATCATCTCCAGCGACTGAACGCCTTTGATCTCCATGACCTTATCATACAGATGTATATCATTGGCTCGGCGGGAAAGCGTTACCTGAACGCTGAGTTCGCACAGACCGCTCTCTGCATCGCGGTTAATCACCGTGACATTACCGTAACGGATGCCTTCCCGCTGCATGACCAGCAGCACCAGCGGCACACTTTTGGGTTTCAGGAACACCAGCAGGGTATGGTGTTTGCCAATCAGCAGATGGCTCAGACGGCGGAAGACCTCCAGCACCAGCAGCGCCAGCACCGTGCCATAAATCCCGATTTCATACATGCCGCTCCCGATCACCAGCCCGATGGCTGCAGTGACCCATAAGCCCGCCGCGGTGGTTAACCCCTTTACCACCTGCTTCTGAATCATGATGGTGCCTGCACCCAAAAAACCCATGCCGCTGACGACCTGAGCGGCAATACGGCTGGGATCCAGTGAAACATGGTCGCTGTTCAGCATGTCGGCGAAGCCATATTTTGACACCAGCATAAACATCGCACTGCCAATACCGACCAGAATGTGAGTACGCAGGCCCGCCTCTTTGGCGCGCATCTGTCGCTCAAGGCCAATCAGGCCGCCGAGAATCCCGGCCAGGGCAATGCGAATTAACATATCCATTAACATGGCTTTTCTCCGAATTAATCAGGGCTGAAAAAGGTGACAGTTCAGTCATAACAGGTAAACAAGATAATTCTGCTTGCAAATGACGCGGCAGAATTTTGTAAAAAGCTGTTTCTCCTCTCGACCCCTTGTGCTGCCTGGCATATCCTGAGCCAGCCTTTAACCCCTATTCCCGGAGTCCGTCTGATGAAAGCAGCCACCTTTTTGCTGGCCGGTGCCGCATTATTACTCTCTGCCTGCAGCAGCCACAGTGATGATAACGAGCCACCGCAGCAAGCCACCGCCGCCCATATCCAGCCTCGGGTTGTGATGTCTTCCCTGGCAGAAAGCAACTGTGCAAATGCAGGCGGAACCCTGGCGTTTTCGCATCAGCTGGATGGTTCACGGGTAGGGATGTGCCAGTTAGTGAATGGTCGCCGCTGTGATGAGCAGGCGCTGATTGGCGGAAACTGCGCGCGCTGATAAGCAGGCCGGATTGCGCCGGCCTGCACACTCAGGCAGAGAGCCGGTTCGGGCACGCTTCGCCGCGGTCGAGCTGGCTGAGATTATTCAGTGTGGTTTCTGAAATGGCGGTCAGCGCCTCTGCGGTTAAAAAGGCCTGATGGCCGGTAAATAACACGTTATGGCACGCCGACAGACGGCGGAAGACATCGTCCTGAATCACATCATTCGACTTATCTTCAAAGAACAGATCCCGCTCATTCTCATAAACATCCATGCCGAGCGCACCAATTTTCTGCTGTTTCAGCGCGTCGATTGCCGCCTGTGAATCAATCAGACCGCCCCGGCTGGTGTTGATAATCATGACGCCATCACGCATCTGCTTAAACGCCTCGGCGTTGAGCAGATGATGATTTTCTGGCGTCATCGGGCAGTGCAGCGTGATAACGTGTGATTCTGCAAACAGCGTCTTCAGATCCACATACTCTGCACCCAGTGCCCGCGCCTCCTCGCTGGGGTAGGGGTCAAAGGCCAGCAGTCGCATACCAAACCCTTTCAGAATTCGCATTGTCGCCAGCCCGATCTTCCCGGTGCCGATCACGCCCGCCGTTTTCTGATACATGTTGAATCCGGTCAGACCGTCGAGGGAGAAGTTCGCATCACGGGTACGCTGATAGGCACGGTGAATGCGACGATTCAGCGTCATCATCAGGCCGATGGTGTGTTCGGCCACCGCTTCCGGTGAGTAAGCAGGTACCCGCACCACTTCCAGTCCCAGCTCTTCAGCCGCAGCCAGATCGACATTGTTGAAACCGGCACAGCGCAGCGCGATAGCTTTCACTCCCAGCCCGGCCAGCTCCTCCAGCACCGGCCGACTGCCATCGTCATTCACGAAAATGCAGACGGCATCGCAACCCACTGCGGTTTTGGCCGTGTTTTCAGTGAGTAAAAAGTCAAAAAAGAGCAGTTCAAAACCGAACTGCTGATTGACCTGCTCAAGGTATTTCTGGTCGTAATGCTTAGTGCTGTAAACCGCAATCTTCATGGTTATGCTCCTGCAGAGTGATAGACCAAGGATAACGGTTTCTGGCTGACTTTGCTGAAAGAGCTGCTCCGCCTCTGGCGCAGACCTTCACCTCCGGCAGATTACGTGCCATCATCCCTGTCAGGATACTGTAAGGAAAAGGATTATGGCTTTTATGCCACGGATTTTCCGGCGACGGCTGGCGGCGATTCTGGCGCTGATTCTGCTGCTGCTCGGCCTGATACTGACTGTGACCCAATGGCTGCCGCGGCTGGCCGGTATCTGGCTGCCCGCGGATACCCGTATTGAGCTTTCCGGTGCGCCGCGCTGGCGCGACGGTGGCCTGTGGCTGCCGCAGGTTCGCTATCTCGCAAAGGATTGCTCACTGGCCACCGTCAGGGCGGTGTCGCTGGGCTGGCATCAGTCGCGCTGGAAACTGAATGCGGCGGAACTGGTGCTGGACAGCGCCTGTCTGCAAAAACTGCCCGCCAGTGATCCGGGTGCAGCCGCCCCGAAAACTCTGGCCGAATGGCAGGCGATGCTGCCCGGCGCCGACGTGCATCTGGGCAAAGTGATTGTTGCGCCGTGGCAGACCTATGCAGGCGCACTGGATCTGACGCTGGAAAAAGATCGCCAGCAGCTGATGTATCAGGGCGAGAATCTGCAGCTGGCGGCGACCCTGACCGGCCAGCAGCTGGCCGTCACACACCTGATGTTTACACATCCCGCATTGCCCGAACCGATCACCCTCAGGGGCGATCTGAAACTGCCAGCCTTCGCGACAGACTTGCCGGTACAGGGCGAAGTGGCAGGGCAGTTCGCGCTGGCAGCGCTGCCGCATCCCCTGCAGGTTACGCTTAACTGGCAGCAGCAGCAGGGAGAACTGCGTGTGGCGATGGCGGAACAGGAGAAACCACTGCTCCGCTTACCCTGGCAGATAAGCCGCGACCAGATACAGATTCAGCAGGGCGAATACTTCTGGCCGCTGGCAACCCAGCCGCTGTCCGGGTTCGTTAACCTGACGCTGGATAACTGGCAGGCGGGTCTGGAAGGCAGCCAGATCACAGGCCGGATCAATTTGCTGACTCAGGGACGCGGTGGCAAGGGCAACGTGGTACTCGGTGTCGGGCCCGGCACCCTCAGCCTGACGCAGAGCAGTCTGCCGTTTCAGATCACTGGCGAAAGCAAACTGGCCGATCTGCAACTCTACGGCTCTGTGCCGGGCAGGCTCAGCGGCTCCCTGCTTGATCCTCAGCTGGTGCTGCAGCCCAAATCATTGCTGCGCCTGAAAGGCCGGATCCTGTCAACGCTGGAGGTGGATGAAGCACGCTGGCCGCTGGCGGGCGTGCGGCTCTCGTCGCAGGGTATTGATGGCCGTCTGCAGGCGATCCTCACCGCGCACAATGCCAGTTTTGGCCGTTTCCGGCTTCATCTTGATGGCCGCGCCACCGACTTCTGGCCTGACAAAGGTGAATGGAACTGGCGCTACTGGGGCGGCGGCGAGATGTTGCCGCTGCAGGCACGCTGGGATGTGAAAGGCACCGGCGGCTGGCACGATACCCTGATCCATCTGGACACGCTCTCCACCGGTTTTAATCAGCTGGCCTATGGCAGTGTCAACGTCGCCACACCGCGCCTGACGCTTACGGAACCGGTCAACTGGCAGCGCGATGTGATGCACCCCTCCTTTAAAGGGCATTTCCGGTTACAGGCGGGCGAAACCCGCTTTAGCTATGGCGGCCGCCTGGCCGCATCGACGCTCGATTTCGAGGCCAGAGGTCGCGATCCCGGCTATTTTCTCTGGCGGGGTGAGCTGAAGGCCGGTCAGGTGGGACCCCTGCGCGTCAATGGCCGCTGGGATGGCGAACGGCTGCGCGGTCAGGCCTGGTGGCCGACGCAATCGCTGACGGTCTTTCAGCCGCTGCTCAGCCCCGACATGAAAATGCAGATACAGGACGGCAGGCTGCAGGCGCAGGTGGCGTTTTCCGCCGCGCCGGATCAGGGATTCCGGGCCGGAGGCCACTGGACGGTCAGGCAGGGCAGCGTCTGGACGCCCGACAGCCAGGTTAACGGCATCGACTTCTCGCTGCCGTTCCGCTTCAGGGCGGAACAATGGCAGTTCGGGCAGCACGGCCCGGTATCGCTGCGGATCGCCGAGGTGAAAAACCAGTTCGCGATGCAGAATATTCGCGCTGATCTGCAGGGTAACTGGCCGTGGTCCGACGATGCCCCGCTGACGCTGCAGGATGTCAGCCTGGATCTGCTGGGCGGCCAGATCACGCTGCCCGCGCTGCGCCTGCCGCAACATGAGCCAGCCCGGGTGTCTCTGCGCAACATCAGTCTGAGCAAGCTGGTGACGGCGCTGAAGCCGAAGCAGTTTGCGATGTCGGGTAACATCAACGGCGAACTGCCACTGTGGCTGAATAACCCACGCTGGCTGGTGGAGAAAGGGTGGATCGCCAACAGCGGACCGCTGACCTTCCGGCTGGACAAGGATATGGCGGATGCCATTACCCGTAATAATGTCGCGACGGGCGCCGCGCTGGACTGGCTGCGTTATATGGAGATCTCCCGCAGCTGGGCCACGATTAATCTGGATAATCTGGGCGAACTCAATATGGAGGCGCAGGTGCAGGGCGTCAGTCGCTTCAGCAACCGTCGTCAGACGGTCAACCTTAATTATCACCACCAGGAAAATCTGTTTCAGCTCTGGCGCAGCCTGCGCTTCGGCGATAATTTGCAATCCTGGTTAGAGCAACATGCGACATTGCCCTCGAACAAGGACACTTCACCATGAGCCTGAAGGCACTACTGGTTATGGCAGCCGGACTGCTGAGCATCGGCTGCGTGCCGCGTATTGAAGTCACGGCACCCAAAGATCCCATCACCATCAACATGAACGTCAGAATCGAGCACGAGATTCATATCAAAGTCGATAAGGATGTCGAAGCACTACTGAAAAACCAGAGCGGTCTGTTTTGAGGAGAGCAACGATGAAACGCATGAGCGTGGCGCTTTTACTCGCCCTGGCGATGGCGCAGCCTGCCTGGGCGCTGACGCTGGATCAGGCACGGCAAACAGGTCGGGTGGGGGAAACGCTCTCCGGCTATCTAGCCGCCCGGGCGCAGGATCCTGAAACCCTGGCGCTGGTACAGCGCATCAATGCCGGGCGTCAGCAGCAATATCAGCGGCTGGCGGATCAGCATCGTCTTTCGGTGGCCGATGTGGCGGGGATCGCCGGGCAGAAGCTGGTGAGCCGTGCGGCAGCGGGCGAATATGTCCGCGGCATTAATGGACAGTGGCTGAGAAAAGAGATCGACAGCGACATATCGCCATAAAAAAACCGGGCACGGGGCCCGGTTCTTTACTGCATCATCCTGAGAGGTTAAGCAGTAACAATCTGTGCGATAGTGTCTTTCGCTTCTGCGGTGGCTTTGCTGGCTACTTCAGGACCGTAAGCGATACCTTCAGCGAATACGAACTCCACGTCGGTAATGCCGATGAAGCCCAGGAACAGCTTGACGTAAGGGGTCAGCAGGTCAGACGGGGTATCTTTATGGATGCCGCCACGGCTGGAGATCACAACGGCCTTTTTGCCTGTCACCAGGCCTTCAGGGCCGGCTTCGGTGTAGCGGAAGGTCACGCCAGCACGAGCAATCAGATCAAAGTAGTTTTTCAACTGGGTCGAAATGTTGAAATTATACATTGGCGCAGCAATCACCACTTCATCATGCGCCTGCAGTTCTGTAATCAGTTCATCAGAGAGGTTCAGTGCCTCCTGCTGACGGGCAGAAAGCGGCGACTCGGAAGGACGCATTGCACCCACTAACTCACCATCCAGCACCGGAATCGGGTTAGCGGCCAGATCGCGTACGGTCACCTCTTTGCCCTGCGCCTTCGCCTGTTCAGCGTAGAAGTCAGCAAGCTGGCTTGACTGTGAATAACCTGCAAGGATGCTTGATTTCAGAACTAAAACTTTGCTCATGGTGGTTTCCTGTCTGTTATGCGGAAGAGTTTCCGCTCAATGGGTTACACTCTACGGTTATCGCTGGCGCGGTGAAAGCGCAATATTTCGAGAGCTATGTTCGAATTTATTGAATAAGCACAGCGGTGCCCAGCCGCCGGAACAATTCGGAATGTGCTATGATTCGCGCAATTATTTTATCGATTCAGCTGG
The DNA here is from genome assembly GCF_032114055.1 of Pantoea sp. Taxonomy (GTDB): domain Bacteria; phylum Pseudomonadota; class Gammaproteobacteria; order Enterobacterales; family Enterobacteriaceae; genus Pantoea. Next base: position 106,697 of record NZ_DAMCTB010000001.1, read on the forward strand.
TTAACCCGGCTTGCAGGACGCGGTTTCACGCCGCGGCTCTGTCTGAGTAAGGTATGTCACTATTATGTCATCTTCCGAAATCTCCCCACTGGCGGCGCTCTGGTCACGACTCGACGGCCTGATGCTGCGCGATCGTCAGCGTCTGCAGCGTCGTCTGCAGGGTGCCCGTAAAATTAAAAATGCTGAGACACAGCAGAGCATTGCTCAGGAACTGGAGCAGGAATTTATCACCGCCGCTCAGCGGGTGACCCAGCGGCGGGCCGCTACGCCAGCCATCACGTTTCCGGACAACCTGCCGGTCAGCCAGAAGCAGCAGGCTATCGCCGAGGCGATTCGCGATCACCAGGTGGTGATTGTGGCCGGTGAGACCGGTTCGGGTAAAACCACCCAGCTGCCAAAAATCTGTCTGGCACTGGGACGCGGCGTCACCGGTCTGATTGGCCACACGCAGCCGCGTCGTCTGGCCGCGCGGACCGTGGCAAATCGTATTGCCGATGAGCTGGGCACCTCGCTGGGCGGCTGTGTCGGCTATAAGGTGCGCTTCAACGATCAGGTCAGCGATCTGACGCAGGTTAAGCTGATGACCGACGGTATCCTGCTGGCCGAGATCCAGCAGGATCGCCTGCTGATGCAATATGACACCATCATCATTGATGAGGCGCATGAGCGCAGCCTGAACATCGATTTCCTGCTCGGCTATCTGCGTGAGCTGCTGCCACGCCGTCCCGATCTGAAAGTCATTATCACCTCCGCGACCATCGACCCACAGCGTTTCTCGCGTCACTTTAACCATGCACCGGTTATCGAAGTTTCCGGGCGGACCTATCCGGTTGAGGTGCGCTACCGGCCCGTGGTCGACGAGGCGGATGATGGCGACCGTGACCAGCTGCAGGCGATTTTCGATGCGGTGGACGAACTGGGACGCGAAAGCCATGGCGACATCCTGATCTTCATGAGCGGTGAGCGCGAAATCCGCGACACCGCCGACGCGCTGAACAAGCGCGATCTGCCGCACACCGAAGTGCTGCCGCTTTATGCACGCCTGTCGAACGCTGAACAGAACCGGGTGTTCCAGTCGCACAGCGGCCGTCGTATCGTGCTGGCAACCAACGTCGCCGAAACCTCGCTGACGGTGCCGGGTATCAAATATGTGATCGACCCCGGCACGGCGCGCATCAGCCGCTACAGCTTCCGTACCAAGGTGCAGCGCCTGCCTATTGAACCGATCTCGCAGGCTTCAGCTAATCAGCGAAAAGGGCGCTGTGGCCGTGTCTCAGACGGCATCTGTATCCGTCTCTACGCGGAAGATGATTTCCTGAGTCGTCCGGCGTTTACCGATCCTGAAATTCTGCGCACCAACCTGGCGTCGGTGATCCTGCAGATGACCTCGCTGGGACTGGGCGATATTGCGGCCTTCCCGTTTGTGGAAGCGCCCGATAAGCGCAACATTCAGGACGGTGTCCGTCTGCTGGAAGAGCTGGGCGCCCTGACGCTCAACGAAGAGACCGGCCACTATAAGCTCACCGGCTCCGGGCGTCAGCTGTCGCAGCTGCCAGTCGATCCCCGACTGGCACGGATGGTGCTGGAAGCACAGAAATATGGCTGCGTGCGCGAAGTGATGATTATCACTGCTGGCCTGTCGATTCAGGATCCGCGCGAACGTCCGGCGGAGAAGAAGCAGGCTTCCGATGAGAAGCATCGCCGCTTTGCCGATAAAGATTCTGACTTCCTGGCCTATGTGAACCTCTGGAACTATCTGGCGGAGCAGCAGAAAGCGCTGTCCGGCAATCTCTTTCGCCGTCAGTGCAAAAGTGACTTCCTTAACTACCTGCGCGTCAGAGAGTGGCAGGATATTTACACGCAGTTGCGAAAGGTGGTGCGAGAGCTGGGGATCCCGGTCAACAGCGAACCGGCGGAACTGCAGCCTGTCCACTGCGCGCTGCTGAGCGGGCTGCTGTCGCACATCGGCCAGAAAGACAGCGACAAGCAGGAGTATACCGGCGCGCGCAATACCCGTTTCGCCATCTTCCCCGGCTCCGGGCTGTTTAAGAAGCCGCCGAAGTGGACGATGGTCGCGGAGCTGGTGGAAACCAGCCGCCTGTGGGGCCGCACCGCGGGACGGATCGAGCCGGAGTGGATCGAGCCGCTGGCGCAGCATCTGACTAAACGTAGCTACAGCGAGCCGCACTGGGAGAAGTCGCAGGGCGCGGTGATGGCCTCCGAAAAGGTCACCCTCTACGGGCTGCCGATTGTAGCCGCGCGCAAGGTGAACTATGGCCGTATCGATCCGGTGCTGAGCCGCGAACTGTTTATCCGTCACGCGCTGGTGGAGGGTGACTGGCAGACCCGTCACGCCTTTTTCCGGGCCAACCAGAAGCTGCGCAGTGAAGTCGAGGATCTGGAGCACAAGTCCCGCCGTCGCGATATTCTGGTCGACGATGAAACGCTGTTTGCGTTTTATGATCAGCGCATCGGCAAAGAGGTGGTGTCGGCGAAACATTTCGACAGCTGGTGGAAACAGGCCAGCCGCGAAAATGCGGAGCTGCTGAACTTCGACAGGCAGATGCTGATGAAAGAGGGCGCGAACAGCGTCAGCCAGCTCGACTATCCCAACTTCTGGCATCAGGGCAACCTGAAACTGAAGCTGAGCTATCAGTTCGAGCCGGGCGCGGATGCGGATGGTGTGACGGTGCATATTCCGCTGCCGCTGCTGAATCAGGTGGAGGACGCCGGATTTGAGTGGCAGATCCCCGGCATCCGCCGTGAGCTGATTATCGCGCTGATTAAGTCGCTACCCAAACCGCTGCGCCGTCATCTGGTGCCGGCACCGAACTACGCAGAGGCGTTTCTGGGCAGGGTCACGGCGATGGAGATGCCGCTGGCCGATGCGCTGGCGCGCGAGTTCCGCCGCATGACCGGTGTCACGCTGGAACGCGAAGCGTGGCAGTGGGAACAGGTGCCCGATCATCTGAAAATGACTTTCCGGGTGGTGGACGAGCACAATCGCAAACTGCTGGAAGGCAAAGATCTCACCGCGCTTAAGGCGCAGCTGAAAGGCAAAGTGCAGGAAACGCTGTCAAAAGTGGCCGATGATGGCCTGGAGCAGAGCGGGCTGCATATCTGGAGCTTTGGCGAGCTGCCGCGCAGTTATGAGCAGAAGCGCGGCAGTTATCAGGTGAAAGCCTGGCCTGCACTGGTTGATGAGAAAGAGAGCGTGGCGATCCGCCTGTTTGACAGCGAACAGGAACAGCAGAAGATGATGTGGCGCGGTCAGCGTCGCCTGCTGTTGCTTAATGTGCCGTCGCCGGTGAAATATCTGCACGAAAAGCTGCCTAACAAAGCCAAGCTCGGCCTCTACTTCAACCCCTACGGCAAAGTTCTGGAGCTGATCGACGACTGCATCGCCTGTGGCATCGACAAGCTGATGGCGGATGCGGGGGGCCCGGCCTGGGATCAGGCCACTTTTGAGCAGCTTCGTGACAGGGTGCGCGGCGAACTCAACGAGACCGTGGTCACCATCGCCAGTCAGGTCGAGCAGATTCTGACGGCCGTCTTCAACATCAACAAACGTCTTAAAGGACGGGTCGATATGACGATGGCGCTGGCGCTCTCCGACATCAAGGCGCAGATGAGTGGTCTGGTCTATCGCGGCTTTGTCACCGGAAACGGCTGGCAGCGGCTGGCCGATACGCTGCGTTATCTGCACGGAATCGAGCGCCGTCTGGAGAAACTGCCGGCCGACCCGCACAGCGACCGTGCACGCATGCTAAAAGTGCAGGCGGTAGAGCAGGCTTATCAGGCGTGGCGGAATAAATTGCCGCCGCAGCGTCAGGATGACGAAGAGGTGCAGAATATCCGCTGGATGATTGAGGAGCTGCGCATCAGCTATTTTGCTCAGCAGCTGGGCACGCCATACCCCATTTCTGATAAACGGATCCTGCAGACAATGGAGCAGATCGCGAACTGAGGGAGACGGGGCGCACAGTAAACGGCGCGCCCCGGATAAAAAGATCTGACCGGATTACTGCGCGAGCGATTCCAGCTTATCTTTAAACGAGGTGACCGCAATCGCGCGGTTGTCCGCCAGATAGCGATCTTTCGCGGCCGGTGCCGAACTCTGAACCGCAATTAACTGCCAGCTATTGTCGCTGTTCAGCAGCAGCGGAGAACCGCTGTCGCCCGGCAGCGTGTCGCACTGATGGGAGAGCACGGCGCGCTGCGCCCAGCCGGTGATCAGGCAGTTACTGTGGGAGTAAAGCGCATCGAGATGATCGGCAGGATAGCCTGCCTGGGTCACTTTGCGGCCCGTCTGCTTCAGCGCGGCCGTGAGATCGCTGCGTGAACCGTCGAACAGGGGGATCGGCGTAATCGCCGAGGGCGGATTACGCAGGATCACGATGCCATAATCATAAGGTGCTGCGCTGCTCGGCACGATCCAGCCGTCGCCATCCGCCTTTAATTTTGACGCCAGCGAAGGTTCAACCCGTGCGTCGATATCATGCAGCTCGTAGCGCCAGCCTTTATCACTGGCCATAAAACGCAGCGCCACCGGCTTATCAAATTTACCCGGCGGGGCGAGCAGGCAGTGTCCGGCCGTCAGCGCCAGATGCGGAGAGATGAGCGTCGCGGTGCAGAGGTTGCCGCTTTCGGTTTCAAGCTGACCAATCGCATCCCAGGGTGCTGCGGTAATATCGGTGATAGCCTGACGATGGTCCTTGCCGAAGAACAGCATTTTAATCTCAGCAGGCGTCGGTGAGTCATCGTTATCATCGGCATGAACAGTAGTGGCAAAGCTGAAAAGTCCAACCATTAACAGGGTAGCCAGGCGCATAGAAATCTCAATGGCGAGAAAAGTAACGTTATTGTTATTCCGCAGATACGGTAACTATAGTCGGTGAGCGTTGAAAAAGGGAGTTTTATTGGTTAATCAGTACGCTACGGCGATCAAATAAAAAAGCTTGCTGCAATAATGCCACACAGGATCATAACCAGCAGAATAATTTCGAAGCGATAGCGACGCACCATTTTTTCCACCTCAGTAAAGAAACACCCGGCAGAACCGGGTGTTTTTAATCATTATCGCGTGGCCGTGCGCTGAAGACGACCTTAGTTTTTAGCCGCTGATTTCACAGCTTTTTTGTGGTGCATCTTTTTAGCAGCCTGCGCTTTCTGAGCCGGTTTTACTGCTTTTTTGTGGTGCATTTTTTTAGCAGCCTGCGCTTTCTGTGCAGCTACTTTTTTGTGGTGAACTTTTTTAGCAGCCTGAGCTTTCTGTGCGGCTGGCTGAGTCGCTTTCTTATGGTGAACTTTTTTAGCGGCCTGCGCTTTCTGTGCAGCCGCTTTTCTGTGGTGAACTTTCTTAGCAGCCTGCGCTTTCTGCGCGGCATCTTTCTTCATTGCTTTTTTATGATGTTTCTTAGCCGCCTGCGCTTTTTGCGCGGCTTTATGGTGTTTCTTGTGCGCAGTTTTGTGAACAGTTTTAGCCGGTGCAGCAGCGGTAGTGGTAGTTGTTGTTGCGGCTGGCGCAGCAGCAGCTGGAGCAGCTGTGGTGTCAGCAGCGAAAGCAACAGAAGACATACCCATAGCAGCGGCGACAACCAGTGCAAATAATTTTTTCATTGCAAATCCCTCGAAGACTATTTTTTCATGTGTAGCCCACTGCGGGGCCGGTGAAGAGACTATAGGGAAAGCAATGCGCGGTGTCCGTGGGTGTTTGGTATCGGCGTGTAACCGATTGTACAAAGGGGGGAAGGGGCGACCCGCAGGTCGCCCTGACACTCAGTTGTTCAGGTAACGCTGCTCAAGGTGCTGGCGGAAAAACGCCGGATTCAGCGCTTCGCCGGTCGCGTTGACCAGCAGTTGATCGGTGGAGAAGCGGCTGCCATGCTGCCAGATATTCTGTTGCAGCCAGTCAAAGACCGGCTGCAGTTCATCGTGCTGAATCAGCTCACTGAGCTGAGGAATGGCCTGTTTTACCGCCCGGAAGAGCTGTGCGGCATACATCGCGCCCAGTGTATAGGTTGGGAAATAGCCAAAGGCGCCGTCTGTCCAGTGAATATCCTGCATACAGCCATCACGATAATTACCACGGGTGTCCAGCCCCAGCGACTGCATCATCTTCTCATCCCACAGCGCCGGGATATCCTCAACCTCAATGTCGCCCTCAATCAGCGCCTGCTCGATTTCGTAGCGCAGAATGACGTGGGCCGGATAGCTCAGCTCATCGGCGTCAACCCGGATCAGTCCGGGTTCCACACGCTGGGTCAGACGCACGAAATTATCCGCCTGCAGGGCGGGCTGATCGCCGAAGGTCGCCGTTATCTGCGGCAGAATACGCTGCAGAAATTCACGGCTGCGGCCCAGCTGCATCTCCATAAACAGGCTCTGGGATTCATGGATAGCGGTGGATCGCGCCAGCGCCACCGGCTGACCGCGCCACTGCTGCGGCAGATTCTGCTCGTAGCGGGCATGGCCGGTTTCATGAATCACGCCCATCATGGCGCTGAGGAACTCCGCTTCGTTGTAGCGGGTGGTGATGCGCACATCTTCCGGCACGCCACCGCAGAAGGGGTGCGCACTGATGTCCAGCCGGCCATGATTAAAATCGAAGCCCAGTGTTTCCATGATGCTCAGGCCGAGCTGGCGCTGGGCAGGCACTGCGAACGGCCCCTGCGGAACGATCACGGGCTGCTGTGCCTGTTTGTCCACCACCTTTTGCAGGAGAGCGGGCAGCCAGGTTTTCAGTTCACCAAAGGTCTCATCCAGCCGGGCGCGGGTCATCCCTGGCTCGTAAAGATCCAGCAGCGCATCGTAGCGCGAGCAGCCACTGGCGTCAGCGCGCCGCTGCGCCTCTTCACGGCTCAGGCGCACGACCGCTTTAAGGTTGGCGGCGAAGCCCTGCCAGTCGTTGGCCGGGCGCTGCGTGCGCCAGGCGTGTTCGCAGACCGATCCGGCGATCGACTTCGCTTCAACAAATTCATCTGGCAGCAGGGTGGCCTGCTGATAAGCACGCTGCATCTCATGGAGGTTGGCGCGCTCGACGTCGTTCAGAGACTGCTGTTCAGCAGCCCGAATCCATTCCCCTACCTGCGGGGCAGTCAGGATCTGATGCTGCAGGACACTCATTTCGGCCAGCGCTTCACCCCGCGCCTGACTGCCGCCCGGCGGCATGGTGGTCTGCATATCACAACCGGCAATGGCGGTGACGTGGCTGAAACGGGAGAGACGCTGAAAAGTTGCGGTAAGGTGCTGATACGCTGAGGTCACGCAGGACTCCTTGTGTTTTATCGCAGCGGAATGTCTCGCAAGGTTAAATCAACCGGCCAGCAAAAGCGAACGCTGGCGCCGCCCAGCGGGCTGGCTTCAATCATGACGCTGCCGCCCAGTGCCTGAGCGATAGAGTGAACGATCGCCAGACCGAGGCCGCAGCCGCCAGTGGCCCGGTCGCGGCTGGGATCGAGCCGGACAAAAGGTTCAAACACCCGTTCACGCTCTTCAGGGGGAATGCCCGGCCCATCATCTTCTACCTGCAGACAGCCGGTCGGGCCGTCGAACCATAAACTGACGCGCAGCCGCTGCCGGGCATAGCGCAGGGCGTTGTTGACCAGGTTATCCAGCACCCGCTCCATCAGGCGGGTATCGGAGACGCCGATGTTTTCGCGCTGCGGCAGGTCGAGGTCGAGTCGCATTTCCGGATTGATGGTGCGGAAGTCATCCAGCCGTTCACGCAGCCAGCTGGCCAGATCCTGCGATGTCAGATTGAGGTCGACGCGTGGACGGTCAAGGCGCGCATAGGTCAGAAGCTCTTCGATCAGACTCTCCAGCTGGCCTATATCACGATTCAGTGCCACCCGTTCGCCCTCTGTCAGGTTGTCGCTCATCTCCAGCCGGTAACGCAGGCGCACCAGCGGGGTACGCAGTTCATGTGCGATGCCATCTATCAGCTGTTTCTTGCTGGCGACCAGAGTGTGAATATTCTCGGCCATCTGGTTAAACGCGATGCCGAGCCGGAACAGGCTGGAGGCACTGTCAAAATGGGTTCGGACATCCAGCTCGCCACGGCCAAAACGCTGCGCGGCTTTTTCCAGCCGCTGCATCTCCTGCCAGTGAGGCCGCAGCCAGATAAACACGGGCAGGGCCAGTGACATGCCAATAAAGAACAGCAGGGCAATGTCCAGCAGTCGCATCTGATGCAGATAAAAGAGATAGGGAATCGGCCCGACCGATAAGACATAGTGACTGCGGGGAATATGCTGCAGGAAGGTATATTGATCGTCGAGCGCCACGATCTCTCCGGCCCGCAACCGGCGCATATTACCCTCATCAAGCTGAAATTTGTTCATCGGTTCGATGTGCAGGTCGAACGACAGACCGAGGTCCAGACTCTTGATGGTTTTGTTCCAGTCGCGCGGCGGAATCTCACGCAGTTCGCTGCGGATGAGATAGAGCGAGCTGGCCATCAGGTCATTCATCGACTGACGCCCCGCGCGTTCTGCGGTGAACTTATAAACCAGCCCCACCAGCAGCGCCATCACCAGAAAACAGACGAACAGCAGCAGATAGAACTGAATAAAGAGTTTTCTCATCGTGCGCGGGTATCCCAGGCCTGTGGAGCAAACAGATAACCTTTGTTACGGATAGTCTTGATGCGAAACGGCTCGGTGGCGCTGTCGTGCAGTTTTTTACGCAGGCGCGAGATGGCGACGTCAATGCTGCGGTCAAGCCCGTCGTAGCTGACACCCCGCAGGGTTTTTAACAGCGCATCGCGATTAAGCGTCTGTCCCGCATGGCTGGCGAGCACCCACAACAGATCAAAGTCTGCGGTCGACAGCGCAATCTGCTCATCAAACAGCGTGACCTGACGATTCAGGGCATCAATCGTCAGCGAGCCAAAGCGCAGCATCCGGTTGGCTGCCGGTACGCTGGGCGTCTCCTCTGGCTGGGCCTGCGATGACTGACGCAGATGCAGGCGCAGGCGAGCCAGCAGCACCGCGGGTGGGGTCGTTTTCAGGATGTAATCCTGTGCGCCCATCTCCAGGGCCAGTATATGGTTCATGTCACTGTCCAGCGAAGTGAGTAACACGATAGGGCCCTGCCAGTTTGCCCGCAGATCGCGACAGATGGTCATGCCATCTTTACCTGGCAGCATGATATCCAGCATCACCAGATCGGGCTGCTGCTCAGCGATCACTGCCTCAGCACGATCCCCGCGGGTTTCAACAATGACCTCAATGTCGTGACGGCCCAGATAGGCCGCAATCAGTGAACCCACTTCAGGTTCATCTTCTACATAAACAATTTTGTTCATAGTTCACAAAGCAGAGACAGGGGTAGGCGAAAGCATATCTTTTCCTGGTCCTGAGCTCTACGTTATCGCACGAAATATCCGTAGCTTGCTGGTATATAACCGGCAAAATGTGTAATCATTAGCGCGGCCTTTCTGCGCCAGATTTGGGATAGTGATGATTACCATGAGGAGCGTTAGTGTGTCTGATAAAGAGCTGGCATCAGCCATATACCCTGACCGCATCTGCTTCAATTACAGTGACTTTCTTTCTGCTTCCTGCAAAAAACGCTGGAGCTTCGTTGATGCTATTTATGGTGTGATGCCGATATTTGGCATGGTGACACGGAAATCGGCTCACCGCTTACAGGGCAGTGACGACCCGTTAAAAGAATTAGCATTACAAATCATTTCTACTCAGGTCAGCGACGAAATTAATATCGCGCGCCTGATTACGCTGGCGGAACAACAGCGCATCAGCCGCTTCGATATTCAGCTACCCTATCCGCTTTCAGCGGAACAGCTGGACGCGATTCATCATGAATATGCGAAGCCGCTGAATCTGACACAGCAGGATGACCTGCTGTGCGTCTCAATTCCACTGCAGTCACATTAATTCGTGAGCTGCCACACAGCGGGCAGCGTTGCCGCAATCAGTAATCCCATCGCAATCCGCTCCAGCGTGGTCAGCGCAATCTCTGCGCGGCCGCCACGACGGGCAAACAGAAACAGCAGCAGGCCAGGCGTGTAAAGCACCACAGACATCATCAGGTGCAGCGGCCCCGACGCGTAGAGCAGCCAGATACCATACAGACTTGCGCCGATACCTGTTGCCAGCGCCAGCGGCCTGCGCTGCCCATAGACAACTTTGATCAGATATAACCCCACCAGCAGATAGGGCACCAGGATCATTTCAGACGCAATGGTCAGCAGGTTGTTGTAGTCAGCCCCGGTCAGCGCAATCAGAATCAGGCAGAACTGGATGCTGCCGTTGGTCAGCCACAGCGAGGCGGCCGGTGCGTTATGGCGGTTCTGGCGGGCAATGCTGCGCGGAAAGGCGCCCTGTTGCGCCGCAATCAGCGGCACTTCAGCCGCCATAATTGTCCAGCTCAGATAGGCGCCGCACACCGAAACGATCAGGCCTGCTGCAATGACCGCATCGCCCCAGTTGCCCATCAGTCGGGTCATTAATCCGGCCATGGAAGGGTTGCGCATTCCGGCCAGCTCCGCGCGCGGCACCACGCCCAGCGACAGCAGCGTCACCAGCAGATAGACCAGCAGGGCGGCCAGCACGGCCAGCAGCGTGGCGCGGCCCACATCCTTTTTCTGCCTTGCGCGGGCAGAGACGACCACTGCACCTTCGACCCCGATAAAGACCCAGAGGGTGATCAGCATGGTCTGCTTAATCTGCTCCCACAGCGGCTGTCCGAGCGTGACGCCGGAAAAATCGAAACGGAAGCGATCATAATTAAACGCCATCACCGCCAGCACAATAAACAGCAGCAACGGCACCAGCTTGCCCAGCGTCGCCATCAGATTGATGCTGGCTGCGGTCTGTACGCCGCGCAGCACCAGCCAGTGAACCAGCCACAGCAGTACCGAGGCGCCCAGCATGGCCTGCCAGGTATTGCCGTCACCGAAGATTATCCGATCTGGCGTGTCAGTGAAGAAGCTCAGGGCGGAGAAAACGATCACCAGATAGGAGACGTTGGCGATCACGGCGCAGAGCCAGTAGCCCCAGGCGGAACAGAACCCCATCAGCTCGCCAAATCCGGCGCGGGCATAGGTAAAGATCCCGCCGTCCAGTTCGGGCTTCAGGCGGGTCAGCAGCAGCATCGCCAGCGACAGAAAAATAATGCCGACGCCGGTGATTAACCAGCCCAGCAGCAGCGCCGCCGGACCCGCCACTGCGGCCATATTTTGCGGCAGGCTGAACACGCCCGCGCCCAGCATCGAGCTGAGCACCAGCGCCGTCAGCGCACCGAGACCTAATTTTTTCTCCAAAACAACCTTCCCGCTAGCATATATGGCTGGGTAAATCGGCTTTCATCACTGGGATATTGCAGCGCAGCCGCAAATGACAGAGACAATGTCCGGTAAAACAGGCGGCAGATTTTACGGAGTGTGGCAGGGGATGGCAATGCGTGACTATGCAAATCAGTGCAGGAATTATGCAAACAGCAGGGCGGCCGACGCCGCCCTGAAGGGATTACTTAAACAGGTCTGCAGTGACGGTCAGGTTGCCGCCACTCTGGTTCTGCCACTGACGGGTGACGTGGTAGAACTTCGCCCCTCTGTCGGCTGCACGCTTCGCCACTTCTTCTGACACCTCTGTCGGGGTGCCGAAGTGTCCGGTAAAGGTCACGGTATCAAACGGCTGCATCTGCGCGGCCGTAATCGCGTTGACTTCCTGCACGGATTTGCCGTTTGGCAGGTTCACCGTGTAACGCTTACCGGTAGAGGTTTGCGTTTCGAAGAAGCGGCCCACTTTATTACTTGGCGTTTCAGAGGAAGCTACGCCTGGGATCTCGACGTTAGCCGCCGCTGCGCCACCGGTTGCCAGCGCGGCTTTACCCGCTTCGGAATCGGCCGGGATAGCATTCGGGGTCTGCACCACGCGCGCTTTTGCATCAGCTTTGTAGACGTAAGCCGTCACGTACTGGTTGCCGCCGCTGTTCGCGTCAATCTGGCGCACGATAAAGAAGGAGGCGGCGCCTTTCTGTTTTGCGGCTTTGGAGATCGCGTCGTTAACGTCTGGCTGGCTGGCAAAGAAGCCGCTGACCGAAACGGTATCAAAAGGCTCCAGTCGGTAGGCTTCCGCTTTTGGCAGTTCGTTGACGCCGTTGAAGCGACGATAGGTTTTCGTGTCCGTGGCTGCCGGGGCATCAGCTTTATAGAGGTCGGCGGTAACGCGCCAGTTACCGCTGTTACCGTTGCTATCATTGATGGCCTGAATGTAGAAAGAGGCAGCGCCCATCTGATCCGCACGCTTCGACACCGCATCGGCAGCATCGCCAATTGCGTTGAAACGGCCGGTGATATTAATACGTTCGAATGGCTTCAACGCGGCCGCTTTTTCTGGCGTTAACTCCTGCGCAGCGAATGCATTGGCTGCCAGCAGGGACAACAGAGTGGACGCCAGAATAGTGTTCTTCAGCTTCATAAAAATAATCCTTCGCCTTACGCAAAAATGAGTACGAAAACGTGCTGGACTCTTGATGTATAACAGATTAGCCGCTGATTATTGCATGTTATAAACAGACTGTCGCAGCGATTTTTTGTCTCACATCGCGTTATTCACAAACCGGTTTTTCATTTGTTTGTCATCTGAGTGTGCTATGGCGATGTCAGCCGGGATTAACCGGTAAAAACGGTAACGATTAACGCTTTTTCAGTTAATGCATTGTTAAATAAAGGTTTTTAATAACGTGTTATTCGACGGTAGACCATTATCTCTGGCAGAAAATCTGCCAGCCACACGATTTTGCAGTGGGATAACGCCGGTTTTTTAGCGCAACACTGAATAATCAGGCGAATGTCACGGCCCGGCCCGGCGGCGGTAGATCGGCTGTCACATTTTCAGTAGGTTATAAACACTTTGAAACAGGGACGTTGCGTCCGTAAGCCCGGTCTGCAATTCCGCTGCGCGGGCGCGGTGCCTGTTCGGGCCCTCATCCTTTAACCGATGAAAGGAAACACTATGTTAATTGGAATACCCAAGGAAAGGTTGCCACACGAGTCGCGCGTGGCCGCCACGCCAAAGACCGTTGAACAACTGATCCGGCTGGGTTTCAGCGTCACGCTTGAGCATGATGCGGGTAAACGCGCCAGCTTCGATGATGAAAGCTATCTCGCCGCCGGTGCCACACTCAGCGACAGAGAGCAGGTCTGGCAGTCCGATATCGTGCTGAAGGTCAATGCGCCGGATGATGAAGAGATCGCACTGACCCGCGCGGGCAGTACGCTGGTCAGCTTTATCTGGCCAGCCCAGAATCCCGATCTGCTGGAGAAACTGGCCGCACGTCAGGTCACGGTGATGGCGATGGATTCGGTGCCGCGCATCTCGCGCGCGCAATCGCTGGATGCGCTGAGTTCTATGGCAAACATCGCTGGCTATCGCGCCATCGTTGAGGCGGCCCATGAGTTTGGCCGCTTTTTCACCGGCCAGATCACCGCGGCGGGTAAAGTGCCACCGGCAAAAGTGATGGTTATCGGGGCCGGTGTGGCGGGTCTGGCTGCGATTGGCGCGGCGGGCAGCCTGGGCGCGATTGTCCGGGCATTCGACACCCGTCCGGAAGTCAAAGAGCAGGTGCAGAGTATGGGCGCCGAATTCCTCGAACTCGATTTCGACGAGGAGGCAGGCAGCGGTGATGGCTATGCCAGGGTCATGTCAGAGGCCTTTATCCGGGCCGAGATGGCGCTGTTTGCCAGCCAGGCGAAAGAGGTGGATATCATCGTCACCACGGCGCTGATCCCCGGTAAACCGGCACCGGAACTGATTACCGCAGAGATGGTCGCCAGCATGAAGCCGGGCAGTGTAATTGTGGATCTGGCCGCGCAGACTGGCGGCAACTGTGCGCTGACCGTCGCCGACCAGGTGACCGTAACCCCGAATGGCGTGAAGATCATCGGTTACACCGATCTGCCCAGCCGTCTGCCGACCCAGTCTTCTCAGCTCTATGGCACCAACCTGGTCAATCTGCTTAAGCTGCTGTGCAAAGAAAAGCCGGGCGAGATTCATATCGATTTCGACGATGTGGTCGTGCGCGGCGTGACGGTCGTCCGCGAAGGCGAAATCACCTGGCCGGCACCGCCGATTCAGGTCTCGGTCGCGCCTCAGACCCACGCGGCAGCCGTGAAGCCAGCCGCGCCGGTTGAAACGAAGCCCGTGTCGCCATGGCGCAACTATCTGCTGATGGCGCTGGCCATTGTGCTGTCTGGCTGGCTGGCCAGCGTCGCGCCTGTGGAATTCCTTTCTCACTTCACCGTGTTCGCACTTGCCTGCGTGGTGGGCTACTACGTGGTCTGGAACGTCAGTCATGCGCTCCATACGCCACTGATGTCGGTGACCAATGCCATCTCTGGCATCATCGTTATCGGGGCAGTTTTACAGATGGGGCACGGTGGCTGGGTCACCTTTATCGCCTTTATTGCCGTGCTGATTGCCAGCATCAATATTTTTGGTGGCTTTACCGTCACCCAGCGCATGCTGAAAATGTTTCGTAAGGGGTAAGCCATGTCTGGCGGATTTGTCACTGCAGCTTATATCGTGGCTGCGATTCTCTTCATCTGTAGCCTTGCGGGCCTCTCGCGTCACGAGACGGCAAAGCGGGGCAATATTTTCGGTATCAGCGGCATGGCGATTGCGCTGGTGGTAACCATCTTTGGTCCGGACAGCGGCCATGTTGCCTGGATCCTGCTGGCGATGGTGATCGGCGGCGCGATAGGTATTCGGCTGGCAAAGAAAGTCGAAATGACAGAAATGCCAGAGCTGGTGGCAATTCTGCACAGCTTCGTCGGCCTGGCCGCCGTACTGGTCGGTATCAACAGCTACATCGAGCACGCGCCTGGCCTGCCCGCCGTGCTGGAAAATATCCACCTCAGCGAAATCTTTATTGGGATCTTTATCGGTGCGGTGACCTTCACCGGCTCACTGGTGGCCTTTGGCAAACTGTGCGGCAAGGTTTCCTCCCGGCCGCTGGCACTTCCTCATCGTCATAAGCTGAATCTGCTGGCACTGGTCGTCTCTTTCCTGCTGCTGCTCTGGTTTGTGAACACCGGCAGCAGCGCAGCGCAGGTCTTTGCCCTGCTGCTGATGACGGTGATTGCGCTGGCGTTTGGCTGGCATCTGGTCGCCTCTATCGGCGGCGCAGATATGCCGGTCGTGGTATCGATGCTCAACTCCTACTCGGGCTGGGCGGCCGCAGCGGCCGGTTTCATGCTCAGCAACGATTTGCTGATTGTGACCGGTGCGCTGGTCGGCTCATCCGGTGCCATCCTCTCCTATATCATGTGTAAAGCGATGAATCGCTCGTTTATCAGCGTGATCGCCGGCGGCTTTGGCACCGACTTGCGCAGCGGCGATGACGCGCAGGAAGCGGGGGAGTATCGCGAAATTACCGCTCAGGAGACTGCGGAGATGCTCAGGGCGTCCGGTTCGGTCATCATCACGCCAGGATACGGCATGGCAGTGGCGCAGGCGCAGTATCCGGTGGCGGAGATCACCGCCAGGCTGCGGGCGCTCGGCATCAACGTGCGTTTTGGTATCCATCCGGTGGCAGGGCGTCTGCCGGGGCACATGAATGTGCTGCTGGCCGAGGCGAAAGTGCCTTATGACGTAGTGCTGGAGATGGATGAGATCAACGATGACTTCAGCCACACCGACACCGTGCTGGTGATCGGTGCGAACGACACCGTTAACCCGGCTGCGCAGGACGATCCACGTAGCCCGATAGCCGGTATGCCGGTGCTGGAAGTGTGGAAGGCGCAGAATGTGGTGGTGTTTAAACGTTCAATGAATACCGGCTATGCCGGGGTGCAGAACCCGCTCTTCTTTAAAGAGAACAGTCAGATGCTGTTTGGCGATGCCAAAGCCAGCGTGGAAGCGATTCTCAACGCGCTGTAATAAAAACGGGCGGCTCATCAGCCGCCCGTTTTCTTATCCGGAGGCGTTAATCTTCCTCATCCTCTTCATCATCCAGGTCGATTGGCGATTTGAAATCGTCGGGCTTTAGCGCCAGCAGATCGCAGCGCAGATGGTCAATGACCTGTTCCGCCGTATTGCCCAGAAACGCCGCCGAGAGGCCGGTGCGCCCAATGGTGCCCAGCACGACCACGCCCGCACCCAGATGCGCCGCCAGTTCGGGGATCACCTCTTCCGGCAGGCCCTTGGCGACGTGGGTGAACTCTTCCCCGATAGAGAACTTCTGGCGCAGCGCCTTCATTGCGACCAGATGCTGACCACGGATGGCATCGTTGTAGACGCTGGGATCGAAATCGGGCAGTTCAATCGCGATATTGATAGGCGTAACCGGATAGGCACCCACCAGATGCACCTCGGTCTGATTCACCCTTTCCGCCAGCTTTACCGTTTCACGGATCAGCTTCTGATTCAGGCCGTCGTGATGCGGCTCTTCGCTGGCCAGATTCACCGCGACGATCGCCTTACCGCCTTCCGGCCACGGCTGGTCTTTTACCATCCAGACCGGGCATGGACATTTACGCAGCAGATGCCAGTCGGTCGGGGTAAAAATCACCGACTCCAGGCGGTCATGTTGATGGGCCATTTTCAGCACCAGGTCATGCTGATGGGCGAGCACTTCCTGAATGATGGCTTCATAAGGACGGTTGTGCCAGATGACTTTGATGTCGATGTCGACACCGGCATCGAGATAGGCGTGCGCCTGCTCGCGGATCCATTCCGTACGCTGGCTAATCACGCCCTGACGCATTGAGGCGCGTTCATCCGGCGAAAGCAGGGTGGTCATCTCATACGAGAAGTCATAAATAGGCAGGAACGCTTTAATTCTTCCGCCGATCCGCTGATTAAGATAGACCGCACGCCGCAGCGCGGGCTGATCGTCCTGCTGGGGATCAATGGCGACCAGAATATTTTGGTACTGAGACATGAGGCATTCTCCTTAAACCCGAGCGTTGGAATAAAGATAGCCTATGTTTCACAGCGGAAGAAGTGAAAAAGTTACTGCCGGATCAACAAAATAAGATTTATTGATCCGGCGGCGAATCAGGCGGCCTGATGGCTCTGGCCGGCTAACTCTTCCAGCAGGGCGTGGTTTTCGATGGTGATATATTTGCCCTTTACCGCCAGCATGCCGGACTTCTGGAAACGTCCCAGCAGACGGCTGATGGTTTCCACGGTCAGGCCCAGATAATTACCGATGTCGCCACGGGTCATGGTAAGGCGAAACTCACGCGGCGAGAAACCACGCTGACCAAAACGGCGCGAAAGATTCCAGATAAACGCTGCCAGCCGCTCTTCGGCATTTTTCTTCGACAGCAGCAGGATCATATCCTGGTCGCCTTTGATTTCGCCGCTCATCAGGCGCATCATCTGCTGACGCAGAGCCGGCATCTTGCCCGACAGGTCATCCAGCGTCTCAAACGGGATTTCACAGACCATGGCTGTTTCAAGCGCCTGCGCAAAGCTGGGATGGCTGGCCCCCATAATGGCATCAAAACCCACCAGGTCGCCCGCCAGGTGAAAACCGGTAATCTGCTCATCTCCCTGTTCGGTGATGGTGTAGCTTTTGATGGTGCCTGAGCGAATCGCATAGAGAGACTTCAGTTCATCCCCGGCCTTGAAGAGCGTTTGCCCTTTCTGGATTGGTTTCTTACGCTCAATGATGTTGTCGAGCTGATCCAGCTCATGTTCATTTAACGTGAAGGGGATACAAAGCTGACTGATGCTGCAATCCTGGCAGTGAATGGCACAACCGCCTGACTGAATACGACGAATGCTGCGTTTTTCAGGGATCATAATGGTTTGCTCGACGATTATTGACTGGAGTCAATTTTAACATTTTTTGCGTTCAAAGAAACTCATCCGAGCAGTTTTACGCCTACAAAAATCAGGGTCGTATCGGGCAGGGTCAAAGGCCGCTGTAGCGGGCTTTTCGGCATACACACTGTGTTGCTGTCACGAAAACTTTCCGCCTTTGTGATCTGCTCCACGGTTCTGCTGCGCGAAATTCAGGCAAAAAAGCGGGGTGGCCCGGTGATTGCAGATTTTGCTACGCTAACGGTATAAGCCTGATTTACCCGTACCATCAATTTTAACCCGGTGTGAGAAAACCATGAACCTTGATGATAACGATCTCTTTCGGGATGCCATGGGTGATGTCACGCCGTTAAAAGACACCACGACAACCTTATGGCTCAAATCGCCCTCCACCAAAGCCCCGCGCCATCCGCCCGGTGAGTCAGAACAGGAAAATTTTCTGACCCGGGGCTATCTGGAGATCGTGCCGCTCAATACGCCGCTGGAGTACAAGGCCGACGGCATTCAACAGGGCATCCTGGATAAGCTGCGCAGAGGTGAATATGCGCTCGATGCGAGCCTGAACCTGCTGCGCCAGCCGGTGGAGACCTGCCGCCAGGCGTTGTTCAGTTTTATGATGCAGGCACACAAGCAGGGATTGAGGAATCTGCTGATTATCCATGGCAAAGGACGTGATGATGAGTCGCATGCCAACATCGTACGCAGCTATCTGGCGCGCTGGTTACCGCAGTTTGAGGACGTGCAGACGTTCTGCGTGGCGCAGACCCAGCACGGGGGGGGCGGCGCGCTTTATGTGGGGTTACGTAAAACGGATAAAGCGCGTCTTGAAAACCGCGAGCGGCATGCGAAACGCAGCCGCTAGCTGTGAAACTTTCGGATGGTGGACATTAACACCTCGGCGCTGAGGCTCAGGGCTGCCCCGGTGCGGGTAATAATGCCGACAGGCTCACCCGGGCCGGACGAGTTGATGGGCAGGGCACACACGGCATTGTGGCTGAGATCTTCTTTAATCGCGCCGGAAGGAACAAACCAGATATAGTCGTAGCGGAGCGCGAGCTGGCGCGCCAGCGAGGTCGATGAGGTTTCGATGCAGTGGGGAGGCAATGTGCAGCCCTGTTCATCCAGCATCTGCTGCGCAATCCGGCGCGGCGCGGTGCCCTCAGGTGAAATGACCACCGGCCACTGCATAGCACGGGACAGAGTGACGTTGTCACTTAAAAGAGGATGCTCAGGCCTGACCACCAGTTTCAGCGATTCCAGAAACAAAAGTTCATAGGTCAGCCCGGTCATCATATCACTATCAGCCATCCGGCCAATGCCGATGTCAAATTCCCCCGCGCGCAGGCCAGCCAGTAAGACGTTGTTGTGCAGCGTCGCCACCTGAATGGTGGTGTTCGGTTGCAGCTGATGAAAACGGTCAAGGATGCGCGGCAACATACCCATGGCCGCCGTGGTCAGGGCGCCCAGCCGGATAATGACCGGGGCGTCACCCGGCTGTTCATTGAAACTCTGTCCGGCGTGATTAAGGGCATCCAGCACCCGGATAGCATGAGTCAGAAACTGCTCGCCCATGGTGGTGAGCTGTGCGCCCAGCCGGCCGCGCTCAAACAGCCGCGCCCCCGTCAGCTCCTCCAGTTCGTTCAGGGTTTTAGAGAGCGCAGGCTGGCTCAGATTTAACGTCTCTGCCGCCCGGCCAAGGGTACCCTGCTGCGCGACAGCAACAAAGGTATGCAGATGGCGCAAGCGAATGCGCTGATTGAAAAGGATATTTTTTTCCATAGCCTCTACTTAATGAGAATCATCGTCTTCAGGCAAGAGTGTAAAATGAATTCTGTTAACCTTGCTGCAAAATTATTTTAACAAACAGGGTAAAAAAAGCGGTTCTACCGTTAACTTGCTGAAAAAAGGCTATTTGTTTTAAAAACAGCTGAACGAAAGCTCTGCTGAGCAATGTATTATCAATAGCTTAGTGAGTCCTGACAGCATCATTCTCTTCTTTCCGTAAAAAAACTGACCGCTTAAGGTTAACGATGGGCTATCATTAGCGCCGTTTTTTTTACTTAAACTGATGGCGGATTCGTTACTCCCGGGGAGTGTTCATTGACCAGCGTCGAGGCGGTAGATATCCGCCAGCTTATCAATCAGCAGGGGCTCAGCCGCTGGCAAAAGCGACTTATCGCACTCTGTTTTATCGTGGTGGCACTCGATGGCATGGACATTGCGATTATGGGCTTTATTGCGCCCACGCTGAAAGCGGCGTGGGGCGTCACTAACCATCAGCTCGGGCTGGTGATCAGTGCAGCATTGATCGGACTGGCGCTGGGGGCGATGGTGGCAGGGCCGCTGGCCGACCGTTACGGTCGTCGTGTGATGATCCTGGTCAGTGTCCTGTTTTTTGGTCTCTGGACGCTGGCTACCGCGCTGTCACAGAACATTGAGCAGATGATGTTGTTCCGTTTTCTGACCGGACTGGGACTGGGTGCGGCAATGCCTAACGTTGGCACGCTGGTGGCGGAATATGCGCCTGAACGCCGCCGTGCCTTTATCATCACGGTGGTGTTCTGTGGATTTACCTTTGGGGCCGCCAGCGGGGGCTTTGCCGCCTCCTGGCTGCTGCCGCGCTACAACTGGCACTCGGTGCTGCTGCTCGGCGGCATTCTGCCGCTGCTGGTGTTGCCGCTGCTGTTCCGTGGCCTGCCGGAGTCCGTGCGGTTTCTTATCAGCCGGGGTGCATCTGCCGCCCGAATTCACGCTATCCTCGACCGGATGATGCCGGGCAAAACGCCGCCTGACTGCGCGTTTCACGCCCCGGAAGCCACCTCACCGGTCAGCGGCGCGGTGGGCACTGTGCTTTCACGTCGCTATCTGTTTGGCAGCATCATGCTCTGGGGCGGCTACTTTATGGGGCTGTTTCTGGTCTATCTGATTGGCAGCTGGCTGCCCTCCCTGGTCAACACGCTGGGGATGTCAGTCACCGAGGCCGCCATTATCACGGCGATGTATCAGGCTGGCGGCACCTTAGGCTCCCTGTTTGCGGGCTGGCTGATGGATCGTTTCAACGCCAACCTGGCGCTGGCTGCCATCTATGGCTGCGGCGGGTTGTTTATCGTGGGGCTCGGCTTTTCGCCAGCGGAAGTCGGCATAATGAGCACCATCGCCTTTTGCAGCGGGTTCTGTTTCAACGGAGCCAATACCGGTATGAACGCCTTATCTGCCAGCTACTATCCGACACATGCCCGGGCCACCGGCTCAAGCTGGATGCATGGTGTCGGGCGCATTGGCGCCATTCTCAGTGCTTTCGTGGGGGCTGAGATGCTCTCACTCGGCTGGTCATTCAGCCTGATTTTCCTGTTGCTGGCGATACCGGCTGTGATCACCAGCCTGATGCTGCTGTTAAAAAATCGCTTCGGCTTTAAGCCGATCACAGATTCGTGATTTTTTCCGCTGCGGCCGGCGCGTTGCATTACAGTAGCAGCAACGCTCATGGTGTCAGGTGGATAGGATGGACAAGTTTCTCTGTGCGGATGCGATCCGCACCCGTTTCTCTCAGGCGATGTCCGCGATGTATCAGCAGGAGGTGCCGCAGTACGGCACGCTGATGCAGCTGGTGGCGACCGTTAACGATCATACGCTGGAAGCCAACAGCGCACTGAAAGATCGTCTCGCGGCTGCGGATGAAATTGATCGGCTCAGCATTGAACGTCACGGTGCCATTCGCGTGGGCACGGCGGCGGAGTTAGTCACGCTGCGGCAGCTGTTTGCGGTGATGGGCATGTATCCGGTCGGTTATTACGATCTCTCGCAGGCAGGCGTGCCGGTTCACTCTACTGCCTTCCGGCCAGTCGACGATGCGGCGCTGCGGCGCAATCCTTTCCGGGTATTTACCTCTCTGCTGCGTCCTGAACTGATCGACGACGAGAGGTTGCGCGAACAGGCTGCAGCAATCCTTGCGGCTCGCGACATCTTTACTCCCCGCTGCCGGGCGCTGCTGGACCTCCATGCGCAGCAGGGCGGACTGACCGACGCGCAGGCCAGCGAGTTTGTCACCGAAGCGCTGGAAACCTTCCGCTGGCATTCACACAGCAGCGTTGACAGTCAGACTTATCAGGCGCTGAACCAGCAGCACCGCCTGATTGCCGATGTGGTCTGTTTCCCGGGCTGCCACATCAATCATCTTACGCCACGCACGCTGGATATCGACCGCGTTCAGCAGCTGATGCCGTCACGCGGCATCGATCCCAAAACCCTGATTGAAGGGCCGCCACGTCGCAGGGTGCCCATCCTCCTGCGTCAGACCAGCTTCAAAGCGCTGGAGGAGCCTATTGTTTTTCGCGATGGTCATCAGGGCACCCACACGGCGCGCTTCGGTGAGATAGAGCAGCGCGGCGTGGCGCTGACGCCTCAGGGGCGGGCCCTCTACGATCGGCTGCTCAGCGAGGCGGGTAGCGGTCAGGATAACCAGCAGCATCAGCAGCATCTGGCCGATATTTTCCGTGATTTCCCCGACGATGAGACCACGTTGCGGCAGCAGGGGCTGGCCTGGTTCCGCTATCGCCTGAGCGAAAAGGGCATGGCGACGCCGCCTGCACAGGGCGAGTCGCTGGAGACGCTAATCGCGGCAGGGCGCATAGTGGCCGAGCCGCAGACTTATGAAGATTTCCTGCCCGTCAGCGCGGCGGGTATTTTCCAGTCCAACCTGGGCGACCGGGCGCAGATCCGTTCTGCGGGTCAGGCAAGCCGCCAGACGTTCGAGGCGGCGCTGGGGTGTGCCGTGCTGGATGAGATGGCGTTGTATGAAGAGCGCCAGCGGCGTTCGCTGGCGCAGTGTGGGTTAGCCTCTGCCTGAGTTGTCTGCCGGACAACGTCTCCGTTGCCCGGCAACGTTTCCCTGGTCGGCTGGCTCTGAAGCCGCATAAACAGGACAATTCTGCTGGCCGCCGTAAGCAGGTTAATCCGTTAACAGCGCACGCAGATTTCTCTGCGTGCATATCCTGAATGGTTAAAGAAATAACGACGTAGCGGCGGCAACCCGCACCGATCAGGCGGCCAGTGGAGCGCATCCGCGCGCGCTCTGCGAACAGTCCGGCCTGAAAATGATTATCTGTGCTTAACGCATCGCCTTAATGCATGCACCTGACCGGCTGGCGATCGCGCTCATGCCTGACCCTTACACTTCGGTATATTCTGCAAATCCCCGTCGCGCATAGACAATGCTGGCGGGCCTGCAAATAATGGAAGAACGTCTGAACAGGGAAACAGGAATGAAAAACGAAACAGGTCTGAGGATCATGACGGCTGAGGGTGAGTTACGTGGATGCATGGATGAGGACCTTTTCGTATTCAGAGGCATACCTTATGCAGCGCCCCCGGAGGGCGCCTTGCGCTGGCGTCCGCCTCAGCCGGTATCGCCCTGGCAGGGCGTACGCGATGCCACCACGTTCAGCGCCTCCGGCTGGCAGAATCGGGCTTACTGTCAGGCCGTTGGCGGGGGCGATCCCGGTGAATTCAGCGAAGATGCGCTCTACCTGAATGTCTGGACGCCCGATACCGAGCCATCCAGGCCGCTGCCGGTAATGGTGTGGCTGCACGGCGGCGGCTTCACCATCGGCGCGGGCGGACTGGCACCCTACAGCGGCAAGCCGCTGGCGTCACGTGGCGCGGTAGTGGTGACGCTTAACTACCGGCTGGGCCACCTGGGGTTCTTCTCACATCCTGCGCTGGATGCGGAATACCCTGCGGGCGGCACGGTGAACAATTTTGGTCTGCTGGATCAGATTGCCGCGCTGCAGTGGGTGCAGCGCAATATTCCGGCTTTTGGCGGCGACCGCCGCAACGTCACCCTTTTTGGCGAATCGTCCGGTGCGCGTAGCGTGCTGTCACTCTGCTGTTCTCCGCTGGCGGAGGGGCTGTTCCATAAAGGTATTGTACAAAGCGCCTACAGCCTGCCGGACACGCCGCTGAAAAAAGCGCGTCAGCAGGGCGTGGCGGTGGCCCGGCATCTTGGTCTGCCGCCGGACGCCAGCGCGGCTGACCTGCGTGCGCTGCCTGCTGATGCCTTCTGGCCGCTGGAGGGGGCGCTGTCGATCCCGCCGGTGCCTATCGCTGGCGATGCCGTGCTGCCTGAACCCATGCTACGCACCTTTCTGGCGGCAAAACAGCATCGTGTGCCGCTGATGGCGGGCAGTAACAGCGACGAAGCCAGCGTGCTGGACTATTTCGGCGTGGACGCCACTGCCGTGCTGCAGCAGTTGCGCGATAAAAACCGTCTTATTTACCGGACGCTGAAGTGGATGTATGACATTCATGACGATCGGTTACTGGGCCGCGCCGTAGCTCGCGATATGGCGTTCAGCCTGATGCCGTGGCTGGTGATGCGGGCGCAGCACAGCGCAGGTATGCCGGGCTGGCGCTACTGGTTTGATTACGTGTCTGAGCAGGCCCGCGACCTCTATCCGCACGGCACCTGGCACGGCAATGAAGTGCCCTATACGCTGAATACGCTGAGCCAGATAGCCGTTCCTGATAATGGGCGACCTTTCAGCCAGGGCGATCACGCCTTTGCAAAACGGGTCAGTGAATACTGGTTTCATTTTGCCCGCGACGCAACGGAATATAAGCATCAGCTGGAAGGTGAGGTCATCTGGCCCGCCTGGCATCCCGGCGATGACGTGACAATGTCACTGGGTGAGGGCGGGCAGAGTGGCCTTTCGCTCCGAAAAAATTTTATGCGCGCCCGGATGCAGCTGTTCCGCTTATTAATGAGTCGGTTAGTGAAACTCTGAGGCCAGCATGATGCTTAGCCTGCTAATCATGAAATTCTGCAAATGAAATGTTACTGGTTCTGAAAGCCTAATTAGCTGTACAAACAGGCTTTTTATTCAGGAGGTCGGTGCCAACGCTGTAAAATTTCAGGTAACAAAATCGTTACATTTTGACATTCCTTTGCCGATAAATCGTTATGCCCGACGATTACGGGTCAACATGCATAGGATTTTGGTATGGGAATGCTCAAAAATTTCACCATTCGCGCAGTAATGCTCTCCATTCTGGGACTGTTTTGTTTACTGTGGAGCGGCGTCGGGCTTTACAGCATCCATTCGCTTGGCGCGCTCAGCGAAGGCAACGATGTTGACCGTCATCTGGTTGAACAAATGACGGTACTGAGCAAAGGCAACGATCAATATTTCCGCGTAGTTACCCGTCTGTCCCGCGTGATGGAAAGCAAAGCCGCAGGCAAAGCACTGACGGATGAGGCCTATGCGCCGGTTCAGCAGGCGCTGGACAGCATGACGCAGCAACTGGCGCGCTTTAAACAGCTGGCACCCGGCCCGATGAATCCGGATGTGGCGGATGGCGTGATTCAGAGCTGGCAGAAGCTGCTGGATGACGGCGTGACGCCGCAGCTGCAACTCGCCCGCCAGGCGTCGGCCGACGCCTATCGCGAGCAGGCAAATAACGGCACGCCGCCGCTGAGCCGGGCATTTGGCGTCAGCGCCGAGAAGTTTAACCAGGCCGCCGCCGAAAAGCTGGACACGACCCGGGTGGAAGTGGATCACCTGACCGCGATGACCAAAACCATCATCACCATCACGGTGATTATCGGCCTGCTGATCCTGCTGTTTACCGACCGTTATCTGGTTGCCATGCTGGTTCGTCCGCTTGAGAGCATTCGTACCCATTTCGCCGTGATTGCCACGG
This sequence comes from Pantoea sp., assembly GCF_032114055.1. GTDB lineage: Bacteria > Pseudomonadota > Gammaproteobacteria > Enterobacterales > Enterobacteriaceae > Pantoea. Next base: position 132,196 of record NZ_DAMCTB010000001.1, read on the forward strand.
GCGACCTCAGCCAGCCAGTCAATGAGTTCGGTCGTAACTGCGTCGGCAAACTGGTGCCGCTGCTGAGTGCGATGCAGGACAGCCTGCGGGAGGCGGTCAGCGCCATCCGCAGCGGCACTGAAAATATCTCGCGCGGGGCTGCGGAGATCTCCGCCGGTAACAATGACCTCTCATCACGCACCGAAGAGCAGGCTGCTGCGCTGGAGCAGACGGCGGCCAGCATGGAGCAGTTAACCGCCACGGTAAAATTCAACGCCGATAACGCTCGTCAGGCCAGCCTGCTGGCGGAAACCGCCACCACTACTGCCCAGCGCGGCGGCCAGCTGGTCAGCGAAGTGGTCAGCACCATGGATGGCATCTCCGGCAGCTCGAAGAAGATCGCCGAGATCACTAACGTCATTAACGGCATCGCGTTCCAGACCAATATCCTGGCGCTGAACGCCGCCGTCGAAGCGGCCCGTGCCGGTGAACAGGGGCGTGGTTTTGCGGTGGTCGCATCGGAAGTGCGTAATCTGGCGCAGCGCAGTGCCAATGCGGCCAAAGAGATCGCGACTCTGATTGAAGAGTCCGTTCAGCGGGTGGATAAAGGCGCCGAGCTGGTCAGCACCACTGGCGGCACCATGAACAACATTCTGAAGTCGGTGCAGGATGTGGATGCGATTATGAAGCAGATCGCCTCTGCGTCAGAAGAGCAGAGCAAGGGGATCTCTCAGGTCGGCACGGCGGTGACTGAAATGGACAGCGTGACCCAGCAGAACGCCTCGCTGGTTGAAGAGGTTTCGGCTGCCGCGAGCGCCCTGGCTCTGCAGACGGAAGCGCTGCAGGCTTCGGTGGCGAAGTTCCGCCTCTCCGCCACCGCTCACAGCACGCCTTTGGTCAGCGGTAAACCGGCTGCGCCGAAAGCGGCTGTGCTGAGTGCGGCTCAGGCTAAACCGGCCGATAATGGCGACTGGGTCACCTTCTGATCCCGGCATAGCCACGCCACCAGTTCCGCCAGGAGCGGTGGCGCATCACGGGCGGGCCGTTGCAGCAGACTGTAAACGGCCCCCGTCATCACCTCGCCAGCGAAGGGCTTAATCAGCCTGCCGCTGGCAATATCACTCTCCACCAGATTGCTGTCCGCAATCGCCACGCCAAATCCCTGAATCGCTGCGCTGATCGCCAGATCCATCGTGGAAAAATACTGGTTCCGCTTCATTAACGGCATCACCTGCTGCGCCTGCAGCCAGCAGAGCCAGTCGCGCGTGTCTGCGGTCGGATGCAGAAAGGTCAGCGCCTCCAGCGCGGCGGGTGTGGCGGGGAGGGGCAGATTCGCGGCCATCACCGGCGTCAGCGACTCCCGGAACAGGATGATCCCTTCGGGATGCGGCTTGCCATAGACAATCGCCGCATCAAAATTCTCCAGCTGTGAGGCATGATCCAGGGTAGTGGTCAGCGCCACATGCAGTTCCGGGCGCTGCTGCTCCAGCGCAATCAGCCGGGGCACCAGCCAGCGCATGGCGCAGGTCGGCGCTTTCAGGCGGATGCTGCTCTGGGGGCGGCGAACCTTTTCGCTGGCCTCAACCATCCGTTCAAAACCCGCTTGCAGGTCAGGCAGCAGGGCGGCACCCTGTGCGGTCAGCCGCAGCCCGCGCGCATGGCGGTCAAACAGCCTCACCCCGAGCCACTGCTCCAGCGAGGTGATTTTGCGGCTCACTGCGCCCTGCGTCAGGCAGAGTTCGCGGGCGGCATGCGTCAGATTGAGATGCCGGGCGGTCACCAGAAACGCGTGGATGGCATTCAGCGGCAGCGATGTACGGGACACAATAGACCTCAGCTATGCATTTTTGTCATGGCTATTATGACGACATTTCGCTTGCCGACTCAAGCCACACCTCGTTGAATAGCGGTTCAGCCCAGAGCGGTTTTTTCCTGATGGAGAGTGTATGTCCCTGAAAACGCCTGTTGCGATCCACCCGAAACTGCCGGACGTCGGCACCACTATTTTCAGCGTCATCGGCCAGCTGTCGGCGCAGCATAAGGCAATCAACCTGGCGCAGGGCGCGCCCAGTTTTCCCTGCGATCCGGCGCTGATCGACGCCGTCAGCCAGGCGATGGCGGCGGGGCATAACCAGTATGCCGCCATGATGGGGCTGCCGGCCTTACGCGAGGCGCTCGCCAGTAAAGTGCAGACACTCTATGGGCAGAGCTATGACGCGGCCAGCGAAGTGCTGATCACCGGCAGCGCCAGCCAGGGGCTCTATATGGCGATTACGGCTCTGGTGCATCAGGGCGATGAGGTGATCTTCTTTGAACCGGCATTTGACAGCTATGCGCCCGTGGTGCGGTTACAGGGCGGCAAGCCGGTTGGCCTCAAGCTGCAGGTGCCCTCCTTTGCCATCGACTGGGATCAACTGCGGGCGGCGATCACGCCGCGCACCCGGATGATTATCATCAATACGCCGCACAACCCCAGCGCGCAGGTGCTGACTCCGGAAGACCTGAATCAGCTGGCCGCGCTGATCCGCAACACCGACATCGTGGTGCTCTCGGATGAGGTGTATGAACATATTCTGTTCGATGGCCGTCCGCATTGCGGAATGGCGACGCATCCGGAGCTGGCCGCGCGCAGCGTGATCGTCTCCTCATTCGGCAAAACCTTTCACGTTACTGGCTGGCGGGTCGGCTACTGTCTGGCCCCGGCGGAACTGATGACCGAACTGGTCAGGGTGCATCAGTTTATGATGTACGCCGCCGATACGCCAATGCAGGTAGGGTTTGCTCACTATCTGCAAAACCCGCAGAACTATCTGTCGCTTAACGCCTTCTATCAGCAGAAGCGCGATCGGCTGACGGCGCTGATGCAGCATTCGCCGTTCCGGCTGCTACCAGGCGCCGGTTCGTTCTTTATGCTCGCCAGTTATGGACATTTCAGTGACGAACCGGATAGCGAAATGGTAAAACGTCTTATCGTCGATTACGGCGTGGCGACCATTCCGCTGTCGGCGTTTTATATGGATGGCACAGACAATAAACTGATTCGTCTCTCTTTTGCCAAAGACGAGGCGACACTTGAGGCGGGCGCGGCTGCGCTGAGTGCTTTTTCCCACTGAACCGGGCCACGGCGCGGGGCAGACCGGGAAACAGATAACCAGGACTTACCGGGGTAAACAGAGAATGAAGAAACTGAACGCGCTTTTTCTCGCACTGGGGATGATGAGCTCCGTGCAGGCACTGGCACAGGATTTACGGTACGGTGTGGAGTCTCAATATCCGCCGTTTGAGAGCCGCAACGCCAAAGGCGAGCTGGAAGGTTTTGATATCGAGCTGGGTAATGCCATCTGTAAGGCGGGAAACTTCACCTGCCACTGGGTGGAAAGCAGTTTTGATGCGCTGATCCCGGCCCTGCAGGCGAAAAAATTTGACGCGATTAACTCGGCAATGAATATCACCGAAGCGCGCGCAAAAAGCATCGCCTTTACGCAGCCGATCTACCGCATTCCGACCATGCTGGTGGCAAAGAAAGGTGAAAATCTGGCGCCAACGGCAGAAAGCCTGCGTGGTAAAAACATCGGCGTGTTGCAGGGGTCGATTCAGGAAACCTATGCGAAGAAACACTGGGAAAGTCAGGGCGTGACGGTCACCTCCTATCAGGATCAGAATCAGGTTTACAACGACATGGTGGCAGGCCGCCTCGACGGCACGCTGGTGATGTCCGCGGCCGGTCAGTCCGGGTTCCTGGACAAACCGCAGGGCAAAGGCTTTGGCTTTGCTGGCAAGCCGGTAGAGGATGACGCGATTCTGGGGGCAGGCATTGGCTACGGCCTGCGTAAGGATGATGCCCGGTTAAAGCAGTCGCTGGATGCGGCCATCGCCAAAGTGCAGAACGACGGCACCCTCAAAAAACTGGCGGAAAAATATTTCCCGGGTATCGACGTCAGCGCAAAACCCTGACGCTGACCGGGCGCGTTCTGCGCCCGGTTTCCCCTTCAGCCCGCCGCCAGATGGCAGAGCTTCTCTGCAACCTGGTAGGACTTCACGAACGACTTCAGTGGCAGAAACTCGAAACGTGAATGGAAGTTGTGCGCTCCGGTAAAGAAGTTCGGCGTCAGCAGCCCCTTCGCGGAGAGGGCGGCCCCGTCCGTGCCACCGCGCATCGGGATCACTTTGGGTTCAATCTCCAGCGCAGCAAAGGCGCTGAAGATCAGGTCAATGGCCCGACGATCCTCGCCCAGCGCATTGCTGATGTTGCTGTAAATATCGCTGAGCGTGATGCTGACATCGCCGGTGGGATAGCGCGCGGCAATCGTCTCTGCGGCCTGCTGTAGCTGCTGCTTGCGAGCCGCAAAACGGCTCAGATCGAAGTCGCGAATCGAAGCTTTAAGCGTGGCCTGGCTGGCGTTGGCCTGAATCTCATTGAACCAGATATAGCCCTCGCGGCCCTCGGTATGTTCCGGCGTCTCCTGCCGGTCGAACAGACTGATGTAGTCGTGAGCCATCAGCAGCGGATTCACCAGCACCCCTTTGCCCGACATCGGATGCGCCGGCACGCCGGTAAAGACGATTTCTGCGGCGGCACCATTGAAGTTTTCATACACCACCTCGCCCAGTTCGCAGCAGTCAATGGTCCAGGCGAAATCGACGTCAAAGCGCGTCTCCAGATCCAGCACTTTCGCGCCGCGCAGGCCAATCTCCTCGTCCGGCACAAAGGCGACCACGATGTCGCCGTGGTCACCCTGGAGATTCTCCATCAGCGTCATCACCACCGTCACGGCGGCTTTGTTGTCCGCACCCAGTACGCTGGTTCCGTCGCTGAAAATGACCTGCTGGCCGATGTAGGGCGCGATTTCCGGATGTTCATCACGGCGCAGCCAGATCTCCTGCTCTGCATTCAGGCAGAGATCCTCGCCCTGCCAGGTGAGGATCTGCGGATGGATGTCGGGCGACAGGCCGACATCGACCGTATCGATATGGGTGATAAAGCCGATGCGCGGGGCGTCGGGACGGTTGCCGCGTTTCACCGCTGTCACCGTGGCGTGGTCATCGATCACCACCTCATCCAGCCCCAGCGCACGCAGTTCGTCCGCCAGCAGAGCCGCCATGGCGTGCTGACCCGGGGTGCTCGGCAACGATGTCGATTTTGCATCGCTCTGGCTGCTGACGGCGAGGTAACGGAAAAAACGTCTGGTGAGTTGCGACTCAAGTTTGTCTGTCATCACTATTCCTTATTAGTCAGCCACGCGCGGGGTTCGCTATGGTGCCGAATCGTGCTATCAATAAAGCATCTGAATGATTCATTTAGATATTGTGATCACCGGAAGTCAATACAAAGCGAGGATGATAATGAAAATCAGGATAGCCACCTTAGCGCTTGTTACGGCTGGAATCGCGCTGGCAGGCAGCGTCAATGCTAAAACGCTGGTCTATTGTTCAGAGGGGTCGCCAGAGAACTTTAACCCTCAGCTTTATACCTCGGGAACCAGCGTCGACGCCAGCGCGGTGCCGGTGTTTAACCGTCTGGTCGACTTCACACCCGGCACGACTCATCTGGTGCCGAGCCTGGCGGAAAGCTGGGAGATCAGCCCGGATGGCACCGTCTACACCTTCCATCTGCGCAAAAATGTGAAGTTTCAGAGCAACAAACAGTTCCGTCCCAGCCGCGACTTCAACGCCGACGACGTGATCTTCTCGTTTATGCGTCAGATGGACCCGAAAAATCCCTACCACAATGTCTCCGGTGGCACCTATTCCAATTTCGAAAGCCTGGAACTCTCCACGCTGATCAAAAGTATCGATCGGGTGGATGATCATACGGTGCGCTTCACGCTCTCTCATCCCGAAGCGCCGTTCCTGGCCGACCTGGCCTGGTATTTCGCCTCGATTCACTCAGCAGAGTATGCTGACGCCATGCTGAAAGCGGGGACGCCGGAAAAGGTCGATATGAATCCGATCGGCACCGGTCCGTTCGAGCTGGTGCAGTACCAGAAAGATTCCCGCATCCTCTATAAAGCTTTCCCGGACTACTGGCAGGGCAAGGCGAAGCTTGACCGGCTGGTGTTCAGCATTACGCCCGACGCCTCTGTGCGCTATGCCAAACTGGAAAAGAACGAGTGTCAGGTGATGCCATTCCCTAATCCGGCCGATCTCGGGAAAATGCGTGCCAATCCGGATATTACTCTGGAACAGAAAGCAGGGCTGAACACCGGCTTCCTGGCGTTTAACACCACCAGAGCGCCAACCGATAATGTCAAAGTGCGTCAGGCGCTGGCGATGGCGATCAACAAACCGGCGATCATCGATGCAATCTTTAAAGGCACCGGCACGGTGGCGAAAAATATTCTGCCGCCGGACGTCTGGAGCGCCGACAAAGACCTTAAAGATTACGACTACGACCCGGAACAGGCAAAAGCCCTGCTGAAGCAGGCTGGCGTCAAACCCGGCACCGAAATCGCGCTCTGGGCGATGCCGGTACAGCGGCCTTACAATCCCAATGCCCGCCGTATGGCGGAGATGATTCAGGCCGACTGGGCTAAGGTCGGCATTAAAGCCAGCATTGTCAGCTATGAGTGGGGCGAATACCTGAAACGGGTGCGCAGTGGCGAGCATCAGGCGGCGCTGATGGGCTGGACGACCGCGACCGGTGACCCGGATAACTTCTTTGGTCCGCTCTACAGCTGCACCTCCGCGCAGGGCGGGTCAAACTCCTCGAAATGGTGCTATCAGCCGTTTGAGAAGTTAATCACCGAGGCGCGCGCCGAGCCGGATCAGGGCAAGCGCACCGCGCTCTACCTGCAGGCGCAGCAGATCATGCACGACCAGATGCCCGCCGTCATGATCGCGCACTCCACCATTTTCGAACCGGTGCGTAAATCGGTCAGCGGCTATCAGGTCGACCCGTTCGGCAAGCACATCTTCTATCAGGTCGACATCAAGGAGTAAGGTACTGAAATTCACCTCCGGATGAGGCTCTGCTGATGCGCAAAGGTCAGGGATGAGGTGACTGCAATCAATACACGCAGGGCACAGGGTCAGAACAGGACATCCGGAACAACGCCCCGCACTGGCCCGTTAACGGACGTCTCTTCGGGTAAATTGCGTGATTGCGCGGGGCGAGTATGCCAGGGATGGCGATTTGCGTAACGTTCTGATGTGGCCAGTTTCCTTAACCGGGTCTCTCTTAGCGCCATGCAGGGCTGACCCTAATCGTATTGCTTCATCCCTCCCGATTCCTTCCTCATGCCGGACAGGCCCCCTTTAATCACATCGCCTTATCCCAGCCTGACCTGCTGATCTATCTCCGTCAGCCGCTGCTGCAGAAACTGCAGGAACAGCATCAGCGCCGCGTTGCGCTGGCGGCCCGACAGGGTCTGTAGCTGCAGCGTGCGCTGACTTAGCTGATCCACGCCCATCGACCGCAGCACCAGATTCTGTGTTTCGCGCTCAAACCGCAGGGTGAAGGCACTGCAGATGGTAACGGCCTGCGGCGTGTGCAGCAGAAAGTGGTAGAGGGCGGCGAAATAGTCGCAGGTCAGCACCGGTTCGACCACGCAGTCGTTCATCTGACAGGAGAGGTCAAACAGCTGCCGCACAGTGGTGTGCTGGCCCGGCAGCGCCAGCGGCCAGCGATGAAGATCGGCCAGCGTCACCTGACGGGACGCCAGCGGATGTGACTGATGCATCGCCAGCAACACTGGCGCTGGCCATGAGCCGAGCACCTCGACACTGCGCTCCGGCTGCAGGCTGAACTGCAGCGCCACATCGCACTCGCCCGCCCGGACGCACGCCGCCACCCCCTGAGCGTGCGTGACGTTCAGCGCGAACAGCGCACCCGGATGGTGCTGCCGGAATTCGGCCAGCAGGCCGGGTAGCAGACTGAACGCCATGCCATCGGTACAGGCAATGCGGATCAGGCTGCGACGGACCGCGTTCAGCCCTTTGATCTCTGCCAGCGCATACGCCATATCACGCTGACTTTTACGCACATGATGCGCAAACAGCTCTCCCGCCTCAGTCAGCACCATGCCACGCGCATGACGCCGGAATAACGGGGCACCCACCTGCGCCTCCAGGCGCTGAATCTGTCGGCTGATAGCCGATACCGCGACAAAGAGTTGCTCGCTGGCGGCGCTCAGGGAGCCGCACTCTGTAACCGCCAGGAAGTAGCGGATCTCGCTGCTTAACATCGCGCCTCCGGTAAAACGCCTCATAACAGGGCAGGAATGCTTTGCGTAAAAAGCAAAGCACACTCGATAAATTGATAATTGTGGCAAAGGAAGAAGTTTGTCAAAGATAAAGAACAAAAATTACAGGAAGCGCAAACATGACAGAGCAACAGGCCGTCGAACAGGCCATGCACTACTTCGACACAGGGGCATTTCGGGCGCTGCTGGCACGCCGGGTCGCCTGCGTCACCGAAAGCCAGCACGCCAGCCGAAAGGCGGCGCTGACGCACTACCTGGAGCAGGAGATAGGGCCACAGCTGGCGGCGATGGGCTTTACGCTGCACCCGTTTGAGAACCCGCAGCCCGACAGCCCGCCGTTTCTGATTGCCACCCGCATTGAAGACCCCGCAAAGCCTGCGCTGCTCTGCTACGGCCACGGCGACGTGGTGTTTGGTGACGATGAAAACTGGCGCGAAGGATTATCGCCCTGGCAGCTCACCGAAGAGGGCGATCGGCTCTATGGCCGCGGCAGCGCGGACAACAAAGGCCAGCACTGCATCAATTTTGCGGCGCTGGAGCAGGTGTGGCAGGCGCGCGGCGGCACGCTGGGCTTTAACTGCAAAATCCTGTTTGAAATGGGCGAGGAGATCAGTTCCCCCGGGCTGGCGGCCATCTGCCAGCAGCAGCAGGCGCTGCTGAAAGCCGATCTCTTCATCGCCTCTGACGGCCCGCGACTCAACGCGCTGCGGCCAACGCTGTTCCTGGGATCGCGCGGCGCGGCCAACTTCCGCCTGACCATTCGTGCGCGCGACAACGCCTATCACTCCGGCAACTGGGGCGGTCTGTTAAGCAATCCCGGCACCCAGCTGGCCAACGCGCTGGCCTGCCTGGTGAACGCGCAGGGCGTGCTGCAGGTTGCCGCGCTGAAGCCGGACTCCCTGACCGACGCGGTGCGTGCCATTCTGCGCGATATCGAACCTGGCGGCATGCCGGGCGATCCGGTGCTGGCTAAAGGCTGGGGCGAACCGGGACTGACGGCAGCCGAGCGTCTTTATGGCTGGAACACCCTGGAGGTGCTGGCCTTCGAGACCGGTAACCCGGCCCGACCAATGAATGCGATTCCCGGCAGCGCCACGGCAGTGTGTCAGCTGCGCTTTGTGGTTGGCACCGACTGGCAGAATCTGGTGCAGCACGTTGAACAGCATCTGCGGCAGCATGGGTTCGACAACGTCAGCGTAGAGTTTATGCGCGGCTCACCAGCCACCCGGCTCGATCCGCAGGATCCGCTGGTGACCTGGGCGCTGGATACCCTGGCCCGCAGCAGCGGTAAGAAACCGGCGCTATTGCCGAATCTGGGCGGCTCACTTCCCAACGAGGTCTTTGCCGATATCCTTGGCCTGCCGACGCTCTGGGTGCCGCACTCCTATCCCGCCTGCGGTCAGCACGGGGTAAACGAACATCTGCTCACCGGCATTGCCCGTGAGGGGCTGGCAATCATGACCCGACTGTTCTGGCAGCTGGGTGAAGAGGGCGAATCGCTGATGGCGCGCCACCACCAGTGGCGGAGGGGGGAACGATGAGCAGCCTGATGCAAGCCGTGTCGCCGGTAAAGCTGGATCTGCATAAAACCCTGTTCGCAACCTGCGTTGGCAACGCGCTGGAGTGGTTCGACATCGCGGTTTACGGTTTTTTCGCCAGCTACATCGCGCACGCCTTTTTTCCGGTCAGCGATCCCTCGGTGTCACTGCTGCTGACCTTTGGCAGCTTCGGCATCGCCTTTCTGATCCGTCCGCTGGGCGCGGTTGTGCTGGGCAACTATGCCGACCGACATGGCCGCAAAAAGGCGCTGCTGTTGTCGATTAACCTGATGATGCTGGGTGGGGCGATTATTACCTTTATGCCGGGTTACGCCACCCTGGGCCTGGCGGCACCGCTGCTGATCCTCCTGGCGCGGCTGATTCAGGGCTTCTCAGCCGGTGGCGAGTTCGGCAGTTCTACCGCCTTTCTGGTGGAGCATTTCCCGGAGCGCAAAGCCTTTATTGCCAGCTGGCAGTTTGCGACCCAGGGGGCCAGCACGCTGATGGCATCAGCGTTTGGGCTGGGACTGACCCACTGGCTGAACGACAGTGAGATTCAGGCGTGGGGCTGGCGTATTCCGTTTGCTTTCGGCCTGCTGATCGGGCCACTGGGGGTCTACATCCGTCGTCATGTGCAGGAGCCGGCCAGCTTCGCCACCCAGGAGAAGGAGGCTGCGCCGCTGAAGACGCTGTTCGGCCAGCAGAAGATGCTGATTACGCTGGCGATTGGCGTGATGGTCATCTCAACCGCCGTGAACTATATGCTTAACTATATCCCGACCTACGCCACCCGAACGTTGCATCTGCCGGGAAGCGTGGCCTTCACCGCGACGCTGGTGGCGGGCATTATTCTGACCGTAGTGACCCCGCTGATGGGCCTATGGGCGGAGCGCATCGGCCGGTTGCCGCTGATGTGGGGCGCGCTGCTGTTACTGATGATCACCATCTATCCCGCTTTCCGGGGCATGGTCAGCCACACCACCTCTACCACGCTCATCCTGCTGGTGGCATGGATGGCGCTGCTGAAGTCGGTCTACTTCTCCACGGTGCCGTCGGTGATGGCCGATCTCTTTCCGGCGACCACCCGCGCCAGCGGCATGGCAATCAGCTACAACGTGGCCGTAACGGTCTTTGGCGGATTTGCGCCACTGATCTGCAGCATGCTGATCACCGCGACCGGCAGCAGCCTGGCGCCAGGCTACTACCTGATGGCGGTGGCGGTACTGAGCGGCCTTGCGCTGCTGCGCTGCCGTCAGCGGGTAGTCTGACAGCGTCCGGCGGTTTTACTGCGCCGCCCCACACGCGCAGATCATAAAACGGCTATTTCTGGCAGCGATGGCGCACCGCATTCAGGACGGTGCGCCATCGCGTGTACCCGCAGGCAGGCACCGGTTCCTCTGAGGGTTAAGCCGGGTTCAGCGCGCAAAATCGCAAGCGATTATCTGAACTGCAGATAGGCGACATGGGTCTGCAGATACTCCTCCAGTCCATGCCTGCCATCGGCCCCGCCGACACCCGATTTGCGCCATCCGGCATGAAAGCCCTGCATCGCCTCAAAGTTTTCGCGGTTCACGTAGGTTTCACCGAATTTCAGCTTTTGCAGCGCCGTCATCGTGGTGTTGAGATCCCGCGTGTAGAGTGAGGAGGTCAGCCCATATTCGCAGTCGTTAGCCAGGGCGATCGCCTCATCCAGCGTGCTGAACTTCATGACCGGCAGGACCGGGCCAAAGATCTCCTCCTGCATGATGGCCATCTCCTGGCGCACGTCGGTCAGCAGCGTGGGCTCAAAGAAAAAGCCTTTCTCGCCGGCACGCCTGCCGCCCAGCACCACGCGAGCGCCGTCCGCGACTGCCTCCGCGACTTTCTGCTCAACCCGATCCCGGGCGGCGGCGGTGATCAGCGGCCCCATATCAATATCCTGGCGTTCGGCAGGATCGCCAAAGGTCACCTGCTGAAATGCCGTGGCCAGCGCAGAGATAAAGCGGTCATAAATGCCCGCCTGCACATAAACACGCTCTGCGCAGTTACAGACCTGACCGCTGTTGATCATCCGCGAATCGGTAATAGCACGCACTGCCAGGTCGATATCGGCATCATCCATGACGATGGCGGGAGCCTTGCCGCCCAGCTCCAGCGAGACCTTAGTGACATTTTTCGCGGCGGCCTGCATGGTCGCGATACCCGCGCCGACGCTACCGGTCAGGCTCACCAGCCCGACGCCCGGGTTAGCCGCCAGCTCCTGGCCCACTTCCGGCCCCAGTCCATAGACGATGTTGATGACGCCGGCGGGCAGGCCGAGCCGGTGGATGATCCCGGCAAACAGCGCGGCGTTATTCGGCGTCAGTTCGCTGGGTTTGATCACGATAGTGTTGCCGGTGATCAGGGCCGGGGCCGCTTTGCGGGCGATCAGGAAGAAAGGGAAGTTCCAGGGCAGGATGCCGGTGGTAACGCCGATGGCCTTTTTAAACAGAAAGATGTTCTCATTGGGGCGATCGCTGTTGATGATCTCCCCCTCATAGCGCCGCGCCCACTCCGCCATATAGTCCAGATAGTCGGCGGTAAACAGCACTTCGGTCTTCGCAAGGCCTTGGGTTTTTCCCCCTTCCGCGACGATGGCGGCGGTAAGTTCAGGTTCCGCCTCACGGATGGCGCTGGCGATCTTATGCAGCCAGACGCCACGCCGGACCGCAGGCAGCGCTTCCCATCCCGGCTGCGCGGCGGCGGCAGCGCGGATGGCGCGGCAGGCATCCTCACGGCTGCCCTGAGGGATGCGTGACAGCAGCGCCTCCGTCGCCGGATTTGTCACCGCAATCCACTGATCACCCTGATGGGTGACAAATTCGCCATTAATGTAATGTTGATGATGCGTTGTCATTTGTTGGCCTCTTCGCTATCGATACGTTGCAGTAATGTGATAGCAGGGTGGAACAGATCGCCCGGCGCAACCTTTGGCTGGCTGCCAGCTACCGGCCCCGGCTGGCAGCCAGTCATAAAACCCGGTGAGTTCTGCGGCAAAATCGGCAATCTGTTGTAAATTTAAAGAGGTGAAACGAGCAGAAAAGGGGGCATTATGGCTAACGGATGGGCATCAGAAGGAGCGGTACAGGAGCAGATTGACAGTACCGTCAACGACGGCATTGAGCGTGTCAGGCAGGCGATCGGCCAGGGCGAGAGCGCAACCGAATGTGAACTCTGTGGCGAGCCGATTCCGGAAGCGCGTCGTCAGGCGCTGAAAGGGGTACGCTACTGCGTGTCGTGCCAGGAGAAGATCGATAAACAGCAGCAGACCAGCAGCTTATATAATCGTCGCGGCAGTAAAGACAGCCAGCTGCGCTGACGTCTAGGAGCCTGGCATCGCCAGGCCGCTGCCGATAAACCACGCCAGAAAGCTCACGCCCGCCACAATGATGGCGATGGGAAACAGAATGCCAATTCTCATTTTCTACCTGCTGAAAACCGCGATTGAGGGGCCGCGATCTTATCATGAGATCTGCAGGCGTGCGCGATGGGTTTTCAGCAGCGTAAAAAGCTGGAACTGCGTGGCATCGTGCTCCTCGCGCAGCACGTCGCCTTTTCTGTAAAGAATATGATGGACGTGACCAAGCTGCCGCCAGACCACAATTGCTGAGGCAATCAGTGCGCAGTGCTGCTCCGCCTGCAGGCACTCAAGGGTAACGTAGTGAGTTTCATCCAGCTGATTAACGAATACCTTTATCGCCTCTGCGGGCAGTATCGCCCGGAGATCATCCAGCATGACCTGGCTCACCGACTGCGAAAGAATCACTGTTAACCACTTCGTTGTCATCCCATTCCCTGATCCCGCTGAGTTTGACCCCGTTTATACGACCTTACCTGGCCGAAATAAAGGCTTCTTTGCCCCTTTGCCACCTGGTAACCGAAGCTGGCAGTCAGCACGAAATTGTGCTGCGCCACACAGCAGAATCGTGAAAAAGGCTGAATAATAAGCAACTTACCTGTTTGCTCCTCCGGTTAACTGACAACGGCGAAACTGTGATCCCTGACGTTCATAACGGGTAAATATTGCCACTCCACGCTGGCTTCCGGCACTTATCTAAAGGCTGAGGAATTCCTGCTGAACGTAGACTGCCTGCTGAGCGGAAGCAGCAGCTTTCCGACAGGCCTTAACCTAACCGGGGAATAACAATGAACAGTGCCATTATCGCGGGTATCTTCTGGCATTTCGTCGGAGCCGCCAGCGCCGCATGCTTCTACGCGCCTTTTAAGCAGGTAAAAAGATGGTCATGGGAAACCATGTGGTCGGTAGGTGGCCTGATGTCGTGGCTCATCCTGCCGTGGGCGGTCAGTGCTGTGTTGCTGCCTGACTTTATGGCTTACTACCGCAGTTTCACGCTGTCACAGCTGATGCCGGTGTTTCTCTTCGGCGCCATGTGGGGCATCGGCAATATTAACTACGGTCTGACCATGCGCTATCTCGGCATGTCGATGGGGATCGGCATCGCCATCGGGATAACTCTGGTGGTCGGCACACTGATGACACCGCTGTTGCAGGGGCGCTTTGGGGAGCTTTTCGCTTCGTCTGGTGGCCGCTTAACCCTGCTGGGGGTGCTGGTGGCGCTGATGGGTGTCGCGATTGTCTCACGCGCCGGATTGTTAAAGGAGCGGGCGCTGGGGATCAACGCCGAAGAGTTTAATCTCAGGAAAGGCCTGTTGCTGGCGGTGATGTGCGGCATCTTCTCCGCCGGTATGTCCTTTGCCATGGATGCGGCGAAACCCATGCATCAGGCCGCCGCCGACCTGGGGATCGATCCGCTCTATGTCGCTTTACCCAGCTACGTGGTCATCATGGGCGGCGGCGCGCTGGTCAATCTGGGCTTCTGTTTCTGGCGGCTGGCGACCCGGCGTGAGCTGTCGCTGCGCAGCGATCTTTCGGTCGCGAAGCCGCTGCTGATCGCGAACATCGCCTTTGCCGTGCTCGGTGGCACCATGTGGTATCTGCAGTTCTTCTTCTACGCCTGGGGACACGCCCGCATTCCCGCGCAATACGATTATGTCAGCTGGATGCTGCACATGAGCCTCTACGTGCTGTGTGGCGGGCTGGTGGGACTGGTCATGAAAGAGTGGAAATCGGCAGGGCGTCGGCCGGTGAGCGTGCTCTCGATCGGCTGCGTGGTGATTATCATCGCCGCTAATATTGTGGGGCTGGGCATGGCGGCCTGATCGGGAACATCCGTGTATTTGTTGATATCGGACGGGCCTGCTCAGCAGGCCCTTTTTAATCTGACTCACTGTTTTTCAGCGTCTGGCGCGGCGCGATAAAACGCTGACGCCAGGCGCTGGGTGTCAGGCCAGTGTCGCGGGTAAAGACTACCGAAAAGTAGTTACTGTCATCAAAGCCGCAGCGGGCGGCGACTTCACCAATCAGGCAGTCCTGAGTGCGCAGAAGATATTTCGCCTGACAAAGCCGCAGCTGACGCAGGTAGTGACCGATGGTCATGCCGGTCTGCTGACGGAAGAGTTGCTTCAGTGCCCGTTCACTGAGCTGGTTATGCTGGCAGAACGCCGCCAGATCAAAGGGGCGGGTAATCGTGCCCTGTAGCGCGGACATCAGCAGATCGAGCTGCTCCCCCTCCGGCAATGCCCAGGGGCGGTCAGCAGCATAGCCGTGGCGACGCAGGATCAGCGCCAGTTGTAAAAACAGCGCTTCCGTGAGCTGCACCGACAGCGGGTCGCTTTTACGGCTCTCACGCTCCAGCTGGCCGATCACGCCACGCGCCAGCGACATGCCGCGGGTGGTCAGACGCCAGCTTGCGGGCGCATCCGGCCCCGGCTGCGGCAGCAGCTGATGCCAGTCGAGCGCAAGGCCAAAGCGATCCCGGCAGTAAAGGATATTATCCAGCACCAGATCGTTGACGCTGTCGTAGCTGTGACAGTCGCTCTCGCGGATATAGAAGACGTCGCCGCAGGTGATCAGCCACGGGCGATCGTTGAGAACGTGCAGGCCGTTGCCGCGCCAGACAATAACGATTTCACTGAACGCGTGCCGGTGCGGCGGGAAAGAGGGCTGGGGCATCCTTTCTGCAATCGCTACCGGCAGGCTGGGCGCGGGAAAATAGTCTTCACGACTGAGGATCAAAGCCATTCCGGGTTCCTTATACCCTCTGCTGACGCTCCGTTCGCGGTGCGCAGCCAAATTCGCGCCTGAACAGGGTAGAGAAGTGGTTACTGTCGCCAAATCCACACTGGAAGGCGATATCGGTAATGCGCATATCGCTGTGACGCAGCAGATGCCGGGCCTGTAACAGCCGCAGTCGGTTCAGATAACGCTGCGGCGTGCTGCCGGTCTGCTGCTTCATCTGGCGGTGCAGGGTGCGCAGCGACAGGGAGAAGCGATCGGCCACCTCATCCCAGACGATCTCATCACTGTAGTGATCGCCCAGCCAGTCGAGCAGGTGATGCAGTCGTGCCTCCTGATCGTGGCGCTGGCCGTCGATGCAGGTCTCACGCAGCAGCAGGAGCAGCTGCAAAAAGAGCTGCTCCTGACGCGCCTGCTTCTCCAGCGACCAGGCATCATCCTGTTGCATCTGCGCGGCCACGTTCAGCGCCTGCGCCATCACTTTATGGTTAAGACGCCAGTGCGGCTGGTAGTGCCCATCCCGATCGCCGGGCAGCAGAGCCTGCAGCCCGGAGAGAAAACGAAATGCGCCGGGGCTGCGATAGAGCACGTTGGTCAGGCAGAGGTTGTCGGTCTGTTCATAAAGATGCCGGTCATGGTCACGGACAAAACAGACGCAACCGGCGCAGAGCGTCTGCGGCTGACCATTAAAAACATGAATGCCCGAGCCCTGCTCAACCAGCACAATCTCATAAAAATCATGATGATGCTCGGGAAAGGCCGGCTGGGGGATACGCGGTTCAATCGCTATCGCGTAATCGCCTTCCGGAAAGAAATCCGCACTGTGCAATATGGTCATGATCGGCTCCCGCTGGTTAACAAAACTTTAACGCAGTCTAATCAGGCGCTGCTTACCTTACCTTGAATTTTCAGCGGCGCTCAGCAGGAATCGCGCTGGTTTTTCAAGATATCCCCGGCAGTTAACAGATTTGCGGCAGGGGTCACATCCTCCTGGGTGCGGGCTCTGTGATCTCCCTCACGAAGTTCTTTGCAGGTCTGCCAGTGCGTCTGCACCGCTGGCACTCCGGGGAAGGTCTTCATGCGGCCAGATTTTTACTCTGTGACGACTTCATCACAGGGAAACACCGCTATGACCCGAAGAAACATTGTTGCTATTGACCTCGGTGCATCCAGCGGTCGCGTCATGCTTGCCGGATGGGATACCGCACAGCGTCATCTCGTGCTGCGTGAGGTCCGGCGCTTTAAAAATCAGCGTCAGCATCGTGCCGGTTATGACTGCTGGGATCTGGCGAGGCTGGAGCAGGAGATACGCGCCGGCCTGGCGCAGCTGGATGACGAGGGGATCGTTCCGGACAGTCTCGGGATCGACACCTGGGGCGTGGATATGGTGCTGCTGGATGCAGAGGGCGAACGGGTGGGCGAAGCGGTCAGCTATCGCGATGCACGCACCCACGGCCTGATGGAGCAGGCCGAACAGACGCTGAGCCGCAGCGCCATCTACGCCCGGACCGGCATTCAGTTTCTGCCGTTTAATACGCTCTATCAGATGCGCGCCCTGCATCAGCAGCAGCCCGACTGGCACGCGCGCGTGGCCCACGCGCTGATGATCCCCGACTATCTGCACTACCGTCTGACCGGTAATCTGAACTGGGAGTACACCAATGCCACTACCACGCAGATGCTTAACCTTAATACGGGCGAATGGGATCGTGATTTGCTGGCCTGGGCGGGCGCAGAGCCGCATTGGTTCAGGCAGCCGCAGGCACCGGGCAACACTGTCGGCCACTGGCTCAACCGCACCGGAATAGCGGTGCCGGTGATCGCGGTCGCCACCCACGACACCGCCAGCGCCGTGCTGGCAACGCCACTGATGCAGGAGGATGCGGCCTATCTCAGTTCCGGTACCTGGTCGCTGATGGGCTTTGAGAGCCTGCAGCCCTATGCCTGCGAGGCCGCACTGCGCGCCAACATTACCAATGAAGGAGGCGCGGAGGGGTATCGTGTGCTGAAAAACATCATGGGCCTGTGGCTGCTGCAGCGCATCTGCGCTGAACTGCAGATTGAGGATCTCGGCGCGCTGATCGACGAAACGGCCCGCCAGCCCGCCTGTGTGTCGCTCATCAGCCCCAACGCGGCCCGCTTCATCAATCCTGACAGTATGGTCCGGGAGATCCAGAACGCCTGCGCCGGGCAGGGGATGCCCGTGCCGCAATCGGCCGCCGCGCTGGCGCGCTGTATTTTTGACAGCCTGGCGCTGCTCTATCGTGAGGTGATCCAGGAGCTGGCCGCGCTGCGTGGCAAGCCTTTCACGCAGCTGCATGTGGTAGGCGGCGGCAGTCAGAACCGCTTTCTGAATCAGCTCTGCGCCGATGCCTGTCAGATCCCGGTTCTGGCCGGGCCGGTTGAAGCCTCCACGCTGGGAAACGTCGGCGGTCAGCTGATTGCGCTGGGTGAACTGACTGACGTGGCCGATTTTCGCCGTAGCGTTACCCGCAACTTCCCGCTTGAAACTTTTGAACCGCAACCGCACAGCGTCTTCCGTGCCAGTCAGGCGCGCTTCGCGACGCTAAGCCAACCCGCTAAGGAACCCGCTTATGACTAAGCAGATTGAACAGGCTTTTGAACTGGCTAAACAACGCTACGCCGACTGTGGGGTGGATGCTGAACAGGCCCTCTGCCAGCTGGACAGGATTCCGGTTTCCATGCACTGCTGGCAGGGCGATGATGTCCGTGGATTTGAGGATCCGCAGGCCGCATTAACCGGCGGTATTCAGGCAACCGGGAATTACCCCGGCCGGGCACGGAATGCAGGCGAACTCCGCAGCGATATCGACAAGGCGATGTCACTGATCCCGGGCGTTAAGCGTCTGAACCTGCACGCGCTCTATCTGGAAAGTGACAAGCCGGTCGCGCGGGATGCGATCGAACCCGTGCATTTCGCTAACTGGGTGGCGTGGGCGAAAGAGCGCCACCTGGGGCTGGATTTTAACCCCAGCTGCTTCTCGCATCCGCTCAGCGCCGACGGTTTTACGCTGTCACACCCCGACAAGAGCGTGCGTCAGTTCTGGATAGATCACTGCAAGGCGAGCCGCCGCATCTCCGCCTCCTTTGGTGAGCAGCTCGGTACGCCCTCGGTGATGAACATCTGGGTGCCGGACGGCATGAAAGATATCACTGTGGATCGGCTGGCGCCGCGTCAGCGTCTGCTGAGCGCCCTGGATGACGTGATCGCAGAGAAGCTTAACCCGCAGCACCATATCGATGCGGTCGAGAGCAAGCTGTTCGGCATCGGCGCAGAGAGCTATACCGTCGGCTCGAATGAGTTTTACCTGGGGTACGCCGTCAGCCGCCAGACGGCGCTCTGCCTGGACGCCGGCCACTTCCATCCCACCGAAGTGATCTCCGACAAAATCTCGGCGGCGATGCTCTATGTGCCGCGCCTGCTGCTGCATGTCAGCCGTCCGGTGCGCTGGGACAGCGACCATGTGGTGCTGCTGGATGATGAAACCCAGGCGATCGCCAGCGAGATCGTTCGTCATCAGCTGTCCGACAGGGTGCATATCGGGCTCGACTTCTTCGACGCCTCTATCAACCGGATCGCCGCCTGGGTGATCGGCACCCGCAACACGCAGAAAGCGCTGCTGCGCGCCCTGCTGGAGCCAACCGAACGCCTGCGCCAGGCCGAAAGCAGCGGCGATTACACTACCCGACTGGCGCTGTTGGAAGAGCAGAAATCTCTGCCGTGGCAGGCGGTATGGGAGGCGTGGTGCCTGCGGCATGACGTCCCGGCGGATGCCAGCTGGTTAGGCGATGTCCGTCATTACGAACAACAGATCTTGAGCCAACGTTAAGGATTTCACTATGCAAAGCATTCTTTCTTCCGGGTTTGTTAAAGGAATGGTCAAAGCGACCAGCGATATGTGGCTGAAGGGCTGGGATGAACGAAACGGCGGCAACGTCAGCCTGCGTCTGCGAGAGGAGGAGGTCAGCCCCTTTGCCGCCGACTTTTATCCGTCACCGCGCTGTGTTGAGCTGAGCCAGCCCGCCCCGGCGCTGGCGAACGACTGGTTCCTGGTCACCGGGTCAGGAAAATTCATGCGTAACGTCCAGCTCGATCCGGCAGATTGTCTGGCGCTGCTGCAGGTCGATGACAAAGGGCTTTCGTTTAAAATTCACTGGGGGCTGTCGAATGGCGGCTTACCGACCTCGGAGCTGGCGTCACACTTCCAGTCTCACGCGGTGCGCAAAGCGGTCAGCGGGGGCGCGGACAGGGTAATCATGCACTGCCATGCCACCCACTTTATGGCCCTGAGCTATGTCGTTGAGCTGGATTCTGCCCGACTGACCCGCCTGCTCTGGGAGGGCAGTACCGAATGTCTGGTGGTCTTCCCGGATGGCGTCGGTGTGCTGCCGTGGATGGTGCCAGGCACCGATGAAATTGGCAGCGCCACCGCCGGGCAGATGCAGTCGCACACCCTGGTGATGTGGCCGTTTCACGGTATCTTCGGCACCGGACCGACCCTGGACGAAGCCTTTGGCCTGATCGACACGGCAGAAAAATCGTCCGAGGTGATCGTGAAAGTGCTGTCGATGGGCGGCATCCGGCAGAGTATTACCACCGAACAGCTGGTTGCGCTGGGCGAACGTTTCGGCGTTACTCCGTGGCAACCGGCGCTGGATGCGGGGCCGGCCAATGCTGCGTAAAGCCTTTGTGATGCAGGTGAATCCTGACTGTCATGCGGAGTATGCGCGTCGTCACGCGCCGATCTGGCCTGAACTTGCAGAGACCCTGAAAGCGCATGGCGCGCACAATTACGCCATCTGGCTGGACGCCGGGCGAAACCTGCTGTTTGCCAGCGTGGAGATTGCGTCAGAAGAACGCTGGAACGCGGTGGCGCAGACAGAGGTCTGCCAGCGCTGGTGGGCCTCCATGAAGGATCTGATGCCGTCGAATGCCGACAACAGTCCCATCAGCCAGCCGCTGGAACCGGTGTTTTTCCTGCGCTGAAATGAAAAGGGCGGCCACGCCGCCCTGATGTCTCAGCCCCTGGCCCGGCACAGACCCGTCAGGGTAGGCCACATTGCCATCAGCGTATCAATGATGCTCTCCAGATCTTCACGATCCGCGCCTTCGCGCGCACGCACCGACATCCCCTGCAGCATGCAGCCCAGATAGCGGGAGAGCGCCGGAATGTTGACCGCCTCGCCCAGTTCTCCGCGCTGCTGACGCGCCAGCAGGAAATCTTTCAGCCCATGTTCCTGCAGCTGATGCTGCTGTTGCAGCATGGCGGCAATCTCGGTGGACGCCGCCGACAGCGCAGAGGAGGTGCAGATAAAGAAGCAGCCGCCGGGCGAGTCGCGCCCGGTGAAACAGGCGGCGGTGGCGCGGAAATAGGCGTCAATGGCCCGATCCACCGCCAGCCGATCGTCGGCTAACGCTGTGTCTCGCTCCGCGCTGAACTTCTCGATGTAGCGTTCCATCGCGGCACGAAACAGGCCCTCTTTATTCACAAACTCGGCGTAGAGCGTGGGCGCTTTCGCGCCGGTCGCTGCCACTAGGTCAGCCAGCGAGGTGCCTTCATAGCCGTGCGTCCAGAACAGGGTCAGTGCTTTATCGAGAGCGGCATCGCGGTCGAACACTTTTGGCCGGCCACGGCATTTTTTTACATCGCCATCCTGAACCTGATGCATACATCCTCACTTTCTCTGAAACAGAGTATTAAATTACCGATCATTATAAAAACGTGCAAGGCCTGCAGAAATTCATGGCGACAGCCGTTGCCATTTTGTGCGTTCGCGCCCCGTTTTCGCTCCTGAGGTTAAGTCAGAAAAGGGGTTGAAGCCCATAATCACGCCACTTCGCGATTAAAATAACGCTCATTAAATAAATGTTGACGATCCGCGGCGCCAGGATCTATCATTTATTTAACGGTCGTTAATTAAATAGCGACATCCTGTTTCAGACCCACTGAACTTTATTACTGAATAGAGAGATTATTATGAACACCATCAAAACAACGCTGGCGGCACTGGCACTGACTACCCTGACGTTTGGCGCTTCAGCCGCTGACCTCGTCACAAGCGAACCAGCGAATCAGCAGCCTGTCGGCACTATCGCGGTCCAGGGTGGCAGCAATCTGAACTCGGTTGAAGCGCAGCTGAGTGCGAAAGCGGATGAAGCGGGTGCGAAATCGTTCCGCATCACCTCAACCAGCGGCCAGAACAAGCTGCACGGCACTGCGGTGATCTACCAGTAACGGGGCTTTTTCAGCCAGCAGAAGCGCGTTGAAACCAGAAGGCAGACATGATGAAAAGACGCACGATGATGATGACGGCGGCGTTGCTGAGCGGCTTCTCTTTTGCCAGCGTCGCGGCGCAGCAGGTCAGTATGACCCCGCTGGATCAGCAGAAAACAGGTGTAATCAGCGCAACAGGCAGCACCAGCCTGACGTCGCTGGAGCAGCAGTTGTCAGAAAAGGCCAGTGATGCCGGAGCAAAGTCTTTCCGCATCACTTCGACCTCTGGCAACAACAACCTGCATGGCACCGCCATTCTTTATAGGTAAACGTCAGTCACGGAGTGTGGCGAACAGGCTTCAGATAACCCGCGTATCTGAAGCCTTTTTTGTGGGCGCAGCGGGCGTTTAGCCGTTGCTGCGCAGCTGCGGATAACGGCGGAAGATATAGACACACCAGAGCAGGGCAATCAGACCGATCATCCCGCCGACGTTACCGACCTCTGCCATACCCAGATGCAGGCTCACCTGATTACCGAGCAGCGCGCCCGCGCCGATGCCGATGTTATAGATGCCGGACATCAGGGACATCGCTACATCCGTGGCATCCGGTGCCAGCGACAGAACCCGTACCTGCATCGCCAGACCGATCATCATCATCGCCATCCCCCAGATAATGCAGAGCGTTGAGATGGCGGCAGGGCGGATGGCCGCAAAAATCAGCAGTCCCATGCAGAGGGTAATCAGCGCAATCGCGGCGATCAGCAGTGCAGAGGGGAATTTATTGCCCAGCGTGCTGAACAGAATGCTGCCGACAATGCCCGCAGAGCCAAACAGCAGCAGCAGCAGGGTAGTGAAATTGCCGCTGGATTGCGCCACGTTCTGCATAAAGGGTTCGATGTAGCTGTAGGCGGTGTAGTGCGCGGTCACCACCAGCGTCACCAGCAGATACATGCTGACCAGCGCCGGACGACGAAACAGCATCGGCACGCTGCTGAGGGAACCGGTATGTTCGCTGGGCAGGCGAGGGAGGATCCGCACCAGCATAATCATCAGCACCAGCGCCGACAGGCCAATCACACCAAAGGTGGTGCGCCAGCCCAGATACTGCCCCACCACGCGGCCAATTGGCACTCCCAGCACCATCGCCAGGGCCGTACCGGTCGCCAGCATGCTGAGCGCCTGGGTCTTTTTACCGGCCGGCGCCACCCTGATCGCCAGCGAGGCGGTGATTGACCAGAACACGGCGTGCGACAGGGCGATGCCAACCCTGGATACCATCAGCGACCAGAAATCCCACGCGACGGTTGAGAGCGCATGGCTGATCACAAAGACGGCGAAGAGCACACCCAGCAGCAGCCGTCGCTCGACGTTGCGGGTCAGCAGCATCAGCGGCAGGGAGAGCAGGGCCACGACCCAGGCGTAGATCGTCAGCATAATCCCGACATCCGCCGTCTGCATGGAGAAGTCCGCCGCGATATCGGACAACAGGCCAACTGGGACAAATTCGGTGGTATTAAAAACAAAGGCGGCGATGGCCAGCAGGACGACGCGAAGCCAGGCCGTTTTACGTGAAACAGTTGTTGGTTGCATTGAAGTGTCAAATCAGTCAGTACAGCGGGTCAGGATGGCGCAGGCCATCCCATGAAAGTGACCTGCGTCACAAATTACTGAACATTGTAGTGAATAAAGCGGGAAGAGAAACCTGATAACGTGTTTTTCGTGCGGAAATTTTCAAATGCGTT
The DNA here is from genome assembly GCF_032114055.1 of Pantoea sp. Lineage (GTDB taxonomy): Bacteria > Pseudomonadota > Gammaproteobacteria > Enterobacterales > Enterobacteriaceae > Pantoea. The sequence continues at coordinate 156,009 of NZ_DAMCTB010000001.1, forward strand.
TCGGCACATGAAGTGGCGCCCGGGTGCGATAAGATCATCGCGGGCCGCCACCTGCCGCCTTTATGACTAGCGGGAAAAGGGCGTATGCTTCAGGGCCACGCTTTGCTGACTGTCCAGCGCGTCAGGGGGGTTAACCGGGCAGCAGTTCTCACAGCCAATCGCCCCCGCATAATATTTCTTCGCCTGCAGTATAGCGGCATTCACATGATAAAAACTGCCCAGAAACAGCCGGTTATCCATGTCAGGCAGATAGGTGCACCCCGCTGCATGCACCACATGATTATCGTTAAATCCCGATTGTTTATTGACGTAATAGTAGAGGGCCACAGGCGTTCCTTGTTGCCGTGAGAAGGCAAAGCAGACGAATTATTTCAATACGAACGATTATAGCGGGAAACGCATGCGTTGTGGTGAGCGGATTAATGGGAGAGGGGCAGGAGAAGGCCGGGCCAGACCCGGCGCAAAGCCGAATCCGGCGGGAGTCGTCAGAGGTTTTTGCTGTGCAGCCGCCAGGCGACAAGCAGCGCCAGTATCAGCAGAAAACTGATAAACAGCGTAATGCCATTCCAGCCGTAGCCATGCCAGAAGAAGCCGCCCAGGGTGCCCGCCACGCTGGAACCGGCGTAGTAGCTGAACAGATAGAGCGACGAGGCCTGACCCCGCGCCCGGCGTGCGCGCGGGCCAATCCAGCCGCTGGCCACGGCATGCGCGGCAAAAAAGCCGGCGGTAAACAGCATCATGCCGGGCAGGATCAGCCAGAGAACGTTAAAGGCGGTTATCAGCAGGCCCAGCAGCATCATCGCGGTGGCGCCCAGCATCACCGGCCCGCGACCCAGGCGGCTGGTCAGGGCGCCCGCTTTGGGTGAACTCCAGGATCCCGTCAGGTAGACCACCGATAACAGCCCCACCACCGCCTGACTGAGGTGCCAGGGCGCATCCAGCAGACGATAGCCGATATAGTTAAACAGCGTGACGAAAGCCCCCATCAGCAGGAAGCCTTCGGCAAACAGCCATGGCAGACCTTGATCGCGCCAGTGCAGCCGGAAGTTGATCATCAGATTACGCGGACGCAGCGGAATAGGACGGAAATGGCGTGAGGCAGGCAGGATCTTCCAGAACATCAGCGCCGACGCCAGCGAGAAGCAGCCGATGGCTGCCACAGCTATCCGCCAGGTGAAGAGATCGGTCAGCACCCCGCTCAGCAGGCGTCCGCTCATCCCGCCGATTGAGTTGCCGCTGATATAGAGCCCCATCGAAAAGGCAACGACGCGTACATCCATCTCCTCACTGAGATAGGTCATTCCCACCGCTGCGACGCCGCTCAGCGACAGCCCCATCAGCGCCCGCATCAGCAGAATGCCGTGCCAGCTGGTCATTGTGGCCGAAAGCAGGGTACAGATCGCCGCCAGCATCAGGGCGGTGACCATCACCGATTTACGGCCAATCGCATCCGAGAGCGGTCCGGTAACCAGCAGTCCCAGGGCCATCAGGCCCGTAGAAATAGAGAGTGACAGGCTGCTGGCAGCGGGTGAAACGCCAAACTGCCGGGAGAGGACCGGCAGGATGGGCTGCACACAGTAGAGCAGGGCGAAAGTGGCCAGCCCGGCAGAGAAGAGCGCCAGCGTGACGCGCATAAACCGGGGCGTGCCCCGGCGGATATAAGTAGCGGCAGCAGACGCCGGCGCCTCTGACGCCGCGTTGTCATCCACAGTAGCCTGTATTGAGCGACTCACACCTTTTCCTTTTGGTCAGAATATCTGTCGTCAGCTTAGGAAAGCGGCATTATGATGTCTAATATATTAATAATCTCGAATAAGACGTTTAACCTATGAATATTGAACTGCGGCATCTGCGCTACTTTGTGGCGGTGGCTGAAGAGCTACATTTCGGGCGGGCGGCGCAGCGGCTCAATATCTCCCAGCCGCCGCTCAGTCAGCAGATTATCCAGCTGGAAGCGGAAACCGGGGCGAAACTTTTCCATCGCACCAACCGCAGCGTACAGCTTACGGCAGCAGGTGCTCAGCTGCTGAGTGATGCCCGGGCGATTCTGTCGCAGGTTGAACAGGCTGCCGAACGCGCCGCCCGCCTGCATCGGGGCGAAGAGGGCGAGCTGCGTATAGGCTTTACCTCTTCTGCGCCCTTTACTGCGGTGGTTTCTGATGCGCTTTACCGTTTCCGGCAGAGCTGGCCGCAGGTGCACATTCAGATGCAGGAGATCAACACCCGCCAGCAGCTGGCGCCGCTGCTCGATGGACGGCTCGATCTTGGCGTGATGCGCAATACATCCCTGCCTGCCGGACTTCATCATCAGTTACTGCTGAGTGAGCCGCTGTTTGCTGTGGTGCACAAGGCGCATCCGCTGGCTGACGCAGCGCGTATTCCGGTGTCGGCGCTGGCATCGGAGCCCTTTGTCTTTTTTGACCCGCAGGGGGGCACTGCGCTCTACAGCGATATTCTGGCGCTGCTGCACCGCTACCAGATCAAGCCTTACATTACCCAGGAGGTGGGTGAGGCGATGACGATACTGGGGCTGGTGGCGACCGGTCTGGGCGTCTCGATTCTGCCCGCCTCCTTTCGTCGTGCGCGGCTGAGCGATCTGGTCTGGCTGCCCTTAACGGAAGAGGATGCGATTTCTGAACTCTGGCTGGTCTGGTCCGCCGCCCGGGAGAAGAGTGCGCAAATGGAGAACATGATGGTGCTGCTGCAGACAAACCGGCGATAAAGCCGCCGCCTGATCCTGCCAATCTGTGCGATAAATCACATTTCTAATCAAATATTTGACGCTATCGCCTGATCTGCATCACCATGGCGCATGTTTATTTAGAAGCGCGAAAATAACCGGGAGCAGGGTTGTGAATCCGGACAGTCAACCTGGCCACATTGACCAGATTAAGCAGACCAATGCAGGCGTCGTATATCGACTCATCGACCGTCATGGTCCTGTTTCGCGTATCGAACTCTCCCGCCGTGCCCAGCTCGCCCCGGCCAGCATCACTAAAATTGTCCGGGAAATGCTGGACGCCCATCTGGTGCAGGAGACCGAATTTCAGGAGCCGGGCAGCCGTGGCCGTCCGGCAATTGGCCTGATTCTGGACACCGAGGCCTGGCACTACCTGGCAATCCGCCTGCACCGCGGTGCCATGACTTTTACGCTGCGCGATCTCAGCAGCCGTGCGCTGGCAGAAGAGAGCCTGCCGCTGCCTGATGAGACTACGCAGCCGCTGCTGAACGCGCTGATTGAACAGGTCGATGCCTTCTTTATCCGCCACCAGAAGAAGCTGGAGCGCCTGACGGCTATTGCCATCACGCTACCCGGTCTGATCAACGCCGCGTCCGGCGTAGTGCACCGGCTGCCGGGTTATCAGGTGCGCGATATGCCGCTGGGCGATGCGCTGGCGTCGCGCACGGGTCTGCCGGTGTTTGTGCAGCACGATATTTCAGCCTGGACGCTGGCGGAGTCGCTATTCGGCGCGTCACGCGGCGCGCAGGATGTCATTCAGATCGTGATTGATGAAACCGTAGGGGCGGGCGTGATCAGCGGCGGTCAGCTGCTTCACAAGAGCGGCAGGGCGCTGGTCGAGATTGGGCACACCCAGATCGACCCTTATGGCCAGCAGTGCTACTGCGGCAATCACGGTTGCCTGGAAACCGTGGCCAGCACCGGCAGCCTGCTGGCGCTGGCGGCTCAGCGTCTGCCTGCACAGCCCGACAGCCTGCTCAACGGGCAGCCGCTGACGCTTCAGTCACTGTGCGCGGCCGCTCAGTCGGGCGATCGGCTGGCGCGCGACACCATCGCCAGCGTGGGGCATCACGTTGGCCGGATCCTGGCGATGATGGTCAACATCTTTAATCCACAACATATTCTTATCGGTTCTCCTCTCAACGCTGCGGCCGACGTACTGTTTCCGGCCGTGAGTAACACCATTCTGCAACAGTCACTGCCCGCCTATAGCGCAACGATCCAGCTGGCACCTACCGAATTCAGCGAGCCGGGCACGCTGGGCGCGGCGGCGCTGATCAAGGATGCACTCTATAATGGCCATCTATTAGTGAAGCTATTGCAAGGTTAAGCAGGCTTAATCTTGCGCTAACGCAATCCGTGCTTCTTCCTCCTTCTTTACAATGCCGGTTCGCAGCAGGTTAATCACCGATTAACCGCAACGGTTCGAGAGGAGAACTTGAGTGAACAGACTGTTTATTACCGGCACCGACACCGCAGTAGGTAAAACGGTAGTGTCGCGGGCCCTGTTACAGAGTTTTATTCACCACAGGCTGAGCGCCGTTGGCTACAAGCCTGTCGCACGAAGTGCGGTCATCACTGCGGATGGCCTGCGTAATAAGGACGCACAGGTTCTGCAGAGCGCCTCCTCGCTGGATTTACCCTACCAGGCCATTAATCCGCTGGTTTTTCAGGAGGAGGAGATCTGCACCCATCCCGGCCAGCACATCGATTATGGTCTGCTCACCCGGGGTTTATGCAGCCTGTCGCAGCAGGCCGATCGGGTGATCGTGGAAGGGACGGGCGGCTGGCGCAGCCTGATGAATGACGGTCAGCCGCTTTCCTGCTGGGTCGTGGCGCAGCAACTGCCTGTAGTGATGGTGGTCGGCATTCAGTCGGGCTGTATCAGTCACGCCCTGTTAACGGCAGAGGCGATAGCCCGGGATGGGCTGCCCCTGGTGGGCTGGGTCGCAAACCGCATCAATCCGGGCCTGACACACTACAGCGACATTATTGCGGTGCTGCGTGAAAAAATCGCCGCGCCGCTTCTGGGTGAACTGCCATATCTGCCCCGCGCTGAACAGCGCGATCTGACCTCTTATATTGATATTTCCCTGCTGGAGCAGAGTGATCTGCACGCTGTGAGTGCAAAAATCGCCTGATTATGAAACAAATCTCTTCATCCGGCTCAGCGGTGAGCCTGAAGTTTCAGGTTCACCGCTGACACCTCTCAGGTAATTCTGTCAGTAAATCAAAGCCCTGACAGGAATGACGTGCAAAAATAACCTTATGGCGCAGAAAATGCATTACCTCCGCTTATCATCCAGAGGGGGAGCACCATTATGTCGCACTCACACGAGCAAGGTTTGTTATACGGGCTGGATGCCCGCATTGGCCCCGTACCGGCATTTATCGCCGCTTTGCAACATCTGCTGGCCAGCGTGGTCGGGATTATCACGCCGCCCCTGATTATCGGCTCGGTGCTGGGGTTACAGGCTTACATTTCCTATCTGATCAGCATGTCGCTGTTTGTCTCCGGGCTGGGGACTTTTCTGCAGTCCAGACGTATTGGTGGCGTGGGCGCCGGCATGATCTGTCTGCAGGGCACCAGTTTCGCCTTTCTGGGGGTCATTCTGTCGGGCGGTCTGATGGTGAAAGGCCGTGGCGGTTCACCGGAAGAGATCATGGCAATGCTGTTTGGCTGCAATCTGGTAGCGGCGCTGATTCCGATTCTGATCAGCCGCTGCGTCGGCTCGCTGCGTAAAGTGCTGACGCCGGTTGTCACCGGTACGGTGATCACCCTGATTGGCATCAGCCTGATCAAGGTCAGCATTACCGACTGGGCGGGCGGGCACAACGCCACCGATTTTGGATCGCCCGGCAATCTGGCGCTGGGGGCGCTGACGCTGCTGGTGATCGTGGCGCTGAACCGTGCACGAAGCCGCTGGGCACGGCTGGTGGCAGTGGTGGCGGGTATCGCAGCGGGATGTGTGGCGGCGGCGTTAACCGGGCATCTGCCGCTGAAGATGACGGTGCCGGCGCACTGGATCGTGCTGCCGGCCCTGTTCCGCTTTGGTTTTGCCTTCGACTGGACGATTTTCCTGCCCATCGCCCTGGTGGCCGTTATTGCAGTGATCGAGGCCGTGGGTGATCTCACCGCCAACTGCCTGATTTCTCAACAGCCCATCACCGGCAAGCCGTTTCAGCAGCGATTGCAGGGCGGCATCGTCGCCGACGGCCTGAGCTGCGTGCTGGCGGCGATGTTTTCCGCCTTTCCCAACACGACCTTTGCCCAGAACAATGGTGTTATTCAGATGACGGGTGTCGCCAGTCGTTTCGTCGGTATGCTGCTGGGCATCATGCTGGCGTTGCTGGGGCTCTTTCCCGGGATCGGATCGCTGCTGCAACAGATCCCACCACCGGTGCTGGGTGGGGCAACTATCGTGATGTTTGGCAGCGTAGTGGCCGCCGGTATCCGGGTTATGACCCAGACGCCGCTGGGCCGTCGCGAAATGCTGATTATAGCGATTGCCTTTGGTATCGGTCTGGGGGTGGAAGGGGTGCCGGAGGTGCTGAAGCAGTTCCCGCCGCTGATTAACAGCCTGTTTGGTCATGCCGTGACGACCGGCGGCCTTCTGGCAATCGTGCTGAATCTGGTGCTGCCCGACGAAGGGCCGGTGGCAGACGCGGTGGAGGCGGAGACGCTGCAGGAGAGCTAACGCAGAGAGTCAGAAAGTGAATGAAAACATGCGGACCGGTCTGTTTCTGACTGACGACGCAGAAATTAACGCGGAGGGAGCCTGTACCAGTAGTAAAGCATAGCGGGCCAGGAATGGCCTGTTTTGCGTCTTTGCGAAGGGCACAGCCTTACTGAGCCATAACTGCGCTAACCGGGTAGAAAAGCCCATGCGCCACTTAATGGCGTTGACCAGCTTTGCCTGCACTGACTGCTGGATAAAGCCTGAAAAGAGAGCAGAATCAGATCGGAACGTTGTGAAAGCCATCCTGTACCCGGCCCGCGTGATAACGCACCTTATCCCTGAGGTCCATCTGTCAACGCGCTAATGCAGCGGACGCTCTCCTCTTCAGACACCGCTGCTTTACTTTGTATCGCGCTGCCAGCTTTACCTGGGCAGGGATGAGAATGCAAAAAAAGGGCCTGCATGGCCCTTTTGGTATGACGAATATGACGGGATTACGGATTCAGACGACGGCGTGTCCGGCCTGAACTGAGGTAGTCCGCGATATAATCCTGCGAAATCTCTCCGCTATAACGACCCTCTTCATCGACGATCGGCATCCAGACAGTGTTGTGCTCATAGAGTTTAGAGAGCACAACGCGCAGGTTCTCCTCCGCTTTACCTGTCACCCTGAAAGTGTGCAGCTTCTCTTCGCAGCGGCCGCTGGCGTTTCGCGCCTCACGACGCTTCACAAAGCCCAGCGGTTTGCCATCCTCATCCACCACGGTAATCGAGCGCATATCATTCTCATCCATGGTGCCAAACGCTTCTTCCAGCGGCGTTGAGCGCCGCACGGTGATGGTCGGCTGCTGGTCGGTCACGTCACCCGCCTGCACCAGTAACAGACGTTTCAGCGTGCGGTCCTGGCCGACGAAGGAGCCGACAAACGCATTGGCCGGGGTCGCCAGCAGCTCATCCGGGCTGGCGCACTGCACGATTTTCCCCTGACCAAATACCGCGATGCGGTCGCCCAGCTTCAGCGCCTCATCGATGTCGTGGCTCACCAGCATCACCGTTTTCTTCAGCTGACGCTGCATGTCCAGAAACTCGTTCTGGATGACTTCACGGTTGATCGGGTCAACCGCACCAAAGGGCTCATCCATCAGCAGCACCGGTGGATCCGCCGCCAGCGCACGAATCACGCCGATACGCTGCTGCTGACCGCCTGACATCTCGCGCGGATAGCGATGAAGAAACTTTTTCGGATCGAGTGCGACCATGCTCATCAGCTCAGTGGCCCGCTCATGACACTGCTTTTTGTTCCAGCCGAGCATCCGCGGCACCACGGTGATGTTCTCCTCAATGGTCATGTTGGGAAACAGACCAATCTGCTGGATCACATAGCCGATGTTGCGGCGCAGGGTGGTGGTGTCCTGGGTACTGGTATCTTCCCCATTGATCAAGATGCGGCCACTGGTCGCGGGGATCAGCCGGTTTATCATCTTCAGCGTGGTGGTTTTGCCGCAGCCCGAAGGACCGAGCAGCACGCACATCTCCCCGGCTGGCACATGCAGGCTGACGTTATCGACGGCTTTGTTGGTGGTGCCGTTTTTCTGGGTAAAGGTTTTCGTCAGGTTTTCCAGCGTTATCATTATCGAATCCCCTTTGGAGTCAGCGCCTGCTGCAGACGATGCAGCAGCCAGTCAAGAAAAATAGCCAGCAGACAAATCATCAGTGCTCCGGCAATCAACATACGAATATCACTGCCGCTGATGCCATCCAGCAGTAACTGGCCAAGGCCGCCTGCGCCAATCACCGCCGCGATTGCCATCACGCCAACGTTCATCACCACGGCGGTACGTATACCGCCAAAGATTACCGGCAGCGCCATCGGGATCTCAACCCAGCGCAGACGCTGCCAGAAGGTCATGCCGATACCGCGACCCGCTTCACGCAGGCCATCCGGCAGATTTTCCAGGGCCGTATGCGTGTTGCGCACGATAGGGAGCAGCGAGTAGAGGAACACGGCCGTAATCGCCGGTAGCGCACCGATACCCTGACCGATCAGCGAAAACAGCGGGATCATCAGGCCAAACAGCGCAATGGTTGGAATCGTCAGTACCACGGTGGCGATACCCAGAATCGGCGTCGCCAGCCATCTGACGCGGACAATCAGAATGCCCAGCGGTACGCCGATGACGATCGCCAGGCCAACTGCCACCAGAACCAGCCAGCTGTGCTGCCAGCTCAGGGTCAGCAGAGTGCTCCAGTTATCCATGATGTAGTGAAGGGTATCCACAGTGCCTCCTTACAGCATGTTTCTGGATTGAAGAAAATCACGCGCCACCTTTTCAGGAGACTGATGATCGATATCGACCCGCTTATTCAGCTCTGTAATCGCCTCATCGGTGATCTGCGCAGAGAGCTGATTAAGTGCGGTATCGAGCCCCGGGTGGCTTGCCAGCACATCCTGGCGCACCACGGGCGTTACGTTATAGCTGGGGAAAAAGTGCTTATCATCTGCCAGCACTTTCAGATCGAAGCCCTTAACCCGGCCATCGGTGGTGTAGATCAGGCCCGCATTTACAAAGCCGTCGCGGATGGCGTTATAGACCAGACCGGGGTCCATCTGGCGGATCTGCGGCCGATCCAGCGCCAGGTTGTAGGTCTTCTGCAGCGGCTTCAGGCCGTCAGAACGACCAGTGAACTCCAGGTCGAGACCCAGCCGCCAGTTTTTATCCGGGTCGGTTTTGCGGATCTGCTCAATCTTCGCCACCAGTTGCGACATGGTGTTGATCCCCTGCTTTTCCGCCTCTTTCCGGGTCATGGCAAACGCGTAGGTGTTGTTCATCGGTGCCGGGTTCAGCCAGATCAGACCCAGTTTGGCATCCAGTTTCTTTACCGTTTCATAGGCCTGCTGCGAGGACATCGGCTGGCTGATGTGGTTGAAAATAATCAGTGAGGTGCCGGTATATTCCCAGACCATGTCGATCTGCTTATTCAGCATCGCATTGCGGCCGATAGTCGTAGCGATATTGCGTTTTGGCACCACCGCAAAGCCTTTCTTCTGCAGCCAGAGCACCGTCATGGCGGAAAGGATATGCTGCTCAGTAAAACTCTTGGTCGCCATCACCAGCGGTGTTGCGGCCTGTGCCGTCTGGCTTATCAGCAGGGTTGCCGTCAGCGCGACAACGCTTTTCTTGATCCAGCGCGTTAGCATTGCAAAATTCCTTATGGTCAGGCCGCGGCGTGCGGACTCAGAAAGCGGCCCAGCGCGGCCAGCAGCATATCCAGAACCAGCGCCACCAGGGCGGTCGCGACGGCGCCCAGGATCAGCGTCGGGAAGTCGTTGAGGTAGATGCCCGGGAAGATCAGCTCCCCAAAACTGCTGGCACCGATCAGGAAGGCCAGCGGCGCCGTACCCACGTTGATGGCGGTGGCGATGCGCACGCCTGAGAGGATCACCGGCAGGGCATTGGGCAGTTCAACCTGACGCAGACGTTGCCATTTGGTCATGCCGATACCGTTTGCGGCTTCGAGCAGCGACGGCGGCACCGCGCTCAGACCTGAGAAGGTGTTGCGGACGATGGGCAGCAGCGAGGCCAGGAACAGCGCAATCAGCGCCGGACGGTCGCCAATCCCGATGATGACCATCGCCAGCGCCAGCACTGCCAGCGGAGGCAGAGTGTTACCGACATTAAATATCTGCATGACGGTTTCAGCCCAGCGACGGGCAAAAGGGCGGCTGAGCAGGATGCCGCTGGGAATACCGACCAGCAGCGCGCACAGCATTGACCAGAACACCAAGAAGAGGTGTTGTTGCCCCAGGTAGAGCAGATCGACCTTGCGGGCCACCAGCTGATCCCAGCCGAGGCCTGCGATCAGTAGGGCGATTACCGCGACCACTGCAAGCAGCGCCAGACCGGCGCGTTTCGCCAGTGAAGCATTTTGCATAGGAAATTCTCCCTGATAACGATCTCAATTGTTATAACTGCCATAAACAGTCCGACAGATGCGGCAAATAATAACCACCGAACCCAAAACCGAAACTGCGATAAAATGTAGATAAAATGACTGTTTATCCACGCTTATTCAGCCGATGCTGAATAAGATGCTTTATTGCTATAGCAGCCCTTTACCTGACAGGCCAGCTTTTCAGGCTTTAAGCGGCAGGGGAGAAACAGGTTAAAATGGTGTTAAAGCCACGTAGCGGCTGGGCTAATGCGTCAATAAAAAAAATTCATCGACTTTTAGTGACACCGTCACAAAGGGTGCAGAAAATGCGCACGTGCGGGAAATTCGGTTAGCCGTTTATCGGCTAGCCTTGCTGTTAAAAAAAGGAACCTTATGACTGTCAGCGCACAACGCCAGACCGGACACCGCCACTGGATCTTAATCGCCTGTATGCTGGCGATGTTTATGGCGGCTATCGAAGTCACCATCGTCGCCACCGCCATGCCCACTATCATCGCTGATCTGGGCGGGTTTTCGCAGTTTGGCTGGGTCTTCTCCATCTATCTGCTGACGCAGGCGGTCAGCGTGCCGCTCTATGGACGACTGGCGGACAGAGTGGGCCGTAAGACGATGTTTTTTATCGGTACCTCAATCTTTCTGCTGGGATCGGTGCTGTGCGGTTTTGCGCACTCTATGGTCTGGCTCATTCTGTTCCGCGCCTTTCAGGGCCTCGGCGCGGGCGCTATCATGCCGCTCAGCTCTACCATCGTGGCCGATATCTATTCACCGCGCGAACGCGCCAGCGTTCAGGGCTGGCTTTCCAGCGTCTGGGGGGTAGCAGCGATAGTTGGGCCGCTGACCGGGGCCTGGCTTGTGCAGCACTTCAGCTGGCCGGTAATTTTCTGGGTTAATCTGCCGATAGGCGTCATCAGTATGCTGATGCTGGCGCGCTGGCTGCCGTCGCCTCCGCAGGAAGAGAGGGCGCAGCCGCTGAACGTGGCGGGCAGCAGCTGGCTGATGCTTTGCGTGACTGCCTTGCTGATCGCGCTGCTGCAGGCGGAGCAGCTGGGTTTCTGGCTGGTGCCGTTTCTGCTTGTGTCGCTGTTTGCGGGCTGGCAGCTCAAACGGCATGAGCAGCGCGCTACGGCACCGCTGTTTCCGCTGGTCATCTGGCGCAACCGGCTGATGGTGGCCGGAAATGCGGGCAATCTGATCATCGGCGCGGCCATGATGGGGATCAGCGCCTTTCTGCCAACCTGGATTCAGGGCATCCGTGGCGGTTCACCGCTGCAGGCAGGCAGTGTGCTGGCGATGATGTCGATTGGCTGGCCGCTGGCCAGTACACTCAGTGGCAGACTGATGCTGCGCACCTCCTATCGCTTCACCGCCCAGCTTGGCGTACTGCTGCTGGTGACCGGCAGTGCCTTGTTGTTGCTTCTGCAGCCTGCAAGCTCACTGTTTCAGGCGGGCTTTACCGCTTTCCTGATCGGTACCGGTATGGGCATGACCAGCACCACCTTTCTGGTGTCTGTACAGAATCAGGCGGATTATCAGATTCGCGGCATCTGTACCGCATCAATCATGTTCAGCCGGATGATTGGCTCAGCGGTGGGTACGGCCATTATGGGAGCGGTGCTGAATCTGAATCTTCAGTGGCGTCTGCCAGAGATTCAGGATCCGGTGCAGCAGATTATGTCCGCCCAGAGCCGTCAGCAGTTGTCGCCGGAGACGCTGCAGCAGATGGTGACAGCGATTGCCGCATCCCTGCACTGGGTCTTTGTTGTGGCACTGGTGACGGCGCTGCTGGCGCCAGGGGTGGCGTGGATGATGCCGCGTCAGCGGCCGGAACATTCGGACTAGCAGGCAGGGCGGCAGAAGCCGCCCTGATCTGAAACGGACTACTGGGCGGGTGCGTCCTGAGAACTGCCGGCACTGGCGGGTACAGTGGCGTCGCTGTCGCTACCTGAGCGTTTGTAAACGATCTTTTGTGTATCGTTATCACAATGCCCGACGACCTGACCGCCCGCCTGATCAACCTGATCATTCGCGACGATATCGAGACTGAAACCCGATTCGGGTACGCCGTTCTGAATAATTTTCTGGCTGATATCGGCTTTAACTGATTCACAGGATGCCTGCACCATCAGCGGCAGGGTACACAACGCCGCAGTGAACAACACTCTCTGTAGTTTCATCACGTCTTCCTTATGTTAGTCGTCCGTCATTACTATAGCGCAAATTCAGGGTGTGACCGGACGGCCTGAACGGCGGTCCAGACAGCGCAGGGTGTTGGGTTCCCAGTAGGCGTTAAGATTGAGGCTCTGCTCGCATTTGTCACGGGTATCAAACGCCCGGTCGGCTTTGTCGAACTCTTTTTCAACACGGGTGTTCACCTTGTTGCGCAGCATCCGCGTGTCATTCCATTGCTCTTTGTCCTGTCGCGCCGCCTCATTGCTCAGCGCAGAGCTGCCATCTTCAATGATCAGACGATTGGTACTGGCTGTCGCCGTCAGGGCCGCGGTGGAAAGCAGCACCATCAGCACGGCAGGGATTATTTTTTTCATTACATTATCCTTTAGTTAACGCAAACAATACGCTCTGCGACGGCGGTAACAGCGGGCATGCCTGGAACCTGGCCCATCAGAGGGATCCGCGGTGACGCTGAACCCGGCTCGTGCGCGCGATCTGCGCCTGCATCAGCCCGGTCGCTCTGCAACACTTCAGCCCGATGGCAGAGGCTTTTAGTATATCATCGCCGTTTCTTTGCTCACCAGCGGTGAGTCATTTGTTTACGTTCGGGAGAGGAACCGGTGCTGATTAAGACCGCCTTACTGTTTTTCATTACCGCGCTGGCGGAGATTACCGGCTGTTTTCTGCCGTGGCTGTGGCTCAAAAAAGGGGGCTCTGCCTGGCTGCTGCTGCCTGCGGCCGTCAGCCTGGCGCTGTTTGTCTGGCTACTGACTCTGCATCCGGCTGCGAGTGGCCGGGTATATGCTGCTTACGGTGGTGTCTATGTGCTGACGGCGCTGCTCTGGCTGAGGATTGTAGACGGCGTGAAGTTAAGCGCATGGGACTGGAGCGGGGCACTGATCGCGTTCAGCGGGATGCTGATTATTGTGCTGGGCTGGGGACGAGGATAACGCCAGCCAGTGCTGGCGTTGATGAAACTTAAGGTTTGTGGACTTTCAGGCCCGCGAGGGTCTGACTGACCGGCATCATCTCCAGGCTGTTGATGTTGACATGCTTTGGCAGCGTCGCGACCCACCAGACGGCTTCCGTCACATCTTCCGGCGTCAGGGCAGTGGCACCTTCATAGACCTGACCCGCTTTGTCATCGTCGCCTTTAAACCGGACGTTAGAGAACTCGGTGCCGCCAACCAGGCCGGGTTCAATGTCGGTGACGCGCAGCGCGGTGCCATGCAGGTCGGTGCGCAGGTTCAGGCTGAACTGGCGCACAAAGGCTTTCGTCGCACCATAGACGTTGCCACCAGCATAAGGCCAGTTACCGGCAATTGAACCGATATTAATGATATGCCCCACGTTGCGCTCCACCATCTGCGGCAGCAGGGCGCGGGTCATATAGACCAGCCCTTTGGTATTGGTGTCGATCATGTTTTCCCAGTCGTCAACGTTAGCCTTGTGCGCAGGCTCAATGCCCAGCGCCAGACCCGCATTGTTGACCAGTACGTCGATATTCCGCCATTCAGCCGGAAGCTGGCTGACCGCCTCCTCAATGGCAGCCCGGTTGCGTACATCCAGCTGCACTGTATAGAGGTTGTCACCCAGCTCTTCTTTCAGTGCTTTGAGACGTTCAGCGCGGCGTCCGGTGGCAATCACTTTATGGCCATTTTCGATAAAGCGGCGGGTGATGCTTTGACCAAAACCGGCGGTTGCACCGGTGACAAAAATAATCATCTCACTGTTCCTTATGCCATTTTCACAATCGATGGCTTCACCATAGCATTTCATTTCCGCTTCTGCGCGCAGAAAAGCAGCCAGGCCTGTAAACGGTTTTTATCGGGCATAATGCTGCGCTTTTTCAGGGCAGGCTGCACCGTTAAGGGGCAGGTTTTCCGCTGATTAGCCATACTCAAATCAGACTGTTTAACTGAAACGGAATCGCAACCGTTTGCATCCGTTTCGCAAACGGTTGCTTGCCTGCATCCAGGGGTTTTTGTTGCGCAACGCCGGAATTTCTTCACATTTAACTGATTAGTAAGGGTTTTATTTATATTCAGAACTGGCACGCAGGTTGCAATGTTTAACAGAGATATTTTGCAGATACTTAATCGCGCATTCAGAAGGGACAAACCATGCTCTCAGCAACCGACACGGCGATACGCGCCAGCTTTTTCGATTTCATGGGCACAGTGACGCATCCTGATGATCTCATCAGTAAAGCCCGCTATCTGGACGATGGCGTACTGCTGCTGCGCGAAGGGCATGTGATGGGGCTGGAGAGCTGGGAAAACTGCGCGACACAACTTGCCGGCCAGCCCGTCACCGACCTGCGCGGTAAGCTGATTGTGCCAGGCTTTGTTGATACGCATATTCACTATCCACAGACCGAGATGATTGGCGCCTTTGGCGAGCAGTTGCTGGAGTGGCTCAACCAATACACCTTCCCGGTCGAGGCGCAGTATCACTGCCCCGACCACGCGGCACGAATGTCCGCCTTCTTTCTGCATCAGCTGCTCGCAAACGGCACCACCAGCGCGCTGGTGTTTGGCACGGTTCATCCGCAGTCGGTTGAAGCCCTGTTCAGCGCAGCCGACGCCCTGAACATGCGGCTGATTGCCGGTAAGGTGATGATGGACCGCAATGCGCCGGATAACCTGACCGAGACGCCGGAGCAGAGTTACCAGCAGACGCGGGCGCTGATTGAACGCTGGCATCAGCGCGGACGGCTCAGCTATGCGCTGACGCCACGCTTTGCGCCGACTTCATCTACTGCGCTGCTGGAAAAAGTCCAGCAGCTGCGTCAGGAGTTTCCGGACACCTGGGTGCATACCCATCTCAGCGAGAATCCGCAGGAGGTGGCCTGGGTGAAAGCGCTGTTTCCGGAGCGGGAGAATTATCTGGATGTCTACCACCATCATCAGCTGACGGGCCGTCGCAGCGTCTTCGCGCACTGCCTGCATCTGGAAGATCGGGAGTGGCAATGTCTGCATGATACCGAATCCTCTATTGCCTTTTGTCCCACCTCCAATCTGTTTCTCGGCAGCGGGCTGTTCAACCTGAAACGCAGCTGGCAGCAGGGCGTCAGCGTCGGGATTGGCACCGATGTCGGCGCAGGCACCACCTTTAACATGCTGCAGACGCTGGGCGAAGCCTACAAGGTCGGGCAGTTACAGCACTACCGGCTCAGCGCCGCCGAAGCCTTCTATCACGCCACGCTGGGCGGCGCCCGCGCACTGGATCTCGATCAGGCCATCGGCAATTTCAACGTGGGTAAAGAGGCCGATTTCGTGGTGCTCGATCCGGCCGTTTCTGCGCTGCAGCAGCTGCGGATTGGCAACAGCAAAGATATCTGGGAAAAGCTGTTTGTCCTGATGACGCTGGGCGACGACCGTAATATTGCCCAGACCTGGGTCGCGGGTCGTCCGGTCTGGCAACGCGAATCACAGGAGCAAGCCGCATGATCCAGTTTCTGTTAAACAATCAGCTCGTCACGGAAGCGACACTCGATCCCAACCTCACGGTACTCAGCTATCTGCGCACCCGGCAGCAGCGCACCGGAACCAAAGAGGGCTGCGCCTCGGGGGATTGTGGCGCCTGCAGCGTTACCCTGGGCAAAGTCGTGGACGGCAGAATGGTCTATGAAACGGTCAACAGCTGTCTGACGCTGGTCTCCGCCTTACAGGGCAGGCAGCTGATCACGGTGGAGGATCTGCGTCATGGCCGCGCCCTGCATCCGGCGCAGCAGGCGATGGTGGAGTGCCACGGCTCACAGTGCGGATTCTGCACGCCAGGCTTTGTGATGTCGCTGTTCAGCCTGCAAAAGCGGGCGGAAGGCTGGGATCGCCATGAGGCGGAAACGGCGCTGGCCGGCAATCTCTGCCGCTGCACAGGCTACCGGCCGATTATGGCGGCCGCCGAACAGCTCTGCTCGCAGCCGGTGTCCGATCTGTTTGAGCAGCAGGCCGTGACCACCGTGCAGCGGCTTGAGGCGCTGGCCAGTCCGGAGGTACAGGAGCTGGCCGGTGAAGGTCGCCGCTGCTTCCTGCCGAAAACGCCCGCTCAGCTGGCCGCGCTCTGTCTGGCGCATCCCGATGCGCAGCTGATTGCCGGTGGTACCGACCTCAGCCTGCAGATCACACAGCAGCATAAAAAGATCGGCGTACTGATTGCGCTTGAACATGTGGCCGCGCTGAAGGTCTGCAGCGAATTTGACGACCACTATCTGCTGGGGGCGGGCGCGTCGCTGCAGCAGGTCAGCGATTTTCTGGCCAGCCGCATTCCCGGCGTCAGCGAGATGCTGCAGCGCTTCGCCTCACTGCAGATTCGTCTGCAGGGCACACTCGGCGGCAACATTGCCAATGCCTCACCGATTGGCGATGCCTCACCCGTGCTGCTGGCCCTGAATGCCAGCTTGCTGCTACAGCACGGCGATGCGCAGCGCAGCCTGCCGCTGGACCAGTTCTTTACCGGCTATCGCCAGACTCAGCTGGAAAAAGGGGAATTTATTCGCGCCATTCGTATCGACAAGGTGACGGTGTCACCTAATTTTGTTGCCTGGAAAGTTTCTAAACGGCTGGATGATGATATCTCAGCGGTGTTCGCTGCCTTTAACCTGCAGTTTGATCAGGGTGTCGTCAGCGCCGCCCGCATCGCCTTTGGCGGCATGGCAGCAACGCCACAGCGCGCCCGTCACTGTGAACAGGCCCTGATCGGTCAGCCTCTGGATGCCGTGACAGTGTCACTGGCAGCAGCCGCGCTGGCTGAAGATTTCCAGCCGCTTTCCGATTTCCGCGCCAGCAGCGACTATCGCCTTAAGGTGGCGCAGAACCTGCTCCGCCGCTTCTGGCATCGTCATCACGGCGAAATAACCTGTCTTGAGGTCTCACGCTATGTCTCATAACCGTCCTGAACTGACCGAAGAGGTTATCAAGGCGCAGTACGCCGCCGATCTGCAAAGTGGCGTGGGTCGCAGTAACCGCCATGAGAGCGCGGAAAAGCATGTCTCAGGTGAAGCGCGGTTCATCGACGACAAGCCGGAGCTGCCCGGATTGCTGCACCTCTGTCCGCGTTTGAGCGAACACGCTCACGCCCGTATCCTGCATATTGATGTGCAACCCTGCTATGCCGTGCCGGGTGTCGTCAGCGTCCTGACCTGGCAGGATGTGCCGGGCATTAATGATGTCGGGCCACTGGAGCCGGGCGACCCGCTGCTGGCGCATGAGAAAGTGGAGTATCTGAGTCAGATCGTCATCGCAGTAGCGGCTGAGACGCCTGACGCCGCCCGGCAGGGCGCGGCCGCGGCGGTGATTGAGTATGAGGTACTGGAGCCGCTGCTGGATGTGGAGCAGGCGCTGGCACAGGGCAGTTTTGTTCAGGAGCCGCATATTCACCAGCGCGGTGATGTGGACGCGGCTCTGGCGCGTGCGCCGTATCGGGTCAGCGGCGCGTTTCATATCGGCGGTCAGGAGCACTTCTATCTCGAAACCCAGACCGCGATGGTGATCCCGGGGGAAGACCAGCAGCTGCAGGTTTTCTCTTCGACTCAGAACCCCACTGAAGTGCAGAAGCTGGTGGCGGAGGTGATGGGCATCAGCCTGAATCAGGTCACCATTGATATGCGTCGCATGGGCGGCGGCTTTGGCGGCAAAGAGACCCAGGCGTCGGGCGTCGCCTGTCTCTGCGCCATCGTGGCGCGTCAGACCGGGCGGGCGGCAAAAATGCGGCTTTCACGCCGCGACGATATGCGCGTGACCGGCAAACGGCATCCCTTCTTCGTACGCTATGAGGCGGGTGTTGAGGAGGATGGGCGACTCTGCGGCATCCGGATCGATCTGGCCGGAAACTGCGGCTATTCGCTGGATCTGAGCGGATCGATTGTCGATCGTGCCATGTTCCACGCCGATAACGCCTATTACCTGGGGGATGCACTGATTACCGGCTATCGCTGCCGCACTAACACGGCGTCAAACACCGCCTACCGCGGATTTGGCGGGCCGCAGGGCATGGTGGCGATTGAGCAGATCATGGACCATATTGCCCGCGAACGCGGTCTGGACCCGCTGACGCTGCGCAAACGTAACTATTACGGCAAGCAGGATCGCAACATCACCCATTACCACCAGCAGGTGGAGGATAACCTGCTGGATGAGATTACGGACCAGCTCGAACGCAGCAGCGACTATGCGGCTCGCCGCGCAGAGATCACAGCCTTTAACGCCCGCAGCCCTCTGCTGAAACGCGGGCTGGCGCTGACGCCGGTGAAGTTTGGTATCTCTTTTACCTCCAGCTTTCTCAACCAGGCGGGCGCGCTGATCCTGATTTACACCGACGGCACCGTGCAGCTCAACCACGGCGGAACCGAAATGGGCCAGGGTCTGAACACTAAGGTGACACAGATTGTTGCCGAAGTGCTGCAGATTGAGGTCGATAAGATCCAGATCACCGCCACTGACACCGGAAAAGTGCCGAATACCTCACCGACCGCCGCCTCCAGCGGCGCGGACCTTAATGGCAAAGCGGCGCAGAATGCGGCGGAAATCCTGCGCGACCGGATGACTGCGATGCTCTGCGAACTGCATCAGTGCGACGCCGCCGCAGTGAGTTTCCGCAACGGCGTGGTGCGTGCCGGGGAAAAACATTACACCTTCGCCGAGGTGGCGAAGCTGGCGTGGCTGAATCAGGTGCCGCTTTCGGCCACCGGCTACTATCGCGTACCGGGGATCCACTATGACCGGCTGGCGGGACGGGGCAAACCCTTTTACTACTACGCTTTTGGCGCGGCCTGCTGCGAGGTAATCATTGATACGCTGACCGGCGAGTCCCGCCTGCTGCGGGCCGACATTCTGCATGACGTCGGCGCCTCCCTGAATCCGGCCATCGATATCGGTCAGGTGGAAGGGGGCTTTGTGCAGGGACTTGGCTGGCTTACCTGCGAAGAGCTGGTGTGGAACGACAAGGGGCAGCTGCTGACCGACGGCCCGGCGAGCTACAAAATTCCGGCCATCAGCGATGTTCCGGCCGATCTGCGGGTCACGCTGGTAGAGAACCGCAAAAATCCAAAAGACACGGTGTTTCATTCCAAGGCCGTCGGGGAGCCTCCCTTTATGCTGGGAATCGCGGCCTGGTGCGCCCTGCAGGATGCGGTGGCCAGCGTCGCCGACTACCGCCAGCACCCGCTGCTGGATGCGCCCGCCACACCTGAACGGATCTTCCAGGGCGTGCAGCGCCTGACAGGAGCCGCCGATGATCTACCATGACTGGATTGGCATATTGCACCAGCTGCGGGAGAAACGTCAGAGCTGCGTGCTGATCACCGTGCTCGGCGAACAGGGATCGGTGCCGCGTGACAGCGGCAGCAAGATGATTGTCTCACAGCAGGAGACATGGCTCACCATCGGCGGCGGGCATCTGGAGTTTCAGTGCATCGCCCAGGCCAGGGCGATGCTGCAGAGTGGAACCCGCGCGCCGTGCACTGAAGCGTTCAGCCTCGGTGCACGGCTTGGCCAGTGCTGCGGCGGCAGAACAACGCTGCTGTTTGAGCCGTTGCTGCAGGCGCAGCCGGAAATCTGGCTGTTCGGGGCCGGGCACGTCGGTCAGGCGCTGGTTAATCTGCTGGCTACGTTACCCTGTCACATAAACTGGGTCGACAGCCGGGCGGCGCAGTTCTGCCATGTGCCGCCCGGCGTCGTGACACACCAGCCGGAGGACCCGGCCGACTGCGTAGCGCAGGCCCCGGCAGGCAGCTACTTCATCATTATGACTCATCATCATCCGCTCGACTTCGCCCTGTGCGAAGCGGTGCTCAGGCGCGGTGATTTTCGCTATGCCGGGTTGATTGGTTCACAAACCAAAAATCAGCGTTTTCGCTACCGGCTGTCGGGCAAGGGGGTCGACAGCGAGACGCTGACGCGCCTGCGCTGTCCGATTGGCCTGCCGGATGTGAAAGGCAAGCTGCCCGCCGAGATTGCGGTGGCGATTGCCGGTGAAATCATCAGCGTTTATCAGCAGCCAGTCAGCTGAGTTGTCGCGCTGGCGGCAACCTGTCAGGATAAGAGTTTGCGATGCCCATCAGGAGCGAACCATGAACGCCCGTCAGAATCCCTTCTT
The DNA here is from genome assembly GCF_032114055.1 of Pantoea sp. Lineage (GTDB taxonomy): Bacteria > Pseudomonadota > Gammaproteobacteria > Enterobacterales > Enterobacteriaceae > Pantoea. Next base: position 176,649 of record NZ_DAMCTB010000001.1, read on the forward strand.
TAGCGTCAGCACACTGCCTTACCAGGCTCCGCCCTTTGACCAGATCAGGGAGCAGGATTTCCTGCCCGCACTGCAGGCGGGCATTGAGGCGAAGCGTCAGGAAATCGCCGCGATCGCCGGAAACAGCGACGCGCCTACCTTTCTTAACACTTTCGAGGCGCTGGAGAAGAGCGGACAGCTGCTGAACCGGGTGAATCTGGTCTTCAGCGCCATGACCTCCGCACACACTAGCCCTTATCTGCAGCAGGTCGATGAGGAGATCGCGCCTCAGCTTACCGCGCTGAACGATGAGATCATGCTCAACCGGTCGCTCTTCTCCCGGCTCGACGCGGTTTACCTGGATCGCGCAACACTGGATAGCGAATCGAAACGGCTGGTTGAGGTGATCTGGCAGCGCTTCCAGCTGGCGGGTGCAAATCTGCCGGAAGCGCAGAAACAGGCGCTTAAGGCGCTGAATCAGGAGGCGGCACGCCTCAGCACCCGCTTTACCAACCGGCTGCTGGCGGCCACGAAGGCGGGCGGGCTGGTGGTCAGTGACCTGCAGCAGCTGGCGGGGCTGTCATACGCCGATCTCGCGGTCGCTCAGGCGGAGGCGCGTGCACGTGGGCTGGAGGACCGCTGGCTGCTGGTGCTGCAGAACACCACACAGCAACCGGCGCTGCAGAGCCTCGCCGACCGCGCCACCCGTGAGGCGCTGTTTACGGCGGGTGCCACACGCACGGAAAAAGGGGATGAAAACGACACCCGCGAACTGGTTCTGCGGCTGGCGCAGGTCAGGGCGGAGCAGGCCCGGCTGCTGGGGTTTGCCAGCTACGCGGAGTGGAAGCTGCAGGATCAGATGGTGAAAACGCCTGATGCGGCGCTGGCCTTTATGCGCAACATCGTGCCCGCCGCCCGCGCGCGCGCCGGACGGGAAGCGGCGGCTATCCAGCAGATTATTGATCAGCAGCAGGGCGGTTTTACCCTGCAGGCCTGGGACTGGCGTTTTTATGCTGAGCAGGTGCGTCGCGCCCGCTACGACCTGGATGAGAGCCAGATCAAACCTTATTTCGAGCTTAACTCGGTCCTGCACAATGGCGTTTTCCGGGCGGCCACACAGCTCTACGGCATCCGTTTTACACAGCGTCAGGATCTGCCGGTTTATCATCCCGATGTCCAGGTTTATGAGATCTTCGATGCAGACGATACCCCGCTGGCGCTGTTCTACACCGATTTTTTTAAGCGCGACAGCAAAGGCGGCGGGGCCTGGATGAGTAACTTCGTCAATCAGTCGACCCTGCTGGAGAGCAGGCCGGTGATCTATAACGTCTGCAACTTCACCCAGCCGCCAGCCGGTGAGCCTGCACTGTTGAGCTGGGACGACGTCATTACGCTGTTCCATGAATTCGGTCATACGCTGCACGGTCTGTTCGCCAGCCAGCGCTATCCGAGCCTCTCCGGCACAGAAACCCCGCGCGACTTTGTTGAGTTTCCCTCGCAGATCAACGAGCACTGGGCCAGCGAGCCGGCGGTGTTCCGGCACTACGCCCGCCACTATCAGACTCAGGAGCCGATGCCTGCCGCGCTGCACGAGAAGATGGTAAAAGCCGCGCTGTTCAACAAAGGCTATGAAATGAGTGAGCTGCTTGCGGCTGCGCTGCTGGATCTGCACTGGCACAGCCTCAGGGCTGATGCTGCGCCGCAAAGCGTGGGCGACTTTGAGCAGCAGGCGCTGGAGCGCGACAACCTGGCGCTGAAGGCGGTACCACAGCGCTATCGCTCCAGCTATTTTCAGCACATCTGGGGTGGCGGCTACGCGGCGGGCTACTACGCCTATATCTGGACGCAGATGCTGGCTGACGATGGCTATCAGTGGTTTGCCGAACGGGGTGGACTGACGCGGGAAAACGGCGATCTTTTCCGGCAGAAGATTCTGTCACGGGGTAACAGCAGCGATCTCAAAACCCTCTATGAAAGCTGGCGAGGCGCGGCGCCTGAGCTGGCGCCGATGCTGAAAAATCGCGGTCTCACGGACGATTAAGCCACGCAGCAGGCCGTCATGCTGACGGCCCGCTTCTCCGGCTAACCCAGCGGCCCGCCCTCAATCGTTTCACACATACCGGCCAGCACGCGCTCGCCGGTTTCGCTTTTCAGGGAGTCATACCATGCTGCCGTCACGGCCGGGTCGCGTGCATGGGTGACATCGCAGCGCTTACGGGCTTTCAGCACCAGATCTTTAACCCGCTCAACCCGTCGGGTTTGATAGCGCAGCAGCGCATCCTCGATGCCCAGCGAATGGGACGCGAGGGTCGAGGCCAGCACCACCGCATCCTCCATCGCCGCACAACCGCCCTGACCAATATCGGGCGTGGTACTGTGAGCGGCGTCGCCCAGCAGGGCGATGCGGCCCTTAACGAACCGGCTGAACGGTTCGATATCGTGGATCTCCACCCGGTTGGTGGTTTCAGGATGGATGGCGGCGATCAGCCGCTGCACCGGCGCCGCCCAGCCCTGGAAATAACCGGTCAAATCCGCTTTTACCGTGGCGCGATCCTGTGGCAATCCTTTTGGCAGAGGCACATCAAAAAAGAAGTAGAAGCGATTGCCGCTGACCGGCATCAGTGACACCCGCTTGCCCTCGCCGACAAAGGTGGTCCACTGGTCGGCGGGCGCGATTGCTTCGTCGATAGTAACAAGGCCGTTCCAGTTAACGTAACCGGCATAGCGCCGCTCCAGCTTCTGCTCCAGCACATATTCGCGGATCACCGAATGGGTGCCGTCTGCGGCAATCAGAAAATCGCCGTGAGCCTGGCTGTTATCCGAGAAGGTGGCGATGACGCCCTGTGCGTTCTGTTCGACCTGGATTACCCGTTTGCCAAACTGTACCCGTTCGCGTCCAAAGGTGTCGATCAGCATCGCCTGCAGTTCTGCACGCGCCACCGGGCAGGGATATTCGCCGACCTGCTGCACCAGCGGTGCCATGCTGAAGCGGGTCAGGGCGGCTCCGCTGGTGCCGTCGTGATAGGCCATGTAAGCCATATTCCCGCCCAGCTTACGCAGCGCCTCCTTCATGCCCAGCGCGTTCAGGCACTTGACGCCGTTGGGCCAGACTGAAATCGCCGCGCCGACCGGCTTCATCTCCTTTACGGCTTCAAAAACGTCGACCTCAAACCCGGCTTTCTCCAGCGCAATGGCGCTGCTCATGCCGCCAATTCCGCCACCAATCACGATTGCTTTCATAATGCTCTCCTTATACCTGTCATCTCTCCTGCAACTTTTGTACCAGGCAGGTGCACGGCATGATAAAAGCATTACTCACCAATTAAATCATGAGGTTATAGGATTACTGAACAGGGAGATACGGTGTGACAGGCGACGTCCTCGCACTGTTATGAAGCAGACCGCCGTTTCCTCAGGGGGCATTTGCGGCAATGCTGTATCAATCGTTTCATCGCCGGGGCCGGGGCCGGGGCCGGGTGCGGAGCATGATTGGCGTGTGTTATCAGGCAGAGAGCCTCATTAACGCAGGTTTGCCGCCATCCTGAAGTCAGTTAAGAAATAATCAACGATGAGGCGGACGGAAAACGTTAAAAAGTCCGAAAAATATTTAAACAATTAATTAACAACTGGTCCGGCCAATCACATGCTGATCGCGATTTAATTCTGTGAAAAAAGCTCAGGATACAATCGGATAGTCGTGTAATTAGCCGCCCGGAATTCACAAACAGAAATAACTGTGACGATTTTGTTGCCAGATAAAAGTTTAAAAATAATCGGACAAACTGCGGCAGAACAAGCTTTTAGGATATTGCCTGGACGCAGTTTTCAGCCTGACATGATATAGATTACGCCAATGACAAGGACTCCGGAAAGCAATCATGAAAATTGGAATCACAAATAACCAGTATCCCGAGCAGCGCAATATTTTAGTCAATCCGGATAATGAATATATCAATCTGAAGACGCGTAACCTGTTCTATTTTATTAACCCGTTACGCACGCGTTTGCTTAAAAAAAATAAAATTTTTGTTTTCCAGCCAGTGCCGTTTTCAGGCGCATCACGGGCGGATATCCTGCATCTGTTTAACGAAGTCGCCATCACCCGCCAGAAGTGGGTGGCGAGCTTTGAAACCGAGCTCCCGCGGGTATTACCTGTGGCTGGCGTCGCCAAACAGGATAACCCGGAGCTGCAGCGCCTGATCCCTTATCTGCTCAAAGATAACTGTCTGGGGCTGATTGCCATCTCCGATGCCACGCTGAATATCCAGATGAAGCTGTTCAGACCGGACGTTGCGCAGCAGATTCGCCGTAAAACGGTGGTGATACATCCGCCTCAGAAGCTGTTTGTGCAGCAGAAAGCCCCACGTAAGCCCGGCGTGATTAAGCTGACGTTCGCCGGTAATGAGTTTTACCGCAAAGGCGGCGCGGAAGTGGTGCTGGCCATCAGTGAGCTGCTCGAAGAGCGCCGGCTGGAAGAGTCGCAGCTGGATGTGCAGTTGATTGGCGATCTCGCCAGGCGCCACAATGTTGCGCATCGTCAGTTCCAGGATGATGAAGCGTTCTGCCGTGGCATCGAAAACCGCATTAAACGCTATCGCTGCTTTACCCATCACACCCGGATGGAGAACGGCGCGCTGATGCAGCTGTTCCGTCAGAGTGATGCGGGATTATTACCGACCTGGCAGGAAACCTACGGTTTTTCGGTGCTGGAGATGCAGGCGAACGGCTGCCCGGTGATCACCAGTAACGTGCGGGCGCTGCCGGAGATCAATCCCGTCAGTGCAGGCTGGGTGCTGACCAGTCCACTGAATGCTGACCGCGAATACAGTATCACTTCGCCGGATCAGAAATCCGCGCTGCGCCGGTCGCTGGTGGAGGGGCTGAAATCGACGCTGCTCGCCATTATTGAACGTCCTGAAATGCTGCAGGAGAAGGGTGAGGCAGCCATTCTGCGCATCAGAGAGCAGCATGACACCCAGCGTTATGTTGCCCGGCTCAACGAAATTTACAGCCGTGGCGTGATGAATGCTACTGAACACCCGCCGGTTGTCTCAGTTTAGTGAGATTTCTCTGACGGGACGCGCCAGAGTAGCCATACTCAGAGGACGTCCCACAGGAGAACGCTTATGAAACTTATCGTCACTCTGCTGTTGTCCGGATTACTGGGCAGCAGCGCCTTTGCTCAGCCCGCACCGCTTTTTCCGGCCCGCGCCTCTGTACCTCAGCTGACGCCCGCTGCGGCCCGCTGCGACCTCTCCGCCTGCCAGTCCAACTGCTACGTTGAACAGTCTCACTGCAATACCCGTGACAACGGATCCTGCAGCTCTGAGGCGCAGATGTGTGTGCAGGCCTGTGCCAGCCAATGTAAGTAATTTCTGTCAGTAAAGAACCTCTGGTTGCCGATGAAAAAGTCCTTGTTTTATGTTGTTTTGCTGTCGCTTTCTGCCCGCTGTGTTGCCGCCGATCTCTCCTCACAGCAGGTCACTTCTCTGGTCAAAGCCACGATCGAACCGCTGATGGCGCAGCAGTCGATCCCCGGCATGGCGGTGGCGGTGCTCTATAAAGGGCGGGCGCAGTTTGTGAATTTCGGCGTGGCCGATCTCGATTCGCGCCGCCGGGTCACGGAAAACACCCTGTTTGAACTTGGTTCCGTCAGTAAAACGTTTACCGGCACGCTGGCTGGCGTGCAGATCCGCAATGGCGACATCCGCCTCAGCGATGCCGTACAGAAGCACTGGCCGCAGCTCACTGGCGCCCAGTGGCGGCCGGTTCGGATGCTTCATCTGGCCACTTACACGGCGGGCGGCCTGCCGCTGCAGCTGCCGGATGAGGTGACCGACCAGACGTCGCTGCTGCGCTTCTATCAGAACTGGCAGCCGCAGGCCGCGCCTGGCACCCTGCGTCAGTACTCCAACGCCAGCATCGGCCTGTTTGGCGCGCTGATGGTGAAGGGCGACTATGAGCAGGCGATGGAACGGCATGTTTTTCAGCCCTTACACCTGACGCGCACCTATATCACCGTGCCGACTTCCATGATGATCAACTACGCCTGGGGCTATAAAAACGGTCAGCCAGTGCGGGTGTCGCCCGGGATGCTGGATGCCGAAGCTTACGGCATCAAATCAACCGCACGTGACATGCTCACGTTTATGCAGGCGAACGTGGATCCTAACCGGCTTTCTGCAGGCAATGCGGTGCTGCGGAACGCCATGCGCACCGCGCAGTCGCGCTATTTCAGCGCTGGAAAGCTCTATCAGGGGCTGGGCTGGGAAATATACGACTGGCCTGTCTCTGCCGACACGCTGATCGGCGACAGTGATAATAGCGTGGCGCTGAAGGCTCGTCCGGCGACGCAGCTGACGCCCGCCGGGCCGTCGCAGCGCGCCAGCTGGGTACATAAAACCGGTGCGACCAACGGATTCGGGGCCTACATTGCGTTTATCCCCGCCAAAAACTGCGGCATCGTGATGCTGGCGAATAAAAACTATCCGAATCCGCTGCGCGTTCAGGCAGCCTGGCAGATTCTGCAGGCTTTGCAACAGGGCAACCCGGAGTAATCGTCGGCGGAGATCGTCAGCAAACGCGTCATCGGGCCATTCTTCTTCGACCCGCGCTTCCGGCTGCAGCCGGCCCACAGAAGCGCCAGGCCTCAGGCCGGCGCTTCGGCTTCTGACAACGCCTGCGCCGCGCAGATCAGGGCCAGATGGCTCAGTCCCTGCGGCATATTGCCGCGCCAGCGCTGTGTGCGCACATCATACATCTCATTGAAAATATCAACGTTGCCCTGACCGTCCAGCGTCGCCAGAATCTCCCGCATCGCCTGGTCTGCCTGCGCCGTTTCGCCCAGTTCCGCCCAGGCTTCCACCAGCCAGAAGGCGCAGGCGAGAAACGTACTTTCTTCTTCCCGGGCACCGCTGTAGCGGTAGAGCATGGCGCTGCCATCGCCCAGGTTTTGCCGGATAGCATGGCAGGTGGCGAGCATACGCTCCCGGTTCACCGCGTTGCCGTAGCTGTGAACCAGCGCCAGCGAGGCGTCGAGACGATCCTCACTGCCTGCATAGAAGAGATAAGCCTGCTGCTGTTCTGACCAGCAGTGAGATTCAATCCAGTCGCGGATGCGGTCGCGCTCCCGCTGCCAGCGTCCCAGCCAGGTCGGTTCAATATGCTGGTTTTCGGCCAGTGCGACGGCCCGATCCAGGGCCATCCAGCAGGCCATTTTCGAGTGGGTGTAGTGCTGTAGCTCCGGCAATTCCCAGATGCCGCAATCCTGCTGTCGCCAGTGATCGGCACAGCAGTTCGCCAGCTCACCCAGCATGCGCGAGGTGGTGATATCCAGCACATGTCCCGCTTCAATAAAGTGCTGTGCGGTGACCAGCATGTCGCCATACATGCTGAGCTGCAGCTGATCGCGGGCATTATTGCCAACCCGAACTGGCTGTGAATGGCGATAGCCGGTGAGCGCCGGATAACGCTCGGCGGGCACTTCATCTCCATTCAGGGCGTAGCAGGCGCGCAGCCTGACGCCGTGCCGCATGATGGTCTGGGAGAGCCAGGAGAACGCCGCTTTGCAATCCTCCAGTGCGCCGATATAGACAAAGGCTTTGATAATCAGGCAGGCGTCGCGCACCCAGGCGTAGCGGTAGTCGTAATTCTTTTCGCCGCCGATGCCCTCCGGCAGCGAGGTGGTTGCCGCCGCAGCCAGCGCACCGGTCGGTGAGTACCAGAGAAATTTCAGCGACAGGGCAGAGCGCTTCACCAGCGCCGGATAGCGGCCGGCATAACTCAGATTTTCCACCCAGCTGGTCCAGCCGGTATGGCTGGTTTCGATGCGCTGATCGATCGCCTCCAGCGGTGGCACCGCCAGCGGCTCGCTTTCGGTCACCAGTAGCGCACAGAGCGAACGGGAACCCGCTGTCGTGCGCAGCGTGGCGCAGACCTGTTCGTCGGAAAGTTGGGTGATCCGGATGTCGTCGCTGGTGCGAAACATCGTCATGATGTCGGCGATGTGAAACACTTTGCCTTTCTCATTGTCCGCCACCCACGGCGAACGGGTTTCGGCCGCGGTGCCAAAGCGCAGGGTGATGGCTAACGTTACTTCACCGCTGACGCCTTCGATGCGGCGGGCCAGTTCGCACCAGGGCAGGCGGCCCGCCAGCGTACTGTTGATCGATTCGGTCAGCAGCACCGTGCCGCTTTCCGTTTCGAAGCGGGTTTCCAGCACGTTACTGTTATCCCGGTAGCAGCGGGACACCTGATAAGGCGCGGTCGGCACGATCTGAAAGTAGCCGCCCAGTCCGGCGTCCAGCAGGCGGTCAAACAGCGGTTTCGCGTCGAGATTGGGCGCACACCACCAGTCTATCGACCCATCCGGCGCAATCAGCGCGACCGATCGGCCTTCGCCAACTGCGGCATAGTCGCCCAGCCCCGCAAAGCCCTCCTCTCTGACGGGCGAATGAAAGATCGGGTTCTGCATGCGCGTTTTCCTCTGTTCGGTATGGCGGGGGATGGGGTGACAAAAGCAGGACAAAAAAATGGCCGCACCAGGCGGCCATTTCAGGGCATTACAGCGTGCCGGTGCCGCCATCAGAGCACCAGACCTGGCCGGAGGCGTAGCTGCTCTCAGTTGAGGCGAGAGTCACATAGAGCGGGGCGATTTCAACCGGCTGACCCGGACGGCCCAGCGGCGCATCCGCACCAAACTGTTTGACTTTCTCCATCGGCTGACCGCCGCTGGACTGTAGCGGGGTCCAGTACGGGCCCGGGGCGACCGCATTGACGCGGATACCATCACCACCCAGCTGTTTAGCCAGCGATTTGGTAAAGGCGACGATACAGGCCTTGGTCTGCGCATAATCCAGCAGAATATCGCTGGGCTTAAATGCCTGTACGGACGAGGTATTAATAATGGACGCGCCGCGAGGCAGATATTCCAGCGCCGCTTTCGTGATCCAGAACATGGCATAAACATTCGTTTTAAAGGTCGCGTCGAAATCTTCCGTACTCAATGTCCGGATGGACTCATTAAATTGCTGACGACCGGCGTTATTAACCAGAATATCCAGACCACCTAATTTATCGGCAGCTTCTTTAACCAGCTGCTGGCAGAACGCTTCAGAGCGAATATCACCGGGAATAGCGAAAACTTTACGGCCTTCTGCTTCGATTAATTTCACCACTTCGTCGGCGTCCGGCTGTTCTTCCGGCAGGTAGTTAATGACGACATCTGCGCCTTCCCGGGCGTAGGCAATCGCCACGGCGCGACCAATACCGGAGTCGCCACCAGTGATCAGCGCTTTGCGGCCAGTCAGTCGGCCGGCCCCGCGATAGCTGGTTTCACCGTGATCCGGCACCGGGATCATTTTGCTGGCCAGGCCTGGTGCCTGCTGCGGCTGATCCTCAAAAGGAGGTTTTGGGAAGTGATTCATCTCGAGCGAATTATTCGTTGGTGTTGTCATTGTTTGCTCCTTGAACAGAGTAATCTGAGACAGTAAGCCTGGCACAAATGTGATATTTGTCACATCTGACTGCTGATTCATTGAGCAGATAAAACCAGAGTGAATGAATAATGCAGATAAAGCGTAGACAGAAATGGGGGTTGTGTGTCAGGGCGGCCCACTATTTTTTCAGCGCAGGCCGGGATTAATTAAAACGAAGCGTAAAACCGACAGGAAATTATTTCAGCCGGTAACGGTGCCATTGAAAAATAAAAAGAAGCCGATTAGCCACCACGGACAGAACCCCGCCAGACAACATCGACCGGATATATTCTGCGCTCCTGATGCTGTTCGGTTTTCGGTATCAGTTCGTCCGGCTGCGCCTCCGTTTCCACCAGCCAGCGGATAGCGTCGCGGGCAAACTGCTCCACCGGCTGCGCAAAGGTGGTGAGGTTGTAAGACGCCCAGCCCGACTGGGCAATATTGTCATGCCCGATGATGCAGAGATCCTCCGGGATACGTAGCGCGAAGCGGTGCCGTGCCTCATCCATAAATCCGCAGGCGAGCAGGTCGGTGGCACAGTAGACCGCATCGGGGCGCACATTGCGTGTCAGGAGGCGCTGCGCCAGTATCTGCCCGGTTTCATAGGAGGTTGAGCCGAACCGTTCCACCTGAACGGCCACGTTTGCACGCTGCGCAGCCGCCAGAAAATCGGTTTCGCGTTTCTGCAGGCTCGGCGTGCCTGCCAGTGAATTGACGAAGGCAATGCGGCTGCACCCGGCCCGTACAAAGGCATTGACGGCCATCTCCGCAGCCGGGCGGGAGTCGAGATTGATGTTCAGTGTACCGGGCAGGGACTCATCGCGGTTGATCAGCACCAGGTGCTGACCATGCTTATAACAAAGCTGGGTAATACCCCTGTCCGGCATCCCGGAGAGAATAATAGAGGCGTCGGCACGAAAATTAATCGCCTGCTGCAGCGCCGCCGACACCCGCGCATCTGAGCGGTCGGTGTTGATTAGCATCGCCACCTTTCCCGCCTCCTGCAGATACTGTGTCATCCAGCGCACCAGGCTGGCGCGGTAGGGGGTATCCACTTCAGAGGCGATTAAGCAGACAATGCCGCTGCGATGACTGACCAGGCCACGTGCCAGGTGATTAACATGATAGCCCAGCTCTTCAGCCGCCTTTATCACCCGCTGACGGGTGGATTCCGATACGCTGGCACCTGGCGTAAAGGTGCGCGAAACCGCGGAGCGGGAGACGCCTGCCCGCTCCGCCACATCCTGTGCGCTGACGACCGCTTTTAGCTGCTGCATTTTCTTTTCCTCCCCCCGAGAGTGCCCGCAGTGAGTCTGCCCTAAATTGCAAGGCTGTGCAAAAGATAACGGAACGACTAATGTTTCATATTTGTGACAGAACCTGTCATTGCGGAATAACACAATTGACAGCCCGGAGGGCGAGCCGTACTAATGATTGCACACATGTGCAAAAAATGGCGCTTCCGCGTCATCCGGCCTTTCAGGAGAACATCATGCGTTATTCCTCTCTGCTTGCTGCTGTAATTGCCAGTTGCCCGGCGGTGCCCTTTGCGGCTGCGGCTGCGGGTAATCTCAATATGATCTGTTCTGCGGACGTGGTGGTGTGCGAACAGATGACCACGCTGTTCAGTCAGTCCCATCCCGATATCAGACTCAGTATGGTGCGCCTCTCTGCCGGAGAGGCTTATGCCCGCATCCGCAGTGAGGCGCGAAATCCCCGCACTGATATCTGGTGGGCAGGCACTGGCGACCCGCATCTGCAGGCTGCAGAAGAGGGCCTGACCCAGGCTTACCATTCACCCCTGCTCGACCAGCAGCAACCCTGGTCACAAAAGGTGGCAGAGATCTCCGGCTATCGCACCGTCGGCGTTTATGCCGGTGCGCTGGGCTGGGGCTACAACACAAAACTGCTGGCGGAGAAAAAGCTGAAGGTTCCGGCCTGCTGGGCTGACCTGCTCGATCCCGCGTTCAAAGGTGAAATTCAGATTGCCAATCCGAACTCTTCCGGTACGGCTTACAACACTCTGGCGACACTGGTTCAGATCATGGGTGAAGACAAGGCCTTTGACTATCTGAAGAAGCTGAATGCCAACATCTCTCAATACACCAAGTCCGGCTCGGCGCCCGTCAAATCTGCCGCGCGCGGCGAAACGACCGTCGGCATCGTCTTTATGCATGATGCTGTCGCCATGGAAGTGGATGGCTTTCCGATCAAGCCTGTCGCGCCCTGTGAGGGTACCGGCTATGAGATAGGCTCGATGTCGATCATCAAAGGGGCGCGTAACCTGACCAATGCTAAAAGCTGGTATGACTGGGCACTCAGTGCAGAAGCGCAGTCGCACATGAAAGAGGCGAAATCGTTCCAGCTGCCTTCCAACCGCAACGCAGCGATCTCCGAGTACGCGCCGCGCTTTGAGAGCATTAAGCTGATCGATTATGACTTCAAAACGTACGGTGACTCAGCCAAACGCAAAGCGCTGCTGGGCCGCTGGGACAAGGAGATTGGTGCCAGCGCGCAGTAACAGGGTGCGCGCCCGGCTGCCTGAGCCGGGTCTGTGCCAGTCCGCGGTGGCGCGAGCCTGATGTCCGCTTCCCGATCGAGGTGATTTATGAATGCGCACAATCGTCGCTTAACCGGCGTGCTGCTGGCAGGAGCTGTCGCGCTGACGCTGCTGCCCTGGTACAGTCTGGAGCAGGGCTTTTTTAGTGGTGACTGGATCTTCAGTTTATGGCGCGATGAGAACAGCGCCCCTGCGCTGGGCCAGCTGACATTACGTCCCTGGCTCGCCATTGCCGTGGGGCTCTGGCTGTTCCCGGCAGCCTGCCTCTTCCTGCCGTCCGGCCGCATCCGCAGCTCGCTGCTTCTGTTATCCAGCCTCGCGGGCATCGTGTTTCTGGTGCTGGAAGGGCATGCTATTGGTTTCAGTGGCTGGAACTGGCTGTGGCTGGAGCATCTCACGGGGCCGCTGGCGCAGGGGCAACCGGCGATGGGGGCCGGTGCGCTGCTGCTGCTGACGCTATTTTTACTGACCTTCTCCTTCGCGCTGGCCGAGCGCGGTGTGCTCAAGGGCGATGCCTTTGTGGTGGCGTCGATTGTGCTGCTGGTGGCGCTGGTCACCACCTTTGTGATCTATCCGGTCCTGAGTCTGTTTGTCGCGTCGGTGCAGGATATCGATGGCAGCTTTAAGCCGGACGGGCTGATCGCTAATCTGCAGGATCCGGCCATCTGGAGCCTCGGCTGTTTCACCGGCAGCAGTTGCGGCACTGCCTGGCGTACGCTGGGACTGGCGCTGATGACGGCCAGCGGGGCCACACTGCTGGGGCTGGCGTTTGCGCTGGCGGCCACCCGCACGTCACTGCCGTGTAAAAAAGCACTGCGGATGCTGACCATCCTGCCGATTATTACACCGCCGTTTGTCATCGGTCTGGCGCTTATTCTGCTATTTGGCCGTTCCGGCGTCGTCACGGAATCGCTGGCGACGCTGTTCGGTGTTGAGCCGGGCCGCTGGCTCTATGGCATGACCGGCATCTGGATTGCCCAGGTGCTCTCTTTTACGCCGGTGGCTTTTCTGGTGCTGATTGGGGTGGTTGAGGGGATCAGTCCCTCGCTGGAGGAAGCCTCACAGACGCTGCGCGGCAGCCGCTGGCGAACTTTCACCCGCATCTCGCTGCCGCTGATGGCACCCGGGCTGGCCAACGCTTTTCTGATCAGCTTTATCGAAAGCATGGCCGATTTTGGTAATCCGATGGTGCTGGGCGGCAGTCACGGCGTGCTGTCGACAGAGATCTTCTTTTCGGTGGTTGGCGCACAGAACGATCCCAGTCGCGCCGCGGTGCTGGCGATGATTCTGCTGGGATTCACTCTGATCGCTTTCCTGGTGCAGCGCGTGTGGCTCTCGGGCAAGAGTTTTGCCACCGTGACCGGTAAAGGTGACGGCGGCCGTCACGCACAGCTGCCGCGCCCGGTGCGCTACGGCGTATATGGCATGGTGATCCCGTGGGGCCTCTTTACGCTGGTGATCTACGGCATGATCATGGTCGGCGGCTTTGTACAGTCATGGGGGCTGAATAACGCGCTGACGCTGGATCATTACATCCGCGCTTTCAGCGTCAGTATTGAACAGGGCACGCTGGTCTGGCGCGGGGTCGCCTGGAATTCATTCTGGACCACGCTGGAGATTGCGCTGATCGCCGCGCCGCTCACGGCCATCGTGGGCCTGCTCACTGCCTGGCTGATTGTGCGGCAGAACTTCGCCGGTCGTCAGACCTTTGAATTTATGCTGATGCTGAGCTTTGCCATCCCCGGCACGGTGATTGGGGTGAGTTATGTCATGGCGTATAACCTGCCACCGCTGGAGATCACCGGCACGGCGACGATCCTGATCGCCTGCTTTGTCTTCCGCAATATGCCGGTAGGTGTCCGTGGCGGCATTGCAGCGATGAGTCAGCTCGACAAAAGCCTGGATGAAGCCTCGCTGACGCTGGGCGCAACCAGTTTTCGTACCCTGCGTAAAGTGGTGCTGCCGCTGCTGAAACCTGCCATCAGCGCGGCGCTGGTTTACGCCTTTGTGCGCGCCATCACCTCGATCAGTGCGGTGATCTTCCTGGTCAGCGCGCAGTACAATATGGCGACCTCTTATATTGTCGGCCTGGTGGAGAATGGGGAATATGGCGTCGCAATTGCCTACTCCTCTGTGCTGATCGTCGTCATGCTCCTGATCATTGGCCTCTTCCAGCTGCTGGTGGGCGAACGCCGCCTGCGCCGTGCGACCCGACCTGCGGTTATCGCTGCCGCACCCTCTGCACCCCCCCTGACTCAGGAGAGCGCCGTATGACAACCCTTCATGCCGGATCGGTAGTTTTTGAACATGTTACCAAGCACTTTGACGGCTTTACGGCGCTGCCGGATCTGTCGCTTAGCGTCGAGCCCGGTACGCTGGTAACGCTGCTCGGCCCCTCCGGCTGTGGCAAAACCACCACACTGCGGCTGCTGGCCGGGCTGGAACATCCCACGTCGGGCCGGATTCTGATCGGTGGCAAAGATGTCACGCATCTGCCCGCTAATCAGCGTGACGTGGCGATGGTCTTTCAGTCCTATGCGCTGTTTCCGCACATGAACGCCCTCGACAATATTCTTTATGGCCTGCTGTCATCGGGTATGAACAAACGCGAAGCGCAGGAAAGGGCGCACGAAGGCCTGAAACTGGTCGGTCTCGACAATCAGGGGCAGCGGCTGCCATCAGAACTCTCTGGCGGACAGCAGCAGCGCATTGCAGTCGCACGTGCGCTGGTGCTGGAACCCCAGGTGCTGTTGCTTGATGAGCCGCTCTCCAACCTGGATGAACGTCTGCGCCGTCGGGTGCGCACCGATATCCGCGACCTGCAGCAGCGGCTCGGCTTTACCGCTGTCTATGTCACTCACGATCAGGAGGAGGCGCTGGCCGTCTCCGATAAGATTATTGTCATGAAAGAGGGGGATATTGCCCAGCAGGGTGCGCCGGAGACGCTTTACCACGCGCCCAACTCGGTGTTTATTGCCGACTTTATGGGGGAAGCCAATATTCTGCCCTGTGAGGTGGAAGAGGCCGGTGTTGAGGACGCGCTGATCCGCCTCGGTACGCAGCGCTTCCGGATCCGGAGTCCGGCTGCCCGAACCGGACCTGCGCAGTTAGCCGTGCGGCCGCAGTTTATCACGCTGTCGGATAGCGACCCCGGCGCGTTACAGGGGGAAGTGATCCATAGTACATGGCTGGGCGACCATATCGAATATGAGGTCGCGACTGAGCTGGGCGCACTGTTCATTATTGACCCGCAGATGGAGCAGCGCCTGCCGCTTGCGGCCAGGGTCGGCATCAACTTTAAGCCTCAGGGCCTGGCCCTTATTGCCCGTTAATCTGATGAATTCTGGGAGCTCTTATGCAAACGCACGAAATCATGACCCGCCTGGCTTTAGCTGAAGCTGTAGCGCGTGAAGGGGGCGCGACCGCCTTATCCTGGTTTCATCGCCGGGAGACGCTGGTGGTTGAGACGAAGTATGACCTGCAGGACGTTGTTTCCATTGCTGACCGTGACGTGGAGCAGCTGATCGCCAGCCGCATCCGCGAGGCTTTTCCCGCGGATGGTTTTCTGGGCGAGGAGTCGGGCCTGCAGCCCGGGCAATCTGACTATACATGGGTGGTCGATCCTATCGATGGCACCAGTCCGTTTCTCAACGGGATGCCGAGCTGGTGTGTGTCGGTGGCAGTGCTGCGCGGCGGGGAGCCGGTCATTGGCGTGATCTTCGCGCCCACCTATCAGGAGTGTTATGTGGCGGCGCAGGGGCAGGGTGCCACGCTCAACGGACGCCCGCTGGTCGTCGACCCTTCCCGGACGCTGCAGAATCACGTCACCGGTTTTGGTGCCAACAGTCATGTGACGCCGCAGCAGGTGGGCGAGATCGTGGCGGCGCTGCTGACGGCGGGCGGTAACTTTATCCGGATTGGTTCGGGGGCGCTGATGCTTGCCTGGGTCGCGGCGGGTCGGGTGGTCGGCTATTACGAACCTTACATGCACGCCTGGGACTGCCTGGCGGGATATTGCCTGGTGAAAGAGGCGGGCGGCTGGGTCCACCCGTTTAATACAGAGGGCGACCGCCTCACCCGAGGCGCACAGGTACTGGCTGTGGCACCGGGTGCGGAAGCCGATCTGCGCCGTATCGCTGGCCTCTGACCTACTGTGACACTGTCACGCTGGCGGACTGACCCTCAGCGTGATCCAGCGTTTTCGTCAGATAGTGGCGCTGCATACCGTCATGCGGAAAGTCAGGCAGTGACATCTGCAGCGCATAGCCCTGTTTCTGATAAAACGGCAGGGCCTGAAAACTGAAGGTATCGACCAGCGCAAACCGCGAGCCCATTCTTACCGCTTCCTGCTCCGCCGCAGTGATCAGCGCGCTGCCCACGCCGTGACTTCGTAGCGTTTCATCTACCCAGAGATAATCGATACAGAGCCAGTTGCCTTTTCGTGATGCAATCAGGCCACCGCGCAGTGTTCCCAGCCGATCATGGCAGGCGACCGCCAGGGGTCCCCAGTTATCACGCTGGATAAAGGTCTGGTTATAGTCGCCCAGGCCGGCGAGCAGGGCGGCCCGATCGCCGTCATTCATCTGATGGATAAAGGTAAATTCCTGCATCCTGTTCCTCTTTCATCCGTTAGTGAACCCTCCGGCTTATCCGTCAAAAGGGATAAATCGCGCATTATCCCCCGCAAGGTATAATTTTGCATTTATCCTCTTTCGGGGATAAAATAATCTTTATACCCTTTAAGGGATAAATGATTGCGCTATGCTTACCGTCTGCTTTCCGGAGGAGTGTTCCATGATATACAGCCCGCTTCAGCTGGCAAACCGGCTGAAACTGATCCGCCAGCGTAATGGCTGGACCCAGAGTGAACTGGCAAAGAAGGTCGGCCTGAAACAGGCCACCATCTCTCACTTCGAAAATGCACCTGACAACACCTCACTGGCCACGCTGTTTAAACTGTTACAGTCGCTGGAACTGAGTCTGGACGTGCAGGAAAAAGCGGCGGCAGCAACGCCACAGGTCGACGATGAGGATGCGTGGTGATGCAGCGGCTGATAGCGTGGATGAACGGCGAGCGGGTGGGCGTACTGACCCGACAGCGCAACGGCGCACATGAGTTTCAGTATGACACCGGCTGGCTGAGTAACCCGCTCTCAAGGCCGCTGTCACTCTCGATGCCGCTGCAGGTAAGGGCGATCACCTCTCACGCCGTGATCAATTTCTTCGATAACCTGCTGCCGGACAGCCCGCTGATCCGCGACAGAATTGTGGCACGTTACCAGATCAGGTCACGCCAGCCGTTCGATCTGCTGCAGGAGATAGGCCGGGACAGCGTGGGGGCGACCATGCTGTTGCCGCCCGATATGCCGTTGCCCATGCTGCACGCCCGCTATGAGGTGCTGGATGAAGCCCGCCTCGAAAGCGTGCTGTCGGCCTATCAGTCAGAGATTCCGCTGGGAATGCTGCGTGAAGAGACTGATTTCCGTATTTCGGTGGCCGGGGCGCAGGAGAAGACTGCGCTGCTGCTGACCGAAGAGGGCTGGAGTATTCCGGCCGGCGCGACGCCCACATCGCACATCATTAAGCTGCCGATTGGGGAGATTAAACAGCCTGCTGCGACGCTGGATATGCGCGAAAGCGTGGAGAATGAGTACCTCTGTCTGGCTCTGGCCCGCGCACTCGGTATCGATGTGCCTCAGGCCACCATGATCCGCGCTGGCAGGATGCGTGCGCTGGCCGTTGAACGGTTTGATCGCCGCTGGTCACGCGATAAAACCCGTCTTATTCGCCTGCCGCAGGAAGATTTCTGTCAGGCGCTGGGCCTGCCGTCGTCGGCCAAATATGAGTCGGACGGCGGCCCGGGGATTGCGGAGATCATGCAGATCCTGATGGGGTCGAGCAACGCCATTGAGGATCGCTACCGGTTTATGCAGTTTCAGGTGTTTCAGTGGCTGATAGGTGCAACCGATGGTCACGCAAAGAATTTTTCCCTGTTCATTGAGCGCGGCGGCAGCTATCGCCTGACGCCCTTTTATGATCTGATTTCCGCCTATCCGGTGCTGGGCGGCACCGGTCTGAACAAGCGCGCCCTGAAGCTGGCGATGGGGTTGCGCGCCAGCCGGGGAAAGAAAACGGAGATCGACAAAATCTTTCCGCGTCATTTCATGGCCACGGCCAGAAGTGTCAGTTTCGACACGGATGCCCTGCAGCAAATTTTCGACTTCTTTGTCCGGGCTTTTCCCCAGGCGGTTGTGGCGGTACGCGATGCGCTGCCATCCGGTTTTCCGCAGCATATCGCCGACGCTATTTTCAGTCACTCACTGATTATGCTGGAGCGGTTACGACATCAGGCATAGCGGACGGTCAAAGCGGGGGCGCAGGCATGGGCCCATTCTGAAAGCGTCGACCGCTGACCGTGGCTCAGCCGCTGTCGTCTATCCTTAGCAGACAGGGTCAACAAAGGAGTCAGCGATGAAATGTCCGGGATGTGAAGGAGAAGCGTTTGTTTACGCTACGCGTGATGTCAGCCTGAATACGGGGAACCCGGCGGATGTCGTGCCGGATGTGAAGGGCGATCACTGTATCCGCTGCGGGGCGGTTATCATGACCGCCGGAACGGCTGAGCAGTATCCGGAAAAGGCTGAAGCGCTGGAAAATGGAGGCGTGCCGGTCAGATAAGTGAGCTTACCGTCAGTGAGCTTTTTTACGCGTCCGTCAGGCGTTATCAGCCTGTGCGGTTCTGCGGTAGCGTTCCGGCAAAAAAAGCCTGCACAAGGCAGGCAAAATCGTATTGCAGATAAGTCATCTTTTGAGTACAGCATGCCGTTGCGGTGTGCGGGTGGCAACATACACGACCAACCTTAAGATTAGCCTGGGAACATCTGGCAGACAGACACTAGGCGGGAAGCCAATCGGGAAGAAGGGCAAAGGCACACTTTTTTCACGCCATGCGCGACCGTGTCCGCAGCAGGAGCATGCGGTAAAGCTGGTAATAATTTGTAAAATTTAACTGAGAGTAAAACACGGGCGCATCTGTCAGGATACGCGCCTCAGAAAGCTTCTGGCTGCCCTCATTCGATGAAATGGTTTACCAAAAACGCGTTTTTGTTTGCCTGCAAAACCTCCCTTGCCGCCTTTATCGCACTCTCTGTCGCACTGCTCCTTAACTTTGAAAAACCGGCCTGGGCGCTGACCACCGTCTTCGTCACCTCGCAGCTTTATGCCGCCTCGACCATCTCAAAATCCGTGTTTCGCCTGATGGGCACACTGCTGGGCGGCATCTTTATTCTGCTGATCTATCCTGAAACGGTGCAGTCGCCGATGCTGTTCAGCCTGTGCGTGTCGCTATGGGTGACTCTTTGCCTCTGGCTTTCTCTGCACGACCGTACGCCTAAAAGCTATATCTTTATGCTGGCGGGTTACAGTGCGGCCATTATGGGCTTTCCTGATGTCGATACGCCGTCAGCCATCATCAATACGGTGATTTCACGGATCGAAGAGATCACGCTGGGGATCCTCTGCAGTACGCTGATTCACCGGCTGGTGTTTCCGGTTTCGATGCACCATCTGCTGGGGCAGAGCGTCAATCTCTGGTTCCTGAACGCCCGCCGATTGTGCGATGAACTGATCAGCGGAATGGCCAGGAACAAATCGCTGGAGCGGGAAGATATCCTGATTCAGATGGCCGGCTATCCGCTGAACGTGGAAACACTGCTGACCCACTGTGTCTATGAGGGCGAGGCCGCCAGAAACGTTATCCGTCTGGTCAGCGTGCAGTATCAGCATCTGACTTATCTGCTTCCCACCCTGACCGCCATTGAATCGCGGCTGGGCGTGCTGGCTGAGCTGAATATCCGTTTTCCGCCGTGCGTCACCGATCTCTTTCAGCAGTTTCTCTTGTGGCTGCATCACGACCGGGTTAACGATATTCACGGGCTGCGTGAAGCGATTGCGGATGGTCAGGAGACGCTGGAACAGGCGTGGCGGGCAGGGCAGCTGGCAACTGAAGAGAGTCTGCTGCTGATAGGACTGCTGGAACGGATGGCGAACTTTGTGCGTATTGCCGATGCCTATGAGAACGTCAGCGCGCGCGCCGGGGATCTCTACAGTCACGGCGACGGCTCCGCGATTTGCAATATTCGTGAGCACCGGCATATTGATAAAGGGCTGTTGCGGCTGTCGGCGCTGACGGCTTTTCTCGCGACCTTTCTTTCCAGCCTGTTCTGGATTGGCAGCGGCTGGGCTGACGGCGCGAATGCTCCCCTGATGGCGGCGATCGTCAGCTCGTTTTTCGCGGGTGTCGACTCCCCGGTAGCGCCGATGAAGCTGTTTGTGAAAGGGGTGATGATTGCGCTGGTGGTCAGTCTGTTTTATATCGCGTTTCTGATCCCGCAGGCTAATACGCTGCAGGCGCTGATGATCTGTCTGCTGCCGGGGCTGATGCTGCTGAGTCTGCTTATCGCCAATCCGGCTACCAACCTGATTGGGCTGAGCGTCGCGATTCAGATCCCCGGTTTTATCGGGCTGAGCCATCACTATGTACCGAACCTGATTGTGACGCTCAACGCGGCCATCTCCTCGATGACAGGAATTCTGTTTGCGGTGGTGCTGACGGCGCTGATCCGCAATAAGCGGCCTTCATGGATTGCCCGACGCGCGGTGCAGCGGGGGCTGCGTGATCTGCTGGGCTTTACCAAAATGGTGGAGCGCAACGCCGCCACGCTGCTGGCACGCCAGCAATTTATTGCGCGGATGCTCGACAGGGTAAACATCATCCTGCCGCGTAAACGGCTCGATCCGGTACCGGATATCGTCGTGGGAGGGTATCTGATAACTGAAACCTGGCTGGGCGCTAACTGCTATGACTACTATGCCCGTTATCGTGAGGTGCTGGAGAGCCACGGTATCGACAGCGGGCAGATGTTTCATGAGCTGGCGCTCTATCTGAAGCGAAAGATGAAAACGCTGCAGCTGGCGCCGCATCAGGATTTGCTGGTGGAGCTGGACCTGCTGCTGCTCCGGCTGGAGAGCATTGCCCGGCAGGAGCGTGCGGCGGTTGCGCCGCTGATTCATCTGTTTAACATTCGCGTGTCACTGTTTCCGCATCAGCGCTGGCCAGCGTAGGCGCTGGTGGCCGTGCCAGTTGCCAGGCTGAATAAAACAGGTTTTTTAGTTACATCATACATTAGATCTGATCTTATAAACCTGTCTGGCATTGTGCCTGTATAAAAAAGTCTTACAGGAAAAAGGGCTGACAGAGAGGGAAAATCAGGAAAGGCATTATACCTGTTTAAAATCATTACCTTGCACTATTTAACGCTTCATATACTGATACGGCGTCGCCCGCCTTAAACATTTTAAGAGCAGGGCGCGCGCACTTAGTTAGGGTGCAATGATCAGGCCCTGACCGGTGGCTGAAGCTGATAAACCCAGGCGGTTAGCTGCTGGTTTTTGTCCGTCTGCACGCGAACCTGTACGCGGTCATAGCCATCTTCGAAGGCATCCAGCATCGGCCAGTGCGCTTCAAGCTGGTCAGAGATAAACAGATAGCCGGGCACGTCGGGGCCGTTTTCGTCCAGGATGATACCGGGGAAATCGGCCGCCGCGCCCCAGCCACGCGGGTAATACGTGCCATTCACTGAACCGGCCAGCCATTCGCCGCCAATTTTTTCCAGGATATAGGCGTTCTCGCGGCCCGGGCAGAGCGTGCCATAGACAAATAAGCGTTTCATTTTCTCTCATTAAGCAAACCCACAGAGCCAGCAACTTTAACGTGCCTGAAATCGGATGTCATGCGGCCGCCGGTATTTTCCATTCAGGACCGAAAATAGGGGGGGCTGAAATGGCGCGTTCTGATCAATTCCGGGGCCAGTGGGCCAGACAATTGCCTCAGAATTCACGTAGCGTTGTCATTTTTCGTGTGTACGCTGTGTAATCCAGAGCAGGATTAGGGGCTGGCACGGGCGGGCGGCGAGCGGAACCGTAACTGGCGTTTATGATAATCAGCAGCTGCAACGTAATTAAATCGGACGTGCGCGCATGTCAGCGCCTCAGATTCAGCGCGGGAACGCCTGCAAGTCTGCATAGCAGCAGACATCGGCAGAGACACGTAAGCGGGAAGAGATCTGCACAGTTTTTTCTTCATCCGCAGAACTCGCGGCAACCGAAAATGTGCATGTAGGCTGAGCGCGTTCAGCATCGCAGGCCGTAACAGAATACGCATCGTTAAAAGTGGGCAGTATCAGTGCATTCGGCAAAAGAGATCGTCACAGAATGCGCGCCAGTGAATTAGCGCGCTTAGCAACGGAAACCTAAACAGAATAAGTGCCGTTGAAAGCACGAGTCAGTTGAATCAGTGCGTCCGACACAGCAGACGTATCAGCGGGAAAGAGAGCATGAAGAATCTGTCAGAACAGTGGCGGCGGACTGACGCGTCGCGTAAAACAGAAAATCAGAAGCCCAACGGGATCATGGGATAAACTGCGAGGCTATCGTCGAAGGTGGGCCGAAGTGAGGACCGGATTGGCAGTCAGGGTCAAAAGGCCGTTTCAGTGAAATGAAGCAGTTCAGCGATGCCCGGCCATCATAACCTTTAATAGCGCATAATGTATATTATGTTAAATAAGGTATTAAGGTGCGTTATTGGGTCCCGGCTTATCCTGCTCTGCTGTTCCCTGCCGTGTCGTTCACTGTCTCTCTGCATTGTCGAATCGATAACGGCGTCAGCAGCCATCATCCTGAATCCGCCATCTCCACAGTCAGGTTTTAACGAACGCAGTCCGGCCGATAAATAAAATCCCCGCGACAATCGCCTGCGGGGATTTCAACTCAGACTTTTGCTGCGCGTTTCTTGCGGATTCGGAACAGTATCAGCATTAGCGCAACCACCGCTGCACCCATGCCGAAGCGTGCTAAGAGTTTCAGCGGCGACGTGTCACCGCCAGCGCGCAGCGCATTAACTCTCTCCGGCGTGATTTGTACCTGACTGTGACCCATATCCTGCATCACGTAGTTGGTCACGGCGGCGATCTGTTCGTCGTTCAGTGAACCGGCAAATCCAATCATGCCCTGACCTTTTTCCGGCCAGATACCCGCCAGAATGGCCATCGCCACGTTATCCGCCACAGGTTTATTCAGCACGGGATGATTCTGCAGTGCCGGCAGCCCGTTCTGACCCTGGCCCGATAAGTTATGACAGGACGCACAGTTATCCCGATAGATCTGTTCACCCTGGCTGAGCGTCGCCAGCGTCTGTGGCAGATCGTCACCCGCGACCGGCTGCAATCCCCTCATCTCCGGGGTTTTAGTGACGGTAGCATCGGCGGGCAGCAGATAAGTGGCGATCGCCTGACGATCTTCCGCTGTCATGCGCGAGAAACTTTTGTCGATCGCTTCCCGCATCGGACCGCCTGCCGTGGCGCCGTTGGCCGCATGACCGGTCAACAGATACTCAGCCAGCATCTGTTGTGTCCAGTATGGTTTTGCCTGCAGGGCCGGTGCCGTAATGTCCGGCGCGTACCAGGTGCCGAGCGAAGCGCCCTTTAGCCAGTTATCCTGCTGTTCCGCCATCAGCAGATTGCGTGGGGTATGACAGGTGCTGCAGTGCGCCAGCCCCTGAACCAGATAGGCACCGCGGTTCCAGGCCGCACTCTGCGTGGGATCGGGCTGATAAACCCTGTCGTCGGTGAACAGCAGATCCCAGACCGCCATGCTGATGCGCAGATTAAATGGAAACGGCAGCGCCGTCTGTGGCGGCCGCTCATCCACCGGTTTGACGCCCTGCATAAAGTAGGCGTAAAGCGCCGAGACATCTTCATCGGTGAGTCTGGCGTAGGCGGTATACGGCATCGCGGGATAGAGACGGCTGCCGTCGGCCCGGATCCCTTTCCGCAGCGCTGCCGCGAACTCTGCTTCCGTATAGTCGCCGATACCGGCCTGTTTCGACGGCGTGATATTGGTGCTGAAGATAGTGCCGAGCGGACTGACAATGGCGTGGCCGCCGCTGAAAGGCGCTTTGCCCTCCTCCGTATGGCAGGCGCCGCAGTCGCCCGCTATCGCCAGATACTCACCGCGCCGGATCAGTTCATTCTGATCGGCCGACTGCGCCTGGGCCGGGGCGGCCAGTAACGCGCCCGCAGTCACTAAAGCGTACCAGAACTTAACCATGTCGGGTCTCCTGCAGAATCCTGTCTGCCGTGCGCAGCGCCAGTGCCATCGCCGTCAGCGTGACATTGCAGGTGCCGACCGTTGGCATGACGCCGGTTCCGACCATAAACAGGTTCTGATGATCGTGCGCCCGCCCCCATTCATCAGTCACGCTGGTCGCCGGATCGCGGCCCATCGAGAGTGTGCCGGTAATATGCTGACGGTTAGAGAATTTACCGGTTTTGCTGTGCCGGATATTGGTCGCACCCAGCCGTTTCGCGATGGCGTCGTAACACTCCCGCGTTCTGGCCGTGCCTCTGACCACGTAATCATCAATATTCCAGTAAAGCGACGGCGTCGGCAGACCCAGCGCATCTTTGTTGTCGCTCAGGGTGACGCGGTTATCGGGATCGGGTAACTGCTCCAGCGCATTTTTAATGCTGAGACGCCGGGCCGCGCGGAAGCGGATTTCGTCCTGCAGTTTTTTCCCGAAGTAGCCCTCTGCCAGCACCTCTTTGGTGACCGCAGCGACCTGCGACGCGTTAGAAATATCGATGCGGAACGGCGAATGCTCCCGCCGGAAATCACCATCGCGGAACTGACCTATCGAGCACGGGCTGACCGGCCCGCGGCCAGGCCAGATCTCCTCATCGACATCAAAAGTGACGCTTATCGCCGGGTGATCGCAGAGGTTGCGGCCCACGTTGTCACGGGCGTTGGCGATACCCTGCGGGAATGTGTCGCTGGCGGACATCAGCAGCAGCTTCGGCGTTTCGATCGCGTTGGCGGCCAGCACAAAAGTCTCTGCCGTCACCCGATGGCTGACTTTGTTCCAGTCGTAATAGCGGGCCGCCGTGATCCGCCCCTGCGCATCATGCTCCAGCTGATAAACCACGGCTTCGGTGATGACCTGCACCCCGCTCTCTTCTGCCTGCTGCGCCGCGAGTCCGCCGTGATACTGGGCGTCGATCGGGCAAACAGGCATACAGTTATTGTTGCCACAACAGGCAGGACGGCCGTCAAAGCTTCGGCTGTTACGCCCGGTACAGTCATCCAGCACCGTAAAATCAGGCGCCAGCCGCGCCGTCACCCGCTGCTGCAGCCAGGATGCCGGAACGCGCGCCATCGGAAACGGCTTGCTGCGGGGTGAACCGTTGTCCGGTGAGCCGCCGACACCGGCGATCGCCTCGGCCTGGTAGTAATACTCTTCCAGATCCTGGTAGCCGATCGGCCAGTCTTTGCCCACGCCATACAGGCTGTGCTGACGGAAATCGTTAGGCACGAAGCGCCAGAGCTGCGCCGCCCAGTGCCAGCTCGTGCCGCCGAAGATACGAATATATTGCGCGGCAAACGGATGCGGGCCCGCCTGATGCAGATAATCATTGGGCTCCGGCGTGTAACGTGGCTGTGGGGCCAGCGGTGAAAACGGATACGGCGACATAAAGTCCGACTTAAACGCGGAAGCGCGAAACCGCCCGACCAGTTCGTCCCGGCCGACTCTGGGGCCAGACTCCAGCAATAGCACGCGCTTACCGGCTTTAGCCAGCCGTGTCGCCAGTAGCGAACCATTGACACCCGCACCAATAACGACCACGTCGGGGGAGGTTTGTTTATTCATGGATAGTAGAACTCTCTTCGTCAGGGCTGTTTCGCCCAGCTTCCTACAGGACCGTATGCAAAACCGGGCGGCACAACTTTGTCACTGACCAGCTGGCTGGAAAGCGTATTCACATAGGTGACATACAGGGCAGTTTTACCCTTGCCAACAACGCCGGTATACCAGCCACCGAGAATGGCCTTCGCCAGCGCCTCACTGGCGGCATCTTCAGCCGAAAACGTCAGGCGCTCCTGATGCAGCAATCCGGGCTGATTTTGCAGCAGTGTGTTCAGCGCCGCGAGATCACGGGCGAACGTGCTATGGCTCTGGTTCAGCGCCAGCATCAGCGCGTGTGCCACAGCCGGGCTGAGATCGTCCTGCTGAGTCAGCAGTCGTGAAACATGGATGAAATCATCCAGTCCGGTCAGCGGTGCCAGCGGCTGGGCGGCATCGAGCCGCGGCAGTGGCAGCAGATGACCGGAAGCCGTAGCGACAGCGACCAGCCCGATCATCTTCAGCGCGCGGCGGCGCGAATAGTGATTCATAGTGTTGTCCAGTCAATTTCCGCTCGTGTTTCTGCGAGCAGCAAAGTCAATCAAATGCGCCTGCGGTTGCCAGCAATAAAAGAGCAACGCCTTGTCGGTTAAATAAAGCCGCGACAGCGAGACGATGCTGGCTGATTATTTAATTGCGCACCGTTATTTAATTGAGACGCTCCTCGTTATGCGCGCGGCGATTATATTAAACCGTTATTAAACAGCAGCTATACCGCCTCTCAATGTTGCCAGTCGCCCTCTTCTTTCCCCCGTCAACCGGCGCCCGGGATCGCCATTAAGCACCGCACGGCGTTATTCAGATTATCAGGAGGTTAATAATCCGCTTCAATGCGTGGCTTAAAAGCAGACACTGAAATAAAGTGGAAAACCGCAATGATTAATTATCAGAAACAGTACGAAAGTGTTATTGCCATATATTTCGTCTAAGAGAGCGTTATTTCATCGTGAGTGAGTCAGTCATACATTCAGACGCCCGGTGTGCATAAATAAGAATGCCGTAAGGTGGCGATTACGGCCTGAAGAGTGCGTTTTTCGCGTGATACGGCCCGCTTGTCTGCCCCAATGATCTGGAGATTCAGCAGGCAACGATCCACTGCGCTGCCCTGCAGACAGTGATGGCGCTGCGCGCTGATCCGGAGTGGCCGGACGGTTAGCTATATTCATCTGTCCGGCTGGTAAATTATTGACTCAATTCATATAAATCGATGTTAACATCTTACCGCCCCGCTTTTTATAACACGATCGATCAGCCATTCATTTTGCTGATCAGCTTTAAATGCGTGCGCCGGGCTTTGGTATAAAAAGTGTTTTGTATGATGTAACTAAAAGAGGTAACGCTACCTGCTCTCAGAAATTTCACATTTGCCGTCAAAAAATATCGCTTTGCTGTCAGACACTTTACGCTTTCCTCACTGTCACCCAACGAGTCAATAAAAGGAAACATTGATGAAAACGTCTTATGCTCTGATTGCCACCTTACTGATGACCTCTGGCGCATCCGCTATTGCCGCGCAGCCTGCCGCCGCTAAAAACCCCCTGAGCGTCCACGTTCTGAACCTGCAGACCGGCCAGCCCACGGCGGGAATTGAGGTTGAACTGGACCAGAAGCAGCAGGATAACTGGGTGAAACTGGCTTCGGGCGTCACCGATAATAACGGTCGCATCAGCGCCCTCTTCCCGCAGGATAAAATGGCCAGTGCAGGCAGCTACCGCGTCGTGTTTAAAACCGGTGATTTCTACAAAAAGAGCAACCAGAAAACCTTCTTCCCGGAAATCCCGGTGGAGTTCAACATGGACGCAAATGGCGAGCACTACCACATTCCGTTACTGCTGAGCCCCTTCGGCTACTCAACCTATCGCGGTAACTGATCCCGCTTTATCCGGCACTCAGGTGCCGGATTCCCCCTCTCCCGCGACTTTCGCCGGAAAACAGGCCACCAGCCACTCAATAAACACCCGCAGCCGCTGAGTAACATGCCGGTTATGCGGATAGACCAGATGAAACGGATAGCCCGCCGGATGCCACGCCTGCAGGATTTCCACCATGCGGCCCTGCTGCAGAAACGGCGACAGGCAGTAACTAAACGCCTGAATAATTCCCAGCCCAGCCGCCAGATGGCCATGACGCTCATTCACCCCGATGCGATGCGGCGTGACGATCTCCATTTTTTTGCCCTGCCGTTCAAACCAAAACGCAAACGGCCTGCCGGTCTGCGGCGAGAGGTTCCCTCGTTCTTAATGGCTCCCGCCAGAACCCCGCTGCTATGAACACAGGAAAGCGCGTCGTCATAAAATGTCACGTTGCATTCCCCCCGACCCGGCCAATCCCCCGCTATAGTTATTGCCTGTCACATCAGTCATAACACCATGGAGATAACATGAGCCAACTTTTTTCCACCGTCTCGCTGGGCGAACTTACGCTGGATAACCGTATCGTCATTGCGCCGATGTGCCAGTACTCCGCTGAAGCGGGCAGTGCGACCGCCTGGCACCGGATCCATCTTGGCCAGCTCTCCTTTTCCGGCGCGGGCCTGATGATTATTGAAGCCACAGCCGTAGAGGACATTGGCCGCATCTCTCCCGGCGATCTCGGTTTGTGGAATGATGACAACGAGGCTGCGCTGAAAACAGTGCTGGAAGATGTACGTCGCTACTCTTCGATTCCGATCGGTATTCAGCTGGGTCATGCAGGACGCAAAGCATCGTGTGCGGTGCCGTGGGAAGGCGGTAAACAGATAGCTCAGGATGCGGGCGGCTGGCAGACTATCGCGCCGTCTGATCTGAGCTACAGCGCGGATGAGTTCAAACCGGTTGCCATGAGTCGTGACGACCTGGCACGGGTCACTCAGGCCTTTGTCGACAGCGCCCTGCGCGCCGTGCGTCTGGGTTTCCAGCTTATCGAAGTTCACGCCGCGCATGGCTATCTGCTGCATCAGTTTCTGTCGCCGCTGTCGAATCAGCGCAGTGATGAGTATGGCGGCTCGCTGGAGAACCGTATGCGTTTCCCGCTGGAGGTGTTTAAAGCCGTACGCGATGCCGTTCCTGCCTCGGTGCCGGTGGGCGTACGTATCTCTGCCACGGACTGGGTGGAAGGCGGCTGGGAAATTAAGCAGTCGATTGCCTTCTCGCGTGAAC
The DNA here is from genome assembly GCF_032114055.1 of Pantoea sp. Taxonomy (GTDB): domain Bacteria; phylum Pseudomonadota; class Gammaproteobacteria; order Enterobacterales; family Enterobacteriaceae; genus Pantoea. The sequence goes on from NZ_DAMCTB010000001.1 coordinate 205,596, forward strand.
TGGAAGCGCTGCAGTGCGCCTATATCCATGTCTCCAGTGGCGGCCTGTCTGAAGACCAGAAAATTGATGTCGGCCCGAATTATCAGGTGCCGTTTGCCCGGGATATCCGTGAGCAGGTGTCAATTCCGGTGATCGCGGTTGGCCTGATCACTGAGCCACAGCAGGCTGAGGATCTGCTGCAACAGGGTGAAGCGGATCTGGTCGCTCTGGCGCGCGGTATTCTTTACGATCCGCGCTGGCCGTGGCACGCCGCCGCCGCGCTGGATGGCAAAGTTCAGGTGCCGCCGCAGTATCTGCGTTCTGAACCGCACGATGTGAAAGGCATCCTGACGCAGGATCAGTAAGCCTTAACGGGCGGGCCGCCTGCACAGCGGTCTGCCCGGTTAAGCGAAATTATAAAATTCCTTTCAGACGCAGATGCTGCAGCAGCATGATAGTTTTGGCATCCACAATCTCCCCCTGATCGATCGCCCGTAACGCCTGGTCGAAATCCAGCTCCAGCACTTCGATATCTTCGCCTTCCTCCTCGATTCCGCCACCCTCACCGCTGCGCTGTCTGTCATCATATTCGGCAATAAAAAAGTAGAGCTTTTCGGTGACGGAGCCGGGGCTCATGAAGGCCTCAAACACTTTCTCTACCCTGGTGACGCGAAAACCGGTCTCCTCTTCCGCCTCGGCCACGATACGGGCTTCCGGTAAAGCGTTATCCAGCAGGCCTGCAGCCGCCTCAATCAGAAAACCGTCATGGCCGTTCAGGAAGACGGGAAAGCGGAACTGTCGGGTCATCACCACGCGGCGGGTATCACGGTTGTAAAGCAGGATCACCGCGCCGTTACCCCGATCGTAGGCTTCACGGCTCTGCTCCTGCCAGCGACCATCGCGGCGCAGCAGCGAAAAAGTATATTTTTTCAGGGTATACCAGTTATCGGACAGTAACTGCTCATGGATAATGCGCACACGTGAGGCGTCTGGCTGCATGGTAATCTCCGGGATGAGTAGACAGCCTTCACGCTATCATGCAGAATCGTGCAAATTCAAGAAAAAACATGCAGGCCCGTTCTATGCTTTCCAGCCAACGTAAACAGACCATTCTCGCCCTGCTCGCGCAGGAAAAGCAGGTGCAGTCACGCGATCTCAGTCAGCGCTTCGGCCTTTCCGAGGACTCTATCCGTCGCGATCTGCGTGAACTGGCGGCCGAGGGATTGCTGCAACGGGTTCATGGCGGCGCGCTGCCGGTTTCCGCTGCACTGGGAACGCTTGAAACGCGCAAAAGCGTGCAGACCGCCTCGAAGCGGGTCATCGCGCAGAAAGCGGTGACGCTGATCCAGCCCGGACAGATTGTGCTGTTCGATGGCGGCACCACCAGCGCCGAACTGGTGAATCATTTGCCCGATACGCTGCGCTTTACGGCCATCACCCACAGCCCCAGCGTGGCGCTGGCGTTAGCCGGCCATCCTCAGGTGGAGATTATTCTGCTGGGCGGCCAGCTCTACCGGCACTCCGTCGTCACCGTGGGGGCCGCGATGCTGGAGTCACTCAGCCGCATCAACGCCGATCTCTTTTTTATGGGAGTAACCGGGGTGCATCAGGCGGCGGGCCTGACGACCGGCAATTTTGAGGAGGCGACGGTTAAGCGGGCCCTGGCAGGCCGCGCCGCAGAAACCGTCGTGCTGGCGTCAGCAGAGAAGCTGAACGCCGCCTCCGCCTTTGCCATTGGCGAGCTGTCGCTGGCGAGCACGCTGGTCACAGAAACCGCGCCGGACGAAGCGCTGAGCCAGGCGCTGCATCAGCAGGGCGTGACAATTATCTGAGATCGTAACAGGCCTGCAGAGCCAGAAACGGCGCGGTAAGCGGGCGTTGCGCGGCAGGAAACTGCTGTGCGACCGGCGTCATCGAGCTTTGCGCCAGCGCCACCGCAACGGCGCCCTGCTGATAAGCCTGCTCCGCCGCTGCGGCAAGCAGCGAGAAATAGCGGGTGATCTCCCCCGCCTTAAACGCGGCCCAGGCCTCCTCCACTAGCACAACCTCAACCTGACCGCCAGGCTGACAGAAGAGCGCCCGCGTCGCCGCCAGGGTGGATTCTGCGGCACAGAGCGCCACCGAGGGGCCTGCATGACGTTGCAGCGCGTTTGCCAGCATCGCATCCGTGCGCATGACGCGATCCTGCAGATGAAAATCGTCGGCGACCGGGCCCAGCGTCGAGCAGGTAATGAGGATGGCATCAAACGACGGCAGCAGCGAGGCGATCAGCTGTGCGAGACGTTGACGTAACGGTGTTGTCATCCCGCCACTGCGCTCCGCTTCCGCCAGCAGTTCCGGCATCACCAGATGGCTCAGCGGTGTCGCGTTCTGCGCCAGGGCCGCCGCGGCCGCATCAAATATCGCAATATTGCTGGCCGCCGTATGTAAGCAAAGAATGTTCAGGGTCTGCTCCGGTTTATCAGGAAGGTTGAGAGAGCCAGGCTGCGTGCTGGATCACCACACGATAACCGTCCCGGTCATTGAATGTCACGCCCTGCCGATCCCAGTAAGGGTTAAACGCAGGCACCCGCCGGAAACCCGCCTCATCCATGCGGGCACAGCGTTCGCGCCACTCCGCGTGACAGGGAAGATAGAGCACCAGCAGGTCGTCCGCGGTGGGTGCTGGCAGAAGCGGATGGCCCGGACAGTGGGTGAATTCCAGATGCCAGCCCAGCCCGTCAGCCCCCAGCATGACACCGCTGAATCCCTGATGACCGGTAAATCCGCCGATATTCTGCAGTCCCAGCCCGTGACACCAGATCCGGCTGCTCAGTGCCAGGTCCGTCACCGGCCGGGCAATACGCAGATGCTGAATCGTCATAACGCGTCTCCTTTAAAAAGACACATCTATCACAGGTTGCTCTCTGCGCCGTGTCACCGGGTGCGGTAACCCTTTTTGCAAGCGGATGTGAATATTTGCTACGAATTATCAGCACCGTGATTTCTCCACAGACGCGCTGCCGCTGCACCCTGTGCGCCCTGCCCGCACAGCAGCGTCAGTGGCTTACCGCTCGTCACGCTAAACGCAATCCCGCCGTGGTCATCTACACTTTCCGGTATTCAAACGGCGATGCTCCGTGCATGGCCCGGCTATAAAAGGAAGAAACGATGACTGAACAAGCAACTCAGAACCACGCCTGGTTACTCGCTTCACGCCCTCAGGGTGAACCGACCAAAGAGAATTTCCGCCATGTGGCGCAGCCCGTGCCGGAAATCAAAGAGGGTGAAGTGCTGCTGAAGACCATCTACCTGTCGCTGGATCCCTATATGCGTGGCCGGATGGATGAGGGTAAATCCTACGCCGCGCCCGCCGAGCTGGATCAGCCGATGGTCGGCGGCACCGTCTGTCAGGTCGCGGCCTCTGAACACAGCGACTTTAAGACCGGTGACTGGGTGCTGTCACAGAGTGGCTGGCAGGAGTATGCCGTCTCCGATGGCAAAGAGATTGCAAAGCTGGGCAATGATTTGCCGCACCCCTCCTGGGCGCTGGGCATTCTCGGGATGCCAGGTTTTACCGCCTACATGGGCCTGATGGAGATCGGCCAGCCCAAAGCCGGTGAAACACTGGTGGTGGCCGCCGCAACCGGCCCGGTCGGTGCCACGGTCGGTCAGCTGGGTAAACAGAAAGGCTGTCGCGTGGTCGGTGTGGCTGGCGGTGAAGAGAAATGCCGTTATGCGGTCGATACGCTGGGCTTTGATGCCTGTATTGATCACCACAGCACCGATTTCGAAGAGCAGCTGAAAAATGCCTGCCCGGACGGTATCGATATCTATTTCGAAAACGTGGGCGGCAAAGTGTTTGACGCGGTTTTCCCGCTGCTTAACACCGCAGCGCGCGTGCCGGTCTGCGGGCTGGTCTCCGCTTACAGCCAGCGTGAGCTGCCGGAAGGCCCTGACAGAACCTCGCTGATCATGGCGGGTATCCTGAAGCGACGCATCCGTATGCAGGGCTTTATTATCTTCCAGGATTACGGCGACCGCTATCCGGAGTTCCTGAAAGCGATGACGCCGCTGGTAGAGAATAAGAAAATCCACTACCGCGAGCACATGATCGAAGGCTTAGAGAATGCACCGCAGGCGTTTATCGATATGCTCAACGGCAAAAACTTCGGCAAGACTGTGGTGAAGGTCGGTACCTGATAACGGTCGCGTGCCGCGTCGGTGGCGTGGCACGCCTGAGATCGTTACTGCGGCGGCCGGGAGACATGTCCGGCGGCCGCACGGTTCGCATCACTGACCGCCTCCGCCAGCGTCGCGCCACCGCTCAGGCGCTGACACAGCACCCCGACAAAACAGTCCCCCGCGCCGTGGGTACTCACCAGCGTCACCTTCTCTGCCGGCAACGTTCGGGTCTCTCCTGATTCACTGTACGCCACCCCATGTTCGCCAGCGGTCACCACCACGCGGGCAAACCGGCTGGCCAGCGCGTCGGCCGCTGCGCGCGCCGAGGGCAGATCCTGCACACTTATCCCGCACATATCGCGCGCCTCAATGGCATTCACCACCAGCAGGTCGATACAGGCTTCAAAGTCCGCCGATAAATCACGGGCGGGCGCGGCATTGACGCAGACCCTAATCCCCCGCTGCCGTGCAGCATGGGCGGCGCAGAGATTGACGGCCTCCGGCACCTCATTCTGCAGCACCAGCAGCGAGACATCCTGCCAGAAGCCGGGCTCTGCAAAGGTCGTCAGCGGGATATGCTGATTGGCATTCGAAACCACCACCGCGCCGTAATCGCCTTCAGCATCGGTAATGGCGACGCTCATCCCGGAGGGCGACGCGGGGATCACGCTGACCGCCGCGCAGTCTACGCCCGCCTGTTGCAGATGATCCCGCAGGAACTGCCCCTGCGCGTCGTCGCCCACGGCGCCGGCAAAACGGACCGCTGCACCCGCGTGCGCAGCCGCAACCGCCTGATTCCCTCCCTTGCCGCCAGACTTATAGCAGCACGCGCTGCCCATTACCGTTTCGCCTTTTTCAGGGCGATGAGGCGCATCCAGCATAATGTCGTAATGAAGACTGCCGGTAACTGCAATTTTGCTCATAGCTAGAATTCCCGCAAATCCTGAACCGCACGCTGGGTTTTCATCAGGTTTTTTTCCGCCCGCTTCAGATCTTTTTTAGCGATAGCGACAAACAGCGCATCCAGGATATTCAGCTGGGCGATGCGTGACGCGGCGTTTTCACCCAGCAGATGCGATCCCTGAGAGGTTGAATTGAGGACCACATGGGCGTTCTGCGCGATCGGGGATTCGGCGTAGTTGGTGATGGCGATAACCTTCGCGCCATTCTTTCCCGCCAGCCGGACCGGATCGTTCACCGCACGTGTGGCGCCCGAATGACTGATAGCGATAACCACATCGTCATCAGATAACACGGCGGCGGACATCAGCATGATATGCGCGTCGTCATAGACGGTCGTTTTGATGCCGATCTTGAGCATCTTGTGCGACAAATCCCGCGCGACGGCGGCGGAACCGCCCACGGCGTAGAGATCGATATGACGCGCTTTAAAGATGATGTCTGCCGCACGATTGAATTCAGAGACATCCAGGATCGATAAGGTCTCTTCGATGGCCTGGATAGAGGTTCTGAACACTTTGGTCAGCAACTGCTCCGACGAATCATCCGGCTCAATTTCCGCATGCAGCCCCGCCACTTCAGACTGGTTGTAGTAGATCAGACCACTTCTGAAGTGTCTGAAGCCGGTGAAGTTAAGCTTTTTGGTTATCTTCACGATCATCGCTTCAGAGACATTATTCTCCTGCGCAATCTCTTTCAGAGAGGAGTGCTCGGTAATGTCGGTGCGGGCCATGATCGCCTCAGCGACCCGCCGTTCTAACGGCGTCAGCTGGGGCAAACGCATGCGAATCTGAGCGCCAATGGCTCGCGGATCTTGCTTCATTATTTGCCTCGGGTCGCCCGGTCAATCAACATCGCTATGATAATAATAAGGCCGGTAGCGAGCAATTGGTAAAAGGCCTGAATATTCAGCAAGGTCAGTCCGTTACGTAACACGCCAAGGATGATCACGCCGATCAGCGTGCCGAAGATGCTGCCCTTGCCGCCCATCAGGGAAGCCCCGCCGATGGCCGCCGCCGCGATAGCATCCAGCTCCCAGAGGTTACCGATGGTCGGCTCCGCCGCGCCAAGACGGCCGATCAGGATCAGCGAGGCGAGCGACGCCAGCAGGCCGGACAGGACATAGACGGTGACCTTGGTGCGCTTCACCGGCACCCCGGCAACCCGCGCCGCCTCTTCATTGCCGCCGATGGCCAGAATATATTCTCCCAGCGGGGTCTTGTTCATCACCGTCCAGAGCAGCAGCGCAATCACCGCTACAATCACAATGGGTGTCGGGATCCCCAGAATGTCGCTGTTGATCAGGCTGCGAAACGTCAGTGGGATCCCGAAGATGGGATTGCCGCCAGTGTAAATCAGCGCAATGGCCCGGAACAGCGAGAGGCCGCCCAGCGTCACGATAAACGGCTGCAGTCCGGCATAGGCAATCAGCGTGCCGCTGAAGAGTCCGCACAGCGCGCCGACCCCCAGCGTTGCAAGGATCGCCAGCGGCACCGGCACGCCGGACGCCATCAGCGTTGCGCCCAGCACCGCCGAGAGCGCCGCCGCCGGGCCGACCGAGAGGTCAATCCCGCCTGAAATGATGACCATCGTCATCCCCAGCGCAATCAGGGCGTTAATGGAGGATTGCTGCAGGATGTTCAGCAGATTGGGCACGGTAAAAAAGACCGGCGACAGAAACGAAAACGTCACCATGATAATAAACAGGCCAATCAGGGTGCCGGCATCGCGCAGATTAAACTTCAGCCGCAGTGCAGGTCGGCTGCGTGGCCTGGTGGAGGTCTGGGTCGTCATAATTATCACCTTAATGAGTGTCAGGACAGCGGTCAGGCGCCTGGGTCGATATCTTTAATGGCATAACGGGCGATGTTCTCTTCGGTAATCGCGCTGCCGGTTAACTCTCTGGTTATTCGTCCCTCGCGCATGACCAGCACCCGGTCGGAGATGCGGATGATCTCCGTCATCTCCGACGACACCACCACAATCGCTTTGCCCGCCTGGGCCAGCTTTTCAATCAGATGATAGATCTCCGACTTGGCCCCGATGTCGATGCCGCGCGTTGGCTCATCAAACAGGAACACCTCTGCATCTGCGGCTACCCAGCGGCCGATGATCACCTTCTGCTGGTTGCCACCGCTCAGCGTGCCGATGGGCTTTTCGATGTCGAGCGGCCGCAGGCGCAGATCGCCCATCACCCGCAGCGCCTCGCGACCCAGCCGGGACTGACTGATCAGGCCCGCCGCCGTGAAGCGATGCATCGACGGCAGGGCCATATTCATCTTCACCGCCCGCGCTTTGATGATGCCCTCTTTTTTCCGATCTTCGGGCACCAGGCCGATGCCGGCCTGAATTGCGGCGCGCACGCTGTAATTCCTGACCGCCCTGCCGTTAACACTCACGGTGCCGCGGGTTCGCCTGTCGATACCGGCGATCAGTTTCAGCAGTTCGGTGCGGCCCGCGCCGACCAGCCCCGCCACGCCCAGCACCTCGCCTGCCCGCACACTGAAACTGGCGGAGACCACCTCACTGCCGCGCGTCAGATCCTCGACCCGCAGCACTTCGCGGTCGCTGACGAACGCCTGATGGTCGGGCTTGTCGATCTTCCGGCCGACCATTCTGGCGACGATACTCTCCTCATCCTCATCGCGGATATTAACCACGCCAACCTGCCTGCCGTCACGCATGATGGTGGCGCGGTCACAGACCCTGAAAATCTCATTCATCTTGTGTGACACGTAGATCAGCGACACCCCGGTCGCCTTGAGATCGCCGATTAACGCCGCCAGCCGGTCAAATTCGCGTGGCGTCAGGCTGGAGGTCGGTTCGTCCATGGCGATGATGCGGGCGTTATCCAGCAGCGCCCGGGCAATCTCTACGATCTGCTGCTGCGACACCTTGAGGTTTCTGATTGGCGTGTCGGGATCGATGGTCGGATCCAGCGTCTTCAGAATCAGGGTGGCGCGTGCCAGCTGCGCTTTTTTATCGACCCACCAGCCCCCGGCGCGGGTCAGCGGGCGGCCCAGAAACATGTTCTGTGCCACAGAGAGCTCAGGCACATGCTGCAGCTCCTGGTGGATCATCGCGATCCCGGCCTGACGGGCGCTGAGCGGCGAGCGGATCTGAACCGGACTGCCGTCGACGCTGATCTCTCCGCTGTCCGCACCGCGCACGCCAGAGAGAATATTCAGCAGCGTTGATTTCCCCGCGCCGTTTTCCCCAATCAGCGCATGCACCTCGCCGGGCCGCACCGAGAAATCGACCTCCTGCAGCGCGGCGGCGTTACCGTAACTTTTGCTGATGCCGCGCATCGTTAAACGAAACTGTTCCATACCCGCTCCCGCTGACTTACTGCTGCGCCAGCAACTGACGCAGCCGGTTGTTGTCTTTGGTAGAGAACGCATCGACGTTCTCTTTGGTGATCAGCGCCTGCGGCGTCGACACTACGCGCGACAGCTTCTGACCGTTGATCAGACGAATCATCACATCCATCGCCACTTCGCCGGTCAGCACCGGAAAACTGTCCACTGTGCCGGTGAGTTCACCGCGCTTAATAGAGGCGTAGGCATCGGAGATCCCGTCGGTGCCGAAGATGGCAACCTGTGACGCTTTATTCTGCGCCCGCACCGCTTCCACCACGCCCAGCGCCATGGTGTCGTTGTTGGCGTAGAAGCCAATCAGGTCGGGATGCTGCTGCAGAATGGTCGATGCGGCGTTGAAGGCCTGCTCACGACTCCAGTTTGCCGGCACGCTGGCAACAATCGTGAACTTACCGGCCGTCGCCAGCGTCTCTTTGAAACCGCGGGTTCGCTGTCCGGCGGCATACACGCCCGGCTGCCCCTCGATTACCGCCACCTTGCCGCCCTGCGGATGATGCTGAATAAACCACTTCGCTACCCGCACGCCATTATCTTTCTGCACGTTACCGACGTAGTAACGCGCATTCGGCATCACGGCATCATTCACGTTCACCACCGGGATCTTTTTGCTGCTGGCACTCTCCAGCGCAGGCTCCAGGTTGATATCGGTCTGAGGCGACACCAGCAGGCCGTTGAAACCCTGCGAGATCAGCGTTTCGGCAATCGACAGCTGACCAAGCTGGTCATCTTCATTGGCCGCCGCCTGATAGGCCAGAGTGAAGCCATACTTTTTCGCCACGTTCTGGTAGCCCTCGCCGAGTGAACGCCAGTATTCATTGGTCAGGGTCTTGGAGACGCCGCCAATCTTCAGCGATTTGTCGACTTTTGGCAGTGCACCATATTTGCTGTCGAGCTGGGTCCAGTCGGTACGATCCGGTTCAGTGTCGGACTGCAGCGGTGCCAGCTCGGCCGCATAGACGGTGCTGCAGAGCAGTGAGGAGGCGATAACAGCGAGCAGGAGTTTTTTCATTTTTATATTCTCAGCATGTTGGGTAGGGTTTTCTTATGTGAGCGGCTGGATCAGCCGTTATCGTGCCAGCAGAATGTCGTTGACGATCTGCTGGGAGGCGACCGCATCCTGACGCTCAATCGCCGCCAGTAACGCCATGTTGCCGTGCAGCTGATCGCACAGCCGCAGCAGCCGGGTCACAGTCGCGATATTGCTTTCCGCTTCCCGGATAGGGTCCAGCCCGCTGGCATCAGGGAAGGTGTCGAAATAATAGGCCCCGCGATAGCCGTCACGCTGCATCTGCCAGAGAAACTCCAGCGTGGCGCGCGGGTTGACTGAGCCGACCATCAGGCCGTCGTCGCGTTTGCCCCAGCCATCGTTAAGATCGAGCCCCAGCAGCCGTGAGCGCCGCGCCACCATTGCAGCGGCGTAGGCCGGCACCTCGTTGGCAAACAGCACGTGCGCAAAGTCGAGCGTAATCCCCAGATTGGGGCAGCCCGCCTCTTCCACCGCCAGCAGGCAGGTGGTGGCGTTGGGGAAGATGCTGTAGGCGCGCGGCTCGTTTGGCTTATATTCGATGCTGATATCAACGTCCGGCGCATACTCCGCCACTTCCCGCACGGCACTGACCGCATCCTCCCAGATCTTCTTATAGTCCGCCTGGAAGCAGTAATCGAAACCATCCTGCCCCATCCACAGCGTCATCAGCCGTGAGCCGAACTCCCGACCTGCATCGATGCCGCGTTTGGTCAGCTCGATCGCTTCGCGACGCACTTTCGCGTCCGGATGGGTAAAGGCACCGATTTTGAACTGCGGAGCGTCCCAGCGCATCTGCATGCCGTTAACGGCCAGGCCCGCATCGTCAATCGCCTGACGCAGCGTGGGAATGTCGCTGGTGAGATGCTGCGGAAAGTTGAGATCGAGATGCGTTAACCCCCTTACCTTGCCGGCACGGGCCACCATCTGCAGCACAGAAGGTTTGCCCTGCTGATCGGGCCAGTAGAGGTGCGCGCCCGAGGCGAATGAGTTGAGGCGGGTTGCAAATTTCAGTTCCGACATAGAGGACAATCCTTCAGAGAGCGTATTGTGAAGTACTTTTCTTTTTCACGACTAATTGTGAAGTTATGTATTAATCTACGCTTCGCGACCGAATGCGCAAGCCTGCCGGACGGAGCAAATCGCTAAACTGGGAGAGCTATCACGAAATAGTTTCAGGGCGTGATTAAAGCCTTAAGCCGGGAAACCGCGGTACAGGCTGTAAAAAACAGCGGGTTGCTGCAGAAAAGCGGACGGAAGAGATAACGGGCGGCGGTGACAAAAAAACGCTGAGCGCCAGGCGGCGCTCAGCAGATCAGGATTATTTCAGCCGGAAAGCAACGACGCTGTCGCCTGGCGTGGTGCCCAGTGAGCCGTGACCGCCTGCGGCAATCACCACATACTGTTTGCCATCTTTACCCATAAAGGTGGATGGCGTGGCCTGCGCACCGGCGCTCAACTCGGTCTGCCACAGCAGTTCGCCGGTGGTGCTGTCGTAGGCACGGAAGTAGTTATCTGCCGTTGCCCCGTGGAACACCAGATCACCGGCCGTCAGCAGTGGTCCGCCGTGCGCGACCATCCCCATCGGGAAGCCGAGCGGGAAACGGCCAGGCAGGAAGCTGGTCTTCAGGTTGCGGGTGGTGCCCACGCGGCGCAGCCATTCGGTTTTGCCGGTAGTCAGATCCACCCCAACCATCCGACCCCACGGTGGCGCGATACATGGGATCCCGAGGCCTGACGCCATCTGCTGGATATGAATCGCATACTCACCGTGGAAGTTTTCGTTCCAGTACGGCGTGCCGTCTTTAGTGAAGGTACGCTGGGTTTCAGTTTCCGGAGTGCGTTTGATCAGGTTGTACTTGTAAGCCAGACGCACCGGCGCGGCAATCAGCATCTGACGCTGCGGATCGACCGCCACGGAACCCCAGTTAAAGACGCCGATATTGCCCGGGAAGATCAGCGAGCCTGCTTCCGTTGGCGGCGTCCACGGATTGCCGTCATAACGCAACTTGCGGAAAGTGGTGCGGCAGGCCATCTGATCAAATGGCGTGATGCCCCACATGGATTTCTCCGTCAGCGGCTCAGGAATAAAGTTCAGGCTGGAGACCGGCTGGGTCGGCGCATACTGCTCGCCTTTGATGCCATCCACGGAGACCTTAACCTGCTCTACCGGGTAGACCGGCTGGCCGGTCAGGCGGTTCAGCACGAACAGGTTGCCGGTTTTGGTCGGCAGGATCACCGCCGGTTGCGGCGAGCCCTGATAGTTGATATCCACCAGCGACGGCTGCGACGGGTTGTCACGGTCCCAGAGATCGTGGTTCGAACTCTGATAGCGCCACTTAAAGGCACCGGTTTTCAGATCCAGCGCCACCAGCGCATCCCGGAATTTTTCGGTATTGCTGGCAGGATCGCGGTCAAAACCGACCTCATCCGGCGAGGCGTTACCAAAGGGCACGTAGACCAGACCATTCTTCAGGTCGGCGCTCAGGGTCGCCCAGGCTACCGGGGTATCCTGCGGATAGGTGGCGTCCTGGGCGATCGGGGCGGTGCTCTCCGGATTTGCCGGATCGAAGTTCCAGACCAGACGACCGCTGACGGCATCATAGGCGCGGATCACGCCCGACGGGTTGCCGCTGTGGAAGCCGTTATCCATCACTGAGCCGCCGACGATCACCAGATTGCCCGCCACCAGCGGCGCGGCGGTCTGCATCAGCGCATGCGGACGCACCTCGCCCATGTTGGCACGCAGGTTGACTACACCGTTGTCACCGAAGTCCGCACAGGGTTTACCGGTATCTGCGTCCAGCGCCAGCAGGCGGGCATCGGTCGTGGCATTGAAGATACGCCTGCGGCAGAGCGCCGGCGCGGTATCCGTCTGCCCCTGGGCCTGGCCTGCGTCGTAGTAGCTCACACCACGGCAGGTCTGGTGCTGCTGCAGATAGGAGCGGTTTTTATCCGGCGCGGTTTTCCACTTCACCGCCCCGGTTTCCGGGTCGAGCGCGTGGACTTCGTTGTGCGGCGTACAGAAGTAGAGCATGCCGTTGGCTTTCAGCGGCGTCGCTTCGAAGGTGTATTCGGTGGCATCGTCATCCTGACGCAGATCGCCGGTATGGTAAGTCCAGGCGACTTCCAGATCTTTCACGTTGTCCCGGGTGATCTGCTTCAGCGTTGAGAAACGCTGACCATCGGCGGTTCCGCCATAGGCGCTCCACGCGTCAGCGGCACCGCCGGTGGCGGCACTCTGGCGTGGCGTCGTGATCGTGCCCTGCTGCGGCAGTGGATCGTAGAAGCAGAGGCCGATAACCAGCAGCACCATCAGCCCGACCGTTCCGCCGAGCAAAGGATGAAAGCGGCGCTGACCCTGATAGAGCGGGCGCACTACCCACGGCAGAGCCAGCCAGAGGCCCAGCAGACCGAACAGATCGCCACGCGGGATCCACTGCCATTTATCAAAGCCCACTTCCTGGATAATCCAGAACAGCGTTATCCACATCAGCAGCGCATAAAGTGTCAGCGCACTGCGTCTGTTCATCAGCAGCAGTATTGCGCTGGCCAGAACCCCCACGCCTATCGCAATGTAAAAAGCACTGCCTCCTGCTGACAGGAGTTCCCCTCCCATGTAAATCAGGGCAATAGCAAATATCGCCATGATTATACTGGTTAATTTATTTATCATGATCCATCCTCGGGTCATTAGCGGCAATCAGAAAACTAATATGAAAACATAATTACAACGAGATCTTAACTTATGTATGAAATATGTAAAAACATGCTGATATGTAAATGATTAGCAATATTTATTATAAATCCGGCACTCCTGCGGGCTTCGGCGGCTTTTTTTCGTGCCTGAACGGCTGATACCGCGACATTCATCACAATAAATTAACCATAAGCGGTCAGTTACCGCATCTTTTGTTCAAAGGCGAACAAATATCAGACAAGTAATGCTTCAGTAAGAACAGCTTAAGTCGGGTCACAGAGCAGAAATAAGCATCAAATAATTATAATGATTTGTATCTCCTGCTGCGGAGAACCTCTTATTGCTAAAACCGGTAATACATCGGGTACGCGATAATTAATGTCGAAAATTGCAGCATCTGCGCGGTGTCAATGCTTTTTTATTTATTAAAAATGGCAGTTGACGCCGATATTTCATTATTTTTTCCATTCTGCCTGCCGTTATGAATAGATTAATGACGCGTGAGTTTTACGCGGAAAAACTGATTTAAGATATTCCGCAGCGGGATGCAGCATTTATTTGTGTTATCTTCCCTCATTATTCTCACTATTTATCCGGCCGTCAGGCGGGATTTTCTCTGGCAGTAATTCACCAGGCAGGTTAACTATGTCCGCATTTCACGCTATATATCGCAAGTTTCGTTTTCCCTTTAAGTTTATCAATGCCGCAATTCGCTATCCTGCTGCGCAGGCACGGGTCAGACGTTATTCCGTGATGTCGATCGAGGAAACTATCGATCTGCTATTACGCGAACCCACGTTATCGCTGGCCCGTTACGGCGACGGTGAACTGGAAATGACACGCTATAAAAACATCGGTTTCCAGCCATTCGACCCGAAACTTTCAGCCAGGCTGAAAGCCGTGCTGCAGCAGGGCTCTTCAGCAAATCCGAATTGCCTGATCTGTCTGCCAGATGCGTTTCGCACTACCCGAAATATGCGAAGTGGGTCGGCCCTGTTCTGGTTCTTTCACAAATCTTTTTATTTTAAATATTATGAATCTCTGCTGAATAAACAGTACCACTATGGAAATACATCGGTCACCCGTCCTTATCACGATTATAAAGGCAAGCAGCTCTCCGGCAGGATATTTGACAAGTTTAAACAACTTTATCAGAACCGCAGGGTCCTGATTGTTGAAGGCAGTGGAACCCGTCTGGGATTAGGCAATGATTTACTGGACGGCGCCAGTGAAGTGAAAAGAATTACCACGCTGAACCGCAACGCCTTTTCCGTTTATGAGGCGCTGTTTGACGCCGTGCTTGCCCACGCCGTTAATTTTGATCTGGTCCTGATTTCATTAGGACCGACCGCTACAGTACTGGCGCATGATTTAAGTCAGCACGGCATCCGCTGTATTGATAGTGGTCACGTCGATATTGAATATGAGTGGATGCTGGCCAGTGCCACCCACAAAATAAAGGTGGAGGGAAAAAACGTTAATGAGGCAGGTGTCCTGTTAAGCGAACAGACCTGCATAGCAGACGCGACTTACCAGCAGCAGATTCTGCTGCATGTGGGCGAAGCCGCTGCCCGGACAGTGCCGGAGACGGTTCTCTCTGCGGATGCAGTGATTGTTCCGCTGCCGCATCCCAGCGGCAATCAGCATCACGCTGCCTGAGCATCACCACCGGCAGGCAGGGCCTGCACCGCAATGATGCGCAGGCAAATAATGAGCGGGCTCAGCGCCCGCCACCTATGCCACCCGCAGCGCCCGCCAGCCGTGAGCTGGCTCACAATACTGACTTTCCGGCATCAAATTTGCTTCTGCTCTCCTGACACCTTTCATCAGGAGATGTGAAATGAAACCAAGCCGTTACCGTTATACCCTGTTTTCACTGCTGTTCCTGATCGCGCTGATTAATTACATCGATCGCGGCGCCCTCTCCTTTGCCGCTAACGCCATTGCCGCAGAGTATCACTTCAGTAAAGTCCAGCTTGGCGCCGTGCTGGGCTATTTCGGCTTTGGTTATCTGCTGGGGTCGCTGTGCGGCGGCTTTCTTGCTGACCATATTGGTACGAAAAAAGTCTGGCTGCTGGCGGGCGTGCTCTGGTCATTGCTGGAGATCGCTACCGCGTGGGCCGGTGAGCTGGGGATAGCGCTGTTTGGCGGCTCAGCCCTCATGGGGTTTGCTGCGCTGCGTATTCTGTTCGGTTTTGCCGAAGGTCCCGCCTATGCGCTGATGAATAAAACCATCGCGCACTGGGCACCGGACAACGAGCGTGGGTTTGCGCTGGGGATCGGCCTGCTCTCGACGCAGGTTGGTGCCCTGCTGACCGCGCCGATTGCGGTTGGGCTGCTGCTGCTGACCCACGACTGGCGCATGATGTTTATCCTGCTGGGGGTCATCTCGCTGCTGGCGATGCTGCTGTTTGCCCGAACCTTCAGCGACAGTCCGGACAGGAGTCGCTTCACCAACGCCGCCGAGCGCACACTAATACAGAACGGTCAGCGCCGCAGCACGGGCGACAGCATTCCCCTGCCCTGGTGGCGCTTTTTTACCAGCCGGACGCTGGTCTGTAACGCGCTGGGCTACTTCTCTTTCCTCTACATCACCTTTACTCTGGTGACCTGGATGCCGAAGTATCTGCAGGACAATTTTCACTATGACCTGCACTCGCTTTGGTACGTGGCGATGATCCCCTGGAGCGGTGCCTGCATCACGGTGCTGCTGGGCGGCCGAATCGCCGACGCTCTGCTGGCCCGGTTCCGCAATCTGCGACTGGCGCGCAATCTTTTCGCTGCCGTCACGCTGTGCGGCACCGCCTGCTGTTTTATGGCCATTCCCTATATGGGATCTGCCGCCGGTATCATTGCCCTGATGACGCTGGGCAATGCGCTGAATGCGCTGGTGAACAATGTCTACTGGTCGGTGGTGATCGACGTGACGCCCAAAGCCTCGGTCGGCACCTACAGCGGTATGACGCTGGCGATTGCCAACCTGGCCGCCATCCTCTCACCGATGCTCTGCGGCTGGCTGGCGGAATATCATGGCTATAACGCCATGTTTACGGTGACGGCGCTGATCGCGTTCGGCAGTATGCTGGCGATGACGCTGCTGCAGCCGGAAAAACCGCTGGTAGCCGAGACACAGCCCGCCACGGTGGAGGTGACAACGGCCTGAACAGATTTGCTGAGCGTTATGCTGACAAACGTAAGCCGCCCCCCGGGCGGCTTATTGCGTTACAAGTGGCTGTTGATCTGTTCAGCTCTTCCCCGGCGATCCCAGCGGCTGGCAACCCGCCATAACAGCGCCGTGACCAGCCAGCCCACGATCCACGAAACATCATTTCCGGCAAAAATCCAGGTCAGCGAACCATGATGCAGCGGGTTATCGATGAAAGGTAACTGCACCATTACCCCCAGAAAGTAGACCGCGATGCCCGCAAGGTTCCAGCGGCCATAGCGACCGTCCGGATCGGCCAGCGCGGGGACGTCCACCCGACCGCGGGTGACCAGATAAAAATCGGTCAGGCTGATGGCGCTCCACGGCACAAAAAAGGCCAGCAGAAACAGCAGAAAGTGGGTGAAGGATTTCAGGAAGGCCGGTTCACTGAGCAGTGCAATCAGGCAGGCCACGGAAACCATCAGGATAACAAACAGAATGCGCCCGCCCTGGCTCAGGGTCGTCTGCCGGCGAAACCCCGACACGATGGTGGTCAGGGACATAAAGCTGCCGTAGGCGTTTAGCGTGGTAAAAGTAATTTTCCCAAAGCAGATGGCGAAGTAGATCACCATCGCCATGCCGGCGGTACTGCCCAGACTGACGATATAACCGACCTCATTGCCGGCGAAGGCATTTCCGGCCAGTGCGGCAGCAATCACACCCAGCGTCATGGACGCCTGAGTGCCGAGCACGGTACCGGCAAAAACTGCACTGAACAGTTTCTTCGCGGAGACGTCTGCGGGCAGATAGCGCGAGTAGTCGGAAACATAGGGGCAAAAGGCGATCTGCCAGGATGACGAGAGCGACACCGCCAGCAGGAAATTTGCCAGGGTGAAGTGGCGATTCTGCCAGACGGCCGCCAGGTCATGCGTCGCAAAGAGCGTGATAAAGAGATAAGCGAAGGCCAGGGCACCGATAATGCTCGCCAGCTTGCCCAGCTGATGGATCACCCGGTACCCCATTACCGCAATCACCACGATCAGGGCACTGAACACGATCATCCCGGTGCTATTGCTGACCGCGAGCAGTTTCGCCAGCGCCTGTCCGGCCAGTACCGTGCCGCTGGCGGAGAATCCCACATACATGATGCAGACCAGCACCAGGGGAATAACGGCACCGTAAACGCCGAACTGCATGCGGCTGGTGATCATCTGGGGCAAGCCCAGGCGCGGGCCCTGTAGCGCATGCAAAGACATGATTGCGGCGCCGATAATCTGCCCCACCAGTAAGCCGACAAGCGACCAGACAACATCGCCACCCAGTACGACGGCCAGCGCCCCGGTGACAATGGCCGTGATTTGCAGGTTGCCGCCAAACCAGAGGGTGAACTGGCTGAAGGGATGCCCATGACGTTCGCGCAACGGAATGTAATCGATGGAGCGGGTTTCTGACAGGCGCGGTTGCGTCGCGTCCGGATACGCTGTAGCAGATGATTTGACCGACATAGATCCCTCGCTGATGCAGTGAATCAGAGAAAACAAACAGGGCCGGATGACCGGTTGAGATGACATGTCTATACAATTAGGGAGAGTGTCATGCGCGGCGGGAAGTTACAAGACAGGCGGTCATTGGAAAATGTGATGATACCGACAGACCGGCACGCCCGATCGGCAACGCGCGCGGCCAGGCCTTTCAGAAGAAGTAAATAGCGGCGTCAGGACGCGAAGGTTTACCCTTTCGCCACCACCCGCTGATGATGAGTCCGGACTGGCCACAGGGCTCTATGGGTTATGACTGGCGCACCGCATCGGCCTGCACGCCTGATGCCCCCTCAGGGGCTATACCGCGTGCCGCTGGCAGAACGCCTCAATGTCGCCATGCTGAAAGTCGGCCAGGTTCGCCATCAGCTTCTCCAGCGGCCAGTTCCACCAGGCGATACGCTGCAGACGGGCAGCAACAGCAGGCGAAAACCGCATCCGCAGCGGCCGGGCCGGGACCCCGCCCACCACGCTGTAGGGCGCGACGTCGCGGGTCACCACCGCGCCCGCGGCCAGCACGGCGCCATCACCGACGGTGACGCCAGGCAGTACGATCACGCCATGCCCGATCCAGACATCGTGACCGATAATCACCCGGTCAGCCCGGCGCGCAACAAAGAAGTCCCGATCGCGTCGGGCATCAGGATGGTAATACTCCGGGCAGTAGGTGAAGCGATGCTGAGAGGCGCGATCCATCGGATGGTTCGGCGCACCGATGCGCACCTGGTTGGCAATAGCGCAGAAGCGCCCTACCTGGGTGTCAGCCAGGCAGCAGTGCTCGCCGACATAGGAGAAGTCACCCAGCTCGCTGTATTCCAGCAGGCTGTGCGCCAGGATTTCACACTGCTGACCCACGGAGGTTTCCCGCATCCGCACACTCTCATCGATTCTGGTGTGGGCTAAGGGGGCAGGCATTACGGCAATAATGGACATTGCATTCCCAATCCGGATAAGCACATCCCCTGCGGCGTGCTTTTGCCGCACCACCTTATCCGCTTCTGATGACAGAGAATTGACAAAGAAAAAAGGCGGAGTGGTTAGCTCCGCCTTGTTTCAAGTTCCGGTTAACCTGCCTGACCGGTCAGTTGCATAAGGGCAACGATGATCTGCAAGATGACCCGGATGAGATCCAGAATCAGCTTAGTCAGTTCCATCACTTTCCTTCTCCTTTTACAGGAGCGCGCTTTTCGGCAACCAGGGCTTTGACTCTACCCGCCGGGCGCCTGAGCACATCTTGTGGAGAGGGCTGAGCGGCACTCATGGTTAAAGCCACAGGCCAGCACCACCTGATGCCTGCCGGGATTTTAAAAACCTGCCCCTGGGAGCGGCCAGTCGATCACGAGGCGATACCCAACACTCAACACCTGTATAAACATACAGCATTATGGCGAAACTTGAAATCCTTAGCCGCACATTTTACAATCTCTTTTGTGGAGAGTGCTGAGCACCTCGTCTGCAGCGCGGTTACCAGCCGGGCTGGCGGACAAAAAAATAAAGGATTTGGCAACGCGCCAAATCCTTTTTTTATGCCCGCTCTTTAGCCCTTTGGGCAGAGGCTAGTTAGCGGCGCTGACGCGCCACACGGTATTACCCGCATCGTCTGCGATCAGTACCCCGCCCTGTTTATCGCTGGCCAGGCCGACCGGCAGGCCCCGCACCTGTTTTTCATCATCCGTCAGGAAGCCAGAGACCACCGTCTGCGGCTCGCCCACCGGTTTACCGTTTTCAAATTTCACCCAGATGACCTTATAGCCATTCAGCGGGGTGCGGTTCCAGCTGCCATGTTCGCTGATAAACGCGCCGCCCTTGTACTGCGGCATGTTATCAGCCCCGTAGAACAGCAGGCCCAGCGGCGCAACGTGCGAACTCAGCGCATAGTCAGGCTTGATCGCTTTCTCCACCAGATCGGGACGCTGCGGTTCCGCGCGGGTATCGACATGCTGACCAAAGTAGCTGTAGGGCCAGCCGTAGAAGCCTTTCTCCTGCACCGAGGTCATATAATCGGGCACCAGATCGGAGCCGATCTCGTCGCGCTCGTTAACCACCGCCCAGAGCTTGCCGCTCTGCGGTTCCCACTGCAGGCCGGTAGGATTGCGCAATCCGCTGGCGTAGATACGGCTGGCTCCGCTGGCTGCGTCCACTTCCAGCACCGCGGCACGGCGATACTCTGCACCGATGCCGTTCTCAGTCACGTTACTGTTGGAGCCGACCCCGACATAGAGCTTGCTGCCATCGGGGCTGGCTAACAGCGCCTTGGTCCAGTGGTGGTTGATCGGTCCGCCCGGCAGTTCCGTCACCTCTTCCGGCGCGGTGCGGATCTCAGTGTCGCCTTCGCGATAGGGGAATTTCACCAGGCTGTCAGCATTCGCCACGTAGAGCGTGTTACCGATCAGCTGCATCCCGAATGGGGAGTGGAGATTTTCGATGAAGCGATGCTGTTCCCATTTACCGTTGACGTTGCGCAGCAGCGTAATGCGGTTACCGCCTGCACCGCCTTTGCCGGAGGCTTTCTGCACGATACCCATAATCAGCTGTTTCGGCCGGGTGGTCGGCTTAGGCGGGCCATTCGATTCCGCCACCAGCACATCGTTATTCGGCAGCACGTAAACCTGACGCGGATGCTGCAGATTCTCCGCGATCTTCTCGATTTTCAGCCCCTGCGCCACTTTTGGCATTTCGCCCGCTTTCCAGGGTGTGCCTTTCGGCACCTGCATCGGCGGCATAAAGAAATTGCGCGCCTGCGGCAGTTCGGGATTGGCACCAATCTGTTTCTGTGGATCGACCTGCGCGCCCTGATCGCAGCCTGCCAGCAGGGCCGTCACGGACAGCGCCAGCAGCGTTTTATGCGTTCTCTTCATGATGGCTCCTCCCTAAGCGCTACGGTGGCGTAACGCAAGTTGCACATTAGCCAGCAGCAGCAGCGCCACTACCAGCGTCGAAAGCGTAACGCCCAGCGGAATGACCGCGGCCGCATCACGGCTATGAATAAATGCATTAACGATGGCAATTACAATCGCGACCAGCCAGAGCCAGAAATGGCCTTTTTCCGCGCTATCACTGCCGCGGAACAGGTAAATCAGTGCGATGATACGCGGTACGATAGCCAGGATCAGCCCCAGCGCAATCAGCCAGCCTGCGGCATCAGTCCAGAACTGCACAAAGGTCTGCATATAGAGAATATCGAACAGCCAGGCCGCGACAAAAAAGCCCAGCGGCACTGGCTCCAGCAGAGCATACAGCGTTACGGCAAACGCCGATCTTCCCAGGGTATTACGCATGTTTCTCTCCATTTTTTACGTGAATGCGGACCAGGTCAGGCGTCGCGCTACTGACAGCAACCGACCCCGCGCCTGTAAAAGGTTAGTAAATCTGAAGAGAAACAGAGGGTTTATTCGGTAGGAATTGCAACTCTGACGGATGACGTCCCTGTCATCCTGTCCGGTCAGGATTTGTCAGCAGGCAGCGTGACCCAGTATCCTGGCTGATAAGGCAGCGGCAGAAACTTCTCGTGGAACTCCCGGAAGGTGGCATCCGGATCGAGATCGGCAAAGAGATCGGGATGCAGCCACTTCGCCAGCGCCTGAATCGCGACAAACTGGTAAGGGCTGTCATAGAACTGATGCCAGATAGCATGGACATGGCCGTTGTGCGCCACCGGCAGGGTTTTAAAGGCATCGCGCGTCATCAGCGCCTTAAGACGCGCCGTGGCGTCGGTAACGTTCGCCCCCGGGCCGACGCCGACCCATTTCCCCACGGTGTTGTAGTTCTTCCAGTTCGCGCCGGTCACGACGACCACATCCGGCTGGCTGGCGATAATCTGCTCCGGATTCAGGGTGCCGAAGGTGCCCGGGATGATGCCTTTCGCAATATTACGGCCACCCGCAATCTCTACCATCTGTCCGAAGTTCTCACTGCCAAAGGACATACAGCACTCATCACTGTAGCCACCCGCACGGTCGATCATCACTTTCGGGCGATAGCCGGTGAAGTTTTTCAGGCGTGAAGTGACCCGCTCGATCTGCTGCTGGCGGAAGGTGATGATCTCCTGGGCACGCGCTGGTTTATTCACCAGTTCGCCCATGATGCGGATACTTTTCTCCGCGTTCACAAACGGGGCTTCGCGGAAGTCGATAAACACGACCGGCACACCCACGGCCTGCAGTTTTTCAATCAGCCTGCCCTCATCGGTGGCGGCCTTCGACTCCAGGTTCATCAGCACCAGATCGGGCTTCAGGGTTAACGCCTGCTCAACGTTGAAAGTGCCATCTTTTGCGCCGCCAAAGGTCGGTAATTTTTTAATTTCCGGGTAGCGTTTCTCATAGGCCTGATAGCCATCCCAGTCCGCTTTCGGCAGATCGTCACGCCAGCCAATGACCCGGCTGAACGGCGCATCCGTATCAAACGCGGCCAGCAGATAGATCTGACGCCCCTCACCCAGAATGATGCGTTTTGCTTCCTGTGGCACGTCGACCTGACGACCTGCGACGTCAGTGATCATCCGGGCCGAAGCCGTCCCTGCCAGCGCGAGCATTCCCAGCGCTAAAAACCATTTTTTCATCGTCAAACCCACATAAATGATAATGAGAATTATTAATGTAAAGCGGCGTTACTATTACCTAAAATGGCGGTCAGGGGAAGTCATTCAGTGAAATGTTTTTGCGACACCGGCGGGCGCCGGAGGCGCTGAAAGGACGTTAAAAGGCCGGTCACACCGGCCTCCGCTCAGGGTGAACGTCAGTGCGTCAGCTGACGCACAAAAGCGATAATCTCCTGATTTTTTCCCTGTTCTGACAGGCACTGCTGAAAACGCGGGCCGCTGACGGCGGTTCGCACCAGCTCAGGATCGAGGGCGCGCAGGGTGTCCAGATAGTTCTCTTTCAGCATGGCGGCTTTGACCTGATTCAGCAGACCGGCATTGCGCACCTGCGGCTCTTTACGCTCAGGGGGATAGCCGTGCCCCTTTTCGCCGGTAAACGCTTTTTCAAAAATAAAGCGCAGGTTAAGTTCTGCGCCCCAGCCAAAGCCTTTGGCGAATGGCAAGGAGAGCGCGTTACCGTTGTTGATCTGCGCGAACAGATAAGCGTCCGCCGGATCGATGCAGTAGCCGCACACCACCCCCGGATGAAGGTTCAGCGACATCAGCGCACCCTGGCCGGTGCCGCACCCCGCGACCACAAAGTCCACGGCCTGGCTGTTCAGCAGCACGCTGGCCTGAATGCCGAGATGAATATAGGTCAGCGCGTGATCCTGCTCGTCGCTCATGCCGACGTTAAAGACCTGATGCCCCAGCGGCTGTGCCACACTTTCCAGCTCTTTCAGCACGATGGCGTTTTTAGCGGCCTGACTGTTTTCCATCATTAACGCGATTTTCATGATCTGTCCTCACAAATTAAAATGAAACACCGTTTCATTTTAATGAAAAGCGATTAAAGTGCATGGATTAATTCGGCTGCAGGCTGTGAGTACCATCACAAATTGACTACCGCACGCCCGGCCATCACAGGAGGTTCAGATGTTTGTCTATCATAACGCGCAGCCAGTCGAGGACCTCGGACAGGGCGTGACCCGCCGGGTACTGGCGTATGGCGGTACCCTGATGGCGGTCGAAGTCACTTTTGCGACCGGGGCGATTGGTCCGCTGCACCATCATCCTCATGAGCAGCTGACTTATGTTCTCAGCGGCCGCTTTGCCTTCACAATCAACGACGAAACGCGTGAAGTCGGGGCCGGGGACACGCTCTATAAAGCGCCGGATGTGGTGCATGGCTGTGTCTGTCTGGAGGCTGGCGTGCTGCTGGATACCTTCACCCCGCAGAGGGAAGATTTTCTGTCCACAATGTGAAAGATGCGGCTCCTCGGGCCGCCATTTTCCTCTTCCGCCAGCGTCGGGGTTTCCCCGCCGCCCCGCCTGACTGCAAACCGCAAAAAATTTCTGAATAACGCCTTTTCGCTAACTGAATGATAAGCAGGGATTTACCGCCAGCCCGCGCTACGCTTCGCATCAGCCTGAAAATCAATTCGCCAGATTTCTGTACAAAATCGGGATCGCTGTATAAGTTTAATAGCAACACCAGTACATTTTTTAACCCAGAACAGGATAAGAATATGCCAATGCAGAACACCCTTACCTTGCCGGCGAATCATACCATCCCGGTTAAAAATGAGTTCGGCTCCGCCTTCGCGGCGTCTGAGCAGGAGAAGCTGAATTTTCTGATCGAAGAGTTACTGGAAGCGGGCAAGGAAAAAAGCTGTATGGAGTTGCTGCGCTATCTGGCCTCTGCGGACAGCGCAGAAGAAGAGGCCTGCTGTCGCGAGCTGCTGACGATGCTGATGGCAAAATAATGTGCGCTTTCTCTCTGAAGCAACTCAGTGTCCCGATGGGGTTATGGTTCTCTCCGCTTTACGTCTGAACCCCCTGCTATTCAGACGTATTGCTTCCTTTTTTATCCTGCCTTTACTGCAACATCTGTGTTGAAAGAGAATGAAATCTGATGCCGCATCAGGCTGGCCTTATGCGCCAGCGCGCGTTAACAGCAAATGCCGTTAATCGTGATTTTCTGCTATAGCCAGCCACGCTGCCGCTGCGCGTTATTGTCTGGGACGGCCGCTATACAGGCACAGTCCCGTAAGAAATACTCAGACATCGCCTGACTTACCCCTCCTTCCACACTGTTGCAAAAAGATTAGGGTTTCAGACAGCGCGTTCCTGAAACGTCTGGTGCCTTTCTGGCCCGGCAGGTAAGTCGTTCAGATAGCCCAGTCAGCCCGTTCTCTCCCCGTCAGTGCTGAGCACGCTTATGAATCCTGTCACATTTCCGCAAACTCATCTCAACACAGTTTACAATTGCCGGGAAATTGTTCTTTCACTCAAACCGCTGAATAAAAAGCATTTTTAATGAGCATGCCCGCCAGTCATGCGACAGGCTCATCAATCCATGATCTTTTTGCACTTATTTAGCCGCGGACCCTGATCCACTCTTCTGCAACAGGCGCAGCTAAAAGCGTCATACCTTACTGGAGTTACTGATGCAGACGATCTCACCCATGACCCATCGCGCCAGGATTGGCGCTATTTTCCGTGTGACCTCCGGCAATTTTCTCGAACAGTTTGATTTTTTCCTGTTCGGTTTCTATGCCACCTATATCGCACATACCTTCTTCCCGGCCAGCAGTGAGTTTGCGTCACTGATGATGACCTTTGCCGTGTTCGGGGCGGGCTTCCTGATGCGGCCAATTGGTGCCGTGGTGCTGGGAGCCTACATCGATAAAGTCGGCCGTCGCAAGGGGCTGATCGTGACGCTCTCTATCATGGCAGCGGGCACCTTTATGATTGTGCTGATCCCCTCTTACCAGAGCATCGGCCTGTGGGCTCCGCTGCTGGTGCTGATCGGTCGCTTACTGCAGGGCTTCTCTGCCGGTGCGGAACTGGGCGGCGTCTCCGTCTACCTGGCCGAGATCGCCACACCTGGCCGCAAAGGTTTCTACACCAGCTGGCAGTCGGGCAGTCAGCAGGTCGCGATCATGGTGGCGGCGGCAATGGGCTTTATCCTCAACGCCGTACTGGCAGAGAGTGCCATCCGCGAATGGGGCTGGCGTATTCCGTTCCTGTTTGGCTGCCTGATTGTGCCGTTTATTTTCGTGCTGCGCCGTAAGCTGGAAGAGACGCAGGAATTTAACAACCGCCGCAGCCATCCTGAAGTGCGCCAGGTGTTCCGCATTCTGCTGAACAACTGGCAGGTGGTGATCGCCGGCATGCTGATGGTGGCGATGACCACCACCGCGTTCTATCTGATCACGGTGTATGCCCCCACCTTTGGTAAGAAAGTTCTGCTGCTCAGCGCCTCCGACAGCCTGCTGGTTACGCTGCTGGTGGCCATTTCAAACTTCATCTGGCTGCCGATTGGTGGCGCACTCTCTGACCGCTTTGGCCGTAAGCCGGTACTGGTAACGATGACTCTGCTGGCAATGGCGACCAGCTATCCGGCGCTGAGCATGCTGGCGGCGGCACCAGGCTTCTCGATGATGCTGGGCGTTCTGCTGTGGCTGTCGATGATCTACGGCCTCTACAACGGCGCCATGATTCCGGCGCTGACTGAAATCATGCCAGCGGAAGTGCGTGTGGCGGGATTCTCGCTGGCCTACAGCCTGGCAACGGCGCTGTTTGGCGGCTTTACGCCGGTGATGTCGACCGGCCTGATCGAACTGACTGGCGACAAAGCCTCGCCGGGCTACTGGATGAGCTTTGCGGCTGTCTGTGCCCTGGGCGCCACACTCTATCTCTATCGTCGTACCCGCAGTGTCGTATCACCGGCCCATGAAACGGTTAGCTAAGGAATGAAGATGAAACTGAAAAAGATCGCGTTGTACGCCGTTCTGCTGTCCAGCGTAGCAGGCAGTGCTGCGGCGCAGGCTAAAGCGCTGACGGTGATGATCTCCGGCGGATTTAAAGCGGCGTGGGACACCCTGTCGCCCCGCTTTGCCGAGCGCGAAGGGATCACCATTAATACGGTGCCCGGACCGTCGATGGGTAAGACGCCGCAGGCAATCCCGGCGCGACTGGCGCGCGGTGAACCAGCCGATGTGGTGATCATGGTCGGCGATGCGCTGGGCGAACTGCAAAAGCAGGGAAAGACGCTGCCAGGCTCGCGGGTTGAACTCGCCGATTCCCGTATTGGTGCGGTGATTAAAAAGGGGGCGCCGCCAGTGAAGATCGGCACGGAAAGCGAGCTGCGCGCGACCCTGCTGAAAGCGCAGTCTATTGCCTATTCCGATAGCGCCAGCGGCAGATATGTCAGCAGCCAGCTGTTCAGCCGTCTGGGGATTGAGGATCAGGTCAAAGCGAAGGCGGTGAAGGTCGAGCGTATTCCGGTGGCTTCTGAGATCGCCGCCGGGAAATATGCCATCGGTTTCCAGCAGGTGAGCGAGCTGCTGCCGGTTCAGGGGGTGACCTTTATTGGTGAACTGCCGGATAAGGTGCAGTACACCACCCGCTTCGCCGGTGCGGTAGTCCGCCAGTCGGCCCAGCCGGACGAGGCGGCGAAGCTGTTACACTGGCTTGCCTCGCCCGAGGCACAGCAGGCGGTGCATGATAGTGGACTGCACAGCGTGAAAGCGGCCGCCCCGGTTAAAGACGCTGATACTGTTCAATAATCAGGGCCTCCAGTTCGCTGGCGATATGCGACAACGTCCGGCCATCTTTACGCAGCAGGCCCACGGTGCGTTTCACCTCCGGATCGGTTAGCGGCACAGCCATCAGCAGGGCGTGATCGTAATCAGGCATCGACATGGCGGGGACGGCAGCAATGCCCAGCCCCGCCTCAACCATTCCCAGCATGGTCGTGACGTGCCGGGTTTCACAGACACAGGGCTTCTCTGGCACGATAGCCTGCAACGCCTGATCCAGCAGGTTACGGTTGCCGGAGGTTTTATCCAGCCCAATCCATTCAGACTGATAGAATGCCCGCCAGCTCAGGCTCTTTTTGGTTGCGATGGGATGATCACGACGACAGGCGGCCACATAGGGGTCATTCATCAGCGGCTGGAAATGGACATCCGGCTGAGCGCGGCCGGAAAAACTGATGCCGAAGTCAGCCTGCCCGCCGATTACCGCGTCGTAGACATTGCCCGCGCTGCTGTCGATCAGTTTGACCCGCACTCTGGGATAGCGCGTCTGGAACAGCCGGATGATGCTGGGCATAAAGTAGTAGGCGGCGGACGGCACGCAGGCCACGGTAATCAGGCCCGTACGGGCTAAACTCACCTCACTGAGATCGGCCATCACCTCTTCAAAATCGGCCAGCAGCTTTTCCGACCGCTGCGCAAACGCATGCCCTTTCAGCGTCAGCGTAACCCGACGGGTAGTTCGCTCAAACAGTCTGATCCCCAGCGCGGTTTCAAGCTTGTCTATCCGGCGGCTCAGCGCCGACTGGGAAAGGCAGATCGATTCCGCCGCCAGACGAAAATTGCCAAACTCCACCAGCGCGCGAAACGCGTAGAGATCGTTGAGATCGAAATTGACCGGCATAAATCCCTCTATCCGTTGTCTGTCAGCATCCTGACCTGATCCTGACGGCACGGGGGCGTACCGGGATTCAGGTCATAACAGCAAGGATATCATTGATGTCAGCACAGCTCATAGCAAGCAATTATTGCTTCGGCTCAACCTCATGCAGAAAACGGTCGGGATAATCGGGTGTGATGGCGTGCTGGCTGCTGTAACGGCCAAACAGCTTATAGCGGTTCAGGGCGATGCGGTCATAGGCGAAGTTGCTGATGGCATCCGGAAAGTGACGCAGCACCGCCAGACCACGCCAGGGCGCCGGGAGATGCTGCATGACCCGAAACACCGCCTGTGCCCGCAGCCAGTGCTGATTACCGGCAATGTAGACAATGGTGCTGACGTTTTCTTCCGGCAGCCCGGCCCAGCGCAGCAGCGCTTTGCCCTGCTCGCTCTGCACCGAGGCAAAACGAACCTGTCGCGCCAGATGGTGGCGCAGCAGGAACTGAACCCAGCCATTGCAGAGCTTACAGACGCCGTCATAGAGCACGGCGCTTTCACCGGTTTGCAGATAGGGGGGTGACGACATCCTGCAGCGCCTCACTATTCAGATGATGAGCTGAAGTGTAGCGCGTTCTGCTGAGTTGCTGCTGCAGCCAGTGAAAGACGGCCGCATGATCCTGCGCGCAGGCGTTGACCTCGCAGAGCGGGCCCAGCGCCATTGGCCGCGCCCGTTGCGCCAGCTGGTGCAGCTCCGGCAGATACTCCGCCCCCGGATGGCCGGGCTGCCGCTGCGACAGCCGCGCCTGATAGCGAGCCACCGCCACGTCCGGCTCGATCTTCAGCCACAGCTCCAGCACCTCACCGACGCCCGCCTGTTTCAGGCCCTGCTCCAGCTGCGTGCGCGGCTGGAAGCCAAACCAGGCATCGATAAGCCAGATCGGCGTGGCGGGTGACTGCCCGACAATGTTCCAGATCGCCTGATACGCCGCACAGCCCAGCTGCCGGTTACGCTGGCGATCCACTGGCGAGAAACAGGCCATAAAAGGTTCTTTCAGGCTGTCGAGCGTCAGCACCGGCCAGCCAAAGTGGTGTGACAGCGCATGCGTCAGGGTGCTTTTGCCAGACGCCGGAATGCCGTTCACCAGCACCACACGTTTTGGGGGAGTTTTCAGCGTCATAAGATATCAATGACCTCCGCGACGCTACCGGCCTGACGGAGTCTGACCAGCGTCTGCTCATCTTCCAGCAACGACACAATCGCCCGGATCCCCTCTTCGATATGTGCATTGCTGTCGCGGGCGCCAAACATAATCACAATGTCGGCCTTATCGCTGCCGTCAAACGAGATCGGCTCATTCAGCAGGATCATACTGAAACAGTCGCGGATGACCCCGGCTTCCGGTCGCGCATGGGGGATCGCGATCCCCTCTTCAAAGACATAGTAGGCGCCATGCGTCAGCGTATTGGCGATCACGGCATCAGGATAGGAGGCCGCCAGATATCCCCCGCGGACCAGCGGGGCCGCGGCCAGCGCGATTACCTGACGCCAGTCCGTGGCGTCAATCCCGATCTGGATGGCATTGGCCTCTTGCAATAACTGCTTAATCGTCATCAGCACTCCTTAAATCGACTGGCGAACCACGTTGCGCAGTTCATCGATTTTGACAAACAGCCCATCAATGTCATTGCGGTAGCGGCGGCTTTTGGCAAACAGACTCAATGCCCGGTTATATTCCAGCATTAACGCTTTTTGCGTTTCGCCATTTCGGGGATTCATCGCCAGCTGCTGCTCCAGCTGCGCTATTTTCTCGCGACTGATCTCTGCCAGATGATCCTGCTGCTGCTCGTCAGCGGTGTCTGCTGCCGCTGACTTTTTTAAAAATCCGAACATAGGCTCTCCTGTCCCCGGCTCTGTCGGGGTCACTCAGCGTAAAGGAAGGATAAAAATAACCGGACAAAGGCTCTGCGCTTACCGGAATAACTGCATCTTCCCGACCAGCACATCGGTGACGGCGTCGTTGGCGGGAACCAGGAAATTGCGCACGCTGTCGTTGACCTTGCCTTTCTCAAAGGTCGATTTGCATCGCGCCACCCACTGAACGTTCATCTCGGTGCCGACGTTGACTTTCTCGATCCCGCTGCTGACGGCCAGCCGCATATCTTCGTCGCTGACACCGGTGCCGCCGTGCAGCACCAGCGGCGTGTGGGTAGCCGCGGTGATATCCGCCAGTCGCTGGTGCTGAATGTGGGCTTTACCGGTGTAAAGACCATGTACGGTGCCGATAGAGATCGCCAGCATGTCGACGCCAGTCTCCTCGACGAAGCGGCGCGCATCTTCCACCGGCGTAAAAGCGATGGCGTCCATCTCCACGCACAGACCATCTTCCGAGCCGCCAATTGCTCCCAGTTCAGCCTCCACTGAGACATTGTGCGGACGCGCCATATCAATCACCCGACGGGTATTAGCGATGTTCTCCTCAATCGGCAGATGTGACCCGTCATACATCACGGAGCTGAATCCGGCATCGATCGCCGTCTGAATTGCGGCTAAATCGGAACAGTGATCGAGGTGCAGACAGGCTGGCACGTTCATGCTTTCTGACAGCGATTTAATGGCATCCACCAGCAGCTTATGGCCGAGATATTTCGCGGTGCCGGTGGAGATCTGGATCATTAACGGGCTGTTGGTTTTCTCTGCCGCTTTGAAATAGGCGGGCAGCATCTCAAGGCAGTGAAGATTAAACGAACCAACGGCTTTAAAGTCCCGCTGTTTAGCCAGCGCTAACAGGTCGGCGAAATTATAGAGTTTCATGGATTTTTTCCTCCTGAGGATGGGTGGATTTACCGTTAACGAACCAGGCGATGGCGGTGACAAAGGCGATAAACAGCGCCACGAACAGCCAGTTATTCTGGAAAGCGTGGCCGAGCACCAGGCCGGTACTGATGACGTCGGAGTCACTGAAGGTCACGCCGGTGAAGCCATAGCTCTCCAGCATCGGCACCAGAATGGCGGGCAGAATGGTGATAAACAGGCCGTGTACAAAGCCGCCGATCATCGCGCCGCGACGACCGCCCATGGCATTGCCGAATACCCCGGCGGTGCCACCGGCAAAGAAGTTGGTCAGCAGCCCCGGCAGGATCATCGCCAGGCCGAACATCGGAAAGACCAGCATGCCGACGATGGAGCCGAGTGTGGTGGCAAGGAAGCCGACAATCACCGCGTTGGGCGCATAGGGAAACATCACCGGACAATCCAGCGCCGGTTTCGCGTCCGGCACCACGCGCATGGCGATACCGCGGAAGGCAGGAACCAGCTCGTTCAGCAGCAGACGCACCCCGCTGTAGAGCACGAATACCCCGGCCACGAACTGAATCGACTGCATAAAGGCGTACATCAGGTAGTTCATGCCGTTGCTGTACTGCGCAATGAACGCCGGACCGGCCGCCAGAGCGGGGATCAGGTACATCGGCACCATCACCAGCGCCATCGACAGATAGGTATCCTGCAGAAACTTAAAGTTATCGGGCAGTTTCAGATCTTCAGTGGAGCGCGATCCTTTGCCGACGACTTTCGCCACTGCCGCGGTGACCAGATAGCCGATGGTGCAGAAGTGTCCCAGCGCCACGTCATCCGAGTCGGTGATGCGGCGCACCACCGGCTGGGCCAGCGCAGGCATCACAACGGCCATGATCCCGCCAAACAGACCACCGGTCAGGATCAGCGGCAGACCCGTGAGTCCGGCTTTGTAGCCGATTACGGCACCAATCGTTGCCATCCACAGCAACGCCTGCCCGGTGAGGAAAATGTACTTAAAGGGTGTCAGCCGCGCGATAACGATATTCACGATGAAGATCACCAGCAGCGTCAGCGCCACTTCCGAGCCCAGCTCGCGGTTGGCCAGCCCGGCAATGGCGGCAACATCGGTGATGTAGCCGCGCATCCCAAAACCGTGGGTAAATATCGTATTCAGGAACGTCAGCGTGCCAACGATAATATTGATACCCGCCATCATAATTAAGAAGCCGAGCAGGGTTTTAAAGGTGCCCTCCATCACCTTGCCGGCCGATTTTTTTTGCAGCACCAAACCAATCAGCGCAATAAAGGCGATCAGAATGGAGGCCTGCCCCAGCAGATCTTTGACCAGGAAGTCGATTACACTATTCATGAGCCGCGACCTTCAGATTATGTTCTTTTAAAAACGCCAGAATCTTCTGCTCAATTTCCGCTTTATCGGTGAGCCGGTTAAGAATAATGACCCGTTTAATCTGTTCCGGACTGGCGTCGGCATTTAACACATCGGCAAAGGCTTTCTGCGTCAGAATCATGTCTGACTTAAAGGCATTTGCTTCAGAAATGGTGGTGTGGTCGATATCCGCATCGATTTCCAGCTTTTTTAATACGGCCTTCGCGCTCATTTCAATCGCGAAACTGGAACCTAATCCACAACCACAGACACATAATATTTTCAGCATGGTCTTTTTCCTCACAATATATTGAGTTGTTTAGCGAGTTTGTATTGGTGCCCGTCAATATCGACCAGGCGTTTCTGCATGCTTTTTAAATCAATCGGAATCGGTTTGTTGCTGCCATTAATAATGACCGCTTTAT
Source organism: Pantoea sp. (assembly GCF_032114055.1). GTDB lineage: Bacteria > Pseudomonadota > Gammaproteobacteria > Enterobacterales > Enterobacteriaceae > Pantoea. The sequence goes on from NZ_DAMCTB010000001.1 coordinate 238,092, forward strand.
TCCGCATACCTGACTGAATACATCGCACTACTTCACTGGCCATAATGGTGCCCTGATAGATCTCTTCACAGGTGGGGTCACCATTACGCAGCCCGTAGCCCAGGATGGTTTTACGGATACGTACGCCAATCAGCGGCTCAAGCTGCCTGATTAAGGTGTCGATAGCCCCCTGAAAGCCGGGCGAATACTCCCGGGTGTAGCCTTCCGAGCAGAGAATAATGACGCTGTTCTGCTGCGCCAGCCGCTGAGTAATGCGCTGCGCCAGCTGAGGCAGTGGGATCTGGCACTCCGGAATCAGTGCAATATCGGCGTTCGATTTAATAGCAGACTGCAGCGTTAATTCACCGCAGTAGCCGCCAAGTAATTCCAGCATAAAGACCCGGCCCGGTAAGGCGCGCCCGGTATTACGGAGTTTTGCCACCTCTTTTAAAACCTGTTCACAGGCGGTGGAGAAACCCAGGGTGTAATCGCTGCCAAATACATCATTATCAATGGTCATGCCGACGCCAAAGCAATTGACGCCCCACTCCGACAGCGCATGCAGAAATTGCAGTGAGCCGTCGCCGCCCGCCATCACTAATACATCGATTCGGGCGCCTTTTAGCTGACGTGCAATCGTTTCATATTCGCTGCGCACCAGTTTTTTCTGGGTGCGGCCTGACTGCATGACAGGGATCGCGGCGATGGAAAAGTCGAGCAGATCGCGCTCGCTGATATCACGGTGCTTATTTGCCAGCAGGCCGGGAATGCCGCCGTCAAATATCACCATTTCTGCCTGCGCCAGATGCCCTAACCGGAAAACGAAATTATTTATGCCGGTCACATCGCCGCCGCTGATTACCATTCCAATTCGCATTTCCCGCTCCTCACTGGCTTAATCTGCTGGCAATCATTCTTCCGGGAAGCCGGTCAGCTATTTGCAGGTGAGATCACAGTTACGTGCGGTATTTTTTGAGAGGTGATGTTGACAGCGAACCTGAAGGGTCTCTTTTTGTGACAGTTATCACAACGTAAGTCGCCCGGGCAGGGTTTTCAAACTGATTTAAATCAGGGAGTTAAAGCAGGAACCCGGAATGGTGATGCGGGCTATGGCGGGTTGACGAACGGGATAATTTATAATGTTGCAAAATTGTGATTTTCACCTCATTTTTCCCGGTTTTGCGGCCGGACAAGGGGTGAAAAACAGCGAAGGTGGCGTGAAAAGTGATTTTCGGGGCGGTCGACAGAGGGGATAAAAAACCGGGACGCCACGGTTAACCGCCGCGCCCCGACAGATTACTTCGCGTAGGCTTCAGTAGAGAGCGTCAGCGTCACGTCGTCGCTGACGGCAGGCACATATTTGTCCAGTTTGAAGTCAGAGCGCTTGATGGTGCCGGTGGCATCAAAACCAATCGCCTGCTTCTTCACCATCGGATGCTCGCCCTGCTTGTTCAGCGTCGCGTGCAGGGTAACCGGCTTCGTAATCCCTTTAAGGGTCAGGTTACCTTCAACGTCGAACTTGTTGTCGCCCTTCGCCACCACTTTGGTGCTGTGGAAGGTCGCGGTCGGGTATTTTGCGGTATCAAAGTACTCGGCGCCTTTGAACTCTTTGGTCAGCGCCGCAACGTGGCTGTCGATTTTGCTGACCGGCAGGGTCACGTCAACACGTGAGGCTTCCGGATGATCTTTGTCAAACACCAGCGTACCGGTCGCATCCGGGATATCGGCAGTCGGGTTTGAGAAGCCAAAATGGTTCCAGGCCACCACTACCGATGTATGCTCAGGGTTCAGCTGATAGTGCATTGCCTCAGCCTGGGACAGCGGGGCATAGAGCGCGGCAACGGCTAACAGGGGCAGTGCAATACGTTTAACATTCTTCACGGTCAATTCCTTATGCAGACAAAAGTAGACTGAGTGTGGTTCAGACTGGCACGAATAGACAGTGAAGAGATTTGTCGGTAATTTTCAAATAAATTCAGCAACACGGGATAAGCTTCATGCGACCGGGCCGCCAGTAAACAGAACGCGCCAGCGACGACGATCCTGAATCAGGGCGCGATGCAGCTGCTGCAAATCCACCAGGGTCAGCGCCTCGATCTGCGCCGCGTCCGGCTCCGCCAGACCATTTTCATGCCGCAGCAGCGCCAGCGGCTGATCCGCCTGCTGGCTCAGCAACCGCGTTTTTATCGCCTCCAGATCCGCATCCGCCAGGGTTTCCGTCAGGGACCGCAGAAAAGTGCGGCAGTAGCGCAGCAGCGACAGCGGGCTGTAGTCAGGTGACTGCAGTGCAAACATCACCCCCTCCTGATCGGCACAGCGCAGATAGCGGCTGCTGACCACATAACCCACAGGCTGCTCAACCCGGTAGCGCTGGAAAAAGCGCGGCTCATAAATCAGCGCCAGCGCGCGCAGCGCCGTCAGCGGCTCCACCCGGTTCAGCGGGATAAACAGCAGCAGCGCATTGTCTGAGCTGCTGTGCGGCAGGTGTGTCATGCCGGTGCGGGCAGTCATGCGCGTCGGCGGCGTGGCGGGATTGACCGGCAGCGACAGCGCGCTCAGCCGCCGGGCAATCCGCGAATGCAACGCCGCATCGCCGCCTTTCAGTGCCGCCCGCCAGCATGGCGGATTCACGTTCGCCGCTAACTGTCCGGGCAACTGCCGCAGCAGCGCACGGATGGCGATCGTTTCCGTTACGGGGGGCTGACCACGTGCTGCGGGCTGCGCCATCACCGCAACGATCTGGCTCAGCGCCCAGTCAGCGATCGCCTTGTCCGGCGGCAGCTGAAGCGTCAGCTGCCAGACGCCCTCCACCTCCTGCCAGCTGCCGTGCCCGCCCTGATGACGCAGCGCGGCAAACAGCGGGGGCAGTCGCCGCGCCAGCTCGTCACCCATCGCCGGGGAGAACGTCGACCAGAACTCAGGCCGCAGGATCAGCGTGGCCTCGCCCTCATCCGGCTGATGATGAGGCAGCGCCACCGCCTGCTCAGGCAGCGGCCCGGTCGCGACGACGCTGTCGAGCGGATAGAAAAAGAAACTGGCGTCAGGCAGCGTTTCAGGCGTTGGGGAGCGCCAGGGAGTCAGCGCCAGACTGAAACCCTGGGTGATCTGATTGCCTTCCACTGAGTCCGGGGTGCAGCGCAGCAGCGTGCCCGGCGCGGTGGTGAGTTTCTCCACCAGCGGCAGCAGTGCAGGCAGGTTTTCATCCGGCGCAAAGCCGATAGCACGCTGTCGCAGCTGCTCCATAGGTGACAGCGTCACGAAGCGACTCTGCGCCAGCTGATGATAGTGCTGGTGCTGCAGTTCACTGGTCTGACGCAGCGCCGCCAGATAGCGGTCGATCAGGCCATTGACCGCAACCGGCCGGTGGGTGTCGACGCCCAGCGCCAGCCAGGTCACGCCGTCAGTCTGATAAAGAATCTTCAGCTCCAGCGTCTCCGCCAGCGCCTGTTCACGCAGGGTGGCCAGCAGCGAACCGGGTGCCTCATCCAGCAGAAACTCGCGCCACAACATGACACCGTCACTATTGTTCAGTAGCCAGCTGCGCCACAGCGCGCCCGGTGCGCCGCCGAGCTGCCAGCGCGTCTCTTCTGTCAGCTGCGGCACGGAGAGGTCGCGCCGGGAGACACCGGGAGGCAGCGCCGCGACAAACTCACGCGCCAGTGCTTCAAGCGCCGCCAGCGACTGGGGACCCTGCAGCCAGAGGCGCATATTACCGGCGACATAGTAACGCTGATGAAACTGACGCAGCGCCCGCTGGAGCGCGGGCAGCTCATCGCCAAAGTGAACGCGACTGCCCACATGGAAATGCCGGAATTCAGGGGGAGTGTTGGCTGCATGCAGCAGCGCGGCGTCGATACGGGATGGCTGATGCTGCTGCAGAAGCTGATACTCCGCATCGATCACAGCCACCTCCTGCCCGATCGCCCGGTTATCGAGCAGCGGATGGGCGATCATATCCTGCAGGCGAGCCAGCCCATCCGCCAGCTGCGACGGCGCGACCTCGAAGAAGAAAGCACTGTGGCGCGCCAGGGTGGTGGCATTGACCCGCCCGCCCTGCGCCTGGATCCACGGCATCAGCCGCCCCTCGTCAGGCCAGCCGGTGCTGCCGGTAAACAGCAGATGTTCCAGCAGATGCGCCAGGCCGGACCAGCGTGAGGGTTCGTCGTGACTGCCTGCGCCCACCTTGACCAGCGCGGCGGCCTGGCGGGCGTCGGCCTGATGAACCAGTTCGACGTTCAGCCCCTCGATCACCAGACCGCGCGTCTTCATCAGAGATTCCGGGTCTTATAGATCAGCTGCGAGTTGGCGCGGTTACGGAACTGCAGCTGACCAATTTTAATGTCGCTGCAATCCGCTTCGCGGCGGGCTTCCAGGATTTTGCCGTGATGCGGCGATTTGCTGCAGACCGGATCGGTGTTGTCGGCATCGCCCGTCAGCAGGAACGCCTGACAGCGACAGCCACCAAAATCTTTCTCTTTCTCATCACAGGAGCGACACGGCTCCGGCATCCAGTCAAAACCACGGTAGCGATTGAAACCAAAGGCGTTGTACCAGATATCCTCCAGGCTCTGGTTCAGCACCGATGGAAACTCGACGGGCAGCTGACGCGCACTGTGACACGGCAGCGCGGTGCCCTCTGGCGTAACGCTGAGGAAGATCGCTCCCCAGCCACCCATGCAGGGTTTTGGTCGCTCTTCATAGTAGTCGGGCGTCACGAACAGCAGATTGGTCAGGTTACCGCTGCCGCTCATCTGCTCACGATAGCGGCTGACCACCGCTTCAGCGCGGGCGATCTGATCGCGCGTCGGCAGCAGACCTTCGCGGTTGAGCTGCGCCCAGCCGTAGAACTGACAGGTGGCCAGTTCTACGTCATCCGCTTCCAGTTCGATGCAGAGGTCGATGATTTTATCGATCTGGTCGATGTTATGGCGATGCAGCACGAAGTTGAGCACCATGGGATAGCCGTGCGCCTTGACCGCTTTCGCCATCTCCAGTTTCTGCTGGAACGCTTTTTTCGATCCGGCCAGCGCGGCATTCAGGGTTTCATCGCTCGCCTGGAAACTGATCTGGATATGATCCAGACCCGCCTCGCTGAACGCCTCCAGTTTGTTCGCGGTCAGGCCAATACCCGAGGTAATCAGATTGGTATAGAAGCCGAGATCGCGCGCCGCTTTAATCAGTTCAGGCAGATCTTTGCGGGTCAGCGGCTCGCCACCGGAAAAACCGAGCTGCACACTGCCCATAGCGCGCGCCTGGCGGAAGACCTCAATCCACTGCTCCGTGGTCAGCTCCTTCTCCTGCTGCGCAAAGTCGAGCGGATTGGAACAGTAAGGACACTGCAGCGGGCAGCGATAGGTCAGCTCGGCCAGCAGCCAGAGCGGCGGATTCACGCCAGGTTTATGCGGGGTCACGGAACTGTATCCACTTCTGTTCATAGGCTGACTGCAGGAACTCAGTGACATCTGGCCCGACGCCGCCCGCTTCCGGGAAGCGGCTGTCCAGCGTGGCGATAATCGTAGCGACGTCCTGCTTACCATCCACCAGCTCAAGAATGGCGGCGGCGGTTTCGTTCAGTTTTGCCATCCCTTCAGGATAGAGCACCACATGGGTATCCTGCGCAGCTTCCCACTGCAGGCGATAGCCGCGACGGAACGCGACAATAGAGTTTTCGTTCATCTGTTATACCAGTCGGGTGGTGTGCCACGCCGCCTTGTCGGTGACGGTGTGATAAGGCGGACGTTTCAGTTCATAGGCCATCGTCATCGCGTCCAGCATGCTCCATAAAATATCGAGCTTAAACTGCAGAATTTCCAGCATACGGTTCTGCGACTCTGCTGTGGTGAAGGTTTCCAGCGCCAGCGCCAGGCCATGCTCCACGTCGCGGTTAGCCTGACCCAGGCGGCTGCGGAAGTAGAAATAGCCCTCTTCTTTAATCCACGGATAGTGCTGCGGCCAGCTGTCGAGCCGGGACTGGTGGATCTGCGGCGCGAACAGTTCGGTCAGTGAGCTGCAGGCCGCCTCGTGCCAGTTGGCACGGCGGGCAAAGTTAATATACGCATCCACCGCAAAACGTACGCCCGGCAGCACATGCTGTTCTGACAGGAGCGCTTCACGCGTCAGACCCACCGCCTCGCCCAGCCGCAGCCAGGCCTCAATGCCGCCCTCTTCGCCGTTGCTGCCATCATGGTCGAGGATGCGCTGCACCCATTTGCGCCGGGTGGCCGGATCGGGACAGTTGGCCATGATCGCGGCATCTTTCAGCGGAATGGTGGTCTGATAGTAGAAGCGGTTCGCCACCCAGCCCTGAATCTGTTCGCGCGTCGCCTGACCGGTATGCATCGCGATGTGATAGGGATGATGAATATGGTAGTAAGCGCCTTTATCGCGCAGCGCCTGTTCAAAAGCCTGCGGGGAGAGCGTTTCCGTGATCTGCATGATTTAACCCTGAAGATGAATCGCCATTCCGTCCCAGCTCACCTCTATTCCCTGCGCCGTCAGGAACTGACGCTGCGGTGATTGCTCGTTGAGAATCGGATTGGTGTTGTTAATGTGGATCAGAATTTTACGTTTTGCCGGCAGCGACGCCAGCAGCGCCATCAGTCCCTGCTCTTCCGCCAGCGCCAGGTGGCCCATCGCCTTTCCGGTGTTGTGGCCCACGCCGGTCGTCAGCAGCTCATCATCCTGCCAGACGGTGCCATCGATTAGCAGGCAGTCCGCTTTCTGCAGCCACGGCAGGATCACCGCATCAGGCTCGCCCAGGCCTGGCGCATAGAGCAGCGTCTGACCATTGGCCTGGTTTTCGATAAACAGCGCCACGTTGTGGCCCGGCAGCGGCCGGTCGCGATAAGGCGAGTAAGGCGGTGCATTACTGATGATAGGAATCGCGGTGAACTGCAAATCGGTGCAGACATCGACACTGAACGGCGTCAGGGGCGCAATTGGCCGGTGCTGTAAACCGCCGTTCCAGTGAGAGAGCATCGGGAAGATCGGGAAGCCGCTGCTGAGATCGGCATGCACTTCCGGTGTACACCACACCTGATGCGGGCACCCTTCGCGCAGACTCAACAGCCCGGTAGTATGGTCGATCTGACTGTCGGTCAGGATAATCCCGCCGATCGCCGTGCCGCGCAGTACGCCCTGGCGGGTCAGTTCTGGCGTGTGCAGAATCTGCTGGCTGATGTCGGGCGAGGCGTTGCACAACACCCAGTCCGTGCCGTTATCGCTGAGGATAATCGACGACTGCGTGCGTGGGCGGGCCTGAATGGTGCCGTTTCGCACACCGTGGCAGTTGGCGCAGTTGCAGTTCCACTGCGGAAACCCGCCACCCGCGGCTGAACCGAGGATTTTGATAAACATAGAGGAAAACCAGAAGTTGAAAAAAATGCCCGCACAGAGGGCGGGCAGAACGATTAACGGTTGGAGATGTAGAGAGTCACTTCCAGACCGAGACGCATATCAACGAAAGTTGGTTTTTTCCACATGAGTTATTTCCTCTTTATTAACAGTATATTAGCTGCCTGGAATCAGCATCAACGGCGTTAAATGAGACCGCCATCACAAATTCCAGGCAGATGGTGCGCCAATGGCGCGTCAGGATCAAGCCCGGAACGTAAGGAAATTGTTATCACAGCCCGGTCAGACGTAAAACCCGCTGCCAGTTTCCCCATGTCAGTTTCTCTGTCAGTGTCTGATCATAGCCTGCTTCCTGAAAAGCAGCGAGCAATCGCGGCATTCCGCTGACATCGCCCAGCGCAACCGGGGGGGTAATGCCATCAAAATCGGAGCCAAAGGCAACATGGTCACTGCCCATTATCGCCAGCAGGTGATCACAATGCTTAACAATTTCTGTCAATGGCGTGTCAGCGTCACGTTTGCCGTCAGCGCGCAGAAACGCATTACCGAAATTGATGCCCACCAGACCGCCGCTGTCGCGAATTGCCCGCAACTGATCGTCAGTGAGGTTACGCGGCTGCGGACAGCGCGCATGCGCGTTAGAGTGGCTGGCCACCAGCGGCCCGCTGAAGAGTCGGGCGGTGTCACGAAACGCCTGCAGGTTCATGTGTGACACATCGATCATCATCTTCAGGTATCCCGCCTGCTGAATCAGTTTTTCACCGGCAGCGGTCAGGCCCGGGCCGGTGTCGGGTGAGCCGGGAAAGGTGCCGCTGACGCCCTGACCAAAGCGGTTAGGCAGATTCCAGAAGGGCCCGATACTGCGCACGCCCGCCTGCCAGAAAGCGTGCAACTGTTCGCCCTCCTCGTCCAGCGCATCCGCACCCTCGATGTGGGCCACCATCGCCAGCACGCCGGCGGCGCGGCAGGCGGCAATTTCATCCACACTGCGGCAGAGGCGCGCCCGGCCGCCCGACTCATCCGCCAGCTGCTGCAGGATCTGCAACTGCTGCCACATGATGGTCAGCGGTTCATAGGGCACACTGGCGCGGTCCGGAACAGCCTGCGCAATGTACGCCTGAGGTGGCACAAAAATCGCAAACAGCCCGCCGCCCAGGCCGCCCTGCTGAATGCGGGGAAAATCGAGATGCCCCCGCTCAATTCCCTGATAAAACGCCTGCACGGGCGCATCGCGATGATGCAGCCAGAGGTTGAGCAGCAGATCGTTGTGACCGTCAAAAATCAGCATAAAAGTCCACCCGGATAAACAGCCTGCCATGCTAACCCCGCCCGGCGGATTCATCAAACTCCGGCGCACGCCGCGCGTTGTCACTTTTGCGCGGCAGGTTGTCACCCCTGAGTGCGCAGGCCGCAGGACACAGCGGCAGACTGATAAAAAAACAGAGGAGAAAACTATGCTGACCCGACCCGCTGACAAATATCGTCCCTCGCCGCTGATCGACCTGCCCGATCGCCAGTGGCCTTCACGCCAGCTCACCCAGGCGCCGCGCTGGCTCTCTACCGACCTGCGTGACGGCAATCAGGCGCTGGCAGAGCCGATGGACCCGGAGCGAAAAATGGCGTTCTGGGATCTGCTGCTGCGCTGTGGTTTCCGCGAAATTGAAGTCGCCTTTCCGTCTGCGTCGCAGACAGACTTTGACTTTGTCCGCGATTTGATTGCGCAGCAGCGCATTCCGCAGGATGTCACCCTGCAGGTGCTGACGCAGGCGCGGAAAGATTTGATTACCCGGACATTCGAGGCGCTGCAGGGCGCGCCGCGCGCTATCGTGCATCTGTATAACGCCACCGCCCCGCTGTTTCGTGAGCGGGTATTCAAACAGAGTAAAGCGGAGATTGTGGCGCTGGCGACGGCGGGTGCCGCGCAAATCCGGGCAGGTTGTGAGGCGCAGCCGGACACCCACTGGACGTTTGAATACTCACCGGAGACGTTCTGTTTTACAGAGTCGGCGTTTGTGCTGGAAATCTGCGAGGCGGTCGCCGATGTCTGGCAACCCGATGCGCAGCGGCCGATGATTATCAACCTGCCCGCCACGGTCGAGGTCAATACGCCTAACGTGTATGCCGATCAGATTGAATATTTCTGCCGCCATTTCAGTCGCCGTGACGCCGTCTGCATCAGCGTCCATCCGCACAACGATCGCGGCACCGGTATCGCCTGCGCCGAACTGGCCCTGCTGGCTGGCGCGGATCGGGTCGAGGGCTGCCTGTTTGGAAACGGGGAGCGCACAGGTAACGTGGACCTGGTGACGCTGGCGCTGAATCTCTACACCCAGGGTGTTTCGCCACAGCTCGATTTCAGCCAGATGCATGAGGTAATCGAGGTCGTCACCCGCTGTAATCAGCTGCCGGTTCACCCGCGTCATCCCTATGCAGGCGAGCTGGTCTTCACCGCCTTCTCGGGTTCGCATCAGGATGCGATTAAAAAAGGGTTCGCCATCCGCGCTGAACAGCAGGAAAAAGTGTGGCAGATGCCCTATCTGCCGCTGGATCCGGCCGACATCGGCTGCAGCTATGAGGCGGTGATCCGCGTCAACAGCCAGTCGGGAAAAAGCGGTGCCGCCTGGCTGCTGGAGCAGAATCATGGATTACAGATGCCGCGCGCGCTGCAGCAGGCGTTCAGCCAGTGCGTTCAGCAGGAAACAGACCGGCATGGCGGCGAGATGACCCATTACGCGCTGTGGCAGCTCTTCTGCCGCCACTATGGCGTGACGCAGCCTGTGGTGGCCCTGCAGCGGGCGGAGAGTCAGAGTGACAGCGGCGGGCAGACCCAACTCCGCGCCAGCGTGAGCTGGCAGGGGCGGTCGCTGGCGCTGAACGGTCAGGGTAATGGCTGGCTGTCCGCGGCGGTCAATGCCCTGCGCAGCACGTTTGACCTGCCGCTGACCATTGAGCACTATCATGAGCATACGCTGGGGCGACGCAGTGACAGCCGCTCGGTCGCCTACGTCAGCTGCGTGGACAGCCATGGCACACGGGCCTGGGGTGTGAGCATCGATAACGATACTGCCCGCGCGGCTCTGCAGGCGCTGCTCAGTGCGGCGGGCCACTTTCTGATGGCGGAAAATAGTCCGTCGGCGAAACACCCAGCAGACGACGAAACATCGCACTGAATGCGCTGGGGCTCTCATAGCCCAGTTCCAGCGCCACCCGCAGTACCGTGTCGCCCTGCGCCAGCCGTGTCAGGGCGATAGCCAGGCGGGCGCGACGCACCCAGTCACTGAACTGCAGACCGGTTTCACGCATAAAGTAGCGGGCCAGGGTGCGGCCCGAGACACTCACAAGGGTGCTGGCACGCTGCAGCGTCCAGCGCTCACCGGGTGCCTCCCGGATCTGCGCGCACAGCGCCTGCAGCCGGGGGCTCTCCGGCATCGGCAGGTCAAACGGCAGCACATCCAGGCCACGGATTTCATCCAGAATCAGCTCGACAACCCGCTCACTCCGGCTGCCTGCGTCATAAGATGCCGGCAGGCTCATCGCACTGACAATCAGCTCACGCAGCAGCGGGGAGATCGGCACGACCTGACAACTGGCGGGCAGATCGGCACGCGCCAGCGGATCGATAAACAGCGTTCGCGCCGCCACCTGACCGGTCATCTGCAGCGCATGACGGGTAAAGGCGGGCAGCCAGACGCCGCGACCTGGCGGCACAATCCAGCTGCCATACTCCGTGTCGACCCGTATCACCCCGCTCAGCGTATGAATCAGCTGTGCGCAGGTGTGATGATGCCAGGGTTCGCTGGCACCGTGCGGATAATCGTGGGCCAGCGGCACCAGCGGACGCGACTGAAACGCAATGGGTTGCTGGCTCATTGTGTCTTCAGGTAGCGGTAGATCACCGCCAGATCCTCTTCGCCGTGTCCGGCCTCAACTGCCTGCTGCCAGAGCCGGGCGATGTTGTCCAGCGCCGGCAGCGGCGTCTCTGCCGAATCCAGCGCCAGCCGCGCATCCTTCAGCGCCCAGACCAGATGCATCTGCGGCGTGTAGTCGTCGCTGGCGATCATCCCGAGCTTCATTTTCGCATAGGGCGCGGCCAGCGGACCGCCCTCCAGCACCTGCCAGAGATCGTCAGTAGAAAAGCCAAACTGCTCTGCCAGTCGGGTACTCTCTGCCAGACTCTGCATCAGGCCAATCAGCCAGCTGTTGACCACCAGCTTCATCCGGGTACTTTTACCCGCTTCGCCCAGCCACTGCGTTCCTTTACTGATGGCGGCGAACACCGTTTCTGCCGCCTGCGCCCGGCTCTGGTCACCGCTGGCGAGCACCAGGATCTGCGCGTTCTCCGCTGGCGCTTTGGTGCCGGAAACCGGCGCATCGATAAACAGCATATCGGGACGCTGTTCGGCGAAAAAGGCGATCAGCGCGTCGGTTTTTTCGACCCCGATGGTGCCCATCTGACACAGCGTTGCCCCCTGCTTAAAGGCCGCTTTCGCCTGATGCAGTACCTGCTCCGTGGTCTCACCGTCGGCGAGCATGGCGATCACCACATCCGCATCACGCACCGCCTCTTCTGCTGACTCAGCCAGCGTTAAACCCTCATCCAGCAGATCTTCACCGCGTGCGCGCGTGCGGTTCCAGCCGTGAACGCGAAAGCCTTTTTTCAGCAGGTTGGCGGCAAATGCGTGCCCCATTGCGCCTAATCCCAGAACCGCGACTTCAGGTTGTTTCATGCTGACTCCCGTAAGTTATCTCTCTGCATCCGGGCAAACCGGACGCGTGATCACTGCTAAAGATGGATTCCAGCCTGGCGGTAAACGGTGAAAAAATCCAGCCCGAAACGGTATACCCTGGCGCATCAAACCCTTACCATACCCGGCCATTATTCCTGTTGGTTCATTACTGCTCTTTTTTTCAGGCCATTGATAATGAAAATACTCTCTCTGCGACGGGCAACACTGCTGATGCTGCCTGCGCTCTTACCGCTGTCGCTGCAGGCGGCGGATGATAATAATACCCTGGTCGTTACGGCTGCCCCGCCAGAAAACGGGCTTAATGAACTCGATACCCCGGCGGCGCTGAGCGTGGTCAGCGGTGAAGATATGCGTCAGGCCGCACCGCGCGTCAACCTGTCGGAAAACCTCAGTAGCGTGCCGGGTCTGCAGATCCAGAACCGGCAGAACTACGCCCAGGATCTGCAGCTGTCGATGCGCGGCTTTGGCTCGCGTTCAACCTACGGTGTGCGCGGTTTACGCATCTACGTGGATGGCATCCCGGCCACGATGCCGGATGGCCAGGCGCAGACCTCCAACATCGACATCGGCTCGATCGATCACGTCGACGTTTTGCGCGGCCCCTTTTCGGCGCTCTATGGCAACGCCTCTGGCGGCGTCATCAACGTGACGACTCAGCAGGGTCAGCAGCCCCCCACTCTTGAATACAGCAGCTGGTACGGCAGCTATGGCAGCTGGCGCAACAGCGTCAAAGCCAGCGGCGCAACCGGCGATGGCACTCACGCCGGAGACGTGAACTATACGGTGTCGGCCTCGCGCTTTACCACGCACGGCTACCGGGATCATAGTGCGGCGCAGAAGAACCTCGGCAACGCCCGGCTCGGCGTGCGCATTGATGATGTCAGCACCCTGACTCTGCTGTTTAACAGCGTTCACATCGACGCGCAGGATCCGGGCGGATTAACCGAGGCGCAGTGGCGTGACAACCCGCGTCAGGTGGTCAGTAACGTTTCGCTCTACAACACCCGCAAAACGGTGGATCAGACCCAGGGCGGCCTGCGTTATCAGCGTCAGATGAGCGAGAACGACGACCTCAGCGTGATGCTCTATGCGGGCATGCGCGAAACCACGCAGTTTCAGTCGATTCCCGCGGCCGTTCAGCGCAACGCTGCGCATCCCGGTGGCGTGATCGCCCTGACCCGCCACTATCAGGGGGTCGACAGCCGCTGGACCCATCGCGATACGCTGCTGTCGGTTCCGGTAGCGGTGACCGCCGGACTCGATTACGAAACCATGAGCGAACGCCGCAAGGGCTATGAAAACTTTACCGTCAGCAATGGGGTAACGCAGCTGGGCGAACAGGGCAACCTGCGCCGCAACGAACGCAACCTGATGTGGACGCTGGACCCCTATCTCCAGACCGGCTGGCAGCTGACGGATAAACTGTCGCTGGATGCCGGTGTACGCTTCAGCACCGTGAATTTTGACTCTGATGACTTCTATATCCGGCCCGGTAACGGCGATGACAGCGGTGAAGCGCGCTATCACAAGTGGCTGCCTGCTGCGGCGCTGAAGTACGCGTTTGATCCCAGCTGGAATGCATGGATCTCCGCCGGGCGCGGGTTTGAAACCCCGACCATTAACGAGCTTTCTTATCGATCAGACAACGCCACGGGCCTCAATCTGGGTCTGAAACCCGCCACCAGCGACACGCTGGAGATTGGCAGCAAAAAACGCATCGGCAACGGTCTGGTCAGTGCCGCACTGTTCCAGACCGATACCCGCGATGAGATTGTGGCAGAGGCCAGCCGCGGTGGGCGGACCACCTATAAGAATGCCGGCCAGACCCGTCGTCGCGGCCTCGAGTTAAGCCTGGATCAGCAGTTTGCATGGGACTGGCGGCTGAAGATGGCCTATACCCTGCTGGATGCGCGCTATCGCAGCAACGCCTGTGGCAGCGAGAGTTGTGACGGCAACCGGATCCCGGGCATCGCCCGCAATATGGTTTATGCCGGGCTGGGTTATCTGCCGGAAACGGGTTTCTACGCGGGCAGCGAGGTACGCTATCTGAGTCAGATCGCCGCGGAAGATCAGAACCGGGTAAACAGCCCTTCTTATACTGTCGCCGCGCTGAACAGTGGTTACAAATGGCAGATTGAGAACTGGACGCTGGACCTGTTTGGCCGGGTCGATAACCTGTTTGACCGCCACTATGTGGGATCGGTGATCGTGAATGAGAGCAACGGACGCTATTTTGAATCGGCGCCGGGCCGCAACTACAGTGTGGGTGCCACGTTAAGTTACGCCTTTAACTAATTTGTTGCTCCAGAAAAGGGCGCAATAGCGCCCTTTTATTTTTATATCTTCTTACCCGCTTAAAAAACTCTCCGAAATTAATTAAATCACTAAATAAAACCACCATAATACGCCCATACCTTTTTATATCACTTCAAAACACGTTCTCTTTTGAGAATAAAAAAATCAGCCCTCATCGGGTTTAACCAGAATAGCCCTCTCACTTTCCTGATAAATTATTCGCCAGTATATGCAGCCAGTCATACGACTGGTCTGCGTTTATCACAGTCAGAACAGGCACAGATGCGACACAGGGAGTGTTTTATGAATAAAATAAGCAGGCGCCACATTACACCACTGGCGTTGTTCACCGGATGCATCCTGAGCGGCGGGGTGGCAGGCAAAAACATCGGTAGCCAGTCAGGAGCCAATATCACGCTGGATGACGGCGATATTCTGACCGGCGATAAAACTTATCAGACAGGCATTTATGGTGTGTTTAATACCCTTGACCAGACAGGCGTGATCAATCTGGGTCGTCACGCGTTTATTTTCGTCAGCGATCCTGATTCCTATGCTCGCGGCGTGGAAATCATGGGTCAGGAAAGCCAGCTGATGGCGGAGGCGCTTACCCTTAACGTCACGGGCCAGCGAGCGTCAGGCATAAACATTAACGCTGACAGGGTGGCTGCTAACCTGGGTACGGGAACCACGGTTAACGTGACCGGAACCGAAAACTTATTCGCCAGTGGGGTAAGAGTGGCGTATGGATCATCGCTGAAAGCCAATGCTCTCTCAATCACCACCTCTGGCAAATATGGTACCGGTCTCGCTGTTGCTAATCATGGCAGCAGCGCTGAACTCGGCAGTGGCACGACCATTTCGACAAACGGCGAGGTAAGTCCCGGTATTTTAATTGATTCACTCAATGGTAAACCCTCATCAACGCAGACTTTTCTGAATGCGGATCAGCTTAGCATTACCACAGCAGGCCCTTTTTCAAATGGTCTGGAGATGCAGGAACATACCCGGGTAAATTTAGGCAAAGGCAGCCGTATTGCCACGACCGGCGAAGGTTCATTGGGCATCTGGAACTTTGGTGATCTCACGGCGGAGAATCTGACCATCGCGACCTCCGGCAAAGCGGCTAACGGTCTTGAGGTCCGTTTAAACGGCGTCGCCAATATTGGTCCTGACAGCCATGTAACAACCTCACAAGGTGCGGGTATCGTTGCCAGTGGCATGGCGACCACGATTAATTTCAAAGGCTCCGCCGACAAACGCAACACAATTAATGCAGCGACTTCCTATGCAGCCTCTGCACAGATAGCGGGGTCGAAAGTCAATATTGAAGAGACAGATATTACCAGTGGTGACGTTGCGCTACTGGCTTTACTTTCCGGCCAGCTGACGGGAAAAAATATCACAATTAATAACGATGCCACAAAAAATGCCGCAGTTATCGCCATGGCCGGTGGAAAAATCAATCTGACGGGCGATGTAGCCATTACTCTACCCTCACCGGAACAGCTGGCTATTGCTACGCAATATAATGAAAAATACCTGCCAGGGAATATACACGCAGAGGGCAGGCTGAATATAAAAGGTTCTGTATACGCCAACGGTGGTAAAATTGATTTAACGCTGCAGCCGGGCTCCGAATGGGAGGGTTCTGCATCCAGTGATAATATCGATAATGGTTATCTGAATGCCACATTAAATAGCAGCACATGGAATGTAAGTCACACCTCTAATCTTGATGCATTAAACCTGACAAACAGCAGAATTGATTTCAACCGTGAGGCATCCCGCGGTGGTTTTACCACGTTGACCGTCGCGGACTTAACGGGAACCGGCGATTTTTTAATGCGTGTCGGTCTGGCTGGCGACGGCGTGAATGACAAAAGCGATAAGCTGGTGGTGACGCATAGCAGTGCAGGCAACCATACTGTCTCTTTTGTCAATCAGGGATCGCTGTCAGCAACGGGCAATGAGCAGATTACAGTCATTGAAACACCCGATGGCAAGGCAAGCTTCACGGCCAACGCTGATATTGAACTTGGCGGATATCTTTATTCGTTACGCAAAGCCGGGACTGACTGGAAACTCGCTGCTTCAGGCTCTGTGCCAGAACCGGCGATGATTTCCCCTTCACAGCAGGAACCTGAGCCTGCACCTGCACCTGCACCCGCGGAAACAGAGGCACCCGAAGCGACGCCACAGCAGGAACCTGCCCCCGCACCTGCGGAAACACAGGCACCCAAAGCGACAGCACAGCAGGAGTCTGAGCCTGCACCTGTGGAATCACAGGCACCCAAAGCGACAGCACAGCAGGAGTCTGAGCCTGCACCTGTAGAAAAACAGGCCCCTGAAGCCATCACTCAGCAGGAAGCTGAGCCTGTACCTGTACCCGCGCCTGCGGCGCAGCAAAAAGCCGGACCGGCGACAGCGCCCGCTTCGGGCCGAAAAGCTCAACGTCTCACCACCACCGCTGATGCCGGCGGAAATTTCCTGCATGTCAGTTATCTGATGAACCTCGCCGAAACTCAGCCTCTCCTCCAGCGGCTGGGTGAAATCCGCAACAACCGCAGTCACGGCAACGTCTGGCTGCGGGGTATTGACGGCAAAGTGAACGCCTCTTCTGCCGGGAAACTCGATGGTTTCAGAATGCAATACAGCGGTTTTCAGTTTGGTGCTGACAAAAATCTCTCTGAGAGCAAACAGCTATATGGTGGTCTGTTTATGGGCGTCAATCACGCTTCGCCAGACTATCGCGGCGGCAGGGGCACTGTCAGATCAGAATATGGCGGTGGCTATCTGACCTGGGTGACTGAAACGGGTTTTTATATAGATCAGGTGCTGAAAATTAACCGCATCAGCAACCAGTTCGAAGTGAAGGACAGTCAGCAGAATCCGGTGTCCGGCCAGGCAAAATCCACCGGTATCACCGTTTCAACAGAAGTGGGACAGCGTTTCAGCTTTTCGCCCGACGAACAGGGGCTATACCTGGAGCCTCAGGCACAAATCACGTTAGCCCACCAGAAAAGTGCACAAGCCCGGGCCAGTAATGGCCTTGCCATCAAATTCGATCACTATCATTCTGCTTACGGGCGAATCAGCACGCTTGCGGGATTCAGCCAGACGCATGAAGGTATCCATTATGATGCCTATATCAAAACAGGTCTGGAGCGCGAGTTTTCAGCCAGAATGCACTACACCCTTAACGGTGCCGCTGAAAATGCAGATTACAGTGGAAATGGATGGAATAACGGCCTGGGCATCAGTGCGCGTATCCGCAATACGCATCATCTTTATCTGGAAGCGGATTTGACACGGGGAGAACGCTTCAACCAGCACCGGATAAATGCAGGTTACCGGTTTAGTTTCTGATCTGGCAAAATCCGCCTTACACCTTGCCCTGCTGGTTGTGGCAGGACAAGGCAGGCGAACTTTCTGTCAGCGGGTGTTACCCATTAACGCCATGATCTCCTCACTGCTGCCGGTTTCGCCCAGGCGCGGGAAGATCAGAGTGATGCTGTTGTTATGGGTATCGGCATTGAGATCGGTCATCGCATCGGTGGCTAACGTGACGTTGTAACCTAGCTCATACGCCTGACGGGCTGTGGACTCGACGCCGATGCAGGTCGCGATTCCGCAAATCACCACCTGCGTGACGCCGCGCGCCTGCAGCTCCTCATGCAGGGCCGTGCCGTGAAACGCACCCCAGGTTTTCTTGGTGACGGTCAGGTCATCCTGTTGAGGCGTCATCGCCGGCACCAGCGTGGCCCAGTCGGCAGGCAATTCGCCGCTGTGGCGTCCCTGCTCATTGCGGCCCGGTGCAGCGCCAGCCACATTCACCAGTACCACAGGCAGCTGGTGCGCACGGAAAGCATCTGCCAGTGCGACACAACGATCAATCACCGGCTCTGGCGCATGCACCAGCGGCAGCGCCACGATGCCATGTTGCAGGTCGATAACAATCAGCGCAGTTTTTGCATCAAGTGTGGTTACAGCCATGTTAGATCCTCAGGGTTAATCGTCAGCAAGTCGTTGCAGCAGAGGGAGAACATCGGTCAGTTGCTGCTGTTCTGCCGGGCTCAGCCGGGCCGCCAGCGTCCGCACCAGCCAGTCCTCGCGCATCGCCCGGCTCGACGTGATGACAGCCAGACTCGGGGGCGTCGGAAGATAACGCGTTTTGCGACCATCATGGGGATCGGGCTCGCCTGTCACCAGGCCTGACGCCAGCAAACCGGCTACGGTCGCGCCCATCGACTGGGTCCGTACGCCCTCAGCCGCAGCCAGTTGCGTCACCGTCATCGCTCCGTCGCGCACCAGATGGCCCAGCACCGCCACCTGGGACCAGGTCAGCTCGCCTGGCGGTGCCGACTCGCGCAGCCGTCGTGCCAGCTTACCCACCAGCATCCGTAGTGTGGCGGCAGAATCAGTCAGATCGCTCATTGTCCCTCTCTGTGAACCGGCAAAAGTATAGAGATACGAAGGTAGACTGTGTAGTTTGCGCCCGTATCAATTTGTAACGTCAGGCCGTTGCGGGTAGTGGATCAGGCTGTGAAAGCGCAGCGGCGTGCTGAGCGGGTTGCGGTAGCTGTGCGGCATATCGGCCTCAAAGCGGAATGCCTCACCCGCGAGCAGACGCCGCCAGACCTCTCCGACCGCCAGCAGCAGTTCGCCCTTGATAACCACCACCTGCTCCACGCAGCCCGCTTCATGGGGCGACGAGTGGCTCTGTGCTCCCGCGGCCAGCTCCACCGCCAGCAGCTCAAACCGCAGTTGCGGATCGTAGGACAGCAGGGGCCGGACGGCCATCCCGGCGTCAGGCTGACTGAATCCCGGCGCAGTCCCGGAGGCGATCACCCGGGCATCGATGAAAAACGAAAAGGGAACGTTGAAACCGGTGGCGATCTTCCACAGCGTGGCGATGGTCGGGCTCGATTCACCGCGCTCAATCTGCCCCAGCATCGCTTTACTGACGCCGGTTCGCTCCGCCGTCAGCGTCAGACTCCAGCCGTTGGCCTGACGCAACTGCCTGAGCGCCGCGCTCAGGTGTTGCTGAATATCCGCCATTTTTTCTCCCGGTTGTTTGCATACAGCCTGAAAATAACAGGTTTAGAGTGTAACACTTGTGCGTTATAGCGCACCATGCCACCATGTACGCTATAACGCACAACCCAGGCGGAAATGGCTGCATGACAAGAGCGGAACACCCCCCTTTCACCCTGCCGATGTTGATCTCCGGCTTTGTTGCGGTGCTGGTTGGCTACAGCAGCAGTGGCGCGATCATCTATCAGATGTTTCAGGCGGCAGGCGCTACGCCCGCGCAGATCGGCGGCTGGCTGTCGGTACTGGGTCTTGCGCAGGGGATCGTCTCTCTGAGCCTGTCGCTGCGCTACCGGATGCCGTTGCTCGCCGCCTGGTCCACGCCCGGCGCGGCGCTGCTGGCGACCAGTTTTCACGGCGTCACGCTGAATGAGGCGGTAGGGGTTTTTGTTTTTGCCAACCTGCTGATCGTGCTTTGCGGCGTAACCGGCCTCTTCGCTCGCCTGATGAAGCACATCCCCGCCTCGCTGGCGGCGGCGATGCTGGCGGGTATTCTGCTGCGCTTCGGTCTGCAGACCTTCGCCGATTTGCAGAGCAACTTCGCTTTATGCGGCAGCATGTGCCTGGCCTGGCTGCTCGCGCGCCGCTGGCTGGCCCGATACGCTATTCTGGTGACGCTGCTGGCGGGCATTGGGGTCGCTCTGGCACAACACGCCATCCACTTTCCACCGCAGGCGGTCAGCCTGGCGCTGCCGGAGCCGATCATGCCGCACTTTACCCTGACCCTGCTGCTGGGCACGGGCCTGCCCTATTTTCTGGTCACGATGGCGTCGCAGAATGCCCCCGGCATCGCAACCCTGCAGGCGCACGGCTATCGTCCGCCCGTCTCTGCCCTGATGACCCGCACCGGTCTGACGGCGCTGCTGCTGTCACCGTTTGGCGGTTTTTCGGTCTGCGTTGCCGCGATCACCGCCGCCATCTGCATGAGCGATGAGGTCGATCCCGACCCGCAGAAACGCTGGCGTGCGGCGGCGCTGGCCGGGGTATTTTATCTGCTGGCGGGCGCGTCTGGCGCGCTAATCGCCGTGCTGTTCAGTGCCCTGCCTGCGGTACTGATCGAGGCGCTCGCCGGTCTGGCGCTGCTGGCCACCCTGGGCGGCAGCCTGCAGCGGGCACTGGAGCAGCCAGCCGAACGTGACAGCGCGCTGATTACCTTTCTAATCACCGCCTCGGGCGTATCACTGCTGGGCATCGGACCCGCTTTCTGGGGGCTGACCGGGGGCGTTATCGCTCACCTGCTGCTGGTACGCAAAACGGGCTGAGGATCGCATTGTTCTGAAATTTCGGTTATTTTTACGCCAGCCAGCGAAAAAAACAGTGGATTTAGCCCCTTTTCTGCCGTTTGATTTGTCATTGCCCGGCGTAAAATCAATTTAATCGTCGATAACACGCGATTTTCTGCCTCAGACAACGACCGATAAGGGCCCAACAGGTGGCAAAAACTTTTCTGCGCAGCGGTAAATTAGATGCTGTTCTGGCGCTAGGTGAAAACGGCCAGCCGGTCTACGCCTCAGCACTGCAAATTCGTGAAACGCTGCGCCTGCGCCGTCAGAGCGCACTGGCAGATTGCCTGGCGATCCCGCAGGCCAATGAACGGGGCGACCGCCTCGACTGGTATGCCCCTTTCAGTGGCCGGGTAAAATCCTGGCTGGGCGCGAGCGATCATGAACGTCGCGCGGCCCTGCAGCAGCTCACCGCCTGCCAGCAGGATATGCAGGATCTCAGCACGCGCGCGCGCGCGGCAGAGAACCCCGCCATGCGGCTCTTTGGTGCGCTGCTGAGCAAAACCCTGCAGTTTCCCGATCAGCAATATGTCTATCTGGTGGATGGCAAACCGGTCATCACGTTCTGGGGCTTTGTCGATGCCCAGGCGCGCAGCCGCGATGATGCGCTGGCCTGTCTGCGCGACACCCTGGAGGAGAATCTGCCGGTTGCGCTGGTTGAGCCGCTGCCCGAGCTGCCTGTCGCGCCCGTGGTCGCCGAACCCGTGCTGATGGCAGAACCGGAACCTGAAGAGGTGACTGAACCGCAGCCAGCGGTGATGGCGCCTGAACCGGTGCAGAAGACACAGGAACCGGCCCGCCGCCGCTTCCGTATCTGGTATCTGCTGCCGCCGGTGGCGATTGCGGCCGCCGTCGCAGTGGCGGTGCTGCTGCACCGTCCCGTGACCGAGACGCCGGTTGAGAGCGCGAAAGTCAGTGCAGAACCTGCGACGACGCCTGCTGCGGCTGCCCCGACACCGGCCGCTGCGCCAGCACAGGTCGCGTCGGCGCCCGCCGTTGCGCCCCCTGCCGTGATGGCCGCCGCGGAGAAACTTCCTGAGACGCTGCCGCAGAAACCGGCCAGCGTCGCAGCGCCTGAAGCCGCACCGGCCGACTCATCTGCTACCCTTGCCAGTGTGGTGACGCCTGCGGTACCGGCGCGGCCTGATGACCTGATCGTAACGCCGGATGCGGTGCGCGATGGTCAGGTGCAGGTTATCGATGGCCGCTGGCGCGTCACCATCGACCAGATGCCGACGCCCACCGGTAAACCGCCGGTAATGCGTTTCGAGTTCAAAAAGGGCAAAGGCAGCGTGCAGGTTGCTCAGGGCAATACCAGCTGCAAAGCGGATGTCAGCGCGGCCATGACCAGCGCCGGTAACCTGGTAATCGAGAGCCGTTATACGGCGAAGTGCCAGAATGGTTCCCGCTACCGTATGCCGCTGCTGGTCTGCCACGCGAGTATCGGTGCCGCAGTGTGTGAAGCGCAGTATGCGGAAGACCGGATCTTCCCGATGACGATTAAGCGTGAGAGTAAATAACGATGCTGGCTCCCCTGATCGATGACAAACAAAAAATTACGCTGATTGAAAACAGCGGTGTGCAGTTTCTGGATTTCGGCCTGCAGCTCTCTGCCACCCCGGCGCGCCGCCAGTTTGTGCGCCAGACCGCCAACGGCCCGCTGCTGCGCCTGAACGTTGACGGCAACAGCGGTAAGTTCCTGCTCTACCCGGAAGATGGCGGTGCCGCAGAAGTGGTGCGTCCGGAGTCCGATATCGCGCTGGCCGACTCCCTCTCGCTCCTGTCCGCCTGCTGGCTGCCGCTGCCCATGCTGCGCTGCGCCAGTGGCCGCCGTTTCATCGGCGGCCCGGAGAACTGGGCGCGGATGCGTCTGGTCGCCCTGCCAGCGCCCGATGCGGCGGGCAATACTCATCGCGTCAGCGTGGCATTCGACACCCGCTGTGTCGCGGAACAGGATGGCGGCGAACAGCTCGGCCTGACGCCTGCCGATGCGCAGAATGGCGTCACCTTTGCGCTCGCCTGGCACAACTACGAACTGGGTGACTTTCTCGATCTCACCTGGGTTGACGGCTGGCTGCGGGAAACCTTTATCGATCGCGTTGCCGACCGCCGTGAACAGGCGATCAATCAGGCGCTTCGCGAGTTTGAATATCAGGCGCACTATCTCAATCTGCTGGAGCTGCTGGGCGAAAAGCTCGATCTCAGCGAGATCCATATTCAGGCCGCCACGCTGCAGACCCCGGCCGTCAGCGTCGACATCATTCTCGACGTCGGCAACTCCCACACCTGCGGCATCCTGGTGGAAGATCATCCGGAAGAGAGCAACGGTCTGAAGCAGACCTATGAACTGCAGCTGCGCGATCTCTCCCAGCCGCATCAGGTTTACAACGAGCTGTTCGACAGTCGCCTGGAATTTGCCGAAGCGCGCTTTGGCAAGGCGAACTTCTCGCTGGAGAGCGGCCGCGAGCAGGCCTTTATGTGGCCGTCTCTGACCCGCGTCGGCCGTGAAGCGAGCCGTCTGGCACTGCAGCGCGCAGGACTGGAAGGCAGCACCGGCCTCTCCAGCCCGCGCCGCTATCTCTGGGATGAAGCGCGCTATCAGCCAGGCTGGCGCTTTAATACGCCGGGCGAGCAGAGTGAGCCGCTGGCCTATGCCGCGCCGTTTACCACCCTGCTGAACGACGAAGGCCAGCCGCTTTCGACGCTGTCGCCGGACGACCGCCTGCCGGTCTTTTCACCCCACTACAGCCGCAGCTCGCTGATGACCTTTATGCTGTGCGAGCTGCTGGCGCAGGCGCTGATGCAGATGAACAGTGCCGCTCAGCGTCAGCGGATGCCACAGAGCCACGCGCCGCGTCAGCTGCGCCATGTCATCCTGACGCTACCCTCGGCGATGCCAAAACCGGAGCGTGAAATCTTCCGCCGCAGAATGCAGGAGGCGCTGGCGCTGGTCTGGAAAGCCGAGGGCTGGCTGAACGAAGCGGATGAGCTGGCCCCGGCACTGCCGCGTCAGAGCCCGAAACCGCTGCCGGATGTGCAGATGGAGTGGGATGAGGCGACCTGCGGGCAGATGGTCTGGCTGTTTAACGAGACACAGGTTAATTTTGCCGGTCGCGCCGAAGACTTTTTCAGCAGCATGGCGCGCCCGGATCGTCCGCGCGAGGCCGATGAGCTGCCCGGTAAGAGCCTGCGCATCGCCTCGATCGATATCGGCGGGGGCACCACCGATCTGGCGATCACCCAGTATCGCCTGGATGATGGTCAGGGTAACAACGTCAAAATTACACCGCGTCTGCTGTTCCGCGAGGGATTCAAGGTGGCGGGCGATGATATCCTGCTGGATGTGATTCAGCTGTGGATCCTTCCTGCGCTGCAACAGCACCTGCAGAAAGCGGGCCTGGCCCTGACCGATCCGCTGATGAACAAACTCTTTGGCCACGACAGCCGTATGGATGGTCAGGCTACGCTACGTCAGCAGGTAACGTTACAGCTCTTTATTCCGCTGGCGCAGGCCGTGCTGGAGCGCTACGAAAACTGGGATCCGCTTGAGAGCCACGCCGAGATCAATGCGCTGTTTGGCGAGCTGGTGGAACAGGCGCCGGGCGAAGCGGTGCTGGCGTTTGTGAACGGTGAGATTCAGCGCGAGCTGGGCGGACAAAGCCGCTTCGACCTGCTGCAGGTGCCGCTGGTGGTCAGCCTGTCGCAGCTGCACGGCGAGTTTATGCAGCACCGCATGGCGATCATTCCGGCGCTGCGCTCGATGTGTGAAGTGGTGTCACTTTATCAGTGCGACGTGCTGCTGCTGACCGGTCGGCCGTCACGTTTCCCGGGCATTCAGGCGCTGGTGCGCCATCTGCAGCCGCTGCCGGGCAGCCGCATTCTGTCGCTGGAGGGCTATCACACCAGCGACTGGTATCCGTTTAACAAGCATGGCCGCATCGATAACCCGAAATCTACTGCGGCGGTAGGTGCGATGCTCTGCCTGCTGGCGCTGGATCTGCGTCTCAGCAGCTTCTGGTTCCGCGCGGGCGACTTTGAGCCCTACTCGACGATTCGCTACCTGGGTATGCTTGATGAGAATCAGGCGCTGACCGATGAGAATCTCTGTTACAGCGAAATTGACCTCGACGACCCCGCTTATGCGCTGGACAAAAAGAGCAGTTTCCGTATTCGCGGCAACGTCTGTCTGGGCTTCCGCCAGCTCGATAACGACCGCTGGCCCGCCTCGCCGCTCTACAGCCTGACGCTCAACGACGCCACGCTGGCGCGTAAAGTGGCCGGGGAAAGCGTGCTGCGTATCCGCCTGGCGGTAAAAGCCGGCCCGGGTGCCACCGGCCCGGAAAATCTGGTGCTGAGCGATGCGCGTCTGGATGACGGTACCCGCGTGCCGCTGGAGCAGTTAAGTCTGAAGCTGAACACCCTGTCGGCCACCGGCAATGCCAATGCGCAATACTGGATTGACAGCGGGAGCGTATGTAAACGATGAAAGCCCTGAAACCCCGCCAGCCGCAGACGCTGGCAAAACGCCTGAACCTGCTGCAGGATGCCCTGAATCAGAGCCTGACCTGGATTGAAGAGAGCCGTGAACAGTCGCCGCGTCTGGCGCTGGAAGCGGAAACCCTGACGCTGCAACTGCGTCAGGCGCGCGTGCAGACTCAGGCGCTGGCGCAGCAGGTGGCGCGTCCGGTGACGCTGGCGCTGTTTGGTCAGTCGCAGGCCGGAAAAGCCTGGCTGCTGAATGAGATGGTGGCTGACGCCCAGGGCCAGCTGATGACCCGCATGGGTGACAAGCTGCTGAGCTGGTTCCAGCATATCAATCCCGGCAACCTCGATTTTGCGACGGCAACCCGTTTCAGTCATCAGCGTGAGCCGCTCTCTGGCGAGTGGCCGGTTGAACTCGCGCTGCTGAGCGAGGCGGAGATTGTGCGGCTGATGGTCGCCTCTGCCGGTGAGAGCGCGCCCGACACCGCGCAGATCGACAGCGCACTGCAGCGCCTGCAGCGTCATCGCCTGGCGACGCCGCTGGCGGGTCTGGAGGGCGATGCGCTGGTCACGCTCTGGTCCTGGTGCCGTCGCCGTCCGCACTACGATGCCCGTCTCGACCGTCACTTCTGGCCGCAGGCAGTTGAATTGGCCCCCTGGCTAAGCGTGGACGATCGCGTGCAGCTCTTTTCGCTGCTGTGGCCGTCGCAACCGGCTCTTAATGAGATGCTGCGCAGCCTGCTGCATCTGCGTCATCAGTTGCGTAACAGCAGCCGTCTGCTCGCGCCTCTCAGCCTGCTCACCGATGCGTCACTGCTACCAGCTGAACAGCTGATCGTTCCCGCCAGCGAGCAGGATCAGCAGCAACGGGTGGAAGTCTGTCCGCTGAATGGCAACCGTATTGGCAAGGCGCAGCATGTGCCGCTGGGCTTGCTGGCCCTGCTGACGCTGGAAGTGCTGGTACCGCTCTGCTCTACACCGCGCACTGCACTCTATGACGATGCCGACATGCTGGAGCTGCCCGCGCCAGGTCAGCCCGCTGACGCGACCGTGCAGGATGACCGGCAGCGCCTGCGTCAGCAGGAGCCATTGCGGGCGCAGTTGCTGGAGCAGAAACGCGCACTGTTGCCCGGCTTCTACGCCACCCGGCAGGCGATCGATCTGCTGATTGTCTGCACCGCCGCCAGCCATCGCCAGGATGCCAGCCTGGTGAGCGAATCGCTGCGTGAATGGCAGCGTCAGCAGCCCGCACAGGAGTCCGCCGGGAAACCGCGCCTCATCTGGGCGATTACGCCTTTCGATGCCCGTCATCAGCAGGTGAACGTGGATGAAGCCGTGCAGCGTCAGATGGGCCAGCCCGGTCAGCACTGGGGGTCGATGCTGGCCCTGGATCGCGCGGGCGTTGACCGTATGGCGAGCTGGTTACAGGATGAGATGCAGCCGGAGGCCCGTCGCGACATGCTGCTGGCGCAGCTGGCGCAGATTCAGCATACCGTGGTCGAGCGCCGCTTACTGCCGTGGACCGAAGCGGAAGCCACGCCGGAGCAGGCGGCCCGCAAACAGAACATCGCTGACACGCTGCTGAAATGTTTGCAGCATCGTACCGGCCTGCACGGTGAGCTGCTGGAACGCCTGCAGCCGCCCCGCGAGGCACTGCGTCAGCTGTGGCTGAATCAGTCCGCCCTGCCTGGCAGCAAACCGGCCAGCCTGCAGGCGCCGGAGAATCAGTTCGGGATTGGCTTTGAATTTGACCTGTTCAGCGAAAGTCCGGCTGAAGCGCCGGTTCAGCCGCGTCAGAGTCTGCAGGGCGCGCAGCAGTTTCCGCGTCAGGTGATGCTGCTGTGGCTGGATCATCTGCGTCAGCTGCCGGAGAATCGCAGTCTGCTGGCATTGCTGAACGTGGATAAAGCGACGATGGAGTGGCTGGTCGAGGAGCTGATTACGGCGGGGTTCCGCACCGATATCGCGCAAAAGCTGCAGCAGGCGCTGCATGAGCCCGATACGCAGAGCGTCAGCCATGAATCCCGTGCCGACCGTCAGGTGACGCGGGCGATGACGGTGCTGGGTGATTTCGTCGCCTGGCTCGGCTTTTTACAGCGGCCTGAAACCGAACGGCCCGCCAGCCGGGTTAACCGCGGTCAGGTGATCTTCTCACGCCCGCCCGCGCCCAGCGTCAGTTTCGGTGCCGGTCAGCGCCTCACCCGGCTTTCTGCCGCGCCGGCCAACCACACCGCCTACTATATCTATGACTGGCTGGTCGGACTGAATCAGGTGATTATTGAAAACAACGGTTACACCGGCGGCGGCGATCTGCCGCCGTCGGCGCGTGACGCACTGATTTCCCTGCTTAAGCCGCTGCGCGCTTAATCCATAATCAGGCGCAGTTCGCCCGCCAGCGACTGCGCCGCCTCTTCCAGCAGCGCCAGCACCGGGGCTAAATCGGCCTGCTGTGCGGCAACGTGCTGCAACCGCACCGTGGCAGGCAGCGCCATCCCGCCGGTCAGCCAGTCCCATAGCGCATCCAGATTATAACCAAAACTCTCCGGGCAGCCGCTCTGCTCAGCAAACTGCTGATAAAAGGCGGCGCGCGTGGTGAGTTGACGCAGGTCAAAAGTCAGGTCAGGCATGCTCAGGGTACCTGTCTGAAACTGCGGTAGTGGTCGGTCGACAGAAAGACCAGGCCGTCTGAAGAGTAGACCAGCCTGTCAGCATCGCGATGACCACAGCGGTAGTTCACATCCGCCTCATACCACTGACGACCGGCTCGTGTGGGCAGCCGTTTTTCACGGTTGGCAAAACGATCGCCGCCGATGGCTTTGCCGGGCAACACATCACACAGATTGCCCTTCTCCGGGTTCCAGCCACGCTTGCGCGCGTCGCTTTTCGTCAGGTAGTAGTCCGGTAAATGCTGATGTTGCAGGACCCAGCGCGCAACGGTGCGGGCATCGGTCAGGATGGCGATATCGGGCTGAGCGGGTGCTGAAAGACGATTCAGCCAGGGTTTGAGGCCGTAGAAACAGACCGCGAGGACAAGGAAAAGTCCAATCCAGAGTTTTTTTGACATAATGGCATCCGTGACGACAGGATGCAGATGATACCAGTTTTGCGCGCAGAGAAAAGCGCGGGCCAGACATGCTGGCCCTGGCGAGATTATGCGGCGTGCGAATCGCCGCTGTGTCGACGCCATGCACCCGGTGCGACACCATACTGACGTTTGAAGCTGCGATTAAAGGATTGCTGGGAGTCGAAGCCCAGTGAGATCGCCACGTTCAGGATCGGTTCATCGGTGCTGGTCAGGCGATCGGCTGATTTTTTCAGCTTCTTCACGCGGATATACTCACCCAGCGGATAGCCCGTGTGCTCTTTGAACATGCGCTGCAGGTGCCACTTGGAGTAACCCGCGCGCTCTGAAACGGTATCCAGATCCAGACGTGCTTCGATATTGTTATCAATCCAGTCGATTAAATCGTGAATAAAGGCGTCACTCATCATTCCAGTCTCTCCTGTCGCCGCGGCGAAAAGTATTAGTATCAGTTGCAGTTACACTTAAGGGTGGCTGACTATGCCATTTAATGCAAGTTTTATTAGTACATTAAATGCCGCACTTTTTGTGGGGCTTTAACGTCTGTCGATCAGGCTTTCATCGACCCGCCCCAAACCGCACATAAAGTGTATCTGTTATTCTTGCAGTTGCCAGTGACGCCAGCCTACACTCACCGCGATTAATTGCAATCTTAAAAGTTGCAAATATTGACCAGCAGGTCACCTGTTACTCTTTATCGCGGAAAGACAATAATGATTACGAACCGGGTTCGTCAGGGCTTGACCCTCTTTGGGATGATACTGCTTATCGCGCAGCTCAGCGGCTGCGACAAAGGCGTTGCGCAAAACGCTCCACCCGCCCCACCGGAGGTGAGCGCCGCGCCGGTGCTGGTTAAGCCGGTCAGCCAGTGGGACAACTTCAATGGCCGTGTAGAGGCGGTGCAGAGCGTACAGCTGCGTCCGCGCATTTCCGGCTACATTGATTCCGTGAACTATCGCGAAGGCGATGAGGTTCGCAAAGGTCAGGTGCTGTTTACCATCGACGACCGGAGTTACCGTGCGGCGCTGGAGCAGGCCAGAGCGGAACTGGCCCGGGCACGCAGTCAGGCGAGTCTGGCCCGCAGCGAATCGGGCCGCAGCGAGAAGCTGATCGACACCCAGGCTATCTCCCGCGAAGCCTGGGAACAGCGGCGCGCTGCGGCCAGTCAGGCGCAGGCGGAGGTGCTGGCGGCAGAGGCGGCGGTCGATATGGCCCAGCTGAACCTGGACTTTACCCGCGTCACCGCCCCTATCGATGGACGCGCCAGCCGCGCGATGATTACCGCCGGTAACCTGGTGACCGCGGGCGACAGCGCCAGTGTCCTGACCACGCTGGTGTCACAGCAGCAGATGTATGTCTATTTTGATGTCGATGAGAACACCTTCCTGCACTATCAGACGATGGCGCGTCAGGGCCAGCAGCGCCACGCCCTGCCGGTTGAGATTGCGCTGGCCGGCGATCAGGGCTTTCCGCATCAGGGTAAGGTCGATTTCCTGGATAACCAGCTGACCGCCAGCACCGGCACTATCCGGATGCGTGCCCTGCTCGACAACCAGCAGCGTCAGTTTACCCCGGGCCTGTTTGCCCGCGTGCGGCTGCCCGGCAGCGCGCAGTTCCAGGCGATGCTGATCGATGACAAGGCAGTACTGACCGATCAGGATCGCAAATATGTTTATGTGGTGGATGGCGAAGGCAAGGCGCAGCGGCGTGATATCCAGCCCGGCGCAATGGTGGATGGCCTGCGTATCGTGAAATCGGGTCTGCAAGCCGGAGACCGGGTGATCGTCGCCGGTCTGCAGAAAGTCTTCATGCCGGGCATGCCCGTTACCGCTCAGCAGGTCGCCATGCGCGCGACAGCCGCTCACTAATCCGAGGCCGCTATGGACTTTTCCCGCTTTTTTATCGATCGGCCCATTTTTGCCGCGGTGCTGTCGATTCTGATCTTCGTCACCGGGATGATCGCTATCCCGCTGCTGCCGATCAGTGAGTATCCCGACGTTGTCCCGCCCAGCGTACAGGTGCGTGCCGAATATCCCGGTGCGAACCCGAAAGTGATCGCAGATTCGGTGGCGACGCCACTGGAAGAGGCGATCAACGGCGTCGAAAACATGATGTATATGAAGTCCGTCGCCGGTTCAGATGGTGTGCTGGTTACCACGGTGACCTTCCGCCCGGGCACCGATCCCGATCAGGCGCAGGTGCAGGTGCAGAACCGCGTCGCGCAGGCGGAAGCGCGTCTGCCGGAAGATGTACGTCGTCTGGGAATTACTACCCAGAAGATGTCACCGACCCTGACGCTGGTCGTTCATCTCTTCTCGCCAGACAATACCTACGATTCGCTCTACCTGCGTAACTACGCCACGCTCAAGGTGAAAGATGAGCTGGCGCGCCTGCCCGGCGTTGGTCAGATCCAGATTTTCGGCGCGGGTGAATATGCGATGCGCGTCTGGCTCGATCCCAACAAAGTGGCGGCGCGCGGCCTGACCGCCTCGGACGTGATCACCGCGATGCAGGAGCAGAACGTGCAGGTTTCGGCCGGTCAGTTAGGTGCGGAACCGCTTAAGAAACAGAGTGATTTTCTGCTGTCGATCAACACTCAGGGGCGACTGGAGAACGAGCAGCAGTTCGGCGATATCATCCTGAAAACCTCTGATGACGGCTCGCTGGTGCGGCTGCGCGATGTGGCACGCATTGAAATGGGTTCGGGCAGTTACGCCCTGCGCTCTCAGCTCAACAACAAGGATGCGGTCGGTATCGGTATCTTCCAGGCACCCGGCGCCAACGCCATCGATCTCTCCAATGCGGTTCGCGCCAAAATGGATGAGCTGGCGACCCGCTTCCCCAACGATGTGAAATGGGCGGCACCTTATGATCCGACGGTGTTTGTACGTGACTCGATCAAAGCCGTAGTGCAGACGCTGCTGGAAGCGGTGATTCTGGTGGTACTGGTGGTGATCCTGTTCCTGCAGACCTGGCGGGCCTCGATTATTCCGCTGCTGGCGGTGCCGGTGTCGGTGGTCGGCACCTTCAGCGTGCTCTATCTGCTCGGTTTCTCGCTCAATACCCTGAGCCTGTTCGGGCTGGTGCTGGCCATCGGGATCGTGGTGGATGACGCGATTGTGGTGGTGGAAAACGTCGAGCGTAACATTGAGATGGGGCTGTCACCGCGTGCCGCTGCGCATCAGGCGATGCGCGAAGTCTCAGGGCCCATCATCGCCATTGCGCTGGTGCTCTGCGCGGTGTTCGTGCCGATGGCATTTCTGTCGGGCGTGACCGGACAGTTCTATAAGCAGTTCGCCACTACCATCGCGATCTCAACCGTGATTTCAGCGATTAACTCGCTGACGCTCTCGCCTGCCCTCGCGGCGATGCTGCTGAAAGGCCATGACGCGCCGAAAGATCGCCTGACGCGGATTATCGATGCGCTGTTCGGCTGGCTTTTCCGTCCGTTTAACCGCTTCTTCCAGCGCAGTGCGCATGGGTATGAATCGCTGGTTGGCCGCACGCTGCGTCGTCGTGGTGCGGTGTTCGCTGTCTATCTGCTGCTGCTGGCCGGGGCCGGGTTTATGTTCCACACCGTGCCGGGCGGATTTATTCCGACACAGGATAAGCTCTATCTGATTGGTGGCGTGAAGATGCCGGAAGGCTCCTCGCTGGCGCGGACCGATGAGGTGATTCGTAAGATGAGCGAAATCGGTATGCAGACTGATGGTGTCGCCTATGCGGTCGCCTTCCCCGGCCTGAATGCCCTGCAGTTCACCAATACGCCAAACAGCGGCACGGTCTTCTTCGGTCTGAAGCCCTTTAATGAGCG
Organism: Pantoea sp.; assembly: GCF_032114055.1. GTDB lineage: Bacteria > Pseudomonadota > Gammaproteobacteria > Enterobacterales > Enterobacteriaceae > Pantoea. The sequence continues at coordinate 270,222 of NZ_DAMCTB010000001.1, forward strand.
TAAGCATACGGCGGACGAGATTAACGCGGAGATCAATGCGAAGATCGCGAAGATCCAGCAGGGCTTTGGCTTCTCCATTATGCCACCGCCTATCCTTGGACTGGGTCAGGGATCGGGTTATTCGCTCTATGTGCAGGATCGGGCCGGTCTGGGCTATGGCGCATTGCAGACGGCGATCAATACGCTGTCGGGCAGCATCATGCAGACGCCGGGGATGCACTTCCCTATCTCCTCCTATCAGGCCAACGTGCCACAGCTGGATGTTCAGGTCGATCGGGATAAAGCGAAAGCGCAGGGTGTGTCGCTGACCGCCCTGTTCAGTACGCTTCAGACCTATCTCGGCTCCTCTTACGTAAACGATTTCAACCGGTTTGGACGCACCTGGCGGGTGATGGCGCAGGCGGATGGGGAGTTCCGCGACAGCGTCGAGGATATTGCGAATCTGCGCACCCGCAACGATCGCGGTGAAATGGTGCCGATTGGCAGTATGGTCAACATTACCACCACCTATGGTCCCGATCCGGTGATTCGCTACAACGGCTATCCGGCGGCGGATCTGATCGGTGATGCCGACCCGCGCATCCTCTCCTCCGCACAGGCGATGAGCCAGCTGGAAGCGATGTCCGGTCAGCTCCTGCCCAACGGCATGAATATCGAGTGGACCGACCTGAGTTATCAACAGTCAACCCAGGGCAACACCGCGCTGATCGTCTTCCCGATGGCGGTGCTGCTGGCCTTCCTGGTGCTGGCCGCGCTTTATGAGAGCTGGACGCTGCCGCTGGCGGTGATCCTGATTGTGCCGATGACGCTGCTCTCTGCCCTGTCTGGCGTCTGGCTGACCGGCGGGGATAACAACGTCTTCGTGCAGGTCGGACTGGTGGTGCTGATGGGGCTGGCGTGTAAGAACGCGATTCTGATCGTCGAGTTTGCGCGGGAGCTGGAGATTCAGGGCAAAGGGATTGTGGACGCGGCGCTGGAAGCGTGTCGCCTGCGTCTGCGCCCCATCGTGATGACCTCCATCGCCTTTATCGCCGGCACCGTGCCGCTGATTCTGGGTGAAGGCGCGGGAGCCGAAGTGCGGGGCGTGACCGGTATTACGGTCTTCTCCGGCATGCTCGGTGTGACGCTGTTCGGCCTGTTCCTGACGCCGGTGTTCTATGTCGCGCTGCGCAAGCTGGTGACGAGTCGCGCAGAACAGGCGGAGTCAGCGACGGCGTAAACCGTGATGTCTGAAAGGGGCGATCGCAGGATCGCCCCTTTTTTGTCTGTGACACGCCTGACCGCCCTTTTGCGTGAAAGCGGCTCATCAGATGAGAATCTCAACCCGGGCTTTACGGCCCAGCTGCGCCAGCGCCAGTTCAACTTTTTCAACTTTTGACGAGTGCTCTACGTCAAGCAGTCGGTCAACCTGTGGACCATTTACGCCCAGCTGGCGTGCCAAATCCGCCTTGCGGGTACCGGTTTCAATCATAGCGTTATACAGTGCCGCTTTCATTGCTACCAGGACAGGCACAGAGACGATGTACTCCCCCTGCTGCGCATCACTCGCTAACGGGATGGGACGACGGGCATCCATTTCCAGAGAGATAGCGGCTACCAGTCCATCTGCTGCCTCGGCCAGCGCTTCCTCAATGGTGTCGCCAACTGAATGCAATAATGGTAAATCGCGACATGATACCTCCCAGCTATCGGTTTTCAGGTCATGCGTTAATCTGACGGCATAGTTAAACATAGGGTGACCTCACTGATCAGGCTTACAGGCCCAGATCTTTTAGAATTTTCTTGCGCGTCCCTTCCGGCATTTCTTTCGCGCCATGATCTGGAAAGACAGACTGCCTGTCGCCTAAGAAGACTTTGAAATGGCTGCTTCCACTGCGGTGCTTAACCAGAATAGCGCCTTGCTGAATGAGTCAGCGTCTGAATTCACTGTACTTCATCGCGTTCCCTCGCTCTGTATAAAGTAAGATTAACACTAATGATGCTTAAGGCAACATAAATGTTTCTTTATTGAGAGCAGGAGAGATAATGCTGGAAAGCAAGCAGGAAGGGTCCAAAGGCAACGTGCAGCATGAATCCACGCCCATAAAAAAAGCCGCTTATCAGCGGCTTTTTTTGCAGAGTTCTTCACTCTCTTCAGGTTCAGGTTCCGGCACGGCGGTGCAGTTACTGGTGTCGCGCTTTTTCAGCTCATTCAGCGCGTCGGCCACGGTGCGTTTTGCCAGCACGTCCAGCGACGCCTGCTCGGCTTCGTCGGCGATCGACTTGAAGTACCAGCAGAGGTTGGCGCTGACCAGACAGCGCGGTGCGACATCCGGGCGTGCAGCCCAGATCTTTTTATCTTCAATCACCGAGACATAGATATCCCGCAGGGTAATTTCCGCCGCAGGACGTCCCAAATGGATAGAACCGGTACGCCCCAGCGTCGAAACAATGATGCCGTCACGTGTGAGCGGAACCATCAATTTTCGTATGAAACTGGGATTCGCTTCCAGCCCGTAGGCCAGAATCGCGCTGGTAGAGCGTTTATCCATTTGCTCCGCCATCGCTACGCTCAGAACCATTTGCAAAGCTGTCGGGAAGCGGTAATCAAGCATTTCTTTATCCTGAGTTGCGGTGCATCTTATTGTTTTATTGCCGCATAAGTGAACAATCAATGAGCAATAAATATAACAAACACAGTTGCTTTTTTGAAGCCAACCCACGCTGACAAGGCACGTATTCACCAAAGGCAGAAGCCCGACCGCACAAGGTGCTTAGCCTGCCAACAGCCCTTAAAATGGCTGGCTGGCGCAGAACCCCCTTAAACGGCTGCGGCCGGGGTCGCCGGTAATCGCCGCTTCAGCGCCATCACCAGCATCACGTTAATGATTGCCAGCGCGCAAAGCAACCATAGCGTGGCTGATGCGCCCATCTTTTCAAAGACATATCCGCCGACCAGCGGCGTCAGCGCCTGCCCCATTAGCGCCGGGCGGGCCATTTTCCCCACCACGATGGCATAGGATTCTGGTTTGACCATCACCAGCGGTAAAGTTCCCCGCACAATGGCACGCAGGCCATTTCCTGCCCCGTAGAGCAACATGCTCATCAGTGCCATCTGTGGCATCAAGGCCAGCAACAGCAGCCCCAGCGCCACCAGTCCGACAGAAAAGAAAGCAGTGCGGATGGGATGGCTTCGCTTAAAGGCCATATCGACGAGACGGGACGCGACCTGACACGGGCCAGGCACCGCGCTGATCGCCAGTGCAGAGGTCAGGGTATGACCACTCGCCTGCAGCAAGGTAATTAGCTGCACGGAGATCGCGGTCATGATCACCGATGCCAGCGTAAAGATGGCGCACAGCAGCCAGAAGCGCACTGGCGCAATCTCCGCCTCTGCGGACACGGGATCGCGCCGTTTTACCGGTCGCTGAGCGTGACTCGCCGGTAAAGCAAACAGATAAGCAGGCAGGACGCAGATCACCAGCATGGCCGCGATGATTAGCGATGCGTCGCGCCAGCCGAATCCGTGAATGAGCAGAGCCGTTCCCGGCCAGACCAGCGTGGTGCAGAAACCTGATATCAGCGTAATGCCGGTGATGGCTGACCGCGCCTGCGCACCATAACAGGTGCCAAGCGTAGCAAACAGCGCATCATAGAGACCCATGGCCATCCCGATTCCGATGATGATCCAGGCGACAATAAACAGCGGCAGCGCATGGCTGCAGGCCATGATTGTCAGCCCCGCTGCCATCACCACTCCGCTCAGCGCCAGCATCATGCGGCCGCCGGTGCGGGCGATAACCCTGCCTGCAAACGGCGACAGCAGGCCCGACACCAGAAGTCCGACAGAGAGCGCGCCGTAAATCCACTGCTGTGACCAGCCTGTCTCCTCCGCAATCGGTGACGCCATTACCGCCATCAGATAGAAGGATCCACCCCATGAGAGGATCTGTATCCAGCCCAGGGTGATGATGGCGGCTATGCGGGGTTTGTTCGTCAGATTCACAGGCGATCTCAGGGTTAGCAGGCGAACCGTTTTATAACATGTTCTGCGATAAGGCAAAATGCGCGACCGCTTTTAGCTGCTGAGCCAGGCAGGCCGCACGTTTTATCGGGTACAATCAAAAGTATGTTGTAACTATAATGCACTTGCATCTTCGACAGGCTTCTGCCACATTGTGGACGTTGTAACTATGAGGATCGACCATGACGCGCTATGACTTAGTGGCTGATATGCATCAGTGTGTAAACGACCTGGAACAGGCGCTGGGCGAACTGCGGCAGCAGATTGAAACGCAGCCTCTGCTCATCGCCCGGGTATTTAGTCTGCCGCCTGTCGTGAAAGGTCGCGAACACGAGGCAATTACGCAGATTGCCGTCGAGCAGCATCTCGGTGAGCGCGCGTTAACGATGGCGCTGGACCACTACTGCCGCCTGTTTATGCAACATCAGTCGGAACAGCTGAGCACCAAGGCCGCCGTGCGCTTGCCGGGCGCCCTCTGCATTGAGTGCGATGCGGCGGAGGAAGCGGAGATCGGCGCGCTGGTCACAGTCATTAATCAGCTGAAAGCGCGGCTGGAAAAGCTGATTACGGTGGAGTCGGGCCTGCCGAGTGAAGCGCGCTTTGAGTTCGTCCACCAGCATCTGCGCGGGTTAATTACACTCAACGCCTACCGCTCCATCACCCTGCTCAGCGCACCGGACAGCCTGCGCTTTGGCTGGGCGAATAAACACATCATCAAGAATCTCAAACGCGAAGAGGTAATAGCCCAGCTGGAAAAAAGCCTGAAGGCAGGACGCGCTCAGGCGCCCTGGTCACGCGAACAGTGGGCAGAAAAAGTGCAGGAGGAGCTGGCCAGCGTGCGCGCCCTGCCCGCCTCGGCACGGCTTAAAATCAAACGGCCGGTGAAAGTCCAGCCGGTCGCGCGCGTCTGGCGTGCCGATGAGCAAAAACAGACGCAGCTGGCCTGCCCGTCACCGATTCTGGTGATCTGTCGCGATCGCAGTCAGGTGCCGGTGCTGGGCGAGTTGCTTAACTATGATGCGGACAATATTAAGCATCGTCATAAGCCTGCCGCGGAACCCCTGAATCTGCTCATCCCCCGACTCCATTTGTGGGTGGATTGCCCGCTGTAATGCAGAGGCCAGCGGAGGCTGGCCTCTGACATCGCTTACGACTTCATGCTGCCGACCATCTCTTCCGGCCTGACCCACGCATCGAACTCCTCTTCGCTCAGGTAGCCCAGCTTCAGCGCCGAACCTTTCAGCGTCAGCCCCTCTTTGTGCGCCTTCTTGGCAATCTCGGCAGCTTTGTCATAGCCAATGTGTGTATTCAGGGCCGTCACCAGCATCAGCGACTCATTCAGCAGCTGATCGATACGCTCGCGCACCGGCTCGATGCCGACCGCGCAGTGGTGATTAAAGCTGTCCATGCCATCCGCCAGCAGGCGAACCGACTGCAGGAAGTTATGGATGATCATCGGACGGAAGACGTTAAGCTCGAAGTTACCGGACGCACCACCCATGTTGATCGCTACATCATTCCCCATCACCTGGCAGCAGAGCATCGTCATCGCTTCGCACTGGGTGGGGTTTACCTTACCTGGCATGATCGAGCTGCCCGGTTCATTTTCCGGAATGGCAATTTCGCCGATGCCGCAGCGCGGGCCGGACGAGAGCCAGCGCACGTCGTTAGCGATTTTCATCAGCGAGGCGGCCAGTCCTTTCAGTGCACCATGCGCGTGAACCAGTGCATCACAGGTCGCCAGCGCCTCGAACTTGTTCGGCGCAGTAACAAACGGCTGCTTCGTCAGTTCGGCCAGCGCCTCCGCCACCCGCACCGCATATTCCGGATGGGTGTTAAGACCGGTTCCGACGGCGGTGCCGCCCAGTGCCAGCTCCGCTACGTGCGGAATGCTCTGCCCGATATGCTTCAGGTTGTGCTCCAGCATCGCTACCCAGCCAGAGATCTCCTGCCCCAGGGTCAGCGGCGTGGCATCCTGCAGATGGGTACGGCCAATCTTAACAATATCTTTAAAGGCGTCGGACTTCTGGCTCAGGGTATCTTTCAGCACGTGGATCTGCGGGATCAGCTGTTCACGCAGGGCGATCACGGCGGCCACATGCATGGCGGTCGGGAAAACGTCGTTGGAACTCTGGCTTTTATTCACATCGTCGTTGGGATGCACCAGCCGCGACATACCGCGCTCGCCGCCCAGCAGTTCGCTGGCGCGGTTGGCCAGCACTTCATTCATGTTCATATTGGTCTGAGTGCCGGATCCGGTCTGCCAGACTGCCAGTGGAAACGCATCGGCATGTTTATCAGCCAGTACCTCATCTGCCGCGCGGACAATCGCATCGGCCCGGTCAGCAGGCAGCAGGCCCAGATCGCGGTTAACACTGGCGGCCGCCCGTTTGGTCAGCGCCAGAGCATGCACCAGCGCAGTGGGCATTTTTTCGGTTGAGATGCGGAAGTGCTCCAGTGAGCGCTGCGTCTGCGCACCCCACAGTTTGTCTGCCGGTACGTCGATGGGGCCCATTGAATCTTTTTCAATGCGGTTGGCTGCCATGAATACATCTCCTTCACCTTGTATTTAAAAGAATGTGCACCCGTTCTGGCGCGCGTCCAGGGTACACCAGATAGCAATACACAATAATTTAACATTATCAGAGCTTAGCGCCGTTTGGGATCCGGTCGCTATTTTTAACGACAGTTTCTGCTTTAATAACGACCATAATTTTTGTGCCCCGGGAGTTCGTGATGCAAAAAATGAACAACTCACTGCAAAATTATGCCTGGGGCAGCCAGACAGCATTCACCCGCCTCTATGGAATTGCCAACCCGCAGGGCCTGCCGATGGCAGAACTCTGGATGGGGGCGCATCCGAAAAGTCCCTCTACCGTGTCTGATCGGGGCCAGCCGCGATCGCTGCATGAGGTCATCGCGGCCGATCCTGTCGCCATGCTGGGAGAAACCGTTGCACAGCGTTTTGGTGAACTGCCCTTTCTCTTCAAAGTCCTCTCCGCCGATCGGCCACTCTCCATTCAGGTTCACCCCAGTAAACCCGCCGCCGAGGCAGGCTTTGCCCGGGAAAATGCGGCAGGGATCCCCCTGACGGCAGCTGAACGCAACTACAAGGATCCCAACCACAAGCCAGAACTGCTTTACGCGCTGACCCCCTTTCAGGCGATGAATGGTTTCCGCACGCTGACGGAGATAGTGTCGCTTCTGGAACCCGTCGCAGGCGCCCATCCGCAGATCGCCCACTTTCTGCAGCATCCTGACCTGACGGCGCTGGCTGCACTCTTTTCTGCCCTGCTCTCGCTGGAGGGTGAGCCGAAGTCGCGGGCGCTGGATATCCTGAAATCGGTGCTGCGGGTGCAGCAGGGTGAGCCGTGGCAGACTATCCACGCTATCGCGGCGGACTATCCCGACGACTGCGGCCTGTTTTCACCGCTGTTACTGAATGTGATAACGCTGCAGCCGGGCGAGGCGATGTTTCTCTATGCTGAAACGCCGCACGCCTACCTGAAAGGCGTGGCGCTGGAGGTGATGGCCAACTCTGACAATGTGCTGCGGGCCGGATTGACGCCGAAATATATCGATGTTGCCGAGCTGATGGCGAACCTCTCGTTCGAAGAGAAACCCGCCAGCGCCCTGCTGATTGCACCCATGCAACAGCGCCACACCCTGCGCTTTCCGGTTCCGGTCGACGATTTTGCTTTCGCCATTCACACCCTGAGCGCCGCGCCGCAATCGCTGGCGCAACAGAGCGCCGCCCTGCTGTTTTGCATTGAGGGTCAGGCAACGCTTGTCAGAGGCTATGAGCAACTGACGCTGAAACCCGGTGAGTCCTGCTTTATTCCCGCCTGTGAATCACCCGTGTCGGTGGCCGGGACGGGCCGTCTGGCGCGGGTATTTAACGACTTAGGGTGAACCGGCTGACGAAGTGTCGCTTAACTGCTATTATTTCAACCTATTAGCATTTAAACGCCTGCGGGCGTTTTTCTTCGGTCGCCAGGGCACACCTGCGGCGTTAGCGGACTCAAGGATAAGGACGAATCAGCAATGAAAAAGACCAATGTTGCCGTAGGTGTCATCATCGCACTGGGTGTAATCTGGACTGGCGCGGCATGGTTCACGGGCAAACAGATTGAAAGTCACAGGGATCAGCTGGTCCAGAATGCTAACGCGCAGCTGAATGCTTATGCCCCCAACAGCCGACTGAAAATCAGCTATCAGGATTATCAGCGCGGTGTGTTCAGCAGCAAAGTGAATCTGGTGATTCAGGCCAGCTCACAGACCGAAGATAATCCCCTGCTCAAGCCTGGCCAGAGCCTCATACTGAATGAAACCATCGACCATGGCCCCTTCCCGTTTGCGCAGCTGAAGCATTTCAACCTGATCCCGAGCATGGCCTCCGTGCATACCGAACTGGCGAATACCGATGCGGTGAAAAAGCTGTTTGAGCTGACCGGAAATAAATCGCTGATCAATGCAGATACCCGCATTGGTTACAGCGGCGCGACCGATACGGCGCTGCGTATCCTGCCGATTGATTATCAGAACGCACAAAGCGGCGAACGTCTGGCGACCAATGGCGGCACCTTCAACGTCAGCGCGGACAACAAGGGCGACAAAGTCTCGCTCGACAGTGATGTCGATAGCCTGGCGCTGACCAGTAAAAATGAGATGGGTCAGCCGGTGCTGTTCACCCTGAACGGCCTGAAGCTGAGCGGTAACAGCCACCTCAGCCCTGAAGGCGTGCGAATTGGCGATCAGTCGGTCGATATTGAGAAGGTCAATGCCAGCATCAACGGTCAGGACGCGCTGACGCTGCATAAAATGAAGGGCACCTCCTCGTTCGATAACAGCGCCGGTAAGATTGGCGGTAATATCGACTATCAGGTCGAAAGCGTTCAGCTGCAGAAGCAGGATTTTGGTCGGGCGGCGCTGAAGATGAAACTGTCTCAGTTTGACGCGCAGGCGGTAAAAGCCTTCTCCGACCGCTATAACGCGCAGATACAGGCGCTGCAGAGTCAGCCTGGCCTGGCCGATGACCCAATCCGCTATCAGGCGGGCCTTCATCAGATCCTAATGAATAATCTGCCCGTGCTGTTGAAAGGCGCCCCCTCTCTCAGCATTGCACCGCTGAGCTGGAAAAACGACAAAGGGGAAAGCACCTTCAACCTGACCGCTAATTTCGACGATCCTTCTCTGGTAACCGGCGAGGCGCAGAGCCTGAGCGCCATGGTGGACCGGGTTCTGAAGTCGCTGGACAGCAAGCTGACGATCAATATGCCGATGGCGACCGAAACCATGCAAAAAGTGGGTCTGGCTGAAGGATATCAGGCTGATGACGCGCAGAAACTGGCCGATCAGCAGGTGAAAGGACTGGCGGCGATGGGCCAGATGTTCCGCCTGACGCAGCAGCAGGACAACAACATTGTGACCAGCCTGCAGTACGCTAATGGCCAGGTCAATATGAACGGCGACAAGATGACGCTGGAGCAATTTCTGTCCCGCTACATGCTGGGGATGCCGACCAGCGAAGGGATGCCACAGTAAGTCGTTTCATCGCATCAGGGCGGCCTTCGGGTCGCCTTTTTTTTCGCCGCAACGGCCTGACCAGGCATTTCAGCGGGGTTATGGGTAATTATGCAGCATCCGGCGGCACCGTTTGCGCAAATAACTGGCGCTGTTGCGCATGATATTTTTATAATGCTCTGCACTTCACTGACAACTGAGCGAGTGCACTATGATTGATTCTAAACTTCCCCTGACTGATATTCATCGCCATCTTGATGGCAACATCCGTGCACAGACTATTCTTGATTTAGGTCGCCAGTTTAACCTTGCTCTGCCCGCTTCCACGCTGGAAACGCTGCGTCCGCACGTCCAGGTGGGCCAGAATGAACCCGATCTTGTGAGCTTTCTGCAGAAACTCGACTGGGGCGTAAAAGTGCTGGGCGATCTGGATGCCTGCCGCCGCATCGCGCAGGAGAATATCGAAGATGCCGCCCGCGCGGGCATTCACTACGCGGAACTCCGTTTTTCCCCGGGTTATATGGCGATGACCCACAACCTGCCGATCGCCGGTGTGGTGGAAGCGGTCATCGACGGTGTGCGCGCAGGCCGTCAGCAGCACGACATTGACGTGCGCCTGATTGGCATTATGAGCCGCACCTTCGGTGAAGAAGCCTGCCTGAACGAGCTGGAGGGATTGCTGGCACATCGCGATCATATCACCGCGGTCGATCTGGCGGGCGATGAGCTGGGCTTTCCCGGCAGCGAATTCCTGAGCCACTTTACGCGCGCGCGCGATGCGGGCTTCCGCGTGACGGTCCATGCGGGCGAAGCCGCGGGTCCGGAGAGCATCTGGCAGGCGATTCGTGAGCTGGGCGCGGAGCGTATCGGTCACGGCGTTAAAGCGATAGAGGATCGGGCGCTGATGGACTTCCTGGCGGAGCACCGCATCGGCATCGAATCCTGTCTGACCTCCAACATTCAGACCAGCACCGTGCCGTCACTGGCGCAGCATCCGCTGAAGACCTTCCTTGAGCATGGCATTCTGGCGACCATTAACACGGATGATCCGGCAGTACAGGGCATTGAGCTGGCCCACGAATACCATCACGCCGCGCCTGCGGCGGGTCTGAGCGCGGCGCAGATCCGTCAGGCGCAGGAAAATGGGCTGACGATCGCCTTCCTCAGCGACGCAGAGAAAGCGGCCATTCGCGCCCGCGTGCAGTAATTCCGACGCGAAAAAAAACGGGCCGGCTTAGCCGGCCCGTTCTGCTCTCGGACTACCCTCTGGCGATCAGACGCGCTTCAGCGACATTGTCTGGCGCTTTTCGGCGGATTGCAGACCCAGCTCGATCAGCTCCATGACCTGAATGGCCTCTTCCGCCGTAACCGGGTTACTGCCCCGCCCGGCAATCGCCTCGCGCACCGCTGCATAGTAAGCCGGATAGTTACCCGGCTGTGTCAGCTGCGTGGTTTCGTTCAGCGCATCGCCATCCACCCGCGTCAGGGTGCCATCACGCATGTCGTAACCCCAGTCTTCCTGCGGCGGGAAGTCACCTGATTTCAGACGATCTTCCTGCGGGTCCAGCCCATATTTGATGTAGCTGCCGCGCGTGCCATGCACCGTATAGCGGGCGGACTCCGCCGCTACCAGCATGCTGGCGTGCAGCACCACGCGGCGCTGTGGATAGGTCAGTGTGGCATGGAAGTAGTCCGTCGTCTGCGCCCCCGGCCGCATCTCGGCCAGGTCGACATTGATGGCGACCGGCGGGCCAAACAGCTGCAGCGCCTGGTCCAGCAGATGCGGCCCCAGGTCGTACCAGATGCCGCTGCCTGCGCCCTTCATTTCGCGCCAGCGATTGCGGACTTCCGGACGGAAGCGGTCAAAGTGCGACTCAAAATAACGGACTTCGCCCAGCGTACCGGCTTCAAGCAGCGACTTCAGCGTCAGGAAGTCGCTATCCCAGCGACGGTTATGAAAGACGGAAAGCAGCAGTCCTTTCGCTTTGGCCAGGGCATCCAGCTCACGCGCCTGTGACAACGTCACGGTAAAAGGCTTATCCACCACGACATGCTTTCCGGCATTCAGCGCCGCTTTAGCCAGTGGGAAGTGGGTATCGTTGGGTGTCGGAATCACGATCAGCTGCAGTGTCGGGTCGTCCAGCAGTGCCTGAGGATCGGTGACGACCTGAACGCCAGGCCAGTCGGCGTGGACTTTACTGGCGTCGCTACTGGAAATCGCAGCCAGCTCCACGTCCGGCGTTCCCGCAATCAGCGGGGCATGAAACGTTTTACTGGCAAAACCGTAGCCGATGAGGCCAACACGTAATTTATCGCTCATTTTACTCCCTCTCAGAGCCAGCCCATCCGGTGAAATCTTAACAGTCAGCGCGGGTACAGGCAGTGCAGTCCATAAGGCGCAATCACACTGCCCGGCTTCCGGCTGATGTCAGGATCCGCCCGCTGGGTCAGGTATTTAGTCGCTAACCTGACTGATTTAAGACGATTAACCTGATAGGGACAAGGAGGAATTTACCAAAAAAACTAAGAGATAGCACTACGCGCCAACGGCCAGGCAGTCTGCGCCGCCAGGCTGTCGTGTGCATCCTGATTACGGCGGCGGAAGTCGCTGGGGCTGACGCCGACCCGCTTACGAAAGACCCGGGAAAAATAGAGCTGATCGTCGTAACCCACTTCGCGCCCGACCGAGGCAATCGGTTCCTGAGTCGTCTGCAGCAGCAGCTTGGCGCGGATCACGCGCTGATCTTCCCGCCAGCGCAACAGGTTGACCCCCATCTGCTCGCGGAACAGATGCGCCAGTCGCGACGGTGACAGGCAGACGTGGCGGGCCACCTCTTCGATTCTGACTTCGCTGGCGAGATGGTTAGTGACATACTGGCAGGCTTCAATAACGCGCGGATCGCGGATCAGCTGATGACTGCGGGGATCTTCTTCGACGGCGCGCAGCAGCAGCCGTTCCAGCAGGTTCATCGCCAGCTCTTCCGCGAAGCGACGTCCGGAGTTGTGAGTCTGTTCGATACTGGCAAACAGCCGGTCGAATTCGCCGCGCAGCGATTCCGGCAGCAGCAGGCGTCCGACCCCCTCCTGCTCATCCTGCCAGCGCAGCCAGTCCTGCCAGTAAGCACGCGGGCGGAAATAAACCCAGCGGTGGAACCACTGCGGGCTGTCTGGCGCGCGGCCATAATAGTGGGCGGTTTTTGGCTGGAACAGCAGCAGTTCGCCCGGTTCGCAGTCAAATGCCCGCTCGCCGTCGAATACCCGTCCTTTACCTTTGATGGTGAGATTCAGAATATAACCTTTCATGCCGTGCGGACGATCGATAAAGAAATCGAGCGGGCCATCGGCAGTAATCGGGGTCAGCCCCGCGACCAGCCAGGCGTTAAATGAATAGCCCGGCAGCAAGGGGTTTTGCTGTTCGGCCGGTAATTCGCGGTGATACATAGCGTCCTCACTCAGTCTGTTATTGTCCGGATAGCCCGCAGAAGCGGCTGCACCTGCGGGCCAGCGACGCGTGCAATCAGGCTTTTTTCTGTTTATAACGGTCAAATATCACCGCAGCTAACAGTATCAGACCGCGCACGACATACTGTGAGAATGGCGAGATATTCAATAAATTCATCGCATTCTCAACCGTACCCAGAATGAGCACCCCGGCCACGACATAAGAAATTTTGCCGATCCCGCCCTTCAGCGAAACGCCGCCCAGCACGCAGGCTGAGATCACCACCAGCTCATAGCCGATAGAGGTCATCGGCTGGCCGCTGGTCATGCGTGACGCCAGGATGATACCCGCCGCCGCCGACACCAGACCGGAGAGGATAAAGATGATGATGCGGGTACGCACCACCGGCACGCCCGCCAGTCGCGCCGCCTCTTCATTGCCGCCGATGGCCAGCGTATTGCGGCCAAATGTGGTTTTGTTGAGCAGGAAACCGAAGATCAGCATGGTCGCCAGGGTCAGCCAGATCGGCGCCGGTACACCAAGCCAGTTAGCAAAGCCCAGCGCAAAAAAGCGTTCATCTTCAATGCCGACCGCTTTACCGTCCGAGAAAATGTAGGCCAGACCGCGCACAATCTGCATGGTTGCCAGCGTGGTGATCAGCGCGTTGATCTTCAGCCGGGCAATCACGAAACCGTTGATAAAACCCGTGACCATACCCAGCACCAGACCGGCCGCCACGCCAATCCACAGGCTTTCAGTCATATTAATCACGACAGCGGTAACCACACCCGCACAGGCGATAACAGAGGCGACAGACAGGTCAAAATCCCCTGACGCCAGGCAGAACAACATGCCGCAGGCGACCATGCCGGACATCGACATCGCCAGCCCCAGGCCTTTCATGTTGATAAAGGAGCCGAAGTTCGGCACAAAAATCGCACAGACAATAAACAGCAGCGCAAAAACAACCAGCATGCCGAAGTTGTCCCAGATGCGACCGAACTGCAGTCCGCCGCGTGATGCAGGCTGCGGCGTATTTGAGGTCGTGGATGAAGCCATGATACTCTCCTGTCAGGCCACGGCGGCCGCTTGAGTGGTTTTAGGCATCGCCAGGCTCAGCGTCTGCTGCTCCGTGGCGTCGTCGTGCAGCAGTTCACCGGCGATGGCACCTTCGCGCATCACGACGATGCGATCGGCCAGGCCCATCACTTCCGGTAAATCGCTGGAGGCGAACAGCACCGCGATGCCCCGGTTCGCCAGCTGATAAATCAGGTTATAGATCTCGTGTTTGGCCCCGACATCAATGCCGCGCGTCGGCTCATCCAGCAGGATCACCTTCATCTCTTCCGACAGCCAGCGTCCCAGAATCGCCTTCTGCTGGTTGCCACCGGAAAGATTCATGATCAGCTGATCGGCGCTGGGCGTCTTGATCTTCAGCGAGCGGATGTGGCTGTCGGCGTTTTTATTTTCCCAGCCGTTTTTAATCAGACAGCCAGCGGTGAGATTATGACGGCGGGCGCTGATATTGATGTTATCGCGCACCGAATGCACCGGAATAATGCCCTCGGCTTTGCGATCTTCCGGACAGAGCATAATACCCGCCCGGATGGCGTCGATCGGCTCGCGCAGCGGCAGCGGCTTGCCATCCAGGATCACCTGACCGCCACGCAGACGGGTGCCGCCAAACAGCCCTTTCAGCAGTTCGCTGCGTCCGGCGCCCACCAGGCCAAACAGCCCGACGATTTCACCGGCATGAACCTTCAGCGAAATTGGTGTGCGGACGCCCTTCGCCTCAACCTTATCCAGTTCCAGCCGCACCGCGCCTTTGGCTCGCGGCGTGTAACCATAGATGTCACCAAGGTTACGCCCCACCATCGCCTGCACCAGATCGTCGTGATGCGTGTTCGCCATGTCGGTAAAGGTGCGCACGTAGCGGCCATCCTTGAAGACGGTAATGGCATCGCTGAGGGCGAAGATCTCTTCCATACGGTGCGAAACGTAGAGCACCACCCGGCCCTCCTGACGGAGCTGGCGGATGACGCGGAACAGGTTGTCGATCTCACGTGCCGACAGAGAGCTGGTCGGCTCATCGAAGGCGATGATGCGTGCGTTACGCGCCAGTGCTTTGGCAATCTCCACCATCTGCCACTGCCCCAGCGACAGGTATTTCAGCGGCATATCCGGATCGATATCCATGCCGAGATTTTTCAGCTGCAGGCCCGCCTCAAAGCGCATCAGCTTACGGTTTACCAGCCCGTGTTTATGGGGGATCTGACCGAGGTAGATATTTTCCGCCACGCTCATTTCCGGTACCAGATGCAGTTCCTGGTAGATAATGGCCACGCCCGCGTCCAGCGCATCCGTGGTGCGCTGAAAGTTCACTGGCTGACCTTTGATACGAATCTCACCGCCGCTCGGCTGATAACTGCCGCTGAGTATTTTTAACAGCGTCGATTTGCCCGCACCGTTTTCGCCCATCAGTGCATGGACTTCACCGCCGCGGCAGTCGAAAGAGATATCCTGCAACGCTTTCACGCCAGGAAACGTTTTACTGATGCCATGAAACGACAGAAATGCTGAATCAGTGTTCATGTGGATCCTCACTCTTTCGCGCCACCCGCCGGTTGCAGCGGGTGACGCGAAATCGGCTACGAAGGATGTCAGGTGCAAAACACCTGACAGGCTCAGGGTTACATCAGTCCTTTTTTCGCCAGTTCGGTTTTGAAGTTGTCACGGGTGATCAGCACCACATCAGTAACCTCGGTGAATTTCGGCGGCTCTTCACCTTTGCTGACCCAGTTGTAGAGCATCTGGCTGCTTTTATAGCCGTGAATGTCCGGGCTTGGCAGCAGCGAGCCGTAAAAGCCGGTCGCTTTGTCTTTCGACAGTTCGCTGACCGCATCCACACCGTTGATGCCGATACCGATGACGTCAGCCGCCTTAAAGCCCTGACCTTCTGTGGCACGAACGCCACCCAGCACGGTGTTGTCGTTCATACCGACAACCAGCCAGTGTTTGATTTCAGGATGCTGAACCAGCAGGGAGTTACCGGCATCAAATGCGCCCGGAATATCGTTGGATTTGGTCGGAACCTGGTAGATCTGTCCGGCAGGGAAACCGGCTGCCTTGAGTGCATCCATAGAGCCGCCGGTACGACGACGTGCGGTATCGAGTTCATTGGCTGTAATTGCCATCACGCCGGTGGTTTTTACATCCCAGCCGCGTTTCTGCATCTCTTTATAGAGTTCCTGTCCCTGACGCTCGCCAATTTTGGTCGCGGCCATCATCACCAGCGGCACCGTGTCCATCGGTTTGCCTTTGGCCGTCACGAACTGGTCGTCGACTGCGATGACCTTCAGGCCGTAGCCGCGCGCTTTCGCCATAATGGCGGAGCCAAGTTTCGGATCGGGCGTACAGATTACAAAACCTTTTGCACCGTTGGCCGCCAGGCTGTCGATGGCATTCAGGGTTTTTTCCCCATCCGGTACGGCAATTTTGATCACGTCAAAGCCAAGATCTTTGCCCGCCTTGTCGGCGAATTTCCATTCAGTCTGGAACCAGGGTTCCTCTGGTTGCTTGACTAAAAAACCCAGCTTCATGGTCTCGGCGATAGCGGATTGTGACATAACCGCTGCCAGGCCGATGGCCGCGAATGCTTTAGTGAATTTATGCATGATGCTCTCCGGTACCAGGTTATTTTTCGCTGCTAATAACGAATTGGTGTAAACGCTACCAGTTAGTTTTGTTTTGTGGGTACAGCCATAAATCAGTGCGTTAGACTGCTCTGTGTAGTCAGCCTGTGCAGACGCTGGGCTAGTTTTAGCGGGATTAGCGAAGAAAAATGTAGAGCGGTATCACATCTTAAAATCACGACAAAATGATCCATATATTCAGCAAATTTAACCGGACCTTAACTTTTGCAATGGATCACAAAATTACTGCCGATGACAGAAAAGTACATATTGTCAGCCAGCAATGACTAACTGTTCCGGCGCGCCGAACCCAGGATACAGGAGTTAACTCATTACAGGAGATTCCGATGCGTGCTGGAGCCATCACCCTTGGGCTGGATTTTGGTAGTGATTCGGTGCGTGCGCTGGCCGTCGATTGTCACAGCGGCAAAGAGCTACAGAGTGCGGTGTCTGACTATCCGCGCTGGCAACAGGGCTTATACAGCGATCCACACACCAACCGTTTTCGTCACCATCCGCAGGATTACATTGATGCCATGGAGCAGGCGCTGCTCGGCGTGCTGAATGCGCTGAGCGACGAGCAACGCCGTGCCGTAGTCGGTATCGGCGTGGACAGCACCGGCTCCACCCCCGCGCCGATTGATCGCGAGGGTCATGTGCTGGCGCTGCGGCCGGAGTTTGCCGACAACCCCAATGCGATGTTCGTCCTGTGGAAAGATCACACCGCAATAGAAGAAGCGGAAGCGATCAATCAGCTCTGTCACAGCGGCCGTTTTCAGGACTACAGCCGTTACATCGGTGGCATCTACTCCTCTGAGTGGTTCTGGGCAAAGATTCTGCACGTATCGCGTGAAGATGCTGCCGTGCGCGAGGCGGCAGTTTCCTGGGTCGAGCTGTGCGACTGGGTGCCCGCCCTGCTAAGCGGCACGACCGCACCGGATAAACTGCGCCGCGGCCGCTGTGCTGCCGGGCATAAGGCGCTGTGGCATGGCGACTGGAACGGTCTGCCCGATGCCGAGTTTCTCAATGCGCTCGATCCGCTGTTAACGCAGCAGCTCGACTTCCCGCTTTTTACCGATACCTGGACGGCGGATCTGCCGGTCGGCACGCTCAGCCCGGAATGGGCACAGCGTCTGGGTCTGACGCAGACCGTCACGATCTCCGGTGGCGCGTTTGACTGTCACATGGGTGCCGTCGGTGGCGGCGCGAAACCTTATACGCTGGTGAAAGTGATTGGCACTTCAACCTGCGACATCCTGATTGCTGATGCAGCGCAGGTCGGCGATCGCGACATCAAAGGCATCTGCGGCCAGGTCGATGGCAGCGTCATGCCCGGTGCGATTGGGCTGGAGGCGGGTCAGTCTGCCTTTGGTGATATCTATGCCTGGTTCAGCCGTTTACTGGGCTGGCCACTGCAGCTGGCGGCGCAGCAGCATCCCGCGCTGAAGCCGCAGCTGGCGGAGATGCAAAAGAGCCTGATTAAAGATCTCACTGAGGCCTGGGCGGCGAACCCACAGCTCGACCATCTGCCGGTGGTGCTGGACTGGTTCAACGGTCGCCGCACGCCGAATGCCAATCAGCGACTGAAAGGAGTCATCACAGATCTCAATCTGGGAACCGACGCACCGGCGCTGTTTGGCGGCCTGGTCGCGGCGACCGCCTTTGGCGCACGCGCCATCATGGAGTGTTTCGAACAGCAGCAGATTCCGGTGGAGAACATTCTGACGCTGGGCGGCATCGCCCGCAAATCCCCTGCCATCATGCAGGCCTGTTGCGACGTGATGAACCGGCCGCTGGATATTGTCGCTTCCGACGAATGCTGTGCGCTGGGGGCGGCGATCTTTGCCGCTGTCGCCGCCGGGGTTCACGCCAGCGTTCCGGAGGCACAGCAGGTCATGGCCAGCCCGATTGCCGTCACCCTGCAGCCCGATCCGGCCCGCGTTGCCCGCTATCAACAACTTTATCAACGCTATCAACAGTGGAGCGTAACGGCTGAACCGCAATATGCCGCCCGCCCCGCTTCCGCGACCAGCCTGTCCCGGTAGGCGTAAGGGTTAAAGACAGTCCGGACACGGGCAGGCGCACACAGCGTACGTGAGGATGACTCGCTGCGCTCGCCCCTTCAGGGCCACCCTGACGGACGTTCAGGTTGTTAAAGCAGCCTGTGTGCGCTGCCCGGATTCCGGCAGACAAATTAAACAGCCTATTGGGATAGGCGCAAAGTAAAGGAGTGATGTATGGAACAGTCAAACAGCTACAGCGTGTGGTTCGTCATCGGCACACAGCACCTCTACGGGGCGGAAACCTTGCGCCAGGTTGAACAACATGCCCGTCAGGTCGTTGACGGTCTCAATCAGACCGGCTTACCGCTTCGCCTGGAGCTGAAACCGCTGGTGAAATCGCCGGATGAAGCGCTGGCCCTGTGCCGGGACGCCAATTTCGACCAGCAATGCGTCGGTATCATTACCTGGCTGCACACTTTCTCACCGGCCAAAATGTGGATCAGTGGCCTGAGCATTCTTAACAAGCCACTGCTGCAGTTTCATACCCAGTTCAACGCAGAGATCCCGTGGGACAGCATGGACATGGACTTTATGAACCTGAACCAGACGGCACACGGCGGCCGCGAGTTCGGTTTCATTGGCGCGCGCATGGGCCTGCAACACAGCGTGGTCACGGGTCACTGGCAGGACAGCGCCAGTCAGCAGCGTCTGGGAAACTGGATGCGGGCAGCCCTGGCGAAACAGGAAAGCCAGCAGCTGAAAGTGGCCCGTTTTGGCGACAACATGCGTGAAGTCGCCGTCACTGAAGGTGATAAAGTGGCCGCCCAGATCCAGTTTGGCTATGCGGTAAATGGCTGGGGCGTCGGCGATCTGGTTGAGGTTATTAACGGCGTCAGCGACGGTGACGTGAATGCGCTGATTGACGAATATGAGAGCCTCTACCGCTTTACGGATGTCGCTGCGTCCGGCGGTGAAAAACGCCAGAACGTGCTGGATGCGGCGCGTATCGAACTCGGCCTGACCCGTTTTCTGGAAGCGGAAGGCTGCCACGCCTTTACCACCAACTTCCAGACGCTGCACGGCATGACGCAGCTGCCTGGCCTGGCGGTTCAGCGCCTGATGGCGAAGGGTTATGGGTTTGCAGGCGAAGGTGACTGGAAAACCGCTGCCCTGCTGCGCATTTTCAAAGTCATGGCCGGGGATCGTAAAGGTGGCACCTCATTTATGGAGGATTACACCTATCACTTCTCACCAGGCAACGATCTGGTACTCGGCTCGCACATGCTGGAAGTCTGTCCGTCGATTGCCATCGAAGAGAAGCCATTAATTGATGTGCAGTTCCTGGGCATCGGTGATAAAGCCGATCCGGCGCGTATGATCTTCTCCACCCCGGCGGGCCGGGCAATTAACGCCAGCGTGATCGATATGGGCGATCGTTTCCGTCTGCTGGTAAACGTCGTTGACGCAATTGAACAGCCGAAACCGCTGCCGAAACTGCCTGTTGCGCGTGCGTTGTGGAAGGCCCAGCCATCACTGGCGACCGCTTCCGAAGCGTGGATTCTGGGCGGCGGCGCACACCATACGGTATTCAGCCAGGCGCTGACGCTGGAGGATATGTATCTGTATGGTGAGATGAACGACATCGAAGTGCTGGTGATTTATGAGCACACCCGGTTGCCCGCGTTTAAAGATGCACTGCGCTGGAACGAGGCGTACTATCGGTTGAAACGTTAATCAGGGATTAGCGGTGCCTTTCGCCTCTGCGACACGCGAAGTGCAGGGGTTGAAAGGCGCCCTGTTTCAACCCTAATGCCATGCGTTCCGGAACAGCGGCGTGCCGTAAAGTCGCGGTTAATTCCTTCCTCAGGCCCGCCACCCTCACGTTCAGTAACGCTACTTCTGCTCATAAAGCAGCACCCAAGCCCGATCGGGAAAGAAACTCCACCTCAGCCCTTAAAGCCGCACCAAAGCCCGACCCGGGCAGGAAAGGCATGCGCGAAGAGTAAAGCGTCCGCGCCAGGGATGGCGCGGACGATCCGCAGGGATGCAGGAACCCTTTGCGATCGGGCATGCCTTTCCTGACCCTGCGCCTCAGCCCCCGCGATGCGTTGTTTTCTGACACCACGTGAACAGACATCTTCCCGGACGCCCCGCTCAGGCCAACCCTTCCGACGTTCAGGAAAGCCACTTCAGCCCTTAAAGCAGCACCAACGCCCGACCGGGAAGGAAAGGCATGCCCGGAGAGCAAAGCGTCCGCGCCAGGGATGGCGCGGACGATCCGCAGGGATGCGGGAACCCTTTGCGATCGGGCATGCCTTTCCTGACCCTGCACCCCAGCCACCCGCGAGGGTTTTCTTTACCACGCAATACAAAAACAGCGCTTCACGAATACCCCGCTCAGGCTCCCCCTCCCGGCTTTCAGGAACGCCGCCTCACCTCTTAAAGCCACACCAAAGCCCGACCGGGCAGGAATGGTATGCCTGAAGAGCAAAGCGTCCGCGCCAGGGAGGGCGCGGCCGATCCGCAGGGATGCGGGCATCCTTTGCGCTCGGGCATGTCTTTCCTGACCCTGCGCCTCAGCCATCCGCGATGCGTTGTTTTCTCACACCACGTGAGCAGACTTCTGCCCGAACGCCCCGCTCAGGCTATCCCTCCCGACTGTCAGGAAAGCCAATTCAGCCCTTAAAGCAGCACCAACGCCCGACCGGGAAGGAAAGGTATGCCCGGAGAGCAAAGCGTCCGCGCCAGGGAGGGCGCGGCCGATCCGCAGGGATGCGGGCATCCTTTGCGCTCGGGCATGTCTTTCCTGACCCTGCGCCTCAGCCATCCGCGATGCGTTGTTTTCTCACACCACGTGAGCAGACTTCTGCCCGAACGCCCCGCTCAGGCTATCCCTCCCGACTGTCAGGAAAGCCAATTCAGCCCTTAAAGCAGCACCAACGCCCGACCGGGAAGGAAAGGTATGCCCGGAGAGCAAAGCGTCCGCGCCAGAGATGCGGGAACCCTTTGCGATCGGGCACGCCTTTCCTGACTCTGCGTCTCTGCCCCCCGCGATGCGTTGTTTTCTCACACCATGCGAACAGATTCCTGCCCGAACAAAAGACCTGCTACCGGCATGCTGGATGGCGGGCAATGGAACAGCGGCACATCATGGGTGAAAAGGTCACGGTGAGCGTGCTTTATCGGACGCAGAAAAAAGGCGGCTCCTGAGAGCCGCCTCTTATCCTGGTACTGAATAATCAGGAAGTGAGTCGCTTAACCGGAGCGTTCTGCTGACGATCCCAGATCACCGTCAGTAACCGCTGCAGGGCGATAAACGCAAACAGCAGAATCCCGATAGCGATCTTGGTCCACCACGAACTCAGCGTGCCGTCGAAATTGATCCAGGTCTGAATCAGCCCCTGAATCAACACACCAAACAGTGTTCCCAGCACCGTACCCACCCCGCCCGACAGCAGCGTTCCTCCAATCACCACCGAGGCAATCGCATCCAGTTCCACACCCAGCCCAGCCAGCGCATAACCCGCCGAGGTATAAATCGAAAATACGATTCCGGCCAGCGTCGCCAGCGTGGTAGAGAGCATATAGATTTTGATGGTGGTGGCGCGGGTTGATACGCCCATCAACTGCGCCGACGTCAGGTTGCCGCCGATGGCATAAACCCGATTACCAAAGCGCGTACGGTGCGCCAGCATAATCCCGCCGACCACCACGACCAGCATAATGACCGCCAGCAGGCTGAGGCGCCCGCCGCCCGGCACCTTCCACGCCAGACTGGAAAGCATGGTATAGAACGGATGATCGATAGGAATCGAATTCTCCGACACCAGATAGCTGCAGCCGCGCAGGAAAAACATCCCCGCCAGCGTAATGATAAAGGCGGGGATCTTCAGTGCATCAATCAGCCAGCCCATCATCGCCCCGAACAGTGCCCCCATTGACAGAATCAGCGCAAACGCCAGCAGCGGATTGAGATGGAAATCGCCAATCACGCGCGCCAGAAACACGCCGGTAAACGCGATCACCGCGCCAACCGACAGATCAATCCCGCCGGATAAAATCACAAAGGTCATGCCGACAGCGATAATGCCCAGGAAAGCGTTGTCGGTCAGAATGTTGCAGATAACCCGGGTAGAAGCGAAGCCCGGAAACTGACTCAGACAGAACAGATAACCCGCCACAAACACCAGCAGCGTAATCATCAGCGGAAGATGACGTTTAATCATGTCGGACGTCTCCGTTTCAGCATCGCAATAAACCGCGGTGACTGCAGTAACAGCACGCACATCACCACCACCGCTTTTACCACCTGATTCAGCTCAGGCGGGAAGCCAGAGAGCAGAATCCCGGTATTCATCGACTGGATAATCAGTGCACCAATCAGCGACAGCACCAGATTGAAGCGACCGCCCATCAGCGACGCCCCCCCAATAACGACGGCCAGAATCGCATCCAGCTCCAGCCACAAACCGGCATTATTAGCATCTGCACCACGAATATCCGCCGCCACAATCAGCCCGGCAACAGCGGCACAGACGCCGCTTATCGCGTAAGTGGACATCACCACCAGCCAGCCAGTCACCCCCGCGTTGCGGGCGGCACGCAGATTAATGCCCACCGCTTCAATAAACAGGCCCAGCGCGGTCTTGCGGGTCAGCAGCCAGACCGCCAGCGCCACCACCAGCGTGATCCAGACCGGCACCGGCAACATCCACAGCGAGCCGTTACCAAACCAGCCAAGACTGTCGCTGTCGAAGGTTACAATCTGCCCTTGGGTGATCAGCTGCGCGATTCCGCGCCCGGCCACCATCAGGATCAGCGTGGCCACAAACGGCTGGATCCGCAGCAGCGCCACCAGCACCCCGTTCCACAACCCACAGAGTAAACCGGTACCCAGCGTCGCAAGGATGATAAAGGGCACGCCGTGGCCGGCCACCGTCAGCGTGGCGGCAGTCGCCCCCGCGATGGCCATCACCGCGCCTACGGAGAGATCGATACCGCCCGTGGCGATCACCAGCGTCATCCCGATCGCCAGCAGCGCCACCGGTGCCGCACGGTTAAGAATATCGATCGGACTGCCGAACAGACGCCCATCCTGCAGATGCACGGCAAAAAAGTTACTGGCGACCAGGCTGTCTATCAACAGCACCAGCAACAGCGCGGCAATCTGTGGCATTCCGGCTGGGAACTTCAGCTTACGACGTGGCGTTTTTTCAGATGACATAGGCGACTCAAGCATGTTGTACCCCTCCGTCCGCGATAGCATTGACGATTGACGCCACTGAAAGCTGCTCCAGCGGAACCTCAGCTACCTGCTTCAGATCGCGCATAATCAACACCCGGTCGGCATAACCCACCAGCTCTTCGAGTTCAGAGGAGATGACCAGCAGCGCCAGACCATCGGCGCACAGGGATTCAATCAGACGAATAATCTCAGCGTGCGCGCCCACATCAATACCGCGCGTCGGTTCATCGAGGATCAGAAACTGCGGCTTCGTGACGAGCCAGCGCGACAGCAGCACTTTCTGCTGATTGCCGCCTGATAACAGCTCCACCGGCTGCTCGGCGTGCGGCGTACGGATGCCCAGACTTTTGATAAAACGGTCGGCAATCGCCTGCTGCTCGCGTCGCTTAATCGGCCGCAACCAGCCTCGCTGCGCCTGCAGCGCGAGAATAATATTTTCCCGCACCGACGCCGCGCCAATGATCCCGTCCGTCTTGCGATCTTCCGGACAAAACCCCATCCCCAGCTGAGAGGCTTTCGCCGGGTTGGTAATGCGCTGCACTTTGCCCTTGATCTTCGCCGTTCCGCGATCGGCACGGCGAATCCCAAACAGCACCTCAGCGGTTTCGGTGCGGCCCGACCCCAGCAGTCCCGCCAGACCCACCACTTCGCCGGGACGCACTGCCAGGTTGAAGGGTTCGATGGTGCCTTTCCGGCCATAATCTTCAAACGATACCACCGGCTGATTGCTGCGCAGCGTGCTGCCCTGACGCTGCAGTGCCGTCTCCAGCAGTTCACGCCCCAGCATCAGCTTGATCAGCTCAATCTGTGGCAGCGTGGCCGTGTCGTGGGTGGCGATATATTGCCCGTTCCGCAGCACAGTAATCCGATCGGTAATCCGGTATACCTGGTCAAGAAAGTGGGTGACGAAAATCAGGCTCATCCCGCGGGCTTTTAACTGCGCCATCAGGGTAAACAGCATCTCGACTTCACTGGCGTCAAGGCTGGCGGTCGGCTCATCGAGGATCAACACCTGCGCCGACAGGTCCACCGCGCGACAGATAGCAATAATCTGCTGCATCGCCACCGAGTAGTGACCCAGCGGGCGGGTAACATCCAGGGCAAAGCCATAATTCCGCATCAGGGCATCGGCATCCCGCACCATTCGGCGACGGTCAATCAGGCCAAAGCGACGCGGCTCACGGCCAATGTAAAGGTTATCCGCCACCGACATGTTCGGCAGCATATTGACTTCCTGATAGACGGTGCCAATGCCCATCTCCTGCGCCTGCGCCGTATTGTGCGGCGTGATCGGCTGACCGTTCAGGATAGTAGTACCGGCATCGCGGCTGTAAACGCCGGTCAGCACTTTAATCAGGGTCGATTTGCCGGCGCCGTTTTCACCCAGCAGTGCCATAATTTCGCCTTTACGAATATCAAAGGAGACATTATTCAGGGCCTTAACGCCGGGAAAACTTTTGCTGATGCCCTGGATGGATAACAGCGGTGTTTCACTTTGCGTAGTCATTCTGCGCACTCCGCCTTACGTCAGGAAAAAACCGCCCCGTAGGGCGGTCTGCGGCCGTTCTGAAGCTGACGGGTGAATCAGTAACCCATGTCTTTTTTGGTTTCCAGCTCCTTCTGCGCGTCGGCAGGCAGGAACAGCTTCGACTCGGTCTTGATCACTTTTGGCGGTAGCGTGCCATCTTTTTTAAACTTCTCCAGCGCATCAAAGGCCGGACCTGCCATGTTCGGGGTCAGCTCCACGTTGGCATTCGCCTCTCCTGCCAGCATGGCTTTGTAGATATCCGGAACACCATCAATCGAGCCGGTCAGAATATCCTTGCCTGGCTTCAGGCCCGCTTCTTTAATCGCCTGAATGGCTCCAATCGCCATATCATCGTTGTGCGCATAAACCATACAGATGTTTTTGCCGTTGTTCTCCGCCTTGATAAAGCTCTCCATGACCTCTTTACCCTTGCTGCGGGTAAAGTCACCTGACTGCGAACGGATCACTTTAATGTTTGGATGATTGCTGATGGCTTCTGCAAAGCCTTTCTTACGATCAATCGCCACACTGGCGCCCACGGTGCCCTGCAGTTCAACCACGTTACACTGCTTATCGCCCACTGTTTTTACCAGCCAGTCGCCGATCAACTTGCCTTCCAGCACGTTGTCCGCCGTCACTACCGCCTGGTAAAGCGATTTGTCTTTCACCACAATCGCGCGGTCCAGCAGATAGACCGGAATTTTGGCATCTTTTGCTTCTTCCAGTACCGGTTCCCAGCCCGTCTGTACCACCGGGGCGATGAAAATGGCATCCACGCCCTGAGCGATGAATGAGCGGACAGCCTTGATCTGATTCTCCTGTTTCTGCTGACCATCGGCGATTTTCAGGGTAATGCCCCGTTTTTTGGCTTCACTTTTCGCGACATTGGTTTCCGCCGAGCGCCAGCCAGATTCAGAACCGACCTGCGAGAAGCCCACCGTCATATCTGCAGCGAGCACCGGGCCGGTTAACGCAGCACTGACCAGCGTGGTCAGAAGTAAACGTTTCCACATAGTTTTTATCCTCTGAAAGGCGATTGCTGTTTAGGGTAGAGAGCCTGCTTAGACTGGACTAAAAAAGGGTGCATAATGGCGACACACTTCACAAATCAGAGCAATTTAAAGGGGTTACGTGCATGACGACGGCTTCGCTGCGTGTGCCGTTATGGATGAAATGGCTGAAAAACGTAAATGTAGCCGTTAAATAATTGTAATAAACAGAGGCGCTTATGATTCAGGCCGCTGGAAGCGATTACAGAGAGGCGTACAAAATGGGTTATGACGCTGGCCATTAACAAAAAATGGGTTTTGTGACTGGCCGCACACTCCCCGTCTGGCCCGCTTCTGGCGCGAAACGTTTCTATGGTAACTGAGGGCACCTGACGCATCAGGCCGGATTCAAAAGGGTGAAAAATAGGGAACTAACCTGCGAAAGAGTGTGAAGTAAATAAAAAGGGTATTTTATATCACAGTTAATCGCTTCGGTTATCTGACAAAAATAGTGGATTTCAAAGGTCACTCCCAGGCTCAGGCGCACAACCAAAAGCTTTCAGCCAGATAAACAGGCAGACAGGAGAGGTTAATGACCGATAATGTGTTTTTGTCTGATTTTTGTCTTTTTCACATCTGGCATCTGGACAGCTAAAGCCTGCCCCCTATACTGAGCACACCTTTGTTACTTCTCTCTGTAATGGCAATGATGACTGCGCACGATTACCTGCTTAAATTCCGCAAAGTAAATAACTCAGACAGTCTGGAAAAACTTTTTGATCACCTCAACTACTCTCTGACCAATGATATGGACATCATTAATATGTACCGGGCTGCCGATCATCGACGCGCGGAACTTGCCTCAGGCGGTCGGCTATATGATCTGGGCTGCGTTCCGAAAACGGTATGGCGCTACGTGGTGTAATGTCTGACTGATTTTTCACTGTTTTTGCCTCTGATTCTGTCCGGATGGGCGCGCCCTTCTGGACATGTTATTCTGCTGCGCTTCACCTCTCCGGAATAGGAATAACGACGATGAATGAACAGGTTGCTGCGCCGCGTATTGGTGGCTGGCTTCTGCTACCGCTGGCCTGGCTGATAATGACCCTGTTAACCACCGTTCTGGTGCTGGCGATGTATCTGACCCCCCTGTTTAATCCGGAATGGCGTGTGGCGCTGTTTTCTCATGGCAGTACGCTGCTCTCTTACTGGGCCATTTCTCTGCTTACCGCCGTCGCCGTCTGGGCGTACAGCCTCTGGATCAGCTGGCTGTTCTTTAAACGCTCCCGTCGTCTGCCACGCCACTATCTGCTCTGGCTGCTGATTACCGTCCTGCTGGCACTGAAAACCTTTGCTTTTACGCCGGTAGCCGATGGCCGTGCCCTTCAGACATTGCTGTTGTCGCTGCTCGCCGCAGCGATCTTTGCGCCCTATTTCAAGCGTTCTGCACGGGTAAAAGCGACCTTCATTGCGCCCTGACGTCGTGAGTCATGCCAGGAATTTAATTCTGAGTGCGGTCTGCCGCCTGGCAGAGAGTACAGGTGTTGAGATACGCCGCGCTATCCACGATAATAAGCCGCTTTCCGGCTCCCAGGCGAAAAAATGACCGATTATCTGCTTCTTTTTGTTGGCACCGTGCTGGTGAATAACTTCGTTTTAGTGAAGTTTCTCGGCTTGTGTCCCTTTATGGGCGTTTCCAAAAAACTGGAAACGGCGATTGGCATGGGCCTTGCTACAACATTTGTGATTACGCTGGCCTCGATCTGTGCCTGGCTGGTCAACCATCTGATCCTGTTGCCGCTGGACCTGGTTTATCTGCGCACCATGGCCTATATCCTGGTGATTGCCGTCGTTGTACAGTTCACCGAAATGGTCGTGCGTAAAACCAGTCCGTCACTCTATCGTCTGCTGGGGATTTTTCTGCCGCTGATTACCACCAACTGCGCGGTGCTGGGCGTGCCCCTGCTGAGCGTCAATCTGAACCATACTTTTCTGCAGGCGGCCCTCTATGGCTTCAGTGCCTCCATTGGCTTCTCGCTGGTGATGGTGCTGTTCGCCGGTATGCGCGAGCGGCTGGTGCTGGCCAATGTACCTGCGCCGTTTAAAGGCAACTCTATTGCCCTGATTACCGCCGGCCTGATGGCACTGGCGTTTATGGGCTTCAGCGGGCTGGTGAAATTCTGATGACCGCGATCTGGATTGCTGTTGCTGTATTAAGTGCGCTGAGTCTGGTGTTCGGTGCCCTGCTGGGTTACGCCTCGCGCCGCTTTGAAGTGGAAGAAGATCCTATCGTTGAGCAGATAGATGCCGTTCTGCCGCAGAGCCAGTGTGGTCAGTGTGGCTATCCGGGCTGCCGCCCTTACGCAGATGCGGTTGGTAATAACGGTGAGGCGATCAACAAATGTGCGCCCGGCGGCGAACAGACCATGCTCAAGCTGGCCGCGCTGCTGAATGTGGAGCCGCAGCCGATTGACGGCGATGAAGCGGCGAAAGAGCCGGTTCGCACTGTGGCGTTTATCGATGAAGCCAACTGTATCGGCTGCACGAAATGTATTCAGGCCTGTCCAGTGGATGCGATTGTCGGGGCAACCCGCGCCATGCATACCGTGCTGAGCGATGTCTGCACCGGCTGCGATCTCTGCGTCGCTCCCTGCCCGACTGACTGTATTGAAATGCGGCCGGTTGCCACCACACCAGCTAACTGGAAGTGGGATTTAGAGACCATTCCTGTACGGGTGATCCCGGTAGAAACTCATGCTTAATCTGTTTAACTTCCTGAAAAAAGAGAAGGTCTGGGATTTCGAGGGGGGTATTCATCCGCCGGAAATGAAAACCCAGTCTAACGGCACGCCGCTCAGCGAACTGCCCTTACCGCACCGTTTTATTATTCCACTCAAACAGCATATCGGACACGAAGGCGAGATCTGCGTGGCACCCGGCGACCAGGTGCTGCGCGGTCAGCCGCTGACCTTTGGCACGGGCCGAATGCTGCCCGTCCATGCGCCCACGTCCGGCGTCATTGACGCGATTGGTCACCACATGACCGCCCATCCATCGGGACTGTCAGAACTCTGCATTTTTCTGACGCCCGATGGTGAGGATCGCTGGATACCACGCGACCCGCTGCCTGACTACCGCCAGCATCCCCGTGCGGACATTGTGCAGCGTATTCACGATGCGGGCGTGGCGGGCCTGGGCGGTGCGGGCTTCCCCACCGCCACCAAACTGAAGGGTGGCCTGCGCGGGGTTAACACCCTGATTATTAACGCGGCGGAGTGCGAGCCTTATATCACCGCCGACGATCGCCTGATGCAGGATTACGCCGCTGAGGTGCTGGAGGGCTGCCGCATCCTTGCCTGGGTACTGCAGGCTGAGCGGGTGCTGATCGGCATTGAGGATAATAAACCTGAAGCGATCGCTGCGCTGAAGCAGGCGCTGGGCAGCGAGCGCGACCTGCAGATTCGGGTTATCCCGACCAAATACCCCTCTGGCGGTGCCAAACAGCTGACCCGCATTCTGACCGGCAAAGAAGTGCCGCACGGCGGACGCTCGACCGATATCGGCGTACTGATGCAGAACGTCGGTACGGCCTGGGCCGTGAAGCGGGCAATCGTCAACGGTGAACCCATTACCGAACGGGTGGTGACGCTGACCGGCGAGGCGATCGCCCAGCCGCGAAACGTCTGGAGTCGTCTGGGTACGCCAATCAGTCATCTGCTGCATCATGTCGGCTTTACCGCTGCGCCCCGACAGATGGTCATCATGGGCGGGCCACTGATGGGCTTCACCCTGCCATCGCTGGATGTGCCGGTGGTGAAGATCACCAACTGTATTCTTGCGCCATCTGCCACTGAGATGGGAAACAACGAGGAAGAACAGTCCTGCATCCGTTGTTCGGCCTGTGCCGACGCCTGTCCGGCCAAACTGCTGCCGCAGCAGCTCTACTGGTACAGCAAGGGTGGCGACCACGATAAAGCCCGCGCGCACCATATCGATGACTGCATCGAATGTGGTGCCTGCGCCTATGTCTGCCCGAGCAATATTCCGCTGGTGCAATATTACCGTCAGGAAAAAGCCGAACTGCGCGCTATCGATCTGGAAGCGAAACGTACGCTGGAAGCGAAAGCCCGCTTTGAAGCCCGTCAGGCACGACTGGAACGCGAAAAGCAGGCGCGTGAAGCGCGTCATGAAGAGGCGAAGCAGCGGGTTGCCCGTTCCGACAGCGGTGAACTGGCCGCTGCGAAAGCGCGGGTGAACGCCCGTCAGACGGCCGAGCCGGATGAAGCCACGCTGGAAGCACAGCGCGAGGCTCGTCATGCTCAGGCGCGTTTGCGTCAGGCAGAGGCGCAGGCTGAAACCCAGCCGGTGACCCGTCAGTCGGTTGATCCGCGCAAAGCTGCGGTTGAAGCTGCGATTGCCCGTGCCAAAGCGAAGAAAATGGTGGAGAAACCCGCCGAAGTTGCGTCAGATGCCGCTGCCGCGCCAGAGGCCGCTGCCGATCCGCGTAAGGCCGCCGTTGAGGCCGCTATCGCCCGTGCCAAAGCGAAGAAAGCTGCGCAGGCGGAAAGTGCGGATGCTGCATCAGCTACCGACAACGCAGCCGCGCCGGAGGCCGCTGCCGATCCGCGCAAAGCCGCCGTTGAGGCCGCTATCGCCCGCGCTAAGGCGAAGAAGGCTGCACAGGCGGAAAGTGCGGATGCTGCATCAGCTACCGACAACGCAGCCGCGCCGGAGG
>NZ_DAMCTB010000001.1:301481-365132 GCF_032114055.1 Pantoea sp.
CCGCTGCCGATCCGCGCAGAGCCGCCGTTGAGGCCGCTATCGCCCGTGCTAAGGCGAAGAAAGCTGCGCAGGCGGGAAGCGCAGATACTGCACCGGCTCCCGATAACGCAGCCGCGCCGGAAGCCGCTGCCGATCCGCGCAAAGCCGCTGTTGAGGCCGCTATCGCCCGTGCTAAGGCAAAGAAAGCTGCGCAGGCGGAAAGTGCGGATGCTGCATCGGCTCCCGATAACGCAGCCGCGCCGGAGGCCGCTGCCGATCCGCGCAAAGCCGCTGTTGAGGCCGCTATCGCCCGCGCCAAAGCGAAGAAGGCTGCACAGGCGGAAAGCGCAGATGCTGCATCGGCTACCGACAACGCAGCCGTACCAAACGCCGACCCCGATCCGCGTAAGGCCGCCGTCGAGGCCGCTATCGCCCGTGCTAAGGCGAAGAAAGCCGCGCAGGCGGAAAGCGCAGATACTGCACCGGCTTCCGATAATGCAGCCGAAGTCGCACCGGATGCCAACAACGCAGCCGTACCAGACGCCGACACCGATCCGCGTAAGGCCGCTATCCAGGCCGCTATCGCCCGCGCTAAGGCGAAGAAGGCCGCGCAGGCGGAACGTGAAGCGGACGCTGCCTCACGCGATGCCGCTGCCCTGGCGACCGCCGCGCATTTTGCAGTGGAAAACGCAGAACAGGCTCAGGAGCAGGCCAATAACGCGAACGCTGAACCGGAACAGGCACCTGAACTGAATCAACCCGACGATGCGCGTAAAGCTGCAATTGCTGCCGCCATCGCCCGTGCCAAAGCGCGTAAAGCGCAGTCGTCTACGACGCTTGAGGATTAAATGGCTTTTCGTATCGCAAGTTCTCCTTATACCCATAACCGCCGCAGCACCGGCAATATCATGCTGCTGGTGGTACTGGCTGCGGTGCCGGGTTTCGCTGCACAGTGTTACTTCTTTGGTTACGGCACCTTTATTCAGGTTATCCTGGCGTCGCTGACTGCCTGGCTGACCGAGGCGGCCATTCTGCGACTGCGCAACGCCCCTGTTGCCTCTACGCTGGCGGACAACTCTGCCCTGCTGACGGCCGTTCTGATCGGTATCAGTCTGCCGCCGCTGGCGCCCTGGTGGCTGGTTGTCGTCGGCACCTTGTTTGCGGTGGTGATTGCGAAACAGCTCTATGGCGGACTGGGCCAGAACCCGTTCAATCCGGCGATGGTCGGCTACGTGGTGCTGCTGATCTCTTTTCCGGTGCAGATGACCAGCTGGCTCCCGCCTGACACGCTGCAGGCCATCCGGCCTACTCTGATGGATACACTGAGCATGGTGTTCTATGGCCATACGCTGGCGGGTGACACCATGCAGCAGTTGCAGTTGGGTGTTGATGGCATCAGCCAGGCCACGCCGCTTGATACTTTTAAAACCGGCCTGCGCGCCGGACACAGCGCCGGACAGCTGCTGGCGCAGCCGATCTACAGCGGTGTGCTGGCAGGCCTCGGCTGGCAGTGGGTCAATGTGGGCTATCTGGCCGGTGGCCTGTTCCTGCTGTGGAAAAAGGCGATTCGCTGGCATATTCCTGTGGCCATGCTGCTGTCACTGGCCTGCTGTGCCACGCTGGGCTGGATCTTCTCCCCTGGCTCGCTCAACAGTCCGCTGATTCACCTTTTCTCGGGCGCGACTATGCTGGGAGCGTTCTTTATCGCCACCGATCCCGTCACCGCCTCAACCACCAATCGTGGTCGCCTGCTCTACGGCGCGCTGATTGGCCTGCTGATCTGGCTGATCCGCAGCTTTGGCGGCTATCCCGATGGCGTCGCCTTTGCCGTGCTGCTGGCAAACATCTGCGTGCCGCTGATTGACTATTACACCCAGCCGCGCGTTTACGGCCATCAGAGGGATTAAGCGATGCTGGAGACGATTCGCAAAAATGGGGTGACGCTGGCGGTTTTCGCGGCGATTACCACCGCCGCCACCGCAGTCGTGAACACGGTGACGAAACCGACCGTGGCGCATCAGACCCTGCTGCAGCAGAAAAACCTGCTGGACCAGGTGGTGCCCGCCGACAGGTATGACAATAACATTCAACAGGATTGTTACGTTGTCACGGACAGTGCGCTGGGTAATGGCGCCCCGCACCATCTCTTTGTGGCGCGTAAAGGCGGCCAGCCTGTCGCGGCGGCGCTGGAAACGACCGCACCCGACGGCTACTCGGGTGCCATACAGATGCTGGTCGGCGCCGATTTCCAGGGTAAAGTGCTGGGCGTGCGGGTCATCGAACACCATGAAACGCCAGGCCTGGGCGACAAAATCGAACTGCGCATCTCCGACTGGATCAACAGTTTCAATGGAAAAGTCGTTCATGGCCCGGCAGACAAAGCCTTTGCCGTAAAAAAAGATGGTGGCGAATTTGACCAGTTTACCGGTGCTACTATTACCCCTCGCGCGGTGGTCAATGCAACGAAACGTACCGCGCTATTGATGAAAACCCTTCCGGAGAGACTCTCTTCGTTACCCGCATGTGGAGACGCAAATGAGTGAAGCAAAAAGTCTGCTGGTCGGCGGATTGTGGAAAAATAACTCCGCGCTGGTTCAGCTACTGGGACTCTGTCCGCTGCTGGCGGTCACCGCCACCGCCACTAACGCCCTGGGGTTAGGCCTGGCGACTACGCTGGTGCTGACGCTGACCAACAGCTTTATCTCCGCTTCCCGGCGCTGGGTGCCGTCTGAAATCCGTATCCCGATTTATGTGATGATCATCGCCTCGGTGGTGAGCTGCGTACAGATGCTGATCAATGCCTATGCTTACGGGCTTTATCAGTCACTGGGGATCTTTATCCCGCTGATTGTTACCAACTGTATTGTGGTAGGCCGTGCGGAAGCCGTCGCCTCGAAAAGCTCGATTCCGCTTGCGGCGCTGGATGGCTTCGCCATTGGCATGGGGGCCACCTGCGCCATGGTGGTTCTGGGCTCACTGCGTGAAATTATCGGCAGCGGCACGCTGTTTAACGGGGCCGATCAGCTGCTTGGCCCGTGGGCGAAATCGCTGCGTATCGAAGTGGTGCATTTCGACTCACCCATGCTGCTGGCCATGCTGCCGCCGGGTGCCTTTATCGGCCTCGGCATGATGCTGGCGGGCAAATACGTAATCGATCAGAAAATGAAACAGCGGGCTGCTCTGCGGGCTCAGGCAGCCGAAACCGCTGCGCCACAAAACGCCGTCGGGAAAGCCGTGTGAATCAGACCAAACGTACTGAGATTCTGCGCCGGCTGCAGCAGAACAATCCGCATCCGACCACCGAACTCGCTTTCAGCTCACCCTTTGAGTTGCTGATCGCGGTGCTGCTCTCGGCGCAGGCAACCGATGTCAGCGTCAACAAGGCCACCGCGAAGCTCTATCCGGTGGCGAATACGCCTGCCGCGATGCTGGCGCTGGGCGTGGAAGGCGTGAAGTCATACATCAAAACCATCGGCCTGTTTAACAGCAAAGCGGAGAATGTCATTAAGACCTGCCGCATCCTGCTTGAGAAGCATAACGGTGAGGTGCCGGAAGATCGCGCCGCGCTGGAGGCCCTGCCAGGCGTGGGCCGAAAAACCGCTAACGTGGTGCTCAATACCGCCTTTGGCTGGCCGACCATTGCCGTCGATACCCATATCTTCCGCGTCAGCAACCGCACGAAGTTTGCGCCGGGCAGAAACGTCGAAGAGGTGGAGCAGAAGCTGCTGAAGGTGGTGCCTGCGGCCTATAAGGTTGACTGCCATCACTGGCTGATCCTGCATGGTCGCTACACCTGCGTGGCGCGCAAGCCCCGCTGCGGCTCATGCCTGATCGAAGATCTCTGCGAGTTTCCTGATAAAACGGAGTAACGGCCTCGATCCCAGACCCGCTTCGGCGGGTTTCTGCTTTTCTGCCCGGCTTCCCCGCCTTTGCCTCTGCGTAACACCAGCCTGAAAGACAACACAATTTTTCGGGTTGTTACATAGAGCGCGATAATGGAAAATCGCCGCCCCTGATTATAAGAAAATGTTATGCCTCAGTGAGTAATGTTATGAACAAACACCCTTCTGCCGGGAAGCATGCGCTGCGACTGTTTCTGGCGCGACTCTGGCCGCATCCGCTGGCGGTGAGCAAAAAGCATATCGTTATCGCCGGACTGGGCGCCGGCACCGGGCTGATGCTCACCAGCCTGCTGAGCCACTGGATGCTGGGCGAACTGAACCTGTGGTTTATCGCGCCGGTCGGCGCCTCGGCCGTGCTGCTGTTTGGCGTACCGGCTAGTCCGCTGGCTCAGCCATGGGCCATTGTCGGCGGTAACAGCCTCTCTGCGCTGACAGGCATTGTGGTCTGTCAGCTTATTACCGATCCGGCTATCGCCTGCGGCGTCGCGGCCTGCGTCGCCATACTCCTGATGTTTCAGCTACGCTGTCTTCACCCGCCCGGCGGCGCGGTAGCGCTGACCGCCATTCTGGGCGGCCCGTCGGTGCAGCAACTCGGCTATCACTTTGTGCTGACGCCCGTTCTGCTCAATTCTCTGATCCTGGCGCTGCTGGCACTGCTGTTTAACAATCTGGCGGGACGGCGTTATCCGCATCCGCTGGCACCCGAAGAGGTGAAGCCAGAACCTGTCATGATGCCCGTTCCGCTGACGCGTGACGACCTGCATCAGGCGCTACAGGGCGGTGAGCTGCTGGATATCGACGAGGATGATTTGCAGGCGCTGCTGCTGCGCGCGGAGGAGATCGCTCAGCGTCGCCAGTTCGGTTGAAAAACCGGCTGACAGCCTGTCAGCCGTTGCGAAACGTATCTCTATTTTGTGACGCTGTCACTAAAGGTAAGGCGCTGGCCCGCCCTTACCGCTGCGTCAGCGCGGCCTGCATCCAGGCCACCACTAGCGGTGAGATTTTTTGCTGCAGCGCCGCCCGTTCTGACTGGAACAGCGTTGCCACGAAAAAGGGATGCCCCGGCAACTCCACGCCGCGGACGTCACCCGCCTCATCCCAGGCCGTTATCTGCAGCGTCTTCTCGCCCAGCGCCGCGCTGAACGCCGGGTTAACGCCAAAGTTGCAGTGATAGCCCTCATCGCTCTCCAGCGCGCCGTAGGCGGTGGCGATACGCGAGCCTGGTTCGAATCTCACCATACCGCGCTGCTCTACCAGCGAACAGCTCAACGGCGCGATGACGCTGCGTCCGCCAGTGTCGGTTTCGGCATGTGCGGCATCCTGCCAGCCCAGGACATGGCGGGCATATTCAATCACCGCGTACTGAAACCCGCCACAGGAGCCCAGAAAAGGCTTACCGCTCTCCCGCGCCCAGCGGATAGCGTCATAGACGCCGCTGTCGTTGTGATAGGGGCTGCCCGGCACCACCCAGAGCGCATCGCACTGTGTCAGATCGGTCTCGTCGAGTCGCCCGGTGGCGACCCAGGTGGTTTCAACGGTGATGTTCAGGCTGCGGGCAGCACGCTCGATAGCAAGGGGGATGGCCTGATGAGCGACCGCGCTGGCACGGTAGTCTCCCACCAGAAAGAGACGCAGTAATGACATGGGCAGATCCTTTTCAGGGAAAACAGTAGGTTACACGAATGTTAATTTTTTGTCATTTATTGCCTGTTCCCCTCCTGGCGCGCTGGCGAAGCTGCGACCGAATGGCGGCGTCTGCCGCAATGCGGTTTATGACAGCAGAATTCACCCCCGTTCTGCGTATTGATCCTGCGGTTTTCTGCCTTTCCGACGCGACGCAATCGGTTTCTTTTTTTACTTTCTGAATTAAATCCTCAGATTGTGGGTTTGATCGCGCATCGTCTATTTTTTCAACAACCCGGACCGCATAATGGTTACTCTTTATTCATATCGCTGGAAAAAAGTTCGGTGACAGTCCGTCCGTGCTGGTGATCTGCGCTCCTATAAACGAATCATCCACAAAATCTTTCGTTAGCAGTTAATTTCAATTTCATCCAGCACCGAACTGAGATTCAGCTGGATTGTACTGAATCACCCCTTCTCGCCGAAATTTAAATCTAATCAACGGCTTATTTTACGGTTTTTAACACTACATTATCAGCTCAGGCTGGTTGTCAGAAAATTCTTGCCCTGTCGCCCTTAATCAGCCAAATTAGTCGCCCCTTTTCCCTTCTAATAACAATCTGGCGCGTGGAAAACTCACACGACGCAGACTTAATTGCTGTCCCGAAACAGGGTATGAAAAACTGAGGTACATGTGTCAACTGCAAACAAACACACTGATGAGGCTGTCAGCCTCAATGCGTTTAAACAGCCAAAAGCGTTTTATTTAATCTTCTCGATTGAGTTATGGGAACGTTTTGGCTTCTATGGCCTGCAGGCCATTATGGCGGTCTACCTGGTGAAGCAGCTGGGGTTGTCTGAATCAGACTCTATTACCCTGTTCTCTTCATTCAGTGCGCTGGTTTATGGACTGGTCGCCATCGGCGGCTGGCTGGGCGATAAGGTGCTGGGCACCAAGCGCGTGATTGTGCTGGGCGTGATAGTGCTGGCGCTGGGGTATGCGCAGGTGGCCTTCTCCGGCCATAACGTCAGCATCGTCTATACCGGTATGGCGACGATCGCCGTCGGTAGCGGCCTGTTCAAGGCGAACCCCTCCTCGCTGCTTTCAACTTGCTATGAAAAAGATGACCCACGTATCGACGGTGCCTTCACCATGTTCTATATGTCGATCAACATCGGTTCGCTCTTTTCAATGATGCTGACACCGTGGCTGGCAGCAAAGTATGGTTACAGCGTGGCCTTCTCGCTCTGCGTCATTGGTCTGGTCATCACCCTGCTTAACTTCCTGTTCTGCAAACACATGGTGAAGGATTATGGCTCTAAGCCAGACTTCGCCCCGCTGCAGATCGGAAAACTGCTGATGACGCTGGTCGGCGTGGTCGTGCTGATCGCCCTGGCAAACTGGATGCTGCATCATCAGGCTATCGCCCGTCTGGTGCTGGCGGTGATTGCGCTGGGCATTCTGCTGGTCTTTGCCAAAGAAGCCTTTGCGCTGCAGGGCGCGGCGCGCCGTAAGATGATCGTGGCTTTCCTGCTGATGGTCGAAGCGATCCTGTTCTTCGTGCTCTATATGCAGATGCCAACCTCACTCAACTTCTTTGCTATCCGCAACGTTGAGCACACGATTTTCGGCATTACGTTTGCGCCAGAGCAGTTCCAGGCGCTGAACCCGTTCTGGATCATGCTGGCCAGTCCGCTGCTGGCGGCGCTTTATAACAAGCTGGGCGATAAGCTGCCGATGCCGCATAAGTTTGCTCTCGGTATGGTGCTCTGCTCCGGTGCCTTCCTGGTGCTGCCGGTAGGCGCAAAATTTGCCAGCGACGCCGGTATCGTTTCCGTTAACTGGCTGATCCTGAGCTATGCGCTGCAGAGTATCGGTGAGCTGATGATCTCCGGTCTTGGCCTGGCGATGGTGGCGCAGCTGGTACCTCAGCGTCTGATGGGCTTCATCATGGGCTCCTGGTTCCTGACTACCGCTGGCGCGGCGGTGATTGCCGGTAAAGTGGCTAACCTGATGGCGGTGCCGGAAAACGTGACCGATCCGCTGATCTCTCTGGCGACCTACAGCCGCGTATTCCAGCAAATCGGCATCGTCACGGCGGTCATTGCGTTGCTGATGCTGATCACAGCCCCGCTGCTGAACCGGATGACCCTGGATACTGACGCGAAAAAATAACGCGCAGACCTGGTCACCTGTCACGACTCAGCCGGGCTCTGCCCGGCTTTTTTGTGAACGATGGCCCCGCGACGCAGATCCCTGATCCTTATCACTGGTAATTCCAGCCTGAGCCTTTACTATGCTGTGATCCCATTGCACAAGGAGTACATGGTCATGAAACTGTTTTGCAAAGCAGGTGCCTGCTCTCTTTCTCCCCACATTGTTATGCGCGAATGCGGGCTCGACTTTACGCAGGTTAATGTCGATCTGGCCACCAGACTCACCGAACAGGGCGACGATTTTCGCCAGATCAATCCCAAAGGTCAGGTGCCCGCGCTGCAGTTCAGCGACGGCAGCGTGCTGACCGAAGGCGTGGCGATTGTGCAGTATCTGGCGGATCTCAAGCCCGATCGCCATCTGCTGGCGCCGGTCGGCAGCCTGACCCGCTATCACACCGTGGAGTGGCTCAGCTACATTGGCAGTGAGTTGCACAAAAGCTTCGGCCCGCTGTTCCGTCCCGGCTACCCTGACGAGGTAAAGGCGCAAATCCGCAGCCAGCTGGAAGCGAAGTTTCGCTATGTGGATGAGTCATTGCGTGACAGACAGTGGCTGATGGGGCTGCATTTCAGTGTGGCGGATGCGTATCTGTTTGTGGTGACGCGCTGGGCCAAAGCGCTGGGGCTGGATTTATCCGGTCTGACGGCGCTGGAGACCTGGTTTGAACGCGTTGCGGAACGGCCTGCGGTGCAGGCGGCGCTAAAGGCGGAAGGGTTAGTTTAGGCGATCAGGGCCGGTCAACCGGCCCTGATGCATTACAGTTTTTCTGCCGCGAAGTGCTGCGTGGGACTGGCGATGGCATCCTGTGCTGCGACCAGTTGCAGCTCATACTCGCCCATCTGATGGGTTTTCAGCATCACCTCATAAACGGCCGCCGTGACGTGCTCCAGTGCATCCTGCAGTGATTTGCCATGCAGCAGATTCACCAGCAGCAGGCCACTGGTGAGATCGCCGACGCCGACCGGCTGACGCACACCGAAATCGACCAGTGGACGGCTGATGTGCCAGGCGTCGTCAGCCGTCACCAGCAGCATCTCAAAGCGATCGCTGCGGCGACCCGCGCGCGCAAGGTGTTTCACCAGCACGACGCGTGGTCCCTGGGCA
Source organism: Pantoea sp. (assembly GCF_032114055.1). Classification (GTDB taxonomy): domain Bacteria; phylum Pseudomonadota; class Gammaproteobacteria; order Enterobacterales; family Enterobacteriaceae; genus Pantoea. The sequence goes on from NZ_DAMCTB010000001.1 coordinate 310,305, forward strand.
ATCAGTGCCCGGGCAGCATCCACTGCCGCGTCGACATCCGTCACGGTGCGTTCGCTCAGCATCTCCAGCTCAAGCAGGTTCGGCGCGATAATGTCGCTGGCAGGCATCGCCATTTTGCAGTGAAACTCCGCTACGCCCGGTGCCACAATACAGCCTTTCTCAGGATGGCCCATGACCGGATCACAAAAGTACCAGGCATTGGGATTCGCCGCTTTTACCTGACGAACAATCTGCAGAATCTGTTCGCCCTGCTCCGCCGATCCCAGATAGCCGCTCAGCACCGCGTCACAGGTCTTCAGGCGATCGATGTCAGCGATACCTTTGACGATGTCGGTCAAATGCGTTGCGGGCATCACCGTGCCGGTCCAGTGGCCATATTGCGTATGGTTGGAAAACTGTACGGTATTCAGCGGCCAGACGTTTGCACCCATGCGGCGCATCGGAAACTCAGCCGCCGCGTTACCGGCATGACCAAAAACAACATGCGACTGAATCGCTAAAATATTTTTCACGTATTTGCCCTGTCTGCCTTGCCATAAAAAAGGGCCGGAAACCGGCCCTGAACGCTTACTGCCAGTTAATCAGGCAGTAGTGTTTTTTGCCGCGACGCAGTAGCGTAAAGCGGTTGAACAGTTTGTCGCTGTCGCTGAAGCGGTACTCCGCATCGGACTGCTTTTCACCGTTCAGAGAGACGGCATTAGAGCCGATCATGGTACGAGCCTGACCCCGGGATGGCACGAGTTCGGCTTTCACCAGCGCCTGCTGCAGGTCGTCTTCTGCGCTCAGCGCGATGGTTGGCATGCCATCCTGCGCCAGCTGCTCGAAGTCCGCTTCGGTCATGTCGCTGACGGAGCCGGAGAAGAGGCTGGCGGTAATACGTTTTGCCGCTGACAGGCCCGCTTCACCATGCACCAGACGCGTCACCTGCTCAGCCAGCACATATTGCGCACGTGGCGCGGTGCCGCTGTTTTTATCCTCTTCTTCCAGCGCATTGATCTCGTCAATGCTCATAAAAGTGAAGAACTTCAGGAAGCGATAGACATCCGCATCGGCGGTGTTGATCCAGAACTGATAAAACTTGTAGGGACTGGTTTTCTTCGCATCCAGCCAGACTGCGCCACCTTCGGTTTTACCGAATTTGGTGCCGTCCGACTTGGTGATCAGCGGAACGGTCAGGCCGAAGACCTGATTCTGATGCAGGCGGCGGGTCAGATCGATACCGGAAGTGATGTTGCCCCACTGGTCAGAACCACCGATCTGCAGGGAGACGCCGTGACGCTCGTTCAGGCAGGCAAAGTCATAACCCTGCAGCAGATTGTAGGAGAACTCGGTAAAGGAGATGCCCTGGTCGTCACGGTTCAGACGCTGCTTCACCGCTTCTTTATTGATCATCTGGTTAACGGAGAAGTGCTTACCGATGTCACGCAGGAAGGTCAGCACGTTCATGCTGCCAAACCAGTCGTAGTTGTTGGCGGCGATGGCGCTGTTGCTGCCACAATCGAAGTCGAGGAACGGGGCCACCTGCTGGCGGATCTTTTCAACCCATTCACCGACGGTTTCACTGGTATTAAGTTTACGCTCTGCGGCTTTGAAGCTCGGGTCGCCAATCAGGCCGGTTGCGCCCCCGACCAGTGCCACCGGCTTATGTCCGGCATCCTGAAAACGCTTCAGGCAGAGCAGCGGTACCAGATGGCCCAAATGCAAGCTGTCAGCAGTGGGGTCAAAGCCGCAATAGAGCGAAATTGGCCCCTGCGCCAGTTTCTCTGTTAACGCGTCTTCGTCCGTCACCTGGGCGATAAGGCCCCTCTCCTGCAATTGTTGTATCAGGTTACTGCTGGTCATTACTGACTCCAAATTGATCAGACTGCACCTATGCTGGTACACAGCTTTCCGCTGAGTTGCGGAACCAAAAAAATGAGGGCTATAGCATAAAGCGCCGACGCTCTCTGTGCCAGCGCTGATAGAGGGGAATCATGCAGATTCAGGGTGCCAGACGGTCGATTTTCCAGCCGTCGTGATCGCGCTGATAAATAAAGCGATCGTGAAGGCGATGTTCGCCGCCCTGCCAGAACTCCATCGTATGAAATTTCACCCGATACCCCCCCCAGAAACTCGGCAGCGGCACATCGCCCTGCTGAAACTTCTGTTTAAGCTCAAGGAATTTCCCTTCCAGAATCCCACGCGCCGAAATCCGGCTCGACTGCTTCGACACCCAGGCACCGATCTGACTGTCGCGCGGACGGCTGTGGAAATATTTCAGCACCTCCAGCGGCGACAGTTTTTCCACTTCGCCCAGCACCATCACCTGACGCTCCAGAAAGTGCCAGGGGAAGTGCAGACAGATGCGCGGGTTCTGCGCCAGCTGCAGCGCTTTGCGGCTGCCGAGGTTGGTGTAAAACACCATGCCCTGGGCGTCGAAATGTTTCAGCAGCACAATACGCTGCCAGGGCTGGCCCGTTTCATCCACTGTGGCCACGGTCATGGCCGTGGGATCGGGCAGTTTTGCTTCACAGGCCTGGCTCAGCCACTGTTCAAACAGCGCGAGCGGATTTTCCGGCAGATCCTTACGACGCAGGCCGCCCCGGGTATATTCACGCCGCAGATGGGCAATGGTGTGTAGCGTTTCGCTGTCACTCATGATGCTCGCCTATTCAGATAAAAGGTCAGCTGGCAGGTTGCAGCTCACAATCGTTGACGACAATTTTATCGTTACGTTCGATAAACGCGCCGTTCCCTTTGGACCAGAAAACATAGGTGCCGTCGCTGTAGCGGGCTCCGGACGCAGATACCGTCTGCTTCAGCGTCAGCGGCTGGCCATCCATGATGAAACTGACCTGTTCTTTCGCCTCATCCAGCGTTACGGTCAGAGGCAGGGTTCCGCAGCGATAGTGCAGGGTCTGCGCTGCCGGTGGCTCTTTATGCATCAGGCTGCAGCCCGACAGCAGCACTCCTGCAGCGAGGGTTAATCCTTTCAACATAAGCGTGTCTCCTTTGCAGGTGGAGCGGGCATTATAAGAAGGATTGGGCGCGAAGTAAGTGAGAATCGACACCAATCGGGCTGATGAGGTCAGCCTGCATGAATTATTGCGCTTTTTCAGGTGGTTGTCCGAATGCACAGCCTCTATTCTCAGGCTACGCTCTATACATCTTATGCAAGGGGAAACAGAGATGAAATTTGATAACGAAGATGCATTTAAGCTGGCCGTAGCCTTTATGAACCACAAAGAGAATGCCACTGTCGCCAGCAGCTATTTTAAAACCTTTATCGACACCTACCAGAAATTTGACCGCTGGCTGGGCGCATCCGATCCGGTCAGTGCGATGAAAGCAGAAAAAGCGGCCGCCAAAGCGGGCGAAGACTCCCTGCTCTGATGCCGTTGCCCGGGACGACGAGCGGTGGATTGTCCCGGGCTGGCTGCTCCTCAGCCATGCAAAGGCTGGCTTCTACCCTGTAGCGATGCCGGCCCTCCGCCTGAATAACTTTCTGAGCTACCCTGTTTATTTGCCGCCGCCTTTTCTTCTGTTCCGCTGGTCAGCGCTGTACGCTATGCGGCTATTAACCGCGGTTCTCTTTGCAATAAATGCGATTTTTTTCGCTGCACCTGCTCATTTCCCCTTTACCTGCACTTTTTTGTTTAAAAAGCCGCCATCGAAGCGTGGCAGGTCCGGCAAACCCGATAAAGCCGTCTATGCTGTAAATGTCTGGATAAAATTCACGGAGTTGAAAAAATGAAAATGAAATCCCTGTCAGCTATTGCTTTGCTGGCTCTGTCTTTAGGTACGCTGGCGGGTTGCGCCTCGAATCAATCGATTAAGACCACCGATGGCCGTACGATTGTTACTGATGGAAAACCCCAGATTGATTCAGATACGGGTCTGGTTTCTTATCGCGATGCTCAGACCGGAAAAACTGAGCAAATTAATCGCAATGAGATTAGTAATATGAGTGAACTCGATAACTAATATAAGGTGAATAAGATGAAAAAAGCGCTGATTCTGCCTCTTGCCGCGTTGATCGGTATGACCGTATTAACCGGCTGCACCCGTACCAGCTATGCGATTCAGACGAATGATGGCCGGACGATCATCAGTGACGGTAAGCCTTCTGAGTCTGATGCTGGCCTGCTGGCCTACACCGATGCGAACGGTGTGAAGCAGCAGATTAATAAAGCAGACGTTAAAGCGGTTTCTGAAGTTCCCCATAAATGATCCCACGGCTGTCGTCTGTTAAATAAAGCCGCTTATCAGCGGCTTTATTTTTCCCGCACAGGCTGCAACTGTCGGGCAAAACGGACTTTACAACAGCGCCCTTTTATCCGGTATGTCAGTCAGTCACCGAGCTGCGTACTGCCAGCTATTTGATAAAAGCAGGGAATCCGGGAATTTTACTTATCTGAATTTCAGGCTATTTTCATTTTTTTAACCAGCATAATTGTTCACCCTTCTTTCGCCAGCAAATTAACCTTTTATTTTATGCTTTGCATTTAACTGTTTACCATAATGCTCAAAGGTTCCATCTGATTTTCAGCCATTCTGCTTTTTCCGACCGGTTTTCAGGGGCTTTTAGTCCGGCGCTTCGTTTACTAAACTTATATGTCGCTATTTAATCGGGAGGTAGCAGATGATTTATTATGAAAAAAATGTCGGTCACATCATTCTTGGTGAAGCCACGATTAACCTGGCCTTTGAGGGGCAGGAAATTTCCCTGGCATCGCTGATTCAGCAGCTGGGGGTGATGGCTGAAAATGAAAAAAACGATGAGCGCGTCGCACAAATCGCTGACGCACGTAACTGGCTCAAAGGTCTTGCTGAAGCCGCTTCGCATGACCGCGCTGAACTTAAATGGCTGGTCGAATCCGGTCAGGCACCCGCCTTTCTTGACGATTATCGTTCGTGATATCCGGGTCAGATCCGGGTACCAGCCCGGCTCAGCGCCCCCTTTTTCACGTTTCGCTTGCCGGTTTTGCCGTCTCGCTGGCCCGACATCCTGGCAGGGATAAAAAAATTATCCGTCCATCGCTGAAATAGCTGTACAGATTCATTTATTTTGTATAACTTCGCGCCTGAATGAACACTTTTACATCACCTGTCGGGAAATAAACCATGTACCCTAACCAGAGACTGCCGCGGACGGCAGACGATATTGCCCGTTATTTTAATGCGGCAAGCCTGCCTTCACAGCAAGAGACGCTGGGACAGGTGGTGGTTGAAATTCTGCATGCCGGACTGAACGTAAACCGTAAGTCGATTTGCACTAAACTTCTGCTGCGACTCGAAACCGCATCCACGGAAGAGGAAGAGCGCCATTATCGCACGCTCATCAGCCTGCTGTTCGGGCGTTAAGCGACCGCGCCACTGCTCTGCCCTTTTTTCACCGTCATGATTTGTGGCGTGACCCCTTCCATGCGGCATGTCTGAGCAGCTGCCCGTTCACGGATTGGGGCGTTGAGACGCCTTTTTGCCCGCAATAAGGTATTGATGAGCATAAAGGCCGGAGGAAAAGCCCGTTGCGAAAATGACGGGCTGAATACGGGGTGCTGAAGACGGCAGGCTGTCTGCCTGACCGCAGAACGCCTATCCCAGCACTTTCAGTGCCAGTGCCAGCGTCTCCTGCTCATTCGTGACATCACCGACCTTACCTACCACCCGCATACCAAAGGCGATGCAGAGGATCAGACCGGCTGCCGCTTCACTGTCCAGTGTATTATCGATTGAGCCATCCTTCTGACCCAGCGCCAGCAGCGTGACCAGAAAGCGCTGGTTACGCTGAACCACATCGTCGATGCGCTGCGCCAGCTCCGCATCCAGAGTCTGCAGCGCAATCGCACTGCCGACGACCAGGCAGCCGCACCGTCCTTCTGTCGCACGGGCTGAGTCCAGATAGAACTGTAAGAGTTCGGTGACTTTTTCCCGCCCGCTGACGCAGGGTGCCAGACGACGACGCAGATCGGCGTTGCGCAGAGCCAGGTAGCGCTCGAACACCAGCAGAAACAGCGAACGTTTGTCTTTGAAGGCTTTATAGATGCTGCCTGCAGAGAGGTTCATCGCCTCACCCAAATCGGTTATTGAGGCTGCGTGATACCCTTTTTGCCTGAAAACGGTCATGGCGTGGTCCAGAGCCTGTTCAATATCGAACTCTCTTGGACGTCCCCGCTCCCTGTTTTTATGCGCTGTGGCTGTCGTAATCATCGTTACCGGTCTGAGGTCGTGCATGTCTGTCAAAATCGACAGCGATTCTATCTCAGGCATGGGCAACAAGTATAGATGGTCTGCGCGACAGCGCGTCATCTGCAGCTGACGCGCCACAGGCCGCACGGCCTGCAGGCCCCCCTGTCAGCCGGTTCCGGGCGGCACCCGGTATCATCTCAGACGCAGGCCGGGCAATGCTTATTCAGATAATAACGGTATCGTTATGCGCTCTTTGTCCCCTTGCAGGGCGCTGCCCGGCATTGAATTTCATCAGCCATAAGGTGAACTGCTTAATTAACAGGCTGGCATGATTTTCGTTTTCCGCCTGGCATAAAAAAAGCCGGGTATTTACCGTACTGTTATCGTCAATCGCGTAGATCTCATAGTCGTGGCAATGGCGGGACAAAATGATGGTGGTAAAAGTGATCGCGGGCCACTGCTTTATTCTGGCTTCGAATTGCGTGAAATTCATTATATCTGCCTGGTTATGATGCTTAACAACCCGATGAAAAACCACTCATCGGACCAAGAAAAGCATAACCTTCTGGCTCCTTTCACGCGTGTTAAAAAAAGCTTTTTGCGCGGGCGGGCGATATGAATACACCGGCACCTTTCTACTTCAGTGCCGCCACCGGCAGATCCGTTATTCGGGTGGTATAAGCAGGCGATAACAGCTCACGTTTCATCGCCCAGGCTTTGTTTATTCCCTGCCCGGCAAACCAGAGTTTTCCGCAGCCCGTTTTGTTTATTTTGTCAATCAGCTGCATCAGCTCTGTACTATTACGGCGCGGCTGTTGTTCGTCAAACAGATCGAGCTGAGCCACGCCATCAGTGAAAAAATCGCCCAGGACAATGCCGGCTTTGATATAGCGATGTCCCTCAATCCAGATGTTATCCAGACACCGTACTGCGAGATTAATAATGTCACGGGTGTCCTGCGTCGGGATCAGCAACTGGCCGGTGGATTGATTGCCATAAAAGGGTTCATCCTGCGCGTGCGGGCTGGTACGGATAAACACCCCTATCTGGCGACAATATTGATTCTCACGACGTAGTTTTTCTGCTGCGCGTTCCGCATAAGCGCAGACGGCTTCGCGCATTTGATCATAATCAGAAAGACGGCTGCCAAACGAACGCGAGCACATGATTTGCTGCTTCACAGGTGCCAATGACTCCAGTTCCAGGCAGGATTCGCCACGTAACTCTCTGACTGTGCGCTCCATCACCACGCTGAACTGTTTACGTATGGTTTCGGGACGTTGGTCAGCCAGATCTTTCGCCGTCATAACGCCCATTGCGTTAAGCCGTTTAGCTATGCGATGGCCCACCCCCCAGACGTCAGCCACCGCAATCAGTGGCAGCAGCTTTCTCTGCCGCTCGGGGTTTGACAGGTCCACAATGCCGCCCGTTTTGCTCCACTTTTTGGCCGCAAAATTTGCCATTTTGGCCAGCGTTTTCGTCTGCGCAATGCCAACACCTACCGTGAGATGGGTTTCTTTGCGTATACGCCCTCTGACCTGGTGACCAAAAATCTCCAGCGCCATGCAGTTTTGCACACCGGTAAGATCCATGAACGCTTCATCAATAGAGTAGATCTCCACCGACGGGGCCATTTCTTCGAGTATGGTCATAACGCGATGGCTCATATCGGCGTAAAGCGCATAATTTGAACTGAAAACCTGCACCGCGTGACGCGTCAGCTCTTCGCGCATTTGAAAATAGGGGGCCCCCATCTTAATGCCGAGCTTTTTTGCTTCTGCGCTACGGGCAATGACGCAGCCATCATTGTTTGACAGTACAACGACTGGCCTGCCTTTCAGATCGGGGCGAAAAACGGTTTCACACGATGCATAAAAGCAGTTCACATCGACCAGCGCGAACATGATCAGTGCGTCGCTTTAATCACAAAGGTGACAACACCAAACACCTCCAGCACATCTTCGGTTTGGATAGCGATGGGTTTGAATTTGGTATTCATCGGCATCAGTTGCAGGCAGGGGTGAAGCTGCAGACGCTTAACGGTGAATTCGCCGTCGACGGCGGCGACCACGATATCGCCATGGGCGGCGGTAAGGGAACTGTCGACGACCAGCATATCGCCATCGTTGATGCCCGCCTCAATCATCGATTCGCCGCTGACGCGGACAAAATAGGTGGCACTGGGATGCTGGACCATCAGCGCATTCAGATCGATGCGCTGTTCAACATAATCCTGCGCCGGAGAGGGAAAGCCGCAGGGAACACGTTCGATATAGAGCGGTAGCGGCAGGATAGCGCGAATGTCCGCAGGTTTAATGAATTCCACAATTTTACTCCTTTTTCCATATTACTGTATATAAATACAGTAATAGCTATTCCCCCTTTTAATCAAGTACCCGGCCCCTTTTTTAAGTAAAACGTCTGATGACCCGACACTTTTTTTTAATCACCGGTTTTTCACTGTCGGGATAGCAAACAAAAACAGGTTACTTTCAGCGCAGCGGAAAAATAGTGCCATACTCTGCTTACAGTAACGTCTCTTATAAATTCAGCCGTGGATTATTTTGACTTAAGGAAAATCTGACATCCGCTTTCCGGTTCAGACAGACGTTTGAATATGACGGGTGAGAGCGTTATTCTGCCTTTTTTTTCAGGCATGGAGGAGTTATGGCAGACGACGATCGCATCAGAAAGCTGGAAGAGACGGTTGCACAGTTAACGGTTGAGACGACTGTATTAAAGGCGATACTGGGCCAGCAAATAGCGCTGAATAATCTCAATTACAAAGGAAAATTTGACGATGTGCTGGCGGCACTGGCGAAGGAATATGCCGAACGCGGACTGGAAGAGGGGAATAATCGGGCCATCCATGATGCCCTGAGACAATATATTAAGTATGAGCCGCCGGGCATGGAATAAATGCACTTCCGGCAGCGTCCGCCTGCCGGATTTTACTGGCGCGGCTGAACCCTGCTCCGGCCCATCGTAAACGCGCCAGGCGCACATCCCGGATTTACACGCCGCTGTCACTCTCCAGCGCATCCTGAATCGCATCAGCCAGATTCGCTATTTCATTTGCCACAGCCTGCAGATCCCAGGATGTCTTCGAGCCGGTTGCGGACGTGGAGGCGCTGACAGACTCTTTTGCGACAGAGAGCGCAGCGGCAACAGCGATCGCGCGTTTATGTTGTTCCTGAGTGATACCTGTCGGAGGGAGTGCAAAATAGTCGTGGACCATGCTCATTTCCTTGTAGTGAATAGGAGGTCAACCTTAGCGGTCTGAACCGGAGGTGTGAAGTGAATTATGCTGCGTGGCTTCTCAGTCGGACAGAATTGCAACAGCCTGATGCAACGCTGTCTGGTTTTCGCCCTGAAACCTGTACAGATTTTGCTGATATCCGCCGTCAGGAAAACTGTTGAGCACCCTGTCATAACGAAAAAAATGCTTTGCTATTTTTAACCCAAAATTTTCCCCTGCCGAAAATAAATCATAACGCATTGTTTTAGAAGATTTAATAAGAAAAACCTGCGCATTACAACAAAGATGCATTTTAAATACACCACCGACCAGATAGTTTTTGTCAAATTTCATTGTACAACTTTGCCTTTCTTGTATAACTTTACCTCGTGATGTTAAATCACTTGTAACGAAAGGTGCATTGCACCGCATCTGAAGGTGTTGTGGATTTCCACCTTCAGATGCAATTTTTTTTGCCGCAGCCGCTTAGCGGATTGCACTCAACCTGTCTCCCCCAATTTCTTATGAGGCCTGACCATGCAAACAACGATGAATACAGAGTCTCAGATTTCTGATTACTTCATGAACTCTGGTACCGCGCTGAGCACGGAACAGCAGGTGATTACTGCCGTCCATGCCGAACTCGCTCGCGCAAAAGCCCACGTATCCGATAAAGATATCGTACTGGGCCTGATTCACCACCTGGAGAGCGAGCGTGACGTGATGAAGCAGGATATTTACCGTCAGGCGCTTGAGCACGTTCTCCAGCGCGCGTCGGTGACCAGCGACAGCTGATTACCTGTGTCTGTTATGAGGGAACGCGAATTAGCATGGATGCATTTCCCGACCGGAATCGGCCCCAGTTTTTGGGGCTTTTTTATGTCTTCCCCTTGCAGTGCCGCCCCCCTTTCCGGCACCGCGCTGACACCGCACGCATAACTCTCTATCGCTCCGCTTAACGGCTTTTTTGCCGCCGATTTCACCGCTAATCCCGGTTAATTGCTCTCGTTACGCTTTATTTATCCGTTATCTGTGTCCAGGCTTTTTCTGCATCTCCTGCAAACACAGACGAGGAAATAATCATGTTTCATCATTCATCAAAACTTCAATTCCCGGTTCGTGTCGAAAAGCCCGATCCTGAGTTTGCCATGCTGCTCCAGCAGGCTATCGGTGGCATCGAAGGTGAGATTCGTGTAGCGATGCAATATTTTTTCCAGGCGATGGGCGCGCGGGGAGATGTCCGGATCCGCGATTTGCTGATCTCGACCGCGACTGAAGAGCTGAGCCATATTGAAATGCTGGGGTACGCCGTGGCCCTCAACCTTGAAGGCGCCCCGCTCTCTTACCAGGAAGCCTCGGCGAAGGATCCGGTGGTCAACGCCATTCTGGGCGGTATGAATCCGCGCCATATCCTCTCTTCGGGACTGGCGGCGATGCCGGTGAACGCCAACGGCATGCCGTTTGATATGAGCCATATCTACGCCTCTGGCAACGTGGCCGCCGATATGCTGGCGAACGTCACCGCAGAAGCGACGGGCCGTGTACTGGCGACCCGGCTCTACAACATGACCGAAGATAAAGGCATGAAAGATTTCCTCTCCTTCCTGATCGCCCGTGACACCCTGCACCAGCAGCAGTGGCTGGCCGTCATCGAAGAGATGGGTGGCCTGAACGCCTCGCTGCCGATCCCGAACAGCTTCCCGCAGGAGCATGAAGCGCAGGAGCACGCCTACTACTGCCTGAATACCTCGCTGGATAAGCCGCTGCCGGAAGGCCGCTGGAGCAGCGGTCCGGCTTACGATGGCCGGGGGCAGTTCAGCGCGAAACAGCAGCCCGATATTCTGGGCGATGAGCCATTGCTCGGCAACGCCCGTCCTGGTTCCGGCGCCCAGTCAGAGCAGATTGACGGCATCACCCCACCGAAACCCTGATCGCTCACCGGCCCGGGCCTGATGCCCGGACCGGATTACCCTGTTTTTTATGGAGGAATCGTCATGTCATCCACTCAGCGTCCACAGCCCCCTTTCGCAGAACAGCAGCAGAGCTGGCCTGGCAGCACCACCGCAATGCAGCCTCAGCCCGATCACGGTGAAGAGAGCTATCAGGGTTCAGGCCGTCTGGCGGGTAAAAAGGCGATTATTACCGGCGGCGACTCCGGTATCGGCCGGGCGGTCGCCATTGCGTTTGCCCGTGAAGGCGCCGACGTGCTGATTTCCTATCTTGATGAGCATGAGGATGCACAGGATACCGCCCGGCTGGTTGAAGCGGCGGGCCAGAAGGCGCTGCTGGTGCCCGGCGACATTACCGAAGCGTCACACTGCAACGCGCTGGTCGACCAGGCCGTCGAGGCGTTTGGCGAAATTCATATTCTGGTGAACAACGCGGCCTATCAGATGACGCGCGAGTCGCTGGATGAGATCAGCGATGATGAGTTTGACCGGACAATGAAAACCAACCTGTACGCCATGTTCTACCTCAGCAAAGCGGCCACACGACACATGCCGGCGGGCGGGTCAATCATCAATACCGCCTCGATCAATGCCGACCAGCCGAAACCGAAGCTGCTCGCCTACTCCGCCACCAAGGCCGCCATCGTGAACTTCTCCGGCGGCCTGGCGGCCCTGCTGGCTGAAAAAGGCATCCGGGCCAATGTGGTCGCACCCGGTCCGATCTGGACGCCGCTGATCCCTTCGACCATGCCGGTTGAGCAGGTGAAGAATTTCGGCAGCGAAGTGCCGCTGCAGCGTGCCGGTCAGCCTGCGGAGCTGGCGCCCACCTACGTGATGCTGGCCAGCGATGAGTCCAGCTACATTTCAGGGGCGACCATCGCCGTGACCGGCGGTGTCGCCATTATTTAACCGGCTGTTCCCCGGCCGATTCCGCCTGGGGATCGGCCACCCGCTGCTGCGCGATGCCCCACCAGTAGAGCGGCTCCCGCGCCAGATTTTTCATTTTCACTTCACACATGATGTCGAAAGCCTGGAACGACAGCGCCCATCCATTCAGCGTCGGATTAAAGAAATAGTCGGAGTGCGCACGCAGTTTGCTTTTGCTTACCCCCAGCTGCTGCTGATCGGGCCAGCCCTCTGCCGGAATAATCCCCTCCTGCGAAATCGAATAGTGCAGCACCGGACGCACGCCGCGCCAGGAGTCAATCACTCTGGCCACACGCGCATCATCGGGCTGGATAAACTCACTCTCTTTTACCCAGTGATGATGGATATCCAGCACCACCGGACAGAGCGGTGCTGCCTGCAACACATCATCCAGCGAGCAGGAGATCTCGTCATTCTCCACCGTCAGCATCCGCCGCGCTTCCGGGCTGAGCCGGTTAAATGACTGCTTAAAGCCGTCGAAGCCCGCCTTGCCGTTCATGTGGATGTTGATTTTAAAATCCTGGAAGGTTTTGCCGTAGCCCATCAGGCAGGCGCAGAGCGTGTGATACTCCACATCTTCCAGCGCGCGCGTCACCACATCAGGGTTGTCGGAGGCCAGCACGGTATACTGCCCCGGATGGAATGAGAGCCGGATCTGATGCGTCCGCGCCAGTTCGCCGCAGCGGGCAAACTGTGAATGGAGCGCCGGCAGAAATTCAGCAAACAGCGGTGCGGCTTCGGGCACCGTATAGAGAGGCAGCAGATCGCTGCCGATACGCATCATCCTGAGTGACGGCGGTAAGGTCGCCAGCTGCTCCAGCGTCAGAAAGAGATGATTGAGATTGTTCACGGTGATCTCATACAGCAGCTGGTAGCGCTCGTCGTGCGACAGACTCAGGAAGCGTTTACGGGTGGTCGCGCGAAACGGGAAAAATTGTTTACCCTCGGCGTTAAGATACTTACATGCAAAGCCTAATTTCATGTCTGCTCCTGATTTATGCTTATCAGAAGTGTAACAGGCCTCTGGCGGCCAGCCAGTCGTGCGCCACGGCGTTGAGCGGAATAACGTCAGGGCGCGCAGTTATGTCAGGGGAGATTATTCAGCACGTCGCTATTGACGCGGCTGCGCGGCGGCGTGCAGCTATACATTCGGGCCAGAAGATCGGATCTGAAAAATGTGAGGAAACGTGTTTTCAATGCTGACAGGAGTGCGCGGTGTGTCGATGATTACGCTGAAGTACGAACCGCTGCAGGCGAGACGGCATCGGCTGACCAATGCCTCGATCAGCGCCGGACAGCACATGAACATGCGTCGCCGGATAACGGCTTTGTCCGGGGAGCCCCTCACCCTGGCTGATTAAACAGCAGGTGGAGGCACCTTATCAGCGGAGGGGACAGGCTATTCCGGCTTCCCGCCATCCGACCTGGGCAGGAGCCCCCTCCGCCACGCTTAACAACCCGCCCTGCTCCGCGGGTTATCCTGCAGACTGCCTCAGTGGTGCAGCATCTCATCCACGACCTGCGGATTCGTCATCTGATAAGGGTAATAGGTCGGCCAGTTCTCCATTTCCGCCAGCAGGGCCTGCTGCGACTCGTTGCCCATAAAGATATGGAAATGCGCAGACTTGCGCGGGCCGATGGTGTGATCGCTGAACTGCACATATTTAGGCGCTTTGCTGCCGGCATCCTGGCACTCAAACAGGTAACGCACCCCTTTTTTGCCTGACGTATAGGTCAGGATCTTATGGCCCGCGTAGCGGTAGTGACAGGCGTTGACCTGCTCACCGACGTGAAACTCCATAACGCCGTTTTCGATGCCGATGGTCGCGACATCGGTGGCGTAGCCTTTGCGGTAATAGGCTTTAATCTCTTCTGCCGTTTTATCCGGGGTCTGCTGCGCCTTCTTCTGCCAGACCGGATCCAGCTCACCGCTTTGCAGCAGCGGATAGACGGACTGCCACAGTCCGTCCCAGTCAGAGAGCGGGCGATCTTTCACATCGCTGTCAGCAAAAATCCCTTCTGCCGCCTTCTGCTCCATCGCAGACAGCGGTTTTCCATGCGCGTGCGTGCCGTGCGCCAGCGCCTGCTGGCTGATTAATAGCGCCCCAATCAACCCAATCCACTTACCTGCCTGATTTGCCAAAACCTTATCCTCACTCGCCGTTACAATTGCGCAAAATGTTATGATATAACATTTCTTAATTCAACGAAAAGTTTCCGGCTGTGACGTTAATTTTTCTTACCGATCGGCGACCGCTTCTGGCCCCTGCTCTGGCCCGCTGGCGGACGACGCCCGGGCGCGCCTTCAGCGGGTTTTGCGTAAGGCGGGCGTGGCCTGGCTCACCGCTGATCCAGACGGCAAGCGGCGTCGATAAGCGTAGCGACAGGAGAGCGTCAGAGATAAGCCGCGGTTTCTGTCCGGATAAAAAAGGAACGCCCGCCGCAGTTAAATGGCCGCTTAATCCTCAGTATTGTTCAGGTTGTTCTATATTTAGTGTCGTCGAAAGTTAAATAACCGCTGGAGCATGGATTAATGTCGAAAGATACAGAGAAGAAACCCCTGAGCGAACGTGCGCCCACCACCGGTCCCGAATCCTCTGAACCCGGCCTGGGATCGCTGGCACCCAAAGATGGTTCGCATCAGCCCCCCGCTGAACCGACCCCTCCCGGCAAACAGCCTACCGCACCAGGTAGCCTGAAAGCTCCGCAGACACACAACGCCAAACTTGACCAGCTTGAAGCCAGCCGGAAAAACGGCACCCACCAGGCTCTGACTACCAATCAGGGCACGCGTATCGCCAACGACCAGAACTCACTGACCGCCGGGTCGCGCGGTCCGACGCTGCTGGAAGACTTTATCCTGCGTGAAAAGATCACGCACTTTGACCACGAACGTATCCCGGAGCGTATTGTCCACGCCCGTGGATCGGCCGCACATGGCTATTTCCAGCCTTACCGCTCACTGAAAGATCTGACCAAAGCGCAGTTCCTGAGCGACCCGGAGCAGACCACGCCAGTCTTTGTCCGTTTCTCCACGGTTCAGGGCGGTGCCGGTTCAGCGGATACCGTGCGCGACATTCGCGGTTTCGCCGCCAAGTTTTATACCGAAGAGGGTGTATTCGACCTGGTCGGCAACAACACGCCAGTGTTCTTTATTCAGGATGCGCATAAATTCCCTGACTTCGTGCATGCCGTTAAACCCGAGCCGCACAACGAGATCCCGCAGGGCCAGAGCGCCCACGACACCTTCTGGGACTACGTCTCTCTGCAGCCGGAAACCATGCACAATGTGATCTGGGCGATGTCTGACCGCGGGATCCCGCGCAGCTACCGCACCATGGAAGGTTTTGGCATCCATACCTTCCGTCTGGTCAACGCCGAAGGCAAAGCGACTTTTGTCCGCTTCCACTGGAAGCCGGTGGCCGGTAAAGCCTCGCTGCTGTGGGACGAGTCACAGAAACTGACCGGTCGCGATCCCGACTTCCACCGTCGCGACCTCTGGGAAGCGATCGAAGCCGGTGATTTCCCGGAATATGAGCTGGGCCTGCAGCTGATCCCGGAAGAGGATGAGTTCAAATATGACTTCGATATTCTCGATGCCACCAAACTGATCCCGGAAGCGCTGGTGCCGGTAGAGATCGTCGGCAAGATGGTGCTTAACCGCAACCCGGATAACTTCTTTGCGGAAACCGAGCAGGTGGCGTTCCATCCTGGCCATATCGTTCCGGGCCTGGATTTCTCCAACGATCCGCTGCTGCAGGGCCGTCTCTTCTCCTATACCGACACGCAGATCAGTCGCCTGGGCGGGCCGAACTTCCATGAGATCCCGATCAACCGTCCAACCTGCCCTTATCACAATTTCCAGCGTCAGGGGATGCATCGTCAGGATATTGATACCAATCCGGCTAACTACGAGCCAAATTCCATCAACGATAACTGGCCGCGTGAAACCCCACCGGCGGCGAAAGGGGGTGGCTTCGAAAGCTATCAGGAGCGCGTGGAAGGCCATAAGGTGCGTGAGCGCAGCCCGTCGTTTGGCGAATACTATGCCCAGCCGCGCCTGTTCTGGAACAGCCAGACAGCGTTCGAGCAGCAGCACATCATTGGTGCCTACTCGTTTGAGCTGAGTAAAGTGGGCCGCGCCTATATTCGTGAACGTGTGGTAGATCATCTGGCACGCATCGACCTGAAACTGGCGCAGGGCGTGGCGGATAACCTGGGTATCGCGCTGACGGACGAGCAACGCAATATTCAGCCACCCGCCGCAGTGAACGGTCTGACGCAGGATGAGAGCCTGAGCCTCTACGCCGTGCCGGGTGGGGAGATCAAAGGCCGTCAGGTGGCGCTGCTGCTCAGCGACGGTGTGAAAGCCGCAGATGTGCTGGCGATTCTGCAGGCGCTGAAAGCGAAAGGCGTTCACGCTAAACTGCTGGCACCACACATGGGCCAGGTAAGGGCCGATGATGGGTCGGTGCTGCCGGTAGATGCAACCTTCGCCGGTCTGCCTTCCCTGACTTTCGATGCCGCCATTGTGCCGGATGGTAATATCGACGCCCTGCTGTTAAGCGGCGATGCCCGGTACTTCCTGCTGGAAGCCTACAAGCATCTCAAGGTGATCGGCCTGGTGGGCGACGCGCGTCGCTTTAAAGCGCAGTTCGGCCTGAACGATGGCGATCAGGAAGAGGGTATCGTGCAGGGTGATTCAGCGGAGAGCGCGCTGATGTCTGCGTTTACACAGGCGATGAAGGCGCACCGCGTCTGGTCACGCAGCCAGAAGGCGCAGTCCGTTCCGGCCTGATGCATTGCGTTAATAAAAAACCGCCCCCGGGCGGTTTTTTTATGTCATAGCGACGTTACCGCCGTTTTCAGAAGCTCTGCCAGTTATCATTGTCCGTTACGGCAACAGGCTGACGTGCTGGCACGGTCAGCGCCTTCGCCACCGGCGCGGCGGAGAACGCCGTTTGCAGGCTGCCGGTTTTGAAGACCGAAACCGTTTTACGCAGCGTGCTCGCCTGATCCTCCAGTGAGGCGGCGGCCGTGGCAGACTCTTCCACCAGCGCGGCATTCTGCTGCGTCACCCCATCCATTTCCGAAACCGCAATGCAGACCTGCTCAATGCCGCGGGTCTGCTCGGTGGAGGAGGCCGCGATCTCTTCGATCAGCTGCGTCACCCGACTGACCGACTTAACGATACTCTCCATCGCCACGCCCGCCTGAGAAGCATGATCTGCGCCGGTTTTAATGCGCTCGGCGGATCGCTCGATCAGCCCACGGATCTCCTGCGCCGCACTGGCGCTGCGTCCGGCCAGCGAACGAACCTCACCCGCCACCACCGCAAATCCCCGGCCCTGCTCCCCGGCCCGCGCGGCTTCAACGGCGGCGTTAAGCGCCAGGATATTCGTCTGAAAAGCAATGCTGTCGATGATAGCGGTGATCCCGGCGATCTGACTGGAACTTTCGCTAATCTGATCCATATTCGCGATAACCCGGGCGACGGTTTCACCGCCCTGCTGCGCCGTGGCCGACGCCTCTTTCGATACCGTGGTGGCCTGCTGCGCATTATCCGCATTGAGCTTCACCGTCGAGGTAAGCTGTTCCATACTGGCAGCGGTCTGTTCCAGCGCGGCCGCCTGCTGCTCGGTGCGGGAGGAGAGATCGGTGCTGCCGGCTGAAATTTCCGCCGCACCGGTAAAGATAGAGCGGGTTGCCTCATCCACCGAAGTAATGGTCACCACCAGCGCGTCGCGCATCTGCTGCAGCTCCTGCGTCAGCAGGCCCATTTCATTGCGGCCTTCCTGCGGGATCGTTGCAGTAAGATCGCCTGCAGAGATGGCACGCATATAACCGGTCAGCCTGGCCAGCGGGCCAATCAGCAGCTTCTGAAGTCCAATCCAGACCGCCGCGCCGACCACGCCAGTAATCAGGCCGATGGTCAGCAGTGCCCAGAGTGCATCGGTCAGGCTGCGTTGATTCTGCAGAGAGGTATCTTTCATCAGCTGGATATTTACCGCCCGCCAGGCTTCATAGGCGCTGTCGAGCTGATCCTGTGCCGCCTGCGCCTCCAGATTGCCGTAGGCCGGATAGTTACCCTGTTTCAGGAAGGTAATAGAGGCCAGCATGGTGTCACGCATCTGCTTATAGGCGCTCTCAACCTGTGCCGATTGCGCCTCACCCTGCCCGGCTTTGCGCGGCATCGCCTGCCATGCGTTAAAATTCGCATCGGCGTTTTCCGCTGACTGTCCCGCCTGCTCCAGCAGCGCCGCCATCGCCGCCAGTGATTTGGGGTCCTGCTGATTTTTCAGGAAACGGATCGCCACGCGGTTGATGGTGACGCGGGTTTTAATCAGGGTTTTCACCGCATCGCTGAGATGCTGCTGCTGCAGCGTCAGCTGTTCGGCCGCCACGAAGTTTTTATCGGCCTTAGCAACACCGTTGTAAAACAGAAAGCCAGTCAGGGTCAGTAACGTGATAAAAATGGCCAGAACTGCCACAATACCGTGCGTAATTTTAAGATTTTTTAGCATATCCAGAGGCTCATGTCAGAGGAGATAAGATCGTTATCGGCCAGTGCACCATTTATCTGAGCGTCGCGCGCAGGTATTGCTCCGCGCCGGGAGCAATGCCGCGGCCGTGCGCGTGGCCTGCGACAGAAAAAAGCGCGGCGGCGGAACCTGAGCGCATTCGGCGCTTAACAACCGCACCCCTGCTGTGGTTGAATTCGCTCCTTCTCTTTTTCGCACGTGGTTATCATGCATTACATTCAGAGTCTGATGAGTTTTATTGAGGGAAACCGGGTGCTGTCGATCAGCTTCAGCCTGTTGCTGCTGGTAATGGCGGGCATGGTTACGCACCTGATCTGTAAATTCTTCATCGTCAAAGTGATCAGGAAGGTCTTTTTCAGCAGCCATAAAAAAGGCGTGCCGCTGGATAAAGATATCCGCCTCTCTCAGAAACTGTCGAATTTTGTGCCGGTCATTGTGGTCTATAATTTTCTGCAGTTTATGCCGGGCCTGCCTGAAAATCTGAAAGTGGCGATTCAGACCATCTGCGGCATCCTGTTCTTTATCTATCTGTCGATCTTCTTCAATGAAGTGCTGGAGATCGTTAACAACTCTTATTCGCGCAAGTCCAAACGCAAAAATCACTCGATCAAAGGCTATATCCAGATTGGTAAAATCCTGGTGCACATCATTGCTGCGATCATGATTCTGGCGATTATGTCCAATAAATCACCGGCGATTATCATCTCCTCGCTGGGTGCGGTGGCCGCAGTGCTGATGCTGATCTTCCAGCATACGCTGCTGTCGCTGGTGGCCAATGTTCAGCTCTCCTCCAACGACGTGCTGCAGCTGGGTGACTGGATTGAGATGCCGGACAGAAACATCAGTGGCGAGGTGATTGATATCGCGCTGCACACCATTACTATCCGCAACTGGGACAACACCCTGTCGCGCATCCCCACCAAAAATTTTCTGACCGAAACCTACACCAACTGGCAGGCGATGTTCTCCTCGGGTGCCCGGCGCATTATGCGCAGCTTCTGGCTCGATCAGAAGTCGATTACCTTTGTGACTCAGGAGATGCTGCAGGCGATGAGCCAGATCCGTCTGGCCGGTGAAGCGATCACGCAGTTGCTGGATGGGCGCGATATCAGCGCCGTTGGCGACCGCTGGTTTATTGAAAACAACATCACCAATCTGATGGTGTTCCGAAAATTCCTGACCGCCTGGCTGGCGCAGCGTGATGATATTCAGAAAGAGATGTATATCGTGGTGCGGCCGCTGAAGCCGTCACCGGACGGTTTGCCGGTAGAGGTCTACTGCTTTACCTCGTCAATTTACTGGGCCGACTATGAAAATACGCAGGCCGCGATTTTTGAGTATATCACGGCGATGACCCGTTTCTTTTCTCTGCAGATTTACCAGCATCCGGCGGGCTCCGATTTTGCCCGGCTGGCGCAGCCGCGCGCCGACAGTCGGGAGGTTCAGCAAAACGGCGGGATCTAACGGGTCACGCACGGTGGTCATCAGACACCACCGTGCAGCCCGACAACCGGGCCGGTTAGCTCTTACTCAACGCATAATTCAGCACTCTGTCATTTTTCATCTGTACGGTCAGCGTCTGCCCCTCGGTGGTGTTCAGGGTGCGAGCCTCGCTGTAAGTCCACTTCAGCAGCCGCTGCCCATCGGTGTAAGGCGTTTCACTGTCTGGCTGACCAAACAGCGCGATCAGCTGTGAACGGGTGGTCTGACCGGCATGAATATGCTGCAGATTACCGCTGTCCAGCCGGTGTCCGACCCGGTTGGAACAGGCTGAGAGCAGCAGTACCACAGCTAACAAAACACATTTCCTCACGTCATATCCTTTTTTTATGTTCAGCGACACCGCCCTTAGGGTGTGACCCGCGCCCTCACAGTTAAGCGCAGAGTGAGTCTGTGTCATCCGGCAGCGTTTTCTGCGCCAGCCGAGGTGTCTGTGCGGCTGGCTACGGTCAATTCAGAGCAATTAACACAAATTCATGCCACGCCACGCCGCGCCGCCCTGCGACTGCAATATCTTAGTCTATGCTTACTGTCTGTATACCCTGTGGAAACGGTCTCAACGCTGTTTTCCCACGGTATCACGCTGAATACCAGTCCAGCCTCCTGGCTGAAGAGACGCGCCAGCCCACCTGGCATCCTGGTCTCGCTGATCGCTTTACGGTTTTTCGACGCTTGTGTCATCAACATCCTTTTCGTGCGATGGCTGTCATCGTGCATTTTCAGGCTAAATGAGGCAACTGAATGGAATCCAGATCTTTTTTTAAAAGTTGGGGCGCAGAACGGGTTGCCAGCGATGAGGTGCGCTTTCGCCTCTGGGCAACCGGCCAGCAGCGCGTCACGCTGCGGCTCTCGGGTCAGGATATTGAGATGACACCGCAGGCGGATGGCTGGTTTGAAACCCGGGTTGCCGGGGTCGCCGCCAACGCAGAGTATGACTTTGTGCTGGCGGATGGCACCGCCGTGCCCGATCCGGCCGCCCGCGCGCAAAAAGCCGGGGTTAACGGCCCGTCACTGGTGATCGACCCGGAAGCCTATCGCTGGCAGAACAGCCAGTGGCAGGGACGCCCCTGGGAGGAGTCGGTGGTGTATGAACTGCACATCGGCACCTTTACCCCCGAGGGCACGTTCCGGGCGGCCATCGACAAACTGCCGATGCTGGCCGACACCGGCATCACCATGATCGAGGTGCTGCCGGTGTCGCAGTTTGGCGGCAACCGCGGCTGGGGCTACGATGGCGTCCTGCTCTATGCGCCACATGCCGCCTACGGCACACCCGACGATTTCAAAGCCTTTATCGATGCCGCCCATGGTCATGGGCTGTCGGTGGTGCTGGATATTGTCCTGAACCACTTCGGGCCGGAGGGCAACTATCTGCCGCTGCTCTCGCCCGACTTCTTCCACAAGGAGCGCCAGACGCCCTGGGGCGCCGGAATCGCCTATGACGTCGATGCGGTTCGCCGCTATATCGCAGAAGCCCCGCTCTACTGGCTTCAGGAGTACCATCTGGATGGTCTGCGTTTCGATGCGATCGACCAGATTGACGATCCCAGTGAAAAGCATGTGCTGGTGGAGATTGCCGAGCGCATCCGTGCCGATATTACCGATCGTCCTGTCCACCTCACCACCGAAGATTGCCGCAACGTCACCTTCCTGCACCCGCGCGATGAAAACGGCCATGCCCCCCTCTTTACCGGCGAATGGAACGATGACTTTCATAACGCTGTGCACGTGCTGGCGACCGGAGAAGATCACGCCTACTACCAGGATTTTGCCGACAGGCCGGAACAGCGGGTCGCACGGGCGCTGGCCGAGGGCTTTGTCTATCAGGGCGAAGTGTCGCAGCAGTCGGGTGAGCCGCGCGGCGTGAAAAGCAGCAGCCAGCCGCCGGTCGCCTTTGTCGACTTCATTCAGAACCATGACCAGACCGGGAACCGCGCACAGGGCGATCGCCTGATTACGCTGGCAGGTGCAGCGCGCACCCAGGTCCTGCTGGCCACGCTGCTGGTGTCGCCTCATATCCCGCTGCTGTTTATGGGCGAAGAGTATGGCGAAACCCGGCCATTCCTCTTCTTTACCGATTTCCACGGCGATCTGGCGAAAGCGGTACGTGAAGGACGCGCCAGAGAATTTGAAGGTCATGCCGGTCACGGCGAAAGCGTGCCGGATCCCAACGCTATCACTACCTTTGAACAGTCAAAACTGAACTGGTCGCACACCGATACGCCGGAAGGTCAGGAGTGGCTGACGCTGACGCGCCAGCTGCTGGCCCTGCGTCAGGAACATATTGTGCCGCTGCTGCGTGACGCGGGCGGCGATGCCGGTCAGGTGGTGAACACCGCAGAAGGTTTCCTTGCTGTGCGCTGGGACTTCCCGCAGGGCACGCTGTCACTGGCGCTGAACGTCGGCAGCCACGCGCAACCGATCCCGGATCTGCCGGGCGATACCCTGTTTGCCTGGCCGCAGGCCGGCACCGAACTGACTCCCAACGCTATTGTGGTGCGTCTGGCTAAGAGAGAAGCAGAATGACTATTCCAACCGCGACCTATCGCATCCAGTTCCGTAACGGCATGACGTTTGACCGCGCAGCGGCGCTGGTGCCCTACCTGAAAACCCTGGGGATCAGCCATCTGTATGCCTCGCCGATTTTCAGCGCGACCGCAGAGTCAACCCACGGCTATGACGTGACGGACGTTAACCAGATCGAGCCGTCAATCGGCGGCCGTGAAGGCTTTAATCGCATGGTTACCGCCCTGCAGGCCGCCGGGCTGGGGCTGATCCTCGACATTGTGCCTAACCACATGGCCGCCTCGCTGGAGAACCCCTGGTGGCGCGATGTGATCGAGCATGGCGAACAGAGCCGTTACGCGCACTACTTTGACATCGACTGGTCACGTCGCCTGACGCTGCCCTTCCTCGGCGACACTTTTGAAGCAGAGCTGGAAAAGGGCGACATCCGCGTGCAGCGCGATCCACAGACAGGAAAACCGGCGCTGGCCTACTTCGACAATTTCTATCCGCTGGCACCGCACACCTGGCAGGATCGCGAAGAGGCGGTGCTGGCCCTGCGCGACGCCAGCGACATGGCCGCCCTGCATGACCAGCAACCGTGGCGGCTGATGTCATGGCGCGATGCCCCCAGTGACCTCTCCTACCGCCGCTTTTTTGAAGTGACCGGACTGGTGGGCGTGCGCGTGGAAGATCCCGCCGTCTTTGATGCCGCCCACCAGCTGATCCTTGAACTGGTTCACAGCGGCGCGGTGCAGGGATTACGCGTGGACCATGTGGATGGCCTGGCCGATCCGTACGGTTATCTGAAGCAGTTACGCCAGGCGGCAGGTCCCGACTGCTATCTGACCGTAGAGAAGATCCTGGGCGACGGCGAGCAGTTACCGGACGCATGGCCGGTTTCCGGTACCACCGGCTATGAGTTTATGGCCGCCCTCGCCAACCTGCTGGTCGACAGCGAGCGGCTGAGCGGACTGCGCAAGGCGTATCAGGCAGTAATCGGCAAAACCGTAGATATGAAAGCGGAACTGCGCGCGGCCAAGCTACTGATGGCTGACCGCAATTTTGCCGGTGAGTTTAACCGTCTGCTGCAGCTGGCTCTGAAGATTGCCGACACTGGCGGCACGCCCCAGCCGGAAGCGGAACTGAAAAATGCGCTGCGCGAACTGCTGGTGGCGTTCCCGGTCTACCGCACCTACGGCACGCCGGAGGGGCTGACGCCAGCCGACACCGCGCTGCTGGAGCAGGTGGTCAGTCAGGTTAAAGCCAGCGCGCAGGCGCCCGACAACCAGGCGCTCGACTTCCTCACCGCTATCCTGCGGGCGGAAACGGCCGCCGCGACCCGCGACGATGCCAGCCAGTTCCGGACCCGCTTCCAGCAGCTGACCGGGCCGCTGATGGCGAAATCGGTAGAAGATACCCTCTTCTTCCGTCAGCACATGGCGCTGGCACTGAATGAGGTCGGCGCTGAGCCGCTGGCACGTCACTTCTCGCTGGATCAGTTTCATGCCGAAATGCAGGCGCGACGCGACCATCAGCCCGATGCGTTGTCCGGCACCTCTACGCATGACACCAAACGCGGTGAGGATGCCCGTGCGCGCCTCTATACCCTGACCGAAGCGCCACAGCGCTGGGCCGACTGCGTAAGCCGCTGGCGCGCCATGAACGAGGATAAGGTGCTCCGTCTGAAAGATGGCCCGGCGCCCGAACCCGCCGTGGAGTGGATGCTGTATGAGGCGCTGGCCGGTGTCTGGCCGACCGACCTGCAGCCGCAGGATGCGGAAGGTCTGGCGGCACTGGAAGCGCGCTTTGTCGTCTACGTGGAGAAAGCGCTGCGTGAAGCCAAACTGCGCACCGACTGGGCCGACAACAACGACGCCTACGAAGAGGCGGTGCTGGATTATGCGCGTCACCTGCTCGCCCCGGCCAACCGTACCTTCCTGGATGACTTCTGTGCATCGCTGCAGCCCTTTATGCGTGCCGGACTGGTCAACAGCCTGACGCAGACGGTGGTGAAACTCACAGCACCGGGCGTGCCCGATATCTATCAGGGCAGCGAGGCGCTGGATTTCAGCCTCGTCGATCCCGACAACCGTCGCGAGCCCGATTTCGACGCACTGGCGGCGATGCTTGAGACGCCACAGCACGACGAAGGCGAAGCGCACTGGCTGCGCGGTCAGGTCAATCAGCAGGCGATAGTCAGACTGCTGACGCTGCGTCAGGCGCAGCCGGAGCTGTTCCGCCGCGGTGACTATCTGCCGCTCTCCGCAGAGGGCGAGCAGCAGGATAAGGTGCTCGCCTTTGCCCGCATCGGTCAGCAACAGGCGGTGATTGTCGTCGTGTCGCGCCGGGTCTTTGACCTGCTGCCGGACAATCTCGATCAGCCGCCGGCCGAACGCTGGGCTGAGACGCATCTCGCCCTGCCGGCCGCCCTGAGCCAGCGCACCTATCGCGATCGGCTGACCCGTAAAACCCTTGCCGTGACGGATCAGTTACCACTTTCGGCGCTGGCGTCGCAGTGGTGCGCCGTACTGGTGGCGGAATAAATCCGGCCTGAACCCTTTTATTACGCGTCACTCTGTTCACTGAATAACGAGGCATCAATGTCAAACAGTCAGCGTTTTGAAATTACGGCGGGTTACAGCCATTTGCTGGGGGCCAACTTTGACGGTCAGGGCGTGAACTTTGCCCTGTTCAGCGCCCACGCCGAGCGGGTTGAACTCTGTCTGTACGATCCCAGCGGCAGGACGGAAATTGCCCGTCTGGAAGTGCCGGAATATACCCATGAAGTCTGGCACGGCTATGTCCCCGGACTGAAGCCGGGGGCGCTCTATGGCTACCGTGTTTACGGCCCTTACGATCCGGAAAACGGGCATCGCTTTAACCCTAATAAGCTTCTGCTCGATCCCTACGCCCGCGAACTGGCAGGCGACATCGCATGGAATGAAGCGCACTTTGCTTACGATCTCTATCACGAGGATAAAGATCTGACATTTGACAGCCGCGACAGCGCGCCGTTTACGCCTAAGTGCCGGGTTATCGACCCGAATGAGTTTGACTGGCAGGATAATAACCGTCCGACGGTGCCCTGGCCAAAAACGGTGATTTATGAAACCCACGTCAAGGGTTTCACCCAGCTCAACCCTGCACTGCCACCCGAACTGCGCGGCACCTTCGACGGTATGGGCCACAAAGCCAGCGTCGACTACATTAAAAGTTTAGGGATTACTTCGGTCGAACTGCTGCCGGTGCACTGGTTCCCGGACGATCAGCACCTGCTGGACAAGGGGCTGAAAAACTTCTGGGGCTATAACACTCTGGGCTTCTTTGCGCCTGCGACCCGCTATTTCGGACCGCGTGGCATTCAGGGCTTCCGCGACATGGTGCGCGCCTTCCACGATGCCGGGATCGAGGTGATCCTGGATGTGGTCTATAACCACACCGCTGAAGGGAATGAGCTGGGGCCGACACTGTCATTCAAAGGCATCGATAACTTCTCCTATTACCGCACGATGCCCGATCAGCATCGTTATTACATTAACGACACCGGCACCGGCAACACTGTCAACACGTCGCATCCGCGTGTGCTGCAGATGGTGCTCGATTCGCTGCGTTACTGGTCAGAGTCGATGCATATCGACGGTTTCCGTTTCGACCTCGGCACCATTCTTGGCCGCGAACCGGATGGCTTCGACCCGCGCGGTGGCTTCTTTGATGCCGTGATGCAGGACCCGATCCTGTCGCAGAAAAAGCTGATTGGAGAACCCTGGGATATCGGACCCGGCGGCTATCAGGTGGGCAGCTTCCCGCCCGGCTGGGCCGAGTGGAACGACCAGTATCGCGACACCGTGCGCGACTACTGGAAAGGCAACAATGTCTCAACGGATTTTGCGGCCCGCCTGCTCGGCTCCGGCGATCTCTACGACCAGCACGGTCGCCGCCCCTGGGCCAGCGTCAACTTTATTACTGCGCACGACGGCTTCACTCTCAACGATCTGGTGTCCTATAACGACAAGCACAACGCGGAGAATGGTGAAGACAACAACGACGGGCACAGCGACAACCGCTCGTATAACTACGGCGCCGAAGGCCCGACCGACGATGATGCGATCAACGCGGTGCGCGAACGTCAGAAGCGTAATTTCCTGGCCACGCTGATCTTCTCTCACGGCACGCCGATGCTGCTGGCGGGCGATGAGTTTGGCCGCAGCCAGATGGGTAACAACAACGGCTACTGTCAGGACAGCGAAATCTCCTGGGTACACTGGGAGAACCTGCCGGAGTCTGCAGAGGCGCTGCGCGCGTTTACCCGCCAGATTCTGCAGTTACGCGCGCAGCAGCCGTTACTGCGGCGCGAAAACTGGCGCGACGGCATGGACATCAAATGGTTCAACGCCGGGGGCGGGTTCCAGCAGAGCGAGCAGTGGGATGAAGGCTCTACGCTGGGCGTCTATATCGGACGGCCGGATCTGCAGACCGAAGAGGGCATCTGGCATGACGTCCTGATGCTGCTCAATCCGTTTGAAGGCAATGTGCCCTTCCGCATCCCGCAGTTTGGCGAAGGCGGCTGGGTGCTGGAGCTGACCACCAGCGACGTGACGAAACGGGGGATGGTGATCACCAAAGAGAAAGACTTCGAGCTGGAAGGCCGCAGTTTTGCGCTGTTCAGACGTCCGTAGGGGCTGAATCGGGTTAATAACCGCGCGTCAGGCGCAGCGGATCCTGCGCTGCGCTTGAATTTCTGGCAATCGCTGCCAGGCTTAAGCGGTTGTTAATCGTAAAAATTAATGCTGACAAGGAGGCATAATGTCCAGATTTACGCAGAAAGTTGTGGTTGTGACAGGTGCCGGATCCGGCATTGGTGAGGCCAGCGCAAAGCGCTTCGCTGAGGAAGGTGCATCCGTGGTGCTGGTGGGCCGTACCGCGCAGAAACTGGAAGAGACGCTGGCGGAGATGACGTCAGGCGACCATCTGGTGGCAGCCTGTGATGTCTCAGACGCTGAGCAGGTTAAACAGCTGTCAGAAAAGGTGCTGGCGAAGTATGGCCGGGTCGACGTGCTGGTCAACAACGCCGGAGTTATCGTGCAGGGTCGCGTACATGAAGTCGGGCTCGACGCCTGGGAAACCCTGATGAAGACTGACCTTGATGGAGTGTTCTACGGCGTGCACTACTTCATGCCTGCCCTGCTGAAAAGCAAAGGTAATGTCGTCAACATCTCCTCGGTGTCAGGCCTGGGCGGCGACTGGGGCATGAGCATCTACAATGCGGCGAAAGGGGCGATTACCAACTTCACGCGCGCACTGGCGATGGACTATGGCGCGGATGGCGTGCGGGTCAACGCGATTTGCCCCGGTTTTACCTTTACGGACCTGACCGAAGAGGCCAAAAACGACCAGGCCCTGCTGGAGCGTTTTTACGATCGCATCCCGCTGCGTCGCGCAGGTGAAGCGGACGATATTGCCCGTGCCATAGTGTTTATTGCCAGCGAAGACGCCAGTTATATTACCGGCGTCAATCTTCCGGTCGATGGCGGCCTGACTGCCTCAAATGGCCAGCCTAAACAGGCATGATTTTCCGGGCAGCGTTTTTACGCTGCCATTTTTATTCTGAACCGCCCGCCCGCTTATTTCTTTTATTTCCGCTGATTTCGCTCTGCCACCGGCAGGTTATTCCGCCCGATTAATGACGGGGTGTATGACGGGTAGGCGTTGCCGCGCGCGCTGGCTTAATTGCCGTGCTGCTGCTGGTCGGGCAAATAAAGGTGCTCAGACAGGCATTACATAATATGGCATTCGGATGATGTATTTTTGCCACCGTCAGCGCCTGCTGTCGGGTATAAAGCGAACCAATAAATACGCGCTTGTCGTTTTTGGACAGATTAACGCAACCTTCTTTGTGTAAAATCCATCCACCCATGGGACGCGGGCACAGATAATAATAGCTGGCTTTGAGCATGGCAATTCATCCTGATAGTTGCTGTATGTGTCGTAAAAAACGAACCAGAATTGGTAAGAGTTTTTTTTGTAATCTGAAGCATTATTAAACTAACTGAGAATTATCCTTAAAACCACTTTATTAGATGCGCAGAACCGACTTTGAGAATATGCCCTTTTTTGCCGCCGCTATCGCTTCAGCCATTCAACGCCCTGAAATTCACCGATTCGCTTTACTGGCCTGCTTTCATTTGATCTTCTAATCGATCAGTAAGCAGGCGCATATTTATTTAAATCAATAAAAACAATGAGTTAAAAAGATAACAGGGAGGCAATTTTTGCGACATAGCTCACATCTGATTAGCAGGCGTGGCGATAAAAAGCGGCTCCGCAGGGGGATTTATGAGTATTGATAAACTGAGGCTGAAAATGGCAAAACAGACCGGCATGGTACTGCTCAATGCAGCCCAAAAGGCGGCTACGTCAGCGGCTTATTAAAACAGGCGGACACATTCAAACGTGGCTGGCTTGAAAAGTAAAACGATCGGTTTACTTTTAAAGGATGAAAAAGAGAGAGGATATCCTGCAGGCCGCCGAGCGGCTCTTCTATACCCACGGCTTCCATGTCACCAGTACCGATCAGCTCTGTTGCGAAGCGGGCGTCTCAACGCGCACGCTTTATCATCACTTCGCCTCCCGCGAAGCCCTCACCGCTGCGGTGCTTGACGCCCGGGAGCAGCGCTTTATGGCCGACCTGCTGCCCGCGCACCAGCCCGAGGCCATCGCCCATCTGTTTGCGGTGCTGGAAACGTGGACGGCGACCAACGGCGCACGAGGCTGCTTTTTTCTCAAGGCCTGGGGCGAATATGCCGGGCGGGATCGCGAACTGGCGTCGCAGACGCTGGCCTTCCGCACGACGCTGCGCACTTACATTACGCAATGCGTGACGCATCGGCGCGGTCAGGCCAGTCAGCCACTGAGTGATGCCATCTGGATGCTGTTTGAAGGTGCGATGACCACGGCGCTGATTATCGGCCCTGACGCTGCCCGACAGGCGGCGCAGGTCGCCCGTCAGTTGCTGCAGAGCGGCGCGGCCAGATGAAACCGGCCACCACCGCCCTCGCCCTGACCGGCTTCAGTCTGATTGCAGTAACCTATGGCATGGCCCGCTTTTCATGGGGAGTGATGCTGCCCGCTGTCGCAGCAGATATGCCGCTCAGCCCGCAACAGGCAGGGTGGCTGTCCGCCTGCAGTTTTGTGGCGTACTGCCTCACCATTCTTACCGCCGCCACACTGGCAAATCGCCAGGGTGTCCGGCTGACGGCGCTGCTGGCCGCCCTCTGTGCCGCGTCAGGTCTGCTGCTGCTCGCCTGTGCCTCTTCACCGCTACTCCTGGCGGCAGGACTCTTTATTGCCGGGTTAAGTTCCGGTCTGGCTCCACCTGCGCTGGCCGCAGCGGTCAGCAGGCGGATCCCGTCTGTCGCTCAGCCGCGCATCAATACGCTGATCAATGCCGGGACCAGTGCAGGCATTATCCTGACCGTGGTCGTTCTCAGCGTACTGCCCGGCGGCTGGCGGAGTGCCTGCCTGCTGTTCGCCCTGTTGTCACTGGTCTGTCTGCTGCCGGTGATGCGCGTACTGCCCGTTCATGCCTCGGGTCGCGCCGCCAGCGTGCGTCACGGATACCGGCAACTGTAGCGTCGTGCTATGCGCCGACTGATGGGCATTGCGCTAGTGTCTGGTCTGGTCAGTGCGGCCTGGTGGAGCTTTGGCCCGGCGCTGCCGCGTCAGCATGTGGGTGTCGATGCAGAGGCCGCGCGTTTACTCTGGCTGGTGGCCGGCGGCGCGGGCATTCTGGGCGTTGCAACCGGCCCGATCGTGGCCCGTATCGGGCTGAACGGCGTTTACCGACTGTCACTGTGCGGGATGACACTGCCGCTGCTGGTTCTGGCCTTCAGCCAGGGTGAATCCAGCGGGTTACTGATTGCGGTGGCCTGCTGCGGCGCGGGATACGTTACGCTGTCGGGAGTGCTGCTGGTATGGGGCGCACGCGCCGTCGCTCAAGAGCCGGCGACGGGTGTCGGCCTGCTGTTTTTTATGCTGGCAGTGGGTCAGGTTGTGGGGTCGCTCTTTGGTCAGCTCTACGCCTCGCTGGGTGCCGCCACGGCACTCACGCTGTTCGCGGTCAGCGGCCTGCTGTTGCTGTTTATGCTCCCCGACCGGGAGAGCCGTGCGTCAGATAAATAATGCAGTGTCAGTAAACGCGTTAATATCGCGCGACAGATTGTCAGCGATTCAGCTCGCCTGGCCGCATCAGATATATCTGGCCGATGAGGGAAGAGGAATGATTCTGGCGCGCTATCTGTTCCGATAAAGAGATAAATGGCCTGAATCAGATCGCCCGGATATTTTTAACCCGCGGATTCATCTTCTGCTGAAGGAGATCTTCATCAGGACCCAGATAATAAGGCACCGCACACTGCCGGCCATCTTTGGTAAATATAATCTGGTTATCATGCAGGAATAACGCCGTGAAATGACCCAGCACGACGCCATTTAATTCGAAGCAATGATTTCTGGCCGCACGCAGCCCCTGCTGGCTATTCAGAAAATCAACGAATCGCAACACGCTGCGCCTCCTTATAATATCGTCGCTTGATCGGAACCGCAGAGATAATAGCCGCAACCCGAACCGGGATCATCCGGCGGCCGTTGTTTTCAGAATAGGCTTATCACTGATTCATTCATGCTGTTTATTCCGCCCGGTCGTTTCCCGGTGATCGCCAGCCCTCATCCCGGCTGGCGCGGCTGTCAGAAAAAAGCCGCAGACTGTCATATTTGTATTGCGTCCTCCGCTCACCCGCTATAACGTTGCTTTTCAACCCTGTACAGCGTGTCGGGACCCCATCCAAAAGTGGAAATTTTTGATGCAGAGAGTCGCCACATCGTGGCGATTCAGCAGATTTATGCATGGCATGTTCTGAACGGTACCGGCTCCTTTGAGACTGTTCCGCCCGACGTCACCGAAATCGGTGAACGGATGCATAAGATTCAGCAGGCGGGCCTGCCCTGGTTTATCGCCGTCAGCGACGGCGTGGTGTGCGGCTTCTGCTATCTGGCGCCCTACCGTCCTCGCCATGCCTACCGGCATACGCTGGAGGACTCGATCTATATCGATCCTGGCTTTCAGCAGCGCGGCATTGGTTCGGGCCTGCTGAAACACGCTATCCGGTGGGCTGAGCAGGCCGGATATCGCCAGCTGATCGCCAATGTTGGCGACAGCGAGAATCGTGGTTCTATCGCCGTACACCATGCTGCGGGTTTTGAGACCACCGGCATCCTGCGCGCGGTAGGATTTAAACAGGGACGCTGGCTGGATACCGTTTTTATGCAGCGCGCGCTGGGATTAGGCAATTCCGCGCTGCCAACAGGCAGCGAAACGCCACTTTAATCTGAAAGACGCACCGGACCTCGTTCTCCGCAGGAGAACCTTCTGGTAAGGTGTGTCAACAAAAAATAAAAAAGCCCGGAAACCGTTATGTTGTCGACAATCATCTATCGCAGCCACATTACTGAACATGTGAAGCTTGATACTCTGGCTGAACTGGCGCGTAAAGCGAACCATATCAACCGCTCATCAAGCGTCACTGGCATTTTACTGTTCAATGGCACGCATTTCTTCCAGCTGCTTGAAGGCCCGGAGACAGCGGTCAAAGCGGTTTACAGCCGGATTTGCCAGGATCCGCGCCACCATAATCTGGTCGAATTGCTGCGTGATTACGCACCGTCACGACGCTTTGGTCACGTCGGCATGGAACTGTTCGATCTGCGGCAGCATGAAAAAGAGCGGGTGCTGGAAGCCATTCTGGAAAAATGTACCAGTAAGTTTCAGATGACCTATGCCGACCGGGCGCTGCAGTTCCTGCGTACCTTTGTCGAGGCACGGGAAAAAGAGAACTATTTTGAGATCCCCGCCGCCAGCAACTGGCAGTTTATTCGTGATGCGTCAGAACAGCGAACAGGCGACGCCGCGCTGATGGCCACAGATGAGATCACCTTTGCCTTCCAGCCCATCGTCGACCCGCTTGCCTGTAAAATTGTTTCGCTGGAGGCCCTGTTGCGTGGTCCACAGGGAGAATCTCCGCTCGACTATTTTGCCGGGCTGTCCCGCGATCAGCTCTATCAGATCGATCTGAGGTCAAAAAGAGACGCTTTCGCCCAGGCAAAACAGCTGGGGATTGAGGGCATGACCCTGTCAATCAATCTGCTGCCGATGACCCTGGTTACCGTGCCCAATGCCGTCGCCTTTTTACTGAAAGAGATCGCGGCGCACGACCTGGTGCCGGAGCAGATCATGGTGGAGTTCACCGAAAACGAAATCATCTCCCAGCCTGAAGCCTTTGAAGCCGCCATCAGGCAGCTGAAAGCCGCCGGCATCAGCCTCGCGCTGGATGACTTCGGTGCCGGTTTTGCCGGGCTGTCGCTTCTGACCCGCATTCAGCCTGACAAGATCAAGATCGACCGCGCTATCATCTCAGATGTGCATAAAAGCGGTCCTAAGCAGGCGATCATTCATGCCATTCTGAAATGCTGTGCCTCGCTGGAAATTGGCGTTATCGCCGAGGGCATCGAACAGCCGGAAGAGTGGATGTGGCTGGAAGCAGCGGGTGTGACGCAGTTCCAGGGCTTTCTGTTCTCAAAACCTGAACTGAACGGCATCGGTGCGGTGGCCTGGCCGGAGCTGAACTAACCCCCTGCGATTTGGATGAATTTGTCATCACCCGCCTTGCCCGATCATCCGGCCGCTGCTAAATAATTAACAGCGCCGGAAGATCATCTTTCTGTCATCTTCCCGCGGCAGAGTCAGCTATTACCCCATCAGTGATTAAATGTTTAGCAGTCAGATGTTCAGTGTTTAGGCCAGCGCAACGCGCCATGCGTGCGACGTGACTCCAGGGACAGCATTTGAGGAACTGAATGAAGCAGATTATCCGTGGTGATAAAGAACCCGCCCATATCCTGGCAGCAACCCGTGCGCTCGAAGCGCATTACGCCCGCTACGGGGAAGGAAATAAGTACCATCCCATTATCTACTCCATTGCCTACCGCAGCCGCTTCTATCAGGTTGAGGTGATTACCCGTCGGGAAACCATGGTTGCCACGGTCATCACCGGGGTGCGCAAACTGTCGCATCTTTCTGGTGCCGCCTGACCGATCTGAACCTGCAGGGGGCAGATCGCCCCCTGTTCCCGCCTATCGCCGGTAGAGTGAATTCGCCGGGTAGACGGCGCCAAGCACGCTTTTCTCCCGTGCGCCGGTGACGGCAGGCAGATTGCCCGGCAGTCCGGAGAGCGTGCGGAACGCCAGCCAGGCGAACGCCAGTGCCTCCATATCATCGCCGCTCACGCCCGCGCTGTCGGTGGTGGTCACTTCGGTTCCCGGAAGATGCGCCGCCAGTCGCGCCATCAGCAGCGGATTGCGGCTACCGCCGCCGCACACCAGCAACCGATCGCAGCCATCATTCAGTAAGACCTGGCGGGTAATGGTGATGGCCGTCAGCTCGACCAGTGTGGCCTGCACATCCTGCGGCGCCAGTCCGGGGAAGTAGCGCAGATGCTGCTCCAGCCAGCCCAGATTGAAGTGTTCACGGCCGGTGCTCTTCGGCGGTGGCAGCGCGAACCAGGGCTCACGTAACAGCGTCTCCAGCAGCGCCGGGATCACCGTCCCGCTGCGGGCCCACAGCGCGTCCCGATCATAGGGCTGTGCCTGATTCCGCCAGATCCAGGCGTCCAGTAACATGTTGCCCGGGCCAGTGTCGAAACCGCGCACCGGCTGACCCGGGATCAGCAGCGAGAGATTAGCAATACCGCCAATATTCAGCACCATCCGGCGTTCCGTGGCATCCATTAACAGTGCCTGATGAAAAGCGGGAACCAGCGGCGCGCCCTGCCCGCCCAATGCCATGTCGCGACGGCGGAAGTCGCCGACTACCGTGACCCCCGTCGCCGCCACAATCTGATTCGCATCACCAATCTGCAGCGTGCTGGGGGCCTCGCTCTGAGGTTCATGCCAGACGGTCTGACCGTGGCAGCCAATCGCCGTAATATCGCTGGCCTCGAGCGACTCGCGCTTCATCAGTGTTACCACCGCCTCTGCAAACAGCTGACCGAGGCGGGTATCGAGCTGACCAAGCTGTGACAGCGTCAGCGGCTGACCCTGGCAAATCGCCAGAATCGCCTGGCGCAGCGCGGGTGGCATCGGATGGCAATAGCTCGCCTGCTGCGCCACCATATTTTCATCGATAGCGGCCAGCACCACGTCGACTCCATCCAGGCTGGTACCTGACATTACCCCGATATAGCGTCCTGATTTCATAGCTTTTCCTGTCTCCCGGCGGAAGGTGCGATTCGTCTGCAGTTAGCCTGACAAATAACGATCGCTAATTCTATGACTAATTTATTTTAATCCGATCGTGCTGACCGATAACATGACGCGACATTTTTTCACGTCTGATTGAATTATTGTTGTTTCTGCAGAGTCTATGCTTCGTCCAACCGTGTTTTGTTTGGACAGGGATTAATTTGCCAGGTTTGTGTCTTATACTGAAAGCAGGATACAGCGATAAACGTGGCGCCTTCTCGACTAAAGGAGTTTCAAATGATTAAGCGTGTAATTGTGGTCGCTCTGACAGGTATGATGCTGGCTGGTTGTAGCAATACCAGTACGCTGTCGGGTGACACCTACAGTGCCAGTGAAGCCAAGCAGGTGCAGAGCGTTTCATACGGTACGTTAGTCTCTGTTCGTCCGGTGAAGATTCAGGGCGGCAGTGAGAGCAACGTCATTGGTGCCATTGGCGGTGCCGTGCTGGGTGGCTTCCTGGGTAACACCATTGGTGGCGGTACCGGTCGCAGCCTGGCGACCGCCGGTGGTGCGGTACTGGGTGGCGTAGCTGGTCAGGGCGTTCAGGGCGCACTCAACAAAGCGGATGGCGTCGAGCTGGAAATCCGCAAGGATGATGGCAACACCATCATGGTCGTGCAGAAACAGGATGCATCCCGTTACTCTGTCGGCCAGCGTGTTGTGATGGCGTCTAACGGAAGCCAGGTGACCGTTTCACCGCGCTAACGCCGTTAAAAAAACCGACGCCCGGGCGTCGGTTTTTTTATTTCTCTTTATGCTGAAGTTCGAGGATGTTTTTCTCCAGCCGGGCGATCAGCGTCACCATCTGACCGATCTCCTCCTGACTGATGCCAGAAAGGATATCATCGCGCGTTTCATCAATGACGCTCTCAACCTGTTCGATGATCGGCTCCGCCTGCTGCGTCAGCTTAATACGTTTGGCGCGTCGATCGCTGGCGCAGGTCGAACGGGTAATCAGCCCTTTCTCCTCCAGCTGATCCAGCGTGCGCACCAGCGACGGCTGTTCAATCCCGATCGCCTTAGCTAACTGGATCTGTGACTGTTCAGGCGGCAGTTGATGAATATTGTGCAACGTTACCCAGTGAGTCTGAGTCAGCTCAAGCGGCTTCAGCCGCTGATCAATCAACGCGCGCCAGATGCGCACAAGGCGAGATAAATCCGTTCCGAGTGGCGTATCCATTTCATCTCCTTATAATTAGCTTGCTAGCTATCAAGCCAGATTTTACACTATTCTGCGAGTTTACAGGACAAATTACAAATCCCGGACCAGCCCCAATAACGCGACCGCGCGCGGAATCTGCCGTCTGGGTTAACGAAGGATGTTATCACGTGCTCACTCCTGCGCTTTCAGGGGCGAAACCGCTGACCGATCTGGTCGTGGGAGCCTCACTCTTTTTCCCGCCGATGTTCAAAGCGGTGATGCTCGGCTTCTTTTTCTGGCTGCTGATCCACCCGCTGGTACGCGGCTGGATCTATTCAGGTGATGTCTGGCATCCCACCCTGTTCGATCTCTCTCTGTTTGTGCTGTGCGTTACCGCCGCACTCTGGCTCATCGGTCATGGATAATCGGGATGAAATTTAACGCGTTAAAATATTTCTCCACGCTGATCGTCTTTGGGCTGGCGCTGCTGGCGGGTGGCTGGCTGTGGAACTACTACATGCAGTCACCGTGGACACGCGATGGCAAAGTTCGGGCGGAACTGGTCGATATCACGCCTGAGGTTTCTGGCCGGATCACCCGGCTTCAGGTGCGGGACAATCAGTTCGTCCATCGTGGCGATCCCCTGCTGACGCTGGATCCCGTGCCGTGGCAGATCGCCCTCGACAATGCCGCCGCCCAGCTCAGCAAAGCGCAGGCCGATCTGGCAAAGGCGCAGCATGAATTTAACCGCCGTAACGGCCTGCCGCACAATGTGATTTCCGCCGAGGATCTTGATGCGGCACGACTGAGTGCCGGGGCTGCAGCCGCCAGTGCCAAAGCAGCACAGGCAGAGTGGGAGCGGGCGCGCTGGAATCTGCAGCAGACGACATTGACCGCGCCGGTAGATGGCTGGGTTACCAACCTGACGCTGCGGCCGGGCAATTATGCCTCAGCGGGGACGCCACTGTTCGCCCTTGTCGATGGTCACTCCTGGTATGTGATGGGCTATTTTGAAGAGACGAAACTGCGCCACATTCAGGCCGGTGCGGCCGCGCAGGTGGTGCTCTATAGCAACGGGATGCAGCTGCAGGGCAAGGTCGACAGCATTGGCCGGGCCATCTATGACCAGAGTATCGAGACCGATAGCGGACTGGTGCCTGACATCAAACCCAACGTTCCCTGGGTGAGGCTGGCGCAGCGCGTGCCGGTGCGCATTCGCCTCAACCCGTTACCCGCCAGCGCCGACCTGGTCGCGGGTACCAGCTGCACAATTACGATTCAGCCATGAATATTCAGTGGCTGGCCTGGGATCAGCTGCCGTGGATTAAGGCCAGCGGCGGACAGTGGCGCTATGCGTTGCGCAACGCTATCGCCATGTGTCTGGCCCTCAGCATCGCCTATGGACTCGATCTCGATGAGCCCTACTGGGCGATGACCTCTGCTGCCGTGATCAGTTTTCCCACGGTCGGCGGTGCGATCAGCAAAAGCCTCGGGCGTATTGTCGGCAGTCTGCTGGGGGCCAGTGCCGCGCTGCTCATCGCCGGGCATACGCTGAATGAGCCCTGGCTGTTTACTTTTGCGATTGCCGGCTGGCTGGCACTCTGCACCGGCATCGCCAGTCACTTCCAGAACAACGTCGCCTATGCCTTTTCACTGGCGGGCTATACCGCGGCGATTATTGCGTTCAGCAGCGTCAATATCACCGATATTACCTCGCTCTGGACGATCGCCCAGGCCCGTGTCTGTGAGGTCATCTCGGGCATTTTGTGCGCCGGACTGATGATGATGGTGCTGCCGAGTACCTCAGATGGAGAGACGCTGATTACGTCACTGAAGCAGATGCACGACCGCCTGCTGGAGCATGCCGTGCTGCTGCTGCTGCCCTCGGCCAGCGACACTATTCGCGTTGCGCATGAGAATGTAATCAGCCAGATCCTGACCATGAACCTGCTGCGGATCCAGGCGTTCTGGAGCCACTATCGCTTTCGCCGCCAGAATAACGTGCTGAACTATGTGTTGCATCAGCAGCTGCGGCTCACCAGCGTGCTGTCGAGCCTGCGCCGCATGTTGCTGAACTGGCCGGATGCGCCAGAGGCACTTTTCGCGGCACTGCAGCAGCTGCTGGCGGAGCTGGCGAAACCCGCGTGTGACAAGTACCGGCTGGCGCAGATCCTGCGCAGCGTGACGCCTGCGGTGGATGGTGATTACCGGCAGCGCGCCTTTTGCCAGCGACTGCGCTATTTCTGCTGGATGTATCTTAATGTGCAGCGCTGGATCCGCCTGCTGGATCAGGCTGATGCAGATACCCGCTTTCAGCCGCCGCCCGTTCCGGCGCTGGCCCGGGACAGTGACAGCGCCGAAGCGGGCTGGAGCGCCCTGCGTACCTTCTGCGTTATCGTGCTCGGCTGCGCTTTCTGGATCAACACCCAATGGTCGTCCGGTGCCGCCGCGCTCACCCTGACGGCCATCGCCTGCGTGCTCTACGCCTCATCGCCCTCACCCGGCGGTAGCGTTACTCTGCTGCTGAAGACGCTGCTCTGGTTGTTTATCTTTAGTTTTGTGATGAAATTTGGCCTGATGGTGCAAATCAGTCAGCTGTGGCCTTTTCTGCTGCTACTCTTTCCGCTGCTGGTGACGCTACAGCTTTTCAAACTGCAGCAGAAACAGCGAGCCGGGATGTGGGGACAATTTATCGTCTTTATGGGCTCATTTATCGCGGTGACCAACCCCCCGGACTGGGATTACCAGGCTTTCTTCAATGACAACATCGCTAAAGTCTGTGGTGTGCTGCTGGCCTGGCTGGCATTTCAGATCTTACGGCCAAGCTCCGACGCACGACGCAGCCGTCGCCATATTCGCGCGCTGCGGCTGGCGTTTCTCGATCAGTTGCGTCAGCATCCCCGGCTTAGTGAGAGCCGCTTCGAGTCGCAGATTTATCACCGAATCAGTCAGCTCAGCCACAGCCGGGATGAGCAGGCGCGTGTCTGGCTGCTGCGCTGGGGCGTGGTGCTGCTTAACTGTTCGCACATTGTCTGGCAGCTGCGGGAGTGGCGTACCGGTTCGGCGACCCTGCTGGCGTTTCGCGAAGAGAGTCTGCGCCATCTGCAACAGATTATGAGCAGCCGCGGCGTGCAGCACAGCTCGCTGGATCGGACGCTGGCGGAACTGGAGGCAACCCTCGCCGCGTTACTGGCGCTGGAAAGCAATGAGGCCAGCGAACTGGCGGGGATTCTCTGGCGTTTGCGCTGTTCGCTGGCCCAGCTGAAGCAGGCGGTGCCTGCCTGATCAGTGACAATATTGCTGCTGCTGGCGGTTGAAGTCCTCCTGCAACTGTTGCAATGTTTTTTGGCCTTCAAAGCGGGTTTTGTCCATGCCAGTCATCGGCTCGATCACCAGCGCCTTCTCATCCGGTGAAAAGATAAACCGGCGCGTCAGTTCGCTGCCGGTGAAACTCTGACCCTGAATTCCGCCACAGACCATCGTCATAGCGTGACGATAGATGGTGGTTTCGGTAAAATTGGTTTCAGTCGCGCTGCGAAAGACCTGATCGCACCCCTGTTTCTCCAGCTTTCGCACCATGTTGCGGCTCAGCCATTCACGCCCTTTGGCAATCTTTTCGCAGGTGACACGCATCGGACTGGTGTCGATAGTGCGCTGAAGCTCACGACCGGTTTCAGTCACCAGTTGCGTATCATTGGGTTTATCGCATCCCACCAGCAGCAGACACAGCAGTAATGTGCCCTTCACTCTCATTTTTCCTGCTCCTTCCCCGTCACGCTTTCTTACCTGAATCAATATCATAGGGGGGAAAGGCCGGGGATGGTACAACAATTACTAAACAGACGGATGAAATGCGGGCGGCGGGTGTCAGCCGCCCGGTAAAGTCAGATAACGCCGCAGGCATAGCGCGCCCCACCGCCACCCAGCGGTTTGGGATGGTCGGCGTGATTATCCCCACCAGCATGGACCATCAGCGCCTTGCCTTTGATCGCCTGCAGCGATTTCAGCCGCGGTGCCAGCACCGGATAAGTGGCCTTGCCCGCGTCATCCACATAGATCGCGGGTAAATCCCCCAGATGCCCTTCGCCATAAGGTCCCAGATGTTTGCCGCTGTTAGCCGGGTCAAGATGGCCGCCAGCCGCACCCGCGGCCACGACTTTGCCCTCAGAGTCGCCTGGTTCACAGCTTCCTTTTGCGTGAACATGGAAGCCATGAATGCCTGGTTTAAGCCCCTGCAGTTCCGGTGTGAACTGCAGACCATACTGCGTCTCGTCGATCCTGACAGTGCCCAGCGACTGCCCGACGCCTTCGGCGGTCACCTGATGGATTGTGACCTCTTCGCTGGCAGCCTGAGCTGAGCCGCAGGCGATCAACGCGCATAGCGCAACTGCTTTCAGTTTCATGGTAACTCCGTTTGCAGACCAGGGTGTCCGGTAAGTCTGGTTGCAGTTGCGCTATTTTGCCGGAAATTGACGCAGTTTTACGCTTCAGGGTACATCAAATCCCAGGGCTGCCTTGCGAATGCGGAACCACTGCTGACGCGTCAGCGTCAGGTCAAGCGATCCGGCAACCTCACTCACCCGCGCCGCTTTACCTGAACCGATAATCGGCAGTGGTCGTGAAGGCAGCATCAGTATCCAGGCGTAAACCACCTGATCCAGGCTGGTTGCGCCGGTTTCCTGTCGGACCGCGTCCAGTTCATCACGCAGAGGCTGGAAATGAGGATCGGTAAACAGGCGGCCGCCACCCAGACAGGACCAGGCCATCGGCCGGATGCGCAATTGCTGGCACTGATCCAGCGATCCGTCCAGCAGGACGCTTTGCTGCACCGGAGAGATCTCCAGCTGATTCGTGACCAGCGAGAACGGCAGCCGGGATTGCAGCAGTGAGAACTGGGCAGGCGTGAAGTTAGAAACGCCAAAGTGCAGCACCTTGCCGCTTTGATGCAGCGCCATGAAGGCATCTGCAACCTCGTCCGCCGCCATCAGCGGATCGGGCCGGTGGATCAGCAGCAGGTCGAGACGATCGGTGTGGAAATGGCGCAGCGAATTTTCCGCACTCTGCATGATATGCGCTTTATCGGTGATGTAGTGACCAATCTGATTTTCGGGCCGGGCGCGCGTGGCAATACCGCATTTGGTCACAATCTGCAGCCGATCGCGCAGGCCTGGCGCCAGCTTCAGCGCCTCACCGAATGCAGCTTCGCACTGGTAATCCCCGTAGATGTCCGCATGGTCGACGGTGGTGATCCCCAGATTCAGATGGTGCTCAATAAACGCGACCCGCTCCTGAGGCGACATGCCCCACTCCATCAGGCGCCAGTACCCCATCACCAGCGGTGAAAATACGGGGCCCTGTAAAGCAATGGCCTGCGGTTCTGACATGACGTTCTCCCTGTTGCGCATTGGCTGAAATTAGCGTGTCAGAGAGTATAACGGAAAGCAGAATACAGCGTCGTCAGAACAACTCTGGCTGCTGGGGTTCGGGCGGCTCCTCACCTTTCTGCTGCCGCTGCATGCGCAAACGGCGCTGCTGGCACAGGCGAATAACTTCACGCTTTTGCGCATCACTGAAGCGCAGCCAGTTGAACCGTTCATCGCGGCTGCGTAGACATCCCAGACAGTAGCCGCGTGCATCCGTCTGGCAGATACCGCGACAGGGGCTGGGAACCGGGAAAAACTCAAGCTGCTCGGCCACCACGCCTCCCGTTTCACAGAATATACAGTCAATTAAAAGCGTAGCCTGGTCAGGCAGGAAGTCCGCCCCGCGCGGCCAGAATTATTCCGTTTCCGCCCGTTCAGGTGAACACTCTGTGCGAAACGTAGCCTGTAGCATTGCATCCGACCGACCGGTCTACTAACCTCTTTGCCATGAATAAGAGGCTACAGCGTAATGAAACCCGTGAACACCTGCTGCAGACAGGTGAGCAGCTCTGTCTGCAGCGCGGCTTTACCGGTATGGGGCTGAGTGAGCTGCTGACTCAGGCCGCGGTGCCGAAAGGCTCCTTCTACTACTATTTCCGTTCTAAAGAGGCGTTTGGCGTGGCGCTGCTGGAACGCTACTTTGCGCGTTACCTGCAGGATGTGGAACTTCAGCTCAATCAGACCTGCGGTACACCGACAGAGCGTCTGCTTAATCACTTCCGTGCCGCGGTTGAGCTGTTCGTTCAGCAGGGGCATATCGTGGGCTGCCTGGGCGTTAAAGTTTCAGCCGAAGTCTGCGACCTCTCTGAGCCGATGCGCGTGGCCCTGCAGCAGGGCGCAGCCAAAATCACGGCCCTCTACGCACGGATGCTGGTCGCCGCAGCGGAGCAGGAGCCAATTAAGCTTCCACAGCCTCCGGCGCAGATGGCAGAGCTGCTGTCGCTGCTATGGCTCGGCGCCAGCCTGCAGAGCAAAATTTCCCGTGAGGCGCAGCCACTGCGTCTGGCATTGAGTACCATCGAACAGTGGCTCGAACGCCGCTGATTTTTAAAAAACATATTTGTAGACGACTGGTCTACTAATCAGGAGCTATTATGGCGAGTACCCAGCTGTTTCGTCCGCTAAAAGTCGGCGCAATTACCGTCCCGAATCGCGTCTTTATGGCACCGCTGACCCGTCTGCGCAGCATTGAGCCAGGCGACATCCCGACGCCAATGATGGCAGAATATTATCGCCAGCGCGCCAGCGCCGGTCTGATCATCACTGAAGCGACCCAGATCTCCTTCCAGGCGAAAGGCTATGCCGGTGCGCCAGGCCTGCACACCCAGCAGCAGATCGCGGCGTGGAAAGACATTAACGACGGCGTGCATCAGGCGGGCGGCCACACTGCCGTACAGTTATGGCATACCGGCCGTATCTCGCATCACAGCGTGCAGCCGGAAGGCAAAGCGCCTGTCGCGCCTTCGGCCCTGCCTGCAGGGACCCGCACCTCTCTGCGTGCGGAAGATGGCAGCGTTTATCGCGAAGAGACGTCTGTACCGCGCGAACTGACGGTGGCGGAAATTCAGCAAATCGTGGCCGATTTTGGTCAGGCTGCCGCTAACGCGCGCGAGGCGGATTTTGACCTGCTTGAACTGCACTCGGCGCATGGGTATCTGATCCATCAGTTCCTGGCCCCTGATTCAAACCAGCGTACCGATGAGTATGGCGGCAGCATCGAAAAACGTGGTCGCTTTGCACTGGAAGTCGTTGACGCGGTCATCGCCAACTGGTCAGCCGATCGCATCGGTATTCGCGTATCACCTATTGGCAGTTTCCAGAATCTGGATAACGGCCCGGATGAAGAAGAGGCGGCGCTGTGGTACATCGGCGAGCTGGCAAAACGTAATATCGCCTATCTGCATCTTTCAGAACCAGACTGGGCGGGCGGCAAACCTTACAC
This sequence comes from Pantoea sp., assembly GCF_032114055.1. GTDB lineage: Bacteria > Pseudomonadota > Gammaproteobacteria > Enterobacterales > Enterobacteriaceae > Pantoea. Next base: position 353,994 of record NZ_DAMCTB010000001.1, read on the forward strand.
TGACGCTTTCCGTCAGAAAGTGCGCGATCTCTTCCCGGGTGCCATCATTGGGGCCGGTGCCTATACCGTTGAGAAAGCGGATGATTTGATTGGTCGCGGTCTGATCGATGCGGTCGCTTTTGGCCGTGATTACATCGCGAACCCGGATCTGGTTGAACGTCTGCAGCAGGATGCCCCACTTAACCCGCAGCGCCCGGAAAGCTTTTACGGCGGCGGCGCTGAAGGTTATATCGATTACCCGACACTTTAAGCGGGTCCGGCTGTCGTCCGGGACGATGACGGCAGCCATTATTCACCGGCGATTTTCATCGCTATACTTAGCGCTGGGTCATCCGGCGATGGCGTTTTTATTTTAAAGAGGATGTTATGCGTTTACTTCATACCATGCTGCGCGTTGGCGATCTGCAACGTTCAATCGATTTCTACACCCGTGTGCTGGGCATGCGCGTGCTGCGTCAGAGCGAAAACACCGAATACAAATACACCCTGGCTTTTGTGGGCTACACCGATGAAAGCGAAGGGGCTGTCATCGAGCTGACTTACAACTGGGGTGTCGACAGCTATGATCTGGGCAATGCCTATGGTCACATTGCCCTGGGCGTGGATGACGCGGCAGCAGCCTGCGAACGCATCCGCAAGGATGGCGGCAAGGTCACGCGTGAAGCTGGCCCGGTTAAAGGTGGCTCGACCATTATCGCCTTTGTTGAAGATCCCGATGGTTACAAAATCGAACTGATCGAAAACAAAGATGCCGGTAAAGGCCTTGGCAACTAATTGACCTCTCAGCCTGCCCGCCCGGGCAGGCTGAATCCCCTTCTCTGCGCTCTATCTGCTGCACCCGGCCCTGTTTTTTGCCATAATGCGCGCTGCCCTTTTTCTGCAGTGAGATCCTGATGTCTGAATCGAATTCCCCTAATGCACTCAATCAACGTTTCCGTGGCTTCTACCCGGTGGTGATCGACGTCGAAACCGCGGGTTTCAATGCGCAGACCGATGCGTTACTGGAAATTGCCGCTATTACGCTGAAAATGGATGAAGAGGGCTGGATTGGGATTGATCAGACGCTGCATTTCAACGTCGAACCCTTTGCCGGATCGCTGCTGCATCCGGAAGCGCTGGCCTTTACCGGCATCGACCCCAGCAATCCCCTGCGGGGCGCAGTCAGCGAGTATGAAGCGCTGCACGCTATCTTCAAAATGGTACGTAAAGGGATTAAGGACAGCGGCTGTAACCGCGCCATTATGGTGGCGCACAACGCCACGTTCGACCTGAACTTTATGTCTGCCGCAGCGGAACGTGCCAGCCTGAAACGTAATCCGTTTCATCCGTTTGCCACTTTTGACACCGCAGCCCTGAGCGGACTGGTGCTGGGGCAGACCGTGCTGGCGAAAGCCTGTATTGCTGCCGGAATGGAATTTGACAGTTCGCAGGCGCATTCTGCGCTCTATGATACTCAGCAGACGGCAACCCTGTTCTGCGAGCTGGTTAACCGCTGGAAACGCCTGGGCGGCTGGCCGCTGCCCTTTGCCGGCGATGCTGCCGAAGCCGGGGAACCGGCGTAATCCTGCACAATGAAAAAGGCCGACGTGATGTCGGCCTTTTCGTTATTCTGCTTCTTTAAATTTTTCTGCGGTCTCTTTGATCAGCGGCTGCAGTTCGCCACGCTGCAACATCTCAACAATGATGTCGCATCCGCCGACCAGCTCGCCATCTACCCACAGCTGCGGGAACGTTGGCCAGTTAGCGTATTTCGGCAGCTCGGCACGAATGTCCGGATTCTGCAGAATATCCACGTAAGCAAAACGCTCACCACAGGCTGACAGCGCCTGCACCGCCTGTGCAGAGAAACCGCAGCTTGGCAGTTTCGGGGAACCTTTCATATACAGCAGGATCGGGTTTTCTGCGATCTGGCGCTGAATTTTTTCTACAGTACTCATAATTGCCTTCCTTAATTCGCGACTTCGTGTTTGTTTATTGTAGCGACTTCGCAGCGTGACTGAAAACGAGATTTTGCCTGCTGCCCGCCTGAATAGCCACCATGGTTAAGTTATGTCGCAATGCATCACATTTCCTGATGGTTAACAGCGGATAACAGATTAATAATTCGTAATAGTTTTGCTGATATAAGACGCTGAAAATGTTCATTTTCGACGCAATTTCGCTGGTTACAAAGATTAATAATAAAAGGCCTTACAGTTTTTAAAAGAACTGGACTAGAATGGCCTGGGCGCTGATCTTCGATCAGATTAATCTCAACTTTGTCACGGTGCGTAGTGGCCATGACAACTTAACTTACTCACGGACTATGCGTTTAATCATTACGCTTTTCATGCTGGCTTTTGCGCAACTGTTTTTCAACACCGCCGCTGCGTCGCCTCACGCGCCGGTGAACGTCAGTACGCATAAAGCAGAGAAAAAGAGTGCGCGCGACGATGAACGTCGCAAGCGTCGCACGGTTAAAACGGCCACAAAAAAACCGCGCGTGACGCCAGTTCAGAAACTCAAAACAAAGAAACAGAAAAAAGCTGAACTCACCGCGACACAGACACCTGCTAAAAAGACCTCGCTTAAAACTGCCCGTATCAGCAAGCTTCATGAAAAGAAACGTTATGGTCATCAGCGTACGCTGAAAACCGCCGACGCGGACGCCCGCGAAACCGGCACGATTAAAATGAGTAAATCTCACCGTCAGCGTTACCAGAAAGCACGTGAAACGGCGATGACTAAGCTGATGGGCCAGCTGGGTAAACCCTATCAGTGGGGCGGAACGTCCCCGCATACGGGTTTCGACTGCAGTGGCCTGGTCTGGTACGCCTATAAAGATCTGGTGAAGTTTAAGATTCCACGTACCGCGAACGAGATGTACCACCTGCGTGATGCTGCGCCGATCAAACGTGAGTCGCTTGAGAAAGGCGATCTGGTCTTCTTCCGCATCAATGGCCGCGGCACCGCCGACCATGTCGGCGTTTACCTGGGTAACGGCAAGTTTATTCAGTCGCCACGTACCGGCAAAGATATCCAGATCAGCGCCTTGGGGGAGGATTACTGGCAGCGCCACTACATCGGCGCCCGTCGGGTGATGACGCCGAAAACTATCCGCTGAGCCGTATGACAGCCAGAAAAAAGCCGGGAAAGCCCCGGCTTTTTTTTAGTGCAGAATGGCGGTAAAACTAAAGGCCACAATCATCAGCAGACAGCCGACAGTAGTCATTAACGCCAGTTTAAGATCGGGACTCATAGTTCGCTCCTTAACCTTACCGTTTGCATGGTTACTCCATTTTCCCACATGACAGGGTAAAAATCTCGTTTTATCCCTCCAGCCTTGTTAGAATCCCGCCTTTGTTGCGCAACACGCGTAACGCTGATTCCGTTTGCGCATCTTTTCAGGCGTGTTTTCTTCCGCCAGCGGCTGAGTACGTCGCCAGAATCGCTGCATTTCTGCGAAAAAGACCCTGAGCAGACGCAAACGTTTAACACTACGCTTATCATACAGTTAGATAAGCACCGGAGTCCGATTTTCATGGCAACAATAAAAGATGTGGCAAAACGCGCTGGCGTCTCCACCACCACCGTTTCGCACGTCATTAATAAAACCCGCTTTGTCGCTGAAGAGACACGTGATGCGGTCTGGCAGGCGATTAAGGAACTGCACTACTCACCAAGCGCCGTGGCACGCAGCCTGAAAGTGAACCACACCCGCACGCTGGGGCTGCTGGCCACTTCCAGCGAAGCGCCCTACTTCGCAGAAATTATCGAAGCCGTCGAGAATCACTGCTTTGATAAAGGCTACACGCTGATCCTGGGTAATGCGCATAACGATCTGCAAAAGCAGCGCGCCTATCTTAGTATGATGGCGCAGAAGCGCGTAGATGGTCTGCTGGTGATGTGCTCTGAATACCCGGACGACCTGCTGCAGATGCTGGAAGAGAACCGTAATATCCCGATGGTGGTAATGGACTGGGGCGAATCCCGCGCCGACTTCACCGACACAGTGCTGGACAACGCCTTCCAGGGCGGTTATCTGGCCGGCCGCTATCTGATTGAACGCGGACACCGTGATATCGGGGCTATTCCCGGCCAGATGGAGCGTAATACCGGTGGCGGCCGTCATGCCGGTTTCCTGAAGGCGCTGGAAGAAGCGGGTATTCAGCCACGAAACGAATGGATTGTTCAGGGCGACTTTGAGCCGGAGTCAGGCTATCAGGCGATGCAGCAGATCCTGTCGCAGAAACAGCGCCCCACAGCGGTGTTCTGTGGCGGCGACATCATGGCGATGGGCGCGATTTGCGCCGCCGACGAGATGGGGCTGCGCGTTCCGCAGGATATTTCGGTGATCGGGTATGACAATGTGCGCAACGCGCGCTATTTCGCACCCGCCCTGACCACGGTTCATCAGCCCAAAGCCCAACTGGGTGAAAAAGCGCTGGATATGCTGCTTGACCGCATCACCAGCAAACGTGAAGTGTCGCAAACCATCGAGGTTCACCCGACGCTGATCGAACGTCGTTCCGTGGCCGATGGCCCGTTCCGTGACTACCGACGTTAATCTTCGCTCAACCACTCCTGATTAAGCGTCTGCGCATCGCCCAGATAACTGAGCAACCAGCCTGTCGCGGGTGATGCACGATCTTCTGCCCAGCTGACGCAGCAGGGACTGTCCGGAAAGGGAACCGGCAGCGTCAGCTCGGCCAGATCGCCGCTGTCGAGCAGCGGCCTGGCCAGATGACCGGGCACCATCGCCACACACAATCCTGCCTGCACACACTCCAGCCCGGTCTGCCACTCCGGCACGACCAGCCTGCGCTGATTATCCAGCGTCCACGTCATGCGGCGTGGCAGTGCCCGTGAGGTGTCTTCCAGCACCAGTGACGGCCAGCTGCGCAGCGTGTCATCATCTATCTGGCTCGCCTGGGTCAGGGGATGGTCGGGCGCGACCACGCAGCGCCAGTTCAGCGTACCCATATCGCGAAAGGCAAAGCGGCCGCCTACCGGTATCGCCTGGGTTGCGCCAATCGCGATCTCCACCCGCCCATCAGCCAGTGCATCCCAGACGCCATTGAACACTTCATAACTGATGCTCAGCTCCATGTCCGGAAAGTGGCGATAGAAATCTTTGACCAGCTGGCGGGTACGCTGAGGCTTGGCGATACAGTCAACAGCAATACTCAGCTGGCCGCGCCAGCCATTTGCCAGCTGCTGACACTGTCTGCGGGTGGCGAGCATTTTTTTGATGACGCTGCGCCCTTCGCGGACAAAATGCTCACCTGCCGGGGTCAGCACCACTTCCCGATGCTGACGTTCAAACAGCGGGACTGCCAGCCAGTGCTCAAGCTGGCGCACGGTATAGCTGATGGCAGAGGGCACCCGATGCAACTCCTGGGCTGCCGCGCTGAAGCTGCCTCCGCGGGCCACCGCGTCCACCACTTCTAATGCATATTCTGACCACATAATCTGCCTTCAAAAATTTTAACAGCAATCGGCAAATATTACCGTTTCACAGCAGCGAACGCACCTTTTACACTCTGCCGCGTTTATCCTGCAACCATGAGAATCAGATGTTATCGAACAAAGGATTTATGCCCTATCTTGCCCTGCTGAGTATGCTGGGCTTTCTGGCCACGGATATGTACCTGCCCGCATTCGGTGCGATGCAGCAGACCTTTAATACCTCGCCCGGGCTGATCAGCGCCAGTATGAGCCTCTTTCTGGCGGGCTTCGCCTGTGGTCAGCTTTTCTGGGGTCCTCTCTCGGATCGGATTGGCCGCAAGCCGGTCTTGCTGGCTGGCCTCACGCTGTTTGCCGTTGGCTGCGCCGGCATGCTGTGGGTCAGCGATATCTCTCTGATGCTGGTACTGCGTTTCGTTCAGGCGATAGGCGTCTGTGCCGCTGCCGTGAGCTGGCAGGCGCTGGTGGTAGACCGCTATCCTGCCGCCCGCGCCAGCAAAGTTTTTGCCACAATCATGCCGCTGGTTGCCCTTTCCCCGGCCCTTGCTCCGTTGCTGGGTGCCTGGCTTATCGGTCACTTCCACTGGCGGTCCATTTTTCTGGTGCTGACGCTGATTGCGGTCGCGCTAATCCTTGTGACCCTGCGTCTGCCCAGCGTGCGTAAGGCTGCAGAAGAGAAAGGCTCGCAGCCTGGCTTCTTTACCCTGCTGAAATCACGTCTCTACAGCGGCAATGTGCTGATCTACTCTGCCTGCTCTGCCAGCTTTTTTGCGTGGCTGACCGGCTCCCCCTTTATTCTGGCGGATCTGGGTCTGACGCCCGCCGATATCGGCCTGAGCTACGTGCCGCAGACGCTCGCCTTTCTGATTGGGGGGTTTGGCTGTCGTGCCCTGCTCAACCGCTTTAATGGCGTACAGCTCCTGCCCGCGCTGCTGGGGATTTACAGCCTGAGCATTCTGGCACTGTTCGCCGTGGCGCTTTCAGGCAGCAGCACCCTGGCTGGCCTGATGGTGCCATTCTGCGGCATGGCGCTGGCAAACGGCGCAATCTACCCGATTGTGGTTGCCAGTGCGCTGATGCCGTTCCCGCATACCACCGGTAAAGCGGCCGCGCTGCAGAACACGCTGCAGCTGGGACTCTGCTTCATCGCCAGTCTGGCCGTGTCGGCTGGCTTAACCCAGCCCCTGTTTACCACTACGCTGATCATGACGGTGACGATTCTGCTCGCGCTGATCGGTTATGCCATGCAGCGTGCCGCAAGCGCACAAACGGTTGTTGCCTCCTCTCAGCCTGCCTGCCAGGATAATCAGTAATACAGTGACTTTTAGTTAGACTCCTAACAATAAGCCATTGAATATTGACCCGCGTGAGCATACACTCATGCGGGTCAACTAATCTGTAGCAATTCAAAAACATAATAACGTAGTAACTTGATTGGCAGCCTGTTGCCGGGACGGTATCTGCACGCGTTATTCCTGCCTTCCGCCCTGTAGCAGGCCATTCCAGTCCTCTGTACCACACAGATAACCGGTGTGCGGAGTCATCCGTTACGTTTCTCAACGCCTGACAAATTGGCTACTCTTTGTACAGGCACAGACTGGACAGGTGGTGGAAAAGCTATGAGTTCATCTTATGCAGAAGCAGTAAGCCCTGAAGAGAATCCCTGGTTTCACATCGTTCATGAACTGCTGGAAAAAGCGGATATCGGGATTAACGGCTCACGTCCCTGGGATATTCAGGTGACTCATCCCGGTTTTTTTAAGCGTGTCCTGCAGGAGGGGTCGCTCGGGCTTGGTGAGAGCTATATGGATGGCTGGTGGACGTGTGATCGACTGGATATGTTCTTCCATCGCGTGCTTAAGCACAGACTTGATCAGCAGCTTCCGCATCACTTCAAAGACACGCTGCGTATCGCCGCCGCGCGCTTAACTAATCTGCAATCAAAAAAACGGGCCTGGATTGTCGGCAAAGAGCATTACGACCTGGGTAACGACCTCTTCTCACTGATGCTCGACCCCTGCATGCAATACTCCTGCGGCTACTGGAAAGAGGCCACGACGCTGGCAGCCGCTCAGGAAGCCAAGCTGGATATGATCTGCCGTAAGCTGGCGCTGAAGCCAGGGATGTCGCTGCTGGATATCGGCTGTGGCTGGGGCGGGCTGGCGGAATTTGCCGCACGTCATTATGGTGTCAGCGTGCAGGGCGTGACTATTTCCGCCGAACAACAGAAGCTGGCGCAGCAGCGCTGCAGCGGCTTAGATGTCACTATTCTGTTGCAGGATTATCGCGATCTTAACGAGCAGTTTGATCGCATCGTTTCGGTGGGGATGTTTGAGCATGTCGGCCCGAAAAACTACGCCACCTACTTTGACGTCGTCGATCGCAACCTGAAGCCAGACGGGCTTTTTCTTTTACACACGATTGGCGCGATCAAGACGGATATGCGTGTTGACCCCTGGATCGACAAATATATTTTCCCCAATGGCTGCCTGCCTTCGGTGCGTCACATCGCGGATGCCAGCGAACCCCATTTCATTCTGGAAGACTGGCACAACTTCGGAGCCGATTACGACAAAACCCTGATGGCCTGGCATGAGCGTTTCTTACAGGCCTGGCCAGAACTGGCCGACAGCTACGGTGAACGTTTTAAACGGATGTTCATCTACTATCTTAACGCCTGCGCCGGGGCCTTCCGCGCGCGCGATATCCAGCTGTGGCAGATCGTCTTCAGTCGGGGTGTGGAGGGCGGATTGCGGGTCGCGCGCTAGCGTCCGGCTGGCATGGCGATGCTGCCTGGGTCTTACCGCTGCGAACAGGCTTAATGCGCAGGAAACAGGCGCAGAAAAGAAAGGGCCCCGCCGTCCGGAAAACATGCAGGCGGGCCTGATAAACGCTCTGTGTCAGCCTGGAAAGGTGCACACCTCCGGGGATGAAGGGCGCCAGTATGCGGATCCGGCGGGGCCTGTTACAGCGTGAATTTAGCCTCTTTCAGGCCTGCTCCCGTTCTCTGCGACGTTGCAGTATCACGGCAAACAGGACACAGTTTTATCATCGCGGATTAAGGCGCGTAAGCGCCTTTTATTCACTTTCTGCGGCAGGCTGGCCGGTCAGCACGTTCATCGCCGCTTCGGCATCGCGCTGGGCTAAGACGCGCTCAACGGTCTCGACTATTGCCTGAGTATGAGGATCGATCTCAATATTAACCCGCTGACCAAAGGTTTTCGCGCCCAGCGTGGTACGTTCCAGCGTTTCCGGAATCAGATAAACACAGAATTTAGTTTTAGTGACGTCACCCACTGTCAGGCTGATGCCATCAATACCGACAAAGCCTTTATGCAGGATATATTTCATCTGCAGCGGATCCTGAATTTTAAACCAGACTTCACGGTTATGTTCCGACTGGATAATCTTGCAGATTTCCGCCGTGGTCATAATATGACCCGACATCAGGTGGCCACCAATTTCATCGCCGAACTTCGCGGCACGCTCAATGTTGACCACGTCGCCCTGACGCAGATCGCCAAGATTAGTGACGCGCAGTGTCTCTTTAATCAGATCGAAACTGACGAGGTCGCCATTGATGGCCGTTACAGTCAGGCAGCAGCCGTTATGCGCAACAGATGCCCCCAGCGCCAGTCCCGGCAGGAGTTCCTCCGGCAGGCGGACAGTATGGGTACGAAACAGCTCTTTTTCTTCAATGGACACGATTTCAGCGGTGCCCTGCACAATACCGGTAAACATAGTCTTTGCCTCTGCGAAGTTTGGGCTATTCTATCACAGCTCAGGTTCGCTGTTGGATTTCAGCCCCTACGCACCCGCCAGCACAGTCATAAAACGCATCGTGTGACAAAGATTGGCGAATGCGGTTGCGCCAGTTACACTTACTCGCGCAATTTTCCGGGCGTCTCTGCCCTTTTAATTTCATTAACTTGTCAGGTGTTAACGTGCAGAAGTATTTAACAGAAGCGCGTCAATTGCTGGCCCTTGCGATTCCTGTCATCCTGGCTCAGGTGGCTCAGACCGCAATGGGATTTGTGGATACCATTATGGCCGGCGCAGTCAGCGCCACGGATATGGCCGCCGTCGCTGTCGGCACCTCTGTCTGGCTCCCGGCCATCCTGTTTGGTCATGGTCTTCTGCTTGCATTGACGCCCACCGTTGCGCAACTCAACGGTTCAGGCCGCCGCGAACGCATCGCTGAACAGATCCGCCAGGGCTACTGGCTCGCCTTTTTCGTCTCATTGCTGATTATGGTACTGCTGTGGCATGCCGGTTATCTGCTCCGGGCGATGCATGATATCGATCCGCAACTGGCGCTGAAGGCCGAAAGCTATCTGCACGCCTTGTTGTTTGGCGCACCAGGATACCTTTTCTTTCAGGTCTTGCGTAACCAGTGTGAAGGGCTGTCGAAAACCAAGCCCGGCATGGTGCTGGGTTTCCTGGGGCTGATGTTCAATATCCCGCTGAACTATATCTTTATCTATGGTCACTTCGGCATGCCCGCTTTAGGCGGTGTCGGCTGCGGTGTTGCGACGGCGTCGGTCTGCTGGGTGATGTTTATCTGTATGCGCTTCTGGATGCGCCGGATGGGAAGCATGCGTGACATCCGTATGGCGAGCCGCTGGTCGCCGCCGTCGCGGGTGATCCTGAGTCGCCTGGTCGCGCTGGGCTTGCCGGTGGCTCTGGCACTGTTTTTCGAAGTCACGCTGTTTGCGGTCGTCGCCCTGCTGGTTTCGCCGCTGGGCATTGTTAACGTGGCGGGCCACCAGATTGCGCTGAACTTCAGTTCGCTGATGTTTGTGCTGCCGCTCTCGCTGGGTGTCGCGACCACTATCCGTGTCGGCTATCGTCTGGGCCAGGGCTCCACTGAGCAGGCACGGGTCGCCGCCTGGACCGCTCAGGGCGTGGGGATCACCATGGCGGCCCTGACGGCGCTCTTTACCGTCACGTTCCGTCACCAGATTGCCCTGCTCTATAATGACAATCCCGAAGTGGTGACGCTGGCCGCACAACTGATGCTGCTGGCCGCTATCTACCAGTTCTCCGATTCGATACAGGTTATCGGCAGCGGCATCCTGCGTGGTTATAAAGATACGCGATCTATCTTCTTTATCACCTTTATCGCCTACTGGCTGCTGGGACTGCCCGCAGGCTATCTGCTGGCGCTGACCGACTGGCTGGTGCCGCGCATGGGGCCAGCTGGCTTCTGGTGCGGCTTTATTATTGGCCTGACTTCGGCTGCCGTGATGATGCTCTGGCGCATCAGGCGGTTACAGCAATCCCCTGCCGACGTTATTCTGGCGCGCGCCGCGCGATAATCGTCTTTATGCGGGCCATTCGTGGCCCGCAGCGCCCAAAAAACCGACGGTTAGCACAGTTGCTGCGCAGTCGTGGCGAAAATACGATTTTCCCCTTGCCAGCCTTACACGCTGCCGTTAATATTCGTCCCCGCTGTCGCCCTGACAGCATGTTGCGCTCTTAGCTCAGTTGGTTAGAGCACCACCTTGACATGGTGGGGGTCGATGGTTCGAGTCCATTAGAGCGCACCAAGTGCGTCCGTAGCTCAGTTGGTTAGAGCACCACCTTGACATGGTGGGGGTCGGTGGTTCGAGTCCACTCGGACGCACCAATATTCAGTATGCGCTCTTAGCTCAGTTGGTTAGAGCACCACCTTGACATGGTGGGGGTCGATGG
>NZ_DAMCTB010000001.1:365232-652489 GCF_032114055.1 Pantoea sp.
TTCGAGTCCATTAGAGCGCACCACTTTCAGATATTCCTCAACTTGCGCAACTTCCCTGTTTTTGATCTGCATCGTTTCCCTCTACTGCTTTTTGATTGGTTTTCGTATACTTAGCGACTATACTGTGCCGCGTTGCTTACTTGAAAGGTTTCAGCGATCACGTGCTTACTGCGATAACTCAAATGATTTGCGCAACAACAGCGTGGTGGTTACCAACCGTAACCGCACAACTTCCCTGCACGCCTGGCCTTCGTCACCTATTCTTACTCAGTACTGCCCATTTCAGTCTCAATCAGAATTTTCACGTCGATGCACTGCCATCGGATTCCGCCCTTATTCATTCATCACAACTTACAGATAATCCGTCATGAAAAAGACTAAAATCGTTTGTACAATCGGCCCGAAAACCGAATCCGAAGAGATGCTGACCCAGCTGCTTGAAGCTGGCATGAACGTTATGCGTCTTAACTTCTCTCACGGTGACTATGCTGAGCATGGTCAGCGCATTTCAAATATGCGTGCTGTAATGCAAAAAACCGGTCATCAGGCCGCGATTCTGCTGGATACCAAAGGTCCTGAAATCCGCACCATGAAGCTGGAAGGCGGCAACGATGCGTCGCTGAAAGCGGGTCAGACATTTACCTTTACCACCGACCAGAGCGTCATCGGTAACAGCGAGCGCGTCGCGGTCACCTACCCGGGCTTCACGGCTGACCTGAAAATCGGTAACACCGTACTGGTCGACGATGGCCTGATCGGAATGGAAGTGACCGAAGTCACCGAGAACACCGTGGTCTGTAAAGTGCTGAACAACGGCGACCTGGGCGAGAATAAAGGCGTTAACCTGCCAGGCGTCTCTATCCAGCTGCCTGCGCTGGCAGAAAAAGACAAGCGCGACCTGATTTTTGGTTGCGAACAGGGTGTGGACTTTGTTGCCGCCTCCTTTATCCGTAAACGTTCAGACGTGCTGGAAATCCGTGAACATCTGAAACAGCATGGCGGCGAGCATATCCAGATCATCTCTAAAATTGAAAACCAGGAAGGCCTGAATAACTTCGACGAAATTCTCGAAGCCTCAGACGGCATCATGGTTGCGCGTGGCGACCTGGGTGTGGAAATCCCGGTAGAGGAAGTGATCTTCGCGCAGAAGATGATGATCAAAAAATGTAATAAAGCCCGCAAAGTGGTCATCACTGCGACCCAGATGCTCGACTCGATGATTAAAAATCCGCGCCCTACCCGTGCAGAAGCCGGTGACGTAGCCAACGCCATCCTCGACGGTACCGATGCCGTTATGCTGTCAGGCGAGAGCGCCAAGGGCCGTTATCCGCTGGAGTCGGTCACCATCATGGCGACCATCTGTGAGCGTACCGATCGCGTGATGAAGTCCCGCATCGACAGCGAAAACGATACCCGTAAGCTGCGTATCACCGAGGCCGTCTGCCGTGGTGCAGTGGAAACCGCTGAGAAACTGGAAGCGCCACTGATTGTGGTGGCAACGGAAGGCGGTAAGTCAGCAAAAGCCGTACGTAAATATTTTCCAAATGCCACCATCCTGGCGCTGACCACTAACCAGACCACAGCGCGTCAGCTGATCCTGAGCAAAGGCATCGAGACACGTCTGGTGACTGAAATCGCCTCAACTGACGATTTCTATCGTCTGGGTAAAGAAGCGGCGCTGGAAAGCGGCTACGGTCAGAAAGGCGATGTTGTGGTACTGGTTTCAGGTGCATTAGTACCAAGCGGAACTACCAACACCGCTTCTGTTCACGTCCTGTAAATCCGGCATTAGCTTTTATTTAGAAGCGCCTTTAACGGGCGCTTTTTTTATTTTTTCTTAAACCAAATGCCGGAAAATTCCAATAGAAAATAACTATTCAAATACTCTTAATATTAAGGTTAATCCGATTAAATCTCTCTGTTTTCGCTAAATTTTTTTATCATATTCTGGGATCCGCTGCTTCTTTGAGCGAACGATCAAATTTAAGCATGTTCTCATCAAAAATTTATTCTCAACTTAAAAAGCTTTGTGTAATACTTGTAACGCTACATGGAGATTAACTCAATCTAGAGGGTATAAATAATGAATCGTACTAAACTGGTACTGGGCGCGGTAGTTCTGGCTTCAACTATGCTGGCTGGTTGCTCAAGCAACGCTAAAATCGATCAGCTGTCTTCAGACGTTCAGACTCTGAACGCGAAAGTTGACCAGCTGAGCAACGACGTGAACGCAGTGCGTTCAGACGTTCAGGCTGCTAAAGACGACGCAGCTCGCGCTAACCAGCGTCTGGACAACCAGGCTCACTCTTACCGTAAGTAAGAGTTCTGGTTTAAAAATGGCGCCTTTATGGCGCCATTTTTTTTGCCCTGCATTATGTGCCCTTTCGGGCCGGCACGCGGTCAGGGCTGAACGGTTTTCGCTTCTGTCTCTGTATCCGGCGTCTCCGCCTCTTCAGTGCCCCTCTGCAGTCCTGCTGGCGGCACAGTATCACTCTCTACCGGCTCACCACTGCTGACCAGCACTGGCATCCCTGAGCGGCGCGCCAGACTGGCTTTAATCAGCGCGCTGTCACTCTTCCCGCTTTTCAGAAACTGCTTCATGTCACTGCTGAGAACAAGTGGCATTGTCTGCGGATCATCTTTATCGCTGCGCGAGAGTGGCTGATGCACTTCCACATAGCGTTTGCCATCCGGCTCAACCGCATACTTCACCGGCTGATTGATGATCTGCACCCGGGTTCCTTTCGGCACGGCAGTAAACAGCGCCTCAATATCCTCTGAACGCAGGCGGATACAGCCTGAGCTGACGCGCATCCCGATACCAAACTTCGCATTAGTACCGTGAATCAGATACTGCCCGGTGCCCCGGGCCAGGCGCATCGCAAACTGCCCCATCGGATTATCCGGACCGGCCGGGACGACGCCGGGCAGCGTAATACCCTCTTTCGCGTAGCGCTTGCGGATATTGGCCGTCGGCGTCCAGGTGGGGTTAGGGATTTTCTGGCTGATCTGCGTCACCATCACAGGTGTGGCTGCGCCCAGCTGCCCAATCCCGATAGGATAGACAAAGACCTTGTCTTCGCCTTTGGGATAATAGTAGAGGCGCAGCTCGGCCAGATTGACCACAATGCCTTCACGCGGTGTGTCCGGCAGAATCATCTGCAGCGGCACCGTTAATTGTGAGCCCGCTTTGGGTAGCCAGGGATCGGTACCCGGATTGGCCTCCAGCATCCCCAGCAGGCCGACCTGGTAACGTGCGGCAATAGCTTCCAGGGGCTGTTTGTCATCAGGAACCTGAGTCAGGACGTTTTCGCCAATCAGGCGACTGTCAGGCGGCGGCAGCGGATATTCCGTGGCGAATACGGGTGCAGAGAGCCCAGAGCAGGTCAGCAGCAATGCACCGGCTAAACGTAAAGCAGGTTTCATGCAATTTTCTCGTCAGATAAAAAAACAGACGCCGGATGGCGTCTGTGAAGTGTAACTTAGCTGAGGTTCTGAGCGGTATGGCGAATAGACCGAATCATCGCCTCCAGCCCCTGCGACCGGGTGGGCGTCAGGTGCTGCATCAGCGCCAGCTCGCCAAACCAGTGACGGACATCCAGCGCCAGAATGTCGGCGGGTGGCAGGTTTTGATAAAGGCTGAAAACGATAGCAATCAGTCCCTTAACAATAGCGGCGTCGCTGTCACCTTCGAACGCAATGGATCCATCCGCCTGCGGCGTCATGCGGATCCACACCTGGCTCTGACAGCCCGAAATAACGTTCTCAGGCTGGTGTAAGGTTTCAGACGATTCCGGCAGCTTTGAGCCCAGCTCAATGATGTAGAGATACTTCTCTTCCCAGTTGGCGCAGCGATTAAAGTTGCGAACCAGTTTCTCTTTATCAGGCAAATTCGCCATCAGTTACTCCGTTAAAGCTATTCAGCCACCCAGCAGACGATGAATGCGCGTCAGACCGGCAGCCAGACGATCCACTTCTTCTTCACTGTTATAGAAAGTAAAGGAGGCACGGCACATGGCAGGCACGTTGTAATGCTGCATCAGCGGCATCGCACAGTGATGCCCGGTGCGGATGGCAATGCCATACTGATCCAGGAAACTGCCGACGTCATAGGCGTGATGTTTGCCAAGATTAAAGGCGATGACGCCTGCGCGTGACTGAGGACCGTAGATCTGGATATCCGGAACCGTGCCCAGCTTATCCAGCGCATAGTTCATCAGCGCAGTTTCACGCTGATGGATCGTATCCAGCCCCAGCGCCTGCACATAGGCCATTGCCGCGCCGAAGCCGATGATGCCACCCGTGTTGGGCGTGCCCGCCTCAAAACGCCATGGTGCACTGTTCCAGCTGGTGCCGGTAGGCAGCACGACGCGATCGATCATCGACCCGCCGCCTTCCCACGGTGGCATGTCATCCAGCAGTGCTTTGCGACCGTAGAGAATACCGACCCCGTTCGGGCCATAAAGCTTGTGACTGGAGAAGACGTAAAAGTCGCAGCCGATATCCTGAACATCCACCCGGTCATGCATGACCGCCTGGGCGCCATCCACCAGCGTGACCACGCCAGCGGCTTTTGCCTGTGCGACAATCGCTTTTACCGGATTAACGGTGCCAAGTACGTTAGAGACATGGGTAACAGCCAGCAACCGCGTACGGCTGTCAATCAGCCCCGTCAGTTGCTCCAGCGCCAGCTCACCGTTGTCGTTCAGCGGCAGAACACGCACCTCGACGCCATTGCGCGCCGCCAGCATCTGCCACGGCACGATATTGGCGTGATGCTCCATCTCAGTGATGATCAGGTTGTCGCCCGCCTGGAGATTACTGCTACCCCAGGTGTTCGCCACCAGATTGATACCTTCGGTGGTTCCCTTGACGAAAACAATCTCTTCCTGCGACGCAGCATTGATAAAACGGGCAGCCTGATCGCGCACGTTTTCCATGTCACTGGTCGCCTGCTGGCTTAGCGTGTGGATACCGCGATGCACGGCCGCGTAGCCGTGCTGATAGAAATGACTCTCGGCGTTGATTACGGCGAGTGGACGCTGTGCGCTGGCTGCACTGTCAAGATAGGCCAGCGGATGACCGTTGACCTCACGCTGCAGGACAGGAAAATCCGCCCTGATACGTTCGAGATCGAAGTTCATCATACGTCGCCTCCGGGAAAACGTTGCGCAATACGCTGCAGCACGGCCTGACGGATCGCCTCATCTTCCAGAGTTTCCGTCAGCTCCGCCGCAAACGCGTGGATAATCATGGTCTGTGCTGCATCCTGTTCAATGCCGCGCGAACGCAGGTAGAACATCTGCTCGTCGTCGATACGACCAATGGTGGCACCGTGGCTGCACTTCACATCATCCGCATAGATTTCCAGCTGCGGTTTAGTGTCGACTTCAGAGAGTTTACCCAGCAACAGGTTGTTGTTGGTCATCTGCCCGTCGGTCTTCAGTGCATGCTGTGCCACTTTGATATGGCCGTTGAAAACCGCACGCCCTTTGTCACGTACGATAGTCTTATGCATCTGACGGCTGACACAGTGACCTTTGTTATGCTCCAGGTAAGTCCGGGTATCCGCCACTTCCTGTTTCACCGGCAGCACCAGGCTGTTGATGGCCAGCGTGCTATTTTCACCGTTCAGCTGCGTGCTGCTGTTGTGACGCGACAGACCGGCACCCAGCAGGAAGCTGGTGCTGCTGACCTGACCATCATTGCCAATCACCAGATCGTTGTGCGCAAAGTGATAGCTGGTGCTGCTTTCAAAGGCCAGTTTGGTGTGCGTCAGCTTCGCGTTGTCGCCAACCGCAAAGGTAAAGCGTGCGCCAGTGAAGTGAGCATGCTCACCCAGCGACACATAGTGCTCAATCACTTCTGCTTCTGCACTCTCTTCGAGCTGCAGATGATGACGATAGTGCACTGTGTTCATGCTGTCCGGCTTGCCGCTGGTGATATGCAGCAGGTAGAGCGGACGCGCCGCAGATTTACCGCGCGCCAGGCGCAGGGTCGTGACCTCTTCCGCCAGGCTCTCTGTCAGATGCAGGAACACCTCAGGCTGAACCGCAGCGGGCAGCGGGTGGCGCGCAGCGGCCGCACTGTGCTGGATCTCAAACAGTTCGCTGTCGCGGCTGCTGAAATCAGGCTGGAACTGGCCGTCCACGAAGACGAGCCGGATCGCGTCCAGCGGCAGGGCCAGCGCATCAACCTGTTCTGCGCTCAGGGTCTGAGGCGCATCAGGCAGTACGAACTGCTGAGACAGCAATGTGTCCAGCGGCGTGTATTTCCAGTTTTCATGCTTGCGGGTCGGCAGACCCACACGCATCAGTTGCTGCCAGTGCTGCTGAGCCTGCAGAGAGCGTTTGTCGCCGCGCGACTCAAACAGGTGATGCCACTGCTGCAGCGCAGAATCACTCTTCGTCGGTAAGCCAGCCATAACCTTGCTCCTCCAGCTGTTTCACCAGCGAGAAGTCGCCAGATTTCACGATTTTGCCCTGATACAGAACATGAACGAAGTCTGGCTTGATATAGTCCAGAATACGCTGGTAGTGGGTCACGATGATAAAGGCACGCTTCTCGTCACGCAGGCTGTTGACACCATTGGCAACGATTTTCAGCGCATCGATATCCAGACCGGAGTCGGTTTCATCCAGGATGCAGAGATCCGGCTCCAGCGCCGCCATCTGCAGGATATCGTTACGCTTCTTCTCACCGCCGGAGAAGCCGACGTTGACGGAGCGGGTAAGCAGATCTTCCGGCATCTTCAGCAGCTGAATTTTCTCTTCGATGAAGTCCTGGAAGTCGAAACGGTCCAGCTCATCCTGCTGACGATATTTACGCACCGCGTTAACGGAGGTCTGCAGGAAGAACTGGTTGCTGACGCCCGGAATTTCGACCGGATACTGGAAGGCCATAAAGACCCCTTCACCGGCACGCTCTTCAGGTTCCAGCTCCAGCAGATCTTTGCCTTTAAACGTCACGGAGCCGCCGGTGATTTCATAATCTTCACGGCCAGCCAGCGTCGCGGACAGCGTACTCTTACCTGAACCGTTCGGGCCCATGATGGCATGGACTTCACCCGGTTTAATTTCGAGATTCAGGCCACGCAGAATGGCTTTATCTTCAACACTGACCTGTAAATCTTTAATGCTTAACATACTTATTCCTTCACATTGCTTCCGGCAAGGCGTGTGACGGCATCAGCCCACACTGTGCTCAAGGCTGATAGCTAATAATTTCTGGGCTTCCACGGCAAATTCCAGTGGCAGCTCCGAGAAGACGTCTTTACAGAAGCCGTTCACGATCATCGAGATCGCATCTTCTTCACTAATACCGCGTTGCAGACAGTAGAACATCTGATCTTCGCCGATACGGGATGTCGTGGCTTCATGCTCAAGCTGGGCGGTATTGTTGCGGGTCTCCACATACGGGAAGGTATGCGCGCCGCAATCGGGCCCGATCAGCATCGAGTCACACTGCGTAAAGTTACGGGCGTTGGTGGCGCTCGGCATGATTTTCACCAGACCACGGTAGGTGTTCTGACTTTTCCCCGCCGAAATCCCTTTAGAGATGATGGTCGAACGGGTGTTTTTCCCGATGTGGATCATCTTGGTGCCGGTATCGGCCTGCTGACGACCGCTGGTCAGCGCCACTGAGTAGAATTCGCCTACCGAGTGGTCCCCGCGCAGAATACAGCTCGGGTATTTCCAGGTGATGGCGGAGCCGGTTTCAGACTGCGTCCAGGACATCTTGCTGTGGTCACCTTCACACAGCGCGCGCTTCGTTACGAAGTTAAGGATACCGCCCTCGCCTTCGCCGCCCGGGAACCAGTTCTGAACGGTCGAATATTTTACTTCCGCATTTTTGTGGATGATCACTTCCACCACGGCAGCGTGCAGCTGATAGGAGTCACGCACCGGCGCTGAACAGCCTTCGATATAGCTGACATAGCTGTCTTCATCGGCAATCAGGATCGTACGTTCAAACTGACCGGTTTTCGCCGCGTTGATGCGGAAATAGGTCGACAGCTCCATCGGGCAACGCACCCCTTTCGGGATGTAGACGAAAGTGCCGTCAGAGGCGACCGCTGAGTTCAGCGCCGCGAAGAAGTTATCGTTGGCCGGCACTACCGTGCCGAGATACTGCTTCACCAGCTCCGGATGTTCCTGAATCGCTTCGCCGAATGAACAGAAGATAATCCCCTGCTCTGCCAGCTTGCCGCGGTAGGTGGTGGCCACCGAAACGGAGTCAAAGATGGCGTCGACCGCCACTTCACGCCCTTCACGAACCGGGACGCCCAGCTGGTTAAACGCGTTTTCCACTTCCTGCGTCAGGTAGTCGCTGGCTGGCGCGCTGCCGGAGCCCTGCGTGACACCTGGCTCAGAGGCGCAGCTGTCATCACAGTTGCCGCAGGAGGGCGCGGAGTAGTAACTGTAATCCTGATAGTCGAGTTTTTCGTAGTGCGCTTTCAGCCAGTGTGGCTCTTCCATTTCCAGCCAGGCATGAAACGCCTTAAGACGAAATTCCAGCATCCACTCTGGCTCGTTACGCTTGGCCGAGATCGCCCGCACTACATCTTCATTGATGCCGTTGGCAAATTCTTCGGTTTGCAGTTGGGTAAAGAAGCCCTCTTTGTAGTTGAGCTTACCTTCCCAGATTTGTACATCGTCAGATGCTTCGCTGTGTCGTGACATATTTCACTTACTCGACGCCAAAGCTCTCACCGCACCCGCAGGCGTGCTGAGCTTTAGGGTTATTGAATTTAAAAATCTGATTCAGGCCTTCGCGAACGTAGTCCAGCTCGGTGCCATCAACAAATGGCATCGCCTGAAGCGGCACAAACAGCGTTGCGCCGTGGAATGAGAACTGCAGATCGTCTTCGACGGGTTCTTTTACTAAATCCATCACGTAGCCAAAACCGGCACAGCCGGATTGCTTTACGCTAAGCCGCAGACCCTTGACATCAGGGTCCTGAGCGGCCAGATTAAGAATTTGTTGCGCTGCGGTTTCAGTCAGCGTCAGCCCTTTCCAGACGAAGTCGTCAGGGGAGAAAGAGTCTGTGTTAACGGATGCCATGTTGATACCTCTTGAGTCAGGACCTTTTCAGGCTATCCCCCTATGGTAGTGATCTGACCAATCACTTCAACCTCTTGTTTTGCAGGGATAATCATCTTGTGCTGTTTTATTCGCCTGAATATTAAGCATAGCTGCTTCCGCCCACCCTGTGGTGAGAGAATCAGCCTCAATAAGCCAGTGCTAACCTATTAATAAATCACCCTTTTTAAAATAAGCACTTTTACTAAAAATCCTTATTGATAGGTTACGCCTTTCTGCGATGTAAATAGATTGTTATTCCCGATTATACCGACAGGCAGGATAAATCGATAAATTTTTCTGACTGCCCGTTGCAATCCAGGTATGGATGAATATGATAATTATTATCATTTACATTCATAGTGAGACTATGATGCTTTCCGTTTCTGCCTGGCTGCAACATCAGATCGATGAATATCACTTCTCACTACGGGATGTCTCCGTCGACTTTTATATGGCGCAGGCAAAGCTCGAACGAGCCGACTGCACGATCCATCAGCTACGTCAGTTTAACGATGCCTGTCAGGATATGGCAGAAATCTGCCAGTTGAACGGTGACGATCAGAGCTACCTGCACACCCTTGGTAAACTGCACTATCGTCTGATTCAGGAGATAGAAAATCCGGATCGCGATCGTCTGTTTCGCCTTCAGGCCTGGCAACTGGCGCGACTCTCCCTGACCCGACTCTGCCATCAGCTGGCTCTCATCGGCGAGTGGAATAAAGCCACCGAGCTGCAACGTGACTTTGTCCGTCACGCAGGCGGGATATTCTAATCCAGCCACTACGTGACGTCGCGCACAATTTATTTACATCAGGGCTAACAGAGCCTGAAGCGGATGGCGCATGCCGTTGCCTTCTACGCGGCTGACCTGACTGCGGCAGGAGTAACCGGTGGCCAGACAGCGCTGGCGTGGCAGCCGCTGAAGCTGTGGATGCCAGGAGAGCGCATAGATGCCCAGCGAGTTTTCAAGGTTTTTCGTTTCATGACCATAAGTGCCCGCCATGCCACAGCAGCCCACATTGATGTTCTCCAGTTTCGCGCCAAAACGGGCAAAGATCCCTTGCCACTGTTCGGGCGTCGACGGCAGCGCGGTGACTTCGGTACAGTGGGCAAACAGATACCAGGGCTCGCCGCTGGTGGTCTGCACCTCACGATCGCCCAGGGCGTGCTGCAGCCATTCATGCACCAGCAACACTGTAAAATCACCGCGCGCGTCACCCAGCGTCTGGCGATACTCGTCGCGATAGCAGAGCACCGTGGCAGGATCAACCCCGACCATCGGCAGCGCCAGTTTGGCCACCCGGTTAAGGAAATCAGCTGTGCGGGTCGCCGTGCGGGCAAACCGTTGCAGGAAACCTTTCACATGCTGCGCTTTACCATTGGGTGAGAATGGCAGCAGAACCGGCCGGAAGCCAAGCTTCTCAATCAGGCGGACAAAATCGTTCACCAGCTGCGCCTCATAGAAGCTGGTGAAAGGGTCCTGCACGACCAGCACATAACCGGCGCGTTCACTGGCGGGCATCGCCTCCAGCTGCTCCAGCGTCATGTTCATGGCGGGATGACCGCTCAGCTGCTGCTTCAGGTCGGGCGCGGAGAGCAGCGGCAGATCGACCATGCCAACGTGCGTTTTACATAACTCTTTGACCCACGGCTGGCGCAGGAAGAAGTTAAAAACTTTTGGTGCCTTCGCCATTAACGGCGCGTAGCTTTCCACGGCGGCGACCAGGTGGTCGCTGGCGGGTCGCAGATAGCGGGTGTGATAGAGCTGCAAAAAGCGCGAGCGGAAAGCGGGCACGTCGATCTTAATCGGACACTGGGTCGAACAGGCTTTACAGGCCAGACAGCCCGACATCGCCTCTTTCACCTCATGGGAGAAATCATACTCCCCTTTGCTGGCGTGCCAGCTGTTACGGGTCCGGGCGATAAGGGCGCGCAGGGAGAGACGACTTTCCGGTAACTGCTTCTCCAGCAGGAGCGGATCGACGCCCTGCCCGGCCAGCAGCCTCAGCCACTCCCGCGTCAGCGTTGCCCGGCCTTTAGGCGAGTGAATGCGATTGCGGGTAATTTTCATGGAGGGGCACATCGGACTGCGGGCATTGAAATTAAAACATAGCCCGTTGCCGTTGCACTCCATCGCGCCCCGCCACTCGTCCCGCACCGTTAACGGAATCTGCCGGTCATAGGTTCCGCGCGTCACGGCATCAACCTGCATCATCTCGTCGTGACTCTCTATCGGCGTGCAGATTTTGCCCGGATTGAGGCGATTAAGCGGATCGAAGGCGGCTTTGATACACCGCAGCTCGTTAAACAGGGTTTCGCCAAAGAAAGCCGGGCTGTACTGGGCGCGGAACCCTTTGCCATGCTCACCCCAGAGCAGACCGCCGTAACGCGCTGTCAGCGCCACCACTTCATCGGAGATCTGTTTCATCATCATCTCCTGCTGCGGGTCGCACATATCCAGTGCCGGGCGCACATGCAGCACCCCGGCATCGACATGGCCGAACATGCCGTAGCTCAGGCCACGGCTGTCAAGCAGTGCGCGAAACTCCACAATATAGTCCGCCAGCTTCTCCGGCGGTACGGCGGTATCCTCGACAAACGGAATCGGCTTTGCGCGGCCCCTGGCATTTCCGAGCAGACCCACCGCTTTTTTGCGCATGTTATAGATACGCTCAATGCCCGCCAGGTCATTGCAGAGCTGATAGCCAATCACGCCACCCTCCTGCTGCGCCATCAGCGTTTCAAGACGGGCACATAAGATGTCGATTTGCTGTTCGATCAGCGCAGCGTTATCACCGGCAAACTCCACGATGTTAAGCCCCTGCATCTCTTTGTCGGGCACGTCTGCGATCAGTTCGCGTACCGAATGCCAGACAATATCTTCACGCGCCAGGTTTAAAACTTTTGAGTCGACTGTTTCAACCGACAGCGCCTGTGCTTCCACCATGAAAGGGGCATTGCGCAGCGCGGAGTCAAAGGAGTCATACTTGATATTGACCAGCCGCCGCACCTTCGGCAATGGGGTGATATCCAGTCGCGCTTCCGTCACAAACGCCAGCGTTCCTTCAGCGCCACACAGCAACCGGGTCAGGTCAAAGGTTTGCATATCGTCACTGAAGACATGGCGAAGGTCATAGCCGGTCAGGAACCGATTCAGCTTTGGAAACTTCTCCAGAATCAGCGCGCGCTGTTCGCGACAGCGTGTCAGAACCTGCTGGTAGATTCGCCCTTCAGGTGTGGCCGTCTGCGCCAGGGTTTCCGCCAGCGCCGTCGCCATCGGTCGGGTATCGAGAATGTCGCCGCCCAGCAGCACGGCGCGCAGGCCCAGCACGTGATCTGACGTTTTGCCGTAGACCAGCGAACCCTGACCCGACGCATCGGTATTAATCATACCGCCCAGCGTCGCACGATTACTGGTCGATAACTCCGGCGAGAAGAAAAAGCCGAACGGCTTAAGCCAGGCATTCAGCTGATCCTTAACCACCCCCGCCTCAACGCGCACCCATCCTTCATCTGTATTGATCTCCAGGATGCGGTTCATGTAACGCGACATATCCACCACAATGCCCTGGTTCAGCGACTGACCGTTGGTGCCTGTACCGCCGCCACGCGGGGTAAACACCAGGCTGGCAAAACGGGCTTCGCCAGCCACGCGGGCCAGCAGCGCCACATCCGCTGTAGAGCGCGGGAACAGGGCCGCATCGGGCAGCAACTGATAAATACTGTTATCGGTGGAGAGTGAGAGACGATCGGCATAGCTGGTGGCCATGTCGCCGGTGAAACCCTGCTCTTTGAGAGACTCAAGGAACGTCAGCACCAGTTGAACGAGGCCCGGTGCCTGCGAAATCTGTGGGATCATGATTGTCTGACCGAAGGTGTTGTAAACGTTTGCGTTTATGCGTTAGCGATTTCCCGTTTTATCATATTTTTTCTGCGCCTGCCGTTTTTTCAGAAAAGCTAAAAAGCTTTTCCGCG
This sequence comes from Pantoea sp., assembly GCF_032114055.1. Lineage (GTDB taxonomy): Bacteria > Pseudomonadota > Gammaproteobacteria > Enterobacterales > Enterobacteriaceae > Pantoea. The sequence goes on from NZ_DAMCTB010000001.1 coordinate 378,292, forward strand.
ATGCTGTTTAATCCCCGGCAAATAGCTCATGATGAAAACAGGCATCTGAATGTCTGAAAATGAAGGATTAAGACGAGGTTATGAGTCAATGATGAAAAGCCAGTACCGGGATATGGATCTACCGCAAATACTCTTCACCCTGATGTTCATTCTGCTGTTAATCGTTGCCTGCTTATGGGTTGTTCAGCCCTTTATTCTGGGCTTTGCCTGGGCCAGCATGGTGGTTATTGCCACCTGGCCGCTGATGCTGAAATTTCAGCGACTGCTGTGGGGCCGCCGCTCTCTGGCGGTCATTGTGATGACGCTGCTGTTACTGCTGCTGTTTATCATTCCTATCGCTCTGCTGGTCAGCAGCCTGATTGACAACAGCGCGCCGGTCATCGCCTGGGTGACGCAGGGACATACGATGCCTCAGCTGCTGTGGCTTAACGATGTGCCGATGGTCGGTGAAAAAATCTACGCCAGTTATGACAGGCTGGTGGCGAGCGGTGGCGCTGGCGTCATGGCCAAGATTCAGCCCTATATCGGCCGCACAACCGGCTTTTTTGTCGCGCAGGCCGGTCATTTCGGGCGCTTTATGATTCATCTGGGCGTGATGCTGCTGTTCAGTGTGCTGCTTTACTGGCGTGGCGAACAGGCGGCTCAGGGTATCCGCCACTTTGCTTTCCGCATGGCGGGACGACGCGGTGATGCCGCCGTGTTGCTGGCGGCACAATCCATTCGCGCCGTGGCGCTGGGTGTGGTGGTGACGGCACTGGTGCAGGGCGTGCTGGGCGGTATCGGTCTGGCGCTCTCCGGCATTCCTTACGCCACGCTGCTGACCGTGCTGATGATCCTTTGCTGCCTGGTGCAGATTGGGCCGCTGCTGGTGCTGGTTCCGGCCATCATCTACCTCTACTGGAGCGGTGACACCACCTGGGGAACCGTACTGTTGGTCTGGAGCTGCGTGGTCGGTACGCTGGATAACGTTCTGCGCCCGATGCTGATCCGCATGGGTGCCGACCTGCCAATGATCCTTATTCTCTCTGGTGTAATTGGTGGACTCTTTGCCTTTGGCATGATTGGTCTGTTTATCGGACCCGTGGTACTGGCCGTCTCCTATCGTCTGGTGTCCGTCTGGGTGCATGAGGCACCTCCGCCGGAAGATGACCCGCAGGCGGTGGCAGACGCCCTTGCCGATCATGAGGGAACCCCGCCCGCCGTGTGATCCGCAGTACATGTCTGCCGTGATAACCCTGCCCGCAGTAATGATTAGTGCGGTTAATGATGATTAACCGCACCGCATCCCGCCTGTTAGATAAATGACGATTTTCATTAATAGTTTTTAAGAAAAAAGCCATTCCTGAGCTGAAAACACCCTTTTCGGGTTAAAAAAGATTACTTTCCGCACTGTTTCTTAAGCCAAATGGCGCAGTAAAGGTAAAAAAAGATTATGGGCTTTAAACTAATAAGAGGATTCTTAAAGACTCCAGCCAGCGGTATGAATAACATGCTTCCTATGTTCTGAATCAAATGATTGATTTCCAGACCACCTTATTCCCCCTGAGTAGAGTAAAGAATTGCTGTGTGTAGTCTTTGCCCATCCCCTGTGATGGGCTTTTTTTTTGTCTGAACCCGATCAGGCGGAAATAAAAAAGGCCCGCACTGCGGGCCTTTGACGACGATGTTATCGGCGTCAGGATCGATTCATCTGCGCCAGACTCACCCAGGTTTCCACCACGGTGTCCGGGTTCAGCGAGAGGCTGTCAATTCCCTCCTGCATCAGCCATGCGGCGAAATCCTGATGGTCCGATGGCCCCTGGCCACAGATACCCACATATTTCCCCTGCTGCTTCGCTGCCCGGATCGCCATGGAAAGCAGTGCTTTCACCGCCTCGTTGCGCTCGTCAAACAGCGCGGAGACGACGCCAGAGTCGCGGTCCAGCCCCAGCGTCAGCTGAGTCATGTCGTTCGAACCAATAGAGAAGCCGTCAAAATGCTGCAGAAACTGATCCGCCAGCAGCGCATTCGAGGGGATTTCGCACATCATAATAATCTTCAGCCCGTTCTCGCCGCGCTTCAGGCCCTGACGCGCCAGTTCTTCCACCACGGCCTGCGCCTGCTCAACGGTACGTACAAACGGCACCATGATTTCGACGTTGGTCAGGCCCATCTCGTTGCGAACGCGTTTCACCGCCTCGCACTCCAGCGCAAAGCAGTCGCGGAAGCTGTCCGCCACGTAACGTCCCGCGCCGCGGAATCCCAGCATCGGGTTTTCCTCTTCCGGCTCATAACGTTCGCCGCCGACCAGGTTGGCATATTCATTGGTTTTAAAGTCGGAAAGTCGGACAATTACGCGTTTCGGTGCAAATGCTGCACCAAGTGTGGCAATTCCCTCAGTCAGCCGCGCGATGTAGAACTCCACCGGATCATCAAATCCTTTCATCATTTTGCGGATCTGCTGCTGCAGTTCTGGCGTCTGCTGATTAAACTCCAGCAGGGCTTTGGGGTGAACGCCAATCATACGGTTAATGATGAACTCCAGCCGCGCCAGCCCCACGCCTTCATTAGGCAGACAGGCAAAATCAAAGGCGCGATCGGGGTTGCCGACATTCATCATAATCTTCAATGGCAGCTCAGGTAGCGAATCGACCTGCGAACTGGTGACGTCGAATTCGAGCAGCTGATCGTAGACATAGCCGGTATCCCCCTCGGCGCAGGAGACGGTCACCTGGTGGCCCTCTTTTAGCCGGTCGGTGGCGTCGCCGCAGCCTACCACCGCCGGAATGCCCAGCTCACGCGCGATAATCGCTGCATGGCAGGTGCGTCCGCCACGGTTGGTCACGATCGCTGAGGCCTTTTTCATGATGGGCTCCCAGTCCGGGTCGGTCATGTCGGTAACCAGCACATCCCCTTTCTCAATCCGGTTCATTTCGCTGATGTCATGGATCACCTTCACCACACCGGCCCCGATACGATGACCGATGGCCCGGCCTTCGGCAACCACGCTGCCCTGCCCCTGCAGCGTATAACGCTCCATGACCTGACCATTTGAGCGAACGGTTTCAGGTCGTGCCTGAACAATAAACAGCTTGCCCGTGTGGCCATCCTTGGCCCACTCGATATCCATCGGCCGCTGATAGTGCTGCTCAATCAGAACCGCCTGTTTTGCCAGCGCCTGGACTTCCTCATCATTCAGGCAGAAGCGGTCGCGTTCGGCCTCCGGAACATCTTCGATTCGCACCTGCTCACCGTGCGCCTGGGAGTCGGCATAGACCATGCGGACCTTTTTCGAGCCCATGTTGCGACGCACAATCGACGGCCGGCTGGCAGCCAGCGTCGGCTTATGCACGTAAAATTCGTCCGGATTCACCGCGCCCTGCACCACCATTTCGCCCAGCCCCAGCGCCGCAGTAATAAAGACCACCTGATCGAAGCCGGACTCCGTATCAATCGTGAACATGACGCCGGACGCGGCCAGATCCGATCGCACCATGCGCTGAATACCGGCTGAGAGCGCCACACCACGATGGTCATACCCCTGATGCACGCGATAAGAGATGGCACGATCGTTAAACAGTGAGGCGAAGACATGTTTAACCGCAATCATCACGGCGTCGATGCCCTGCACATTCAGAAAGGTCTCCTGCTGCCCGGCAAAGGAGGCATCGGGCATATCTTCTGCGGTCGCCGAGGAGCGGACGGCAAAAGAGGCGTCAGCGTCGTCTGCCGAAAGCTGCTGATAAGCGTCCAGAATGGCGGACTCCAGCTCCGGCAAAAAGGGCGTTTCTACGACCCACTGACGAATCTGTCGGCCTGCTTTTGCCAGCGCATCCACATCATCAATATCTGTCTCATCCAGCAGCGCATAGATGCGCTGGTTCAGCCCACTCTGATCGAGGAACAGGTTAAACGCGTACGATGTGGTCGCAAAACCATTGGGCACGGAGACACCAAGCGACGACAGGTTAGTAATCATTTCACCCAGAGAAGCGTTTTTGCCTCCCACCCGGTCAACATCATGCATGCCAAGCTGGTTATACCAGAGCACAAGTGGCTGTTCGCCTGTAGTAGACATTGATCTTATCCTTTATCAGTTATTGATGAAGTGAGACAGGGAGTAATCGGTCTTCAGCCTGGCATATTGCCCCCGCGAGAACGATCTGTTGAATCGTTAAAGCAGAATTTCAGCCGCAGTTTCAGAATTGTAAACGCTTTATTTTACTGTTGCGCAACGTCGCTATTTTTTCCTAACAATAGGAAAAATAAGGAAATAATCTTTTCCGGACTTAATCACATCCCTGTTTTGTTGCGCAACAACGGTGAGACGTTTTCTGGCGGATAAACAGCAAAACAGGCGGTGGGTGAGTAAAGTCTCCTCTGCGGCAAAATCACGTCAGTCCGGAAATTCCGATAAGCCTTCCAGAAATTAACATCCGGGATGATTTATTTGCTGGCATGGCTCATGCTGACGGCTCACTCGTATTCAGAGCAGAAGATTATGACAACTGACAGAAGCGTTTTTTATATTTCTGATGGCACCGCCATAACGGCGGAAGTCTTAGGTCATGCCGTGCTGTCGCAGTTTCCGGTTAATATCACCAGCCTGACGCTGCCGTTTGTTGAAAATGTTCAGCGGGCACTGGCGGTAAAAGCGCAGATTAACGCGCTCTATCAGCAGAGCGGCGTCCGGCCGCTGGTGTTTTTCTCAATCGTGACACCGGAAGTGCGCGACATCATTGTTCAGAGTGAAGGCTTTTGTCAGGACATTGTGCAGGCGCTGGTCGCCCCGCTTCAGCAGGAGCTGGGCTTATCTCCCGCGCCGGTGGCACACCGTACCCACGGGCTGGACGCCAGTAACCTGGGGAAATATGATGCCCGTATTGCGGCAATTGACTACGCCCTGGCCCACGACGACGGCATCTCGCTGCGCGGTCTGGAGGATGCCCAGGTGATTTTGCTGGGCGTTTCACGTTGCGGCAAAACCCCTACCAGCCTCTATCTGGCGATGCAGTTCGGTATCCGCGCCGCCAACTACCCTTTTATTGCCGACGACATGGATAACCTGAAACTCCCCCCCGCGCTGCGCGCTCATCAGAATAAACTCTTCGGTCTGACCATCGATCCGGAACGGCTGGCGGCGATACGTCAGGAGCGAGCAGAAAATACCCGTTACGCCTCAATGCGCCAGTGCCGGCTGGAAGTGGGAGAAGTCGAAGCACTGTTCCGCACCCATCAAATCCGCTACCTCAACAGTACTAACTACTCCGTGGAGGAGATTGCCACTAAAATTCTCGACATCATGGGTCTGACCCGCCGCATGTATTAGAGATCTTATGAAGCAGGCACTGTAACGTGGCGTGGCCGTAGGTTTTGATTTGATTATGCATTCCCGGGTTGAATTCGCAGGCTGATGGTTTATTGTGACTCTCATCACTTCCCGGTATTTCACCGCTGCGAAGAACTGTTTTGAGACACTCATGAATAAAACCGATGAACTGCGTACTGCACGCATTGATAGCCTGATTACGCCTGCCAGCCTGGCAGACGCGCACCCCGTCTCCGCCGCCATTGCTGACAATGTCACGGCGGCCCGCGCCCGTATTGCACGCATCCTGACCGGTGAAGATCCTCGCCTGCTGGTGGTCATTGGCCCCTGCTCGCTGCACGATCCGAAAGCGGCACTGGAATACGCTGAGCGCCTGAGCGTCTTACGCGATCGCTATGCAGATCGGCTGGAAATTGTGATGCGCGCTTACTTCGAGAAGCCGCGCACCGTGGTGGGCTGGAAAGGACTGATTTCCGATCCGGATCTGGATGGCAGCTATGACGTGAACCGTGGCATCGGCATCGCCCGCCAGCTGTTGATTGACATCAACGCACTGGGCCTGCCTACCGCCACCGAATTCCTGGATATGGTGATCGGCCAGTTTATTGCGGACCTGATTAGCTGGGGCGCCATTGGCGCACGTACTACGGAAAGCCAGATCCACCGTGAAATGGCATCGGCTCTCTCCTGTCCGGTCGGTTTTAAAAATGGCACCGATGGCAATGTGCGCATTGCCGTGGATGCGATTCGCGCCGCGCGCGCCAGCCACATGTTCCTGTCGCCCGATAAGCGGGGTCAGATGACGATTTATCAGACCAGCGGTAATCCTCATGGCCACGTTATCCTGCGCGGCGGCAAACAACCTAATTATCACGCCAGCGACGTGGCGGCGGCGGTAGAGAGCCTGTCAGCCTTTAACCTGCCACCACAGCTGGTAATCGATTTCAGTCACGGCAACTGCCTGAAGCAGCATCGTCGTCAGATGGATGTCGCGGCCGATGTCGCTGAGCAGATCTCATCAGGCTCACGCGCGGTGGCCGGTGTAATGATTGAAAGCTTCCTGCAGGAAGGCAATCAGCAAGTGGTCAGCGGCCAGCCGCTGGTGTATGGCCAGTCAATCACCGATCCATGCCTCGGCTGGCAGGAGAGCGAAAGCGTACTCGCGCTGCTGGCCGGGGCGGTTTCTCATCGTCTCTGACACATTATCAGCTGGAGCAGCTCACTTCTAAGGTTTTGCCCCAGTCTGGCGGCCGCTGACGATACTCCGTGGCCGCCAGATCGCTGAAGGGGGTCTGCAGCGCCTGATGCAGACGTGCCAGCGCCTCATGCTCACCCTGCTCGGCCTCTTCAATCACCTGCTGTGCCAGATAATTGCGCAGGATCACCGCCGGGTTCGCGGCTTTCATCACGGTCTGCCGTTCCGCATCGCTGATCTGCTCGTCCAGCAGACGGCGGCGATATCCCTCATACCAGCGGTCAAACGCCTCGCGATCGATAAACTCATCCCGCAGCGGTGAGCGGCTTTCTGCCTGCTGTGTCTCGCTGAGCAGCCGGAACGTCAGCGTGTAGTCACTGTGCTCCCGCGTCATCAGTGCCAGCAGGTCGGTCAGAATCTGGTTGTCACTGCTCTGCTGCGTCAGCAATCCTAATTTTGCCCGCATCCGTTCGCCCCAGACCCGCATCAGCTCCGGTTCATAGACACTCAGGGCCGCCCGCAGCTGCTCTGTGGTCAGCAGACCTGATAATGCATGCGCCAGGCGGTTCAGGTTCCACAGGCCTATCATCGGTTGATTTTCAAAACTGTAACGCCCCTGATAATCGCTGTGGTTGCAGATGAAATCGGGCTGATAGTCATCCAGAAAACCAAAGGGGCCATAGTCAATGGTCAGGCCCAGAATGGACATGTTGTCGGTGTTCATCACCCCATGCGCGAAACCGACGCTCTGCCACAGCGCAATCAGCCGCGCGGTGCGCAGCACAACGTCGGTAAACCACAGCTGATAGCGATCGGCTTCCTCTGTCAGATGCGGCCAGTGATGACGAATGGCGTAGTCGGCCAGCTGCTGCACTTTCGCCTGCTGCTGACTATAAAAGAAGTGTTCGAAATGGCCGAACCGCAGATGGCTCGGTGAAATGCGCATCAGCATCGCCCCGCGTTCGGGGGTTTCGCGGTAGACCGGCTCATCGCCAATCGACAACGTGAGTGCGCGGGTGGTCGGGATGCCCAGGTGGTGCAGCGCTTCCGACGCCAGAAACTCACGCACGCTTGAGCGAATGACCGCCCGGCCATCGCCCATGCGGGAGTAAGGCGTCAGGCCGGCACCCTTGAGATGCCAGTCCAGTTTGCTGCCATCATCGAGACGCTGCTCGCCCAGCAGAATGCCGCGCCCGTCGCCCAGCTGCCCTGCCCAGACGCCAAACTGATGACCGCTGTAGACCTGTGCCAGCGGCTGCATACCCGGCAGCAGAGCCGCGCCATGCCAGACGCCGTGACCCTGACCGTCGAACAGCGTGCTGTCCAGTCCCATGGCGGCCGCGAGCGGCGCATTGTGATAAAGCAGGCGTCCACCTGCCAGCGGCGTGGGGTGAAGTGCGGTGTAATTTCCGGCAAGCTCACGGAACCAGGTGTTATCAAAGGTGGCCTTGCGTGAGGACATTGTTTCTCCCATGCGATGCTCAGCGTTACTCAGGTTAGTCCCTTAGTGTAACGCCGATAGCCGGGATTAACAGGATCTGTCAGCCAGGATGTCGGGAAGAAGGCTGCTGATTGCAGGCGCAGAGCAGCGAACGCAGCGCATCCGATTTGACGACCGGGAAGAGCGCGCCCTGGAAAACGGCACCGCTCAGCTGGCTGACTTTATCCAGCAGTCTCTCGTCGTCGACGCCACAAATAATCAGATGATCGCAGTGTGCGCGGAAATTATCGATAATGCTCTGTATAAACGGCACAAAGGAGGCACGCTTGGCCAGCGAATGAATGAAGTCCTTATCCAGGCTGATGCAGCTGAATAAATTATCATAGACCGCATTTGATGGACTTTTGCCAGCACCGAAATGAGAAAGCGCTAAATTAAACTCAGCCTGCAGGCTTGCCAGCAACGCATTATTTTTGCCGAGTCTGAGTTGCGGAAACGCTTCAGTGATATTCAGCAGAATGAATGGCAGCTGTTTTAATTTGCGCATCACCAGCTCGCTGGCCAGCAGCGTCCGGGCCAGGTTTTCATCAATGCGTATTAATGCGGAAACCGAATGTGCTTCGAATAATCCACGATACTGTTCCAGTATTCCGATCTGACTTTGTAGCAGGCGCAGCTGTTGCGACTCATCGAGCTGCGGTAGCAGCAGCTCCTGCGGCAGAGTAATAGGTGCACTCTCATGCACAAACTGCGTAACCAGCTCGACAGCGGTTAACCGTCCGTCAACATCACAGACAGGATAGAACCAGATTTCCGACTGATAGTCGGCGGAGAGATGAATTTTCATTTTAATGCCAGAATATGCGGCGATGGAGATATCGTATAGTAATGGTCAGTTGCAGGCAATAGTGCCAAATCATTGAAGAGACGAACTTCTTTAGCCTTCCATTACCGTTTGGCGGCCTGCTGTAACGCTTAAGCCAAATAGTGATGATAAAAATATACTTATTAATGGAATTAACGCCGCGTCTGTTATGCCTAATAAAAACCTGGGCACAATAACTGTCATTTAAAATAAAACTTTTAGCGCCTGTTTTAACTCTATTTAAAATTGGACTTAAGTCTGATTTGTCAGAGCAGGTTTATATGCGCCGCGCCTGCCAGAACACTTTTCGCCAGTAAACATTGTCCAGCGAGGATCGAATCACACCCTGACTGGTTGACGCATGGATAAACGCATTATCACTGTCATAGATACCGACATGCAGGCCATTTTCGCCGCGACCGGTTTTAAAGAAAACCAAATCGCCAGGCAGCAGCTCATCTTTACTGATGCGGGTGCCGATATCACTTTGCGCAGATGTCGTGCGCGGCAGCTGCAGCGCAAACTTATCGCGAAATGTCAGATAGACAAAGCCGGAGCAGTCGACACCATTGCGGCTCATACCGCCATAGCGATAGGGGGTGCCGTGCCAGTTGCCGAGCTGATCGTTCAGTTCTGCAATCACGGTGATGGAATCGGAAAGACGGCCATTCACTGGCGGGGCGTGATGACTGCATCCCGTCAGCAGCAGCACTAAAATCAGCAAACCCAGGCGCATCGCCAAATGTCCTTATCAGAAATTGCAACCGGCTTAATGTAGCGGTAAAGGCAGCGGTGTAGCAAGTGTCAGGGCAGCACGGTCAGCAACGTTCGCCCTTCCAGTTCAAGTTGACGGAAAGCGACCTGATAGAGCGGTGTGAGGCGCTGTGGCGTCAGAACGGCAGCCGGTTCGCCCTGTGCAATCAGCTGCCCGCGATTCAGCAGCCAGATCTGACTGGCCCGCTGCAGGCTGTGGTTGAGATCGTGGCTGCTGGCAATCACGCTGATGCCCGCCGCGCACAGCTCCGCAATCAGATCGTCGACCGCTTTTTGCTGACCGATGTCCAGCGCGGTCATTGGCTCATCAAGAATTAATAGCCGTCCAAGCGGATTGATGCGCGGATGTATCTGCAGGCAGACTGCCGCCAGCCTGACGCGCTGCCACTCACCGCCAGAAAGCCGTGTCAGAGAATGGGATAGCTTGTCCTGCAGCTGAAGCTGTTGCAGCAGCGTGCCCAGCCGGGCATCGGCCTGTGCCCCCCCCTGCTTAAAATGCAGGCGCAGATAGTGCCAGACCGGCATCTGGCTCAGGGGCATCTGCTGCTGGGGCAGCCAGCCACGCACCCTGGCCAGCGCCGCGCCCTGCCAGTCACTCAGCGGCCGCTCATCCAGCGCGACCGAACCGGTAGCGGGTTGCAGGCCCGCTATCACGCTCAGTAACGTACTCTTGCCTGCACCATTCGGGCCAGCCACGTGCAGCAGCTGGCCTGCGGCTATCTCACCGCTGAATGGCATCAGCCGCCCGGGAACGGCGGCCTGCTGCAGGCGCAGCAACATTTACTTCGCCAGCGCCTGCTTGATGGTTTCCAGAATGATGGGATCTTCCGGCGTCATATCCGGCGCAAAGCGCTGGATAACGCTGCCATCCCGGCCAATCAGGAACTTTTCAAAGTTCCACAGGATGTCGCCCGGTGCTTTCGGCGCGCGCCCTTTGCTCTCCATCCGCTCGTAAAAGCCGCTGCCTTCCGGACGGATCGCCTCTGGCCGGGCAGCAATCAGCTGTGCAAAGAGCGGATGACGCTCCGGTCCATTGACCTCGGTTTTGGCAAACAGCGGGAACGTCACGCCATAGGTGGTGCTGCAGAACGTTTTGATCTCCTCATTACTGCCCGGCTCCTGCTCAAGAAACTGATTGCAGGGAAAACCGAGCACGCTGAAGCCCTGATCCTGCCAGGCCTTCTGCAGGTTCTCCAGCTCTTCATATTGCGGTGTCAGGCCACATTTCGACGCCACGTTAACCACCAGCAGCACCTTGCCCTGCCACTGTGCCAGCGTGGTTTTTTCCCCATCGAGCGTAACCAGTTCTGTCTGATAAATGTTCATAGGCTTTCCTGTTATGAATGCAGTTGCAGATATGGGTCACCAGCCGGAGCTAGCGTGAAGATTTCACCAGTAAAAAAATAAACAGCGGCGCGCCCAGGGTGGCCGTTACCACACCTATCGGCAGCTCCGCCGAGGTCAGCGCCAGCCGGGCCACAATATCGGCAGCCAGCAGCACACTCGACCCCGCCAGTGCGGAGGCGGGTAGCAGATAGCGGTGATCGCTGAGACCACAAAGACGCAGCAGATGTGGGATCACCAGTCCGATAAAGCCGATCGCCCCCGCTGTCGCTACGCTGATCCCGGTCAGCCAGCCCATCGCCAGCACCAGCAGGTTACGCCAGCCAACAAGAGAGAGTCCAAGCTGGCGAGCGGAGATCTCTCCCAGCGCCAGCAGATTAAGGATCTGCCCGGTTGCACTCAGGGCCAGCATTACCGGTAGCAGCGCCAGCATCATCCAGCCGTAGCGCCAGTCGACCCCGCTGAAGCCGCCCATCATCCAGTACATCAGCTGACGCAGATCGAGAGTGGTGCTGAAGTAAACCGCCCAGGTCATGATGGCGCTGCAGATAATCCCGAGTGCCACACCGGTCAGTAACAGCCGCGTCGTCGAGAGCTGACGATGCGCAAAATGCAGCAGGATGAGCGTAATAACCAGCGCCCCGGCAATCGCGGCAAGCGCAAGGCTCCACAATGACCCACTGCCCAGCAGCACGCCAAGCACCAGACCGATGCCGGCACCGTTCGAGACGCCAAGCAGGCCCGGCTCTGCCAGCGGATTAGTAAACAGTGCCTGCATCACGACGCCGCACACTGCCAGTGAGGCTCCGACCAGGACTACCGCCAGGCTGCGGGGCAGCCGCAACTGCCAGACAAAAAGTCGGCTACTTTCCGCGAGCCAGTGTGAGGGCGCAATCCAGCTGTCTCCGGCACAGAGGCTGAGACAGAGAAGTACAGAGAGCGTCAGAGCTAACGCCATCAGCCATTTCTGGCCGCGTCGATCGGCCTGACGCGCGAGCTGGTCGAGCAGTGACATAAGCGGGATACGCTGAGAAAACAGAGATTTGATTGTAGAGAGATTGCAGAAAAAAGAAAGGTCGGTGCGGCGGTTCGCACCAGGTTGTGCTGCGACAGAGAAGATGATGGCCCTGCACGACCACGGCGGATAGCCATGAAAAAAGGCCGCTTGCGCGGCCTTTTTGAAACGCTGAAATTCAGTCAGTCTCTTTGGGTGTAGCGTTCTCTACGCGGCTTTTCAGCTTCTGTCCTGGGCGGAACGTTACTACGCGACGCGCAGTAATCGGAATATCTTCACCCGTTTTTGGGTTTCTGCCAGGACGCTGGTTCTTGTCACGCAGGTCAAAATTACCAAACCCAGACAGTTTAACCTGTTCTCCGTTTTCCAAAGCGCGACGTACCTCTTCGAAAAACAGCTCTACTAACTCTTTGGCATCGCGTTTGCTCAGCCCGAGTTTCTCAAACAGGTACTCTGACATCTCAGCTTTTGTAAGCGCCATAGGTTCAATCCCTCAAGGTTGCCTGGAATCGCTCTTTTAATGCCGCAACGCATTTGCCAACGGTCGCGGCAATCTCCTCTTCTTCGAGTGTCCGGCTGGTATCCTGCAAAATCAGGCTGATTGCGAGGCTCTTGTAGCCCTCAGAAACGCCCTTACCGCGGTACACGTCAAACAAGTTTACGCCAACTACCTGATTTACGCCAACTTTCTTACACTCCGCAATGATATCTGCTGCAGGCACGTTTTCGGCCACAACAACCGCGATATCACGACGGTTCGCCGGGAAGCGAGAAACCTCGCGCGCGTCAGGCAGGACGCGGTCTGCGACCTTATTCCAAAGCAGTTCAAAGACTAAGGTGCGGCCGTTAAGATCAAGCTTCCGTTCCAGCTCAGGATGGACCACGCCGATAAATCCGATTTTTTCATCCTGCAGATAAATTGCCGCGCTCTGTCCCGGATGCAGCGCTGGATTCACTTCAGCACGGAAGCGGATGTCATCCAGTTTGCCGGTTAAATCGAGCAGCGACTCTAAATCACCTTTCAAATCATAGAAGTCAACGGTCTGACGCGCCAGATCCCAGTGCTCTTCAACACGGTTGCCGCTGATGACCCCAGCCAGCATAAGATCCTGACGAATGCCCAAATCAGCCTGTGTATCCGGCACAAAGCGCAGGCCGCTTTCAAAGAGACGCACGCGGCTCTGCTGGCGGTTCTGGTTGTAGACCACCGCGCTGAGCAGACCGGTCCAGAGCGAGAGGCGCATCGTCGACATGTCGCTGGAAATCGGGCTTGGCAGCAGCAGCGCCTCTTCGCCCGGATGCAGCAGCTGCTGGATTTTCGGATCCACAAAGCTGTAGGTGATCGCTTCCTGATAGCCTTTATCCACCAGCAGGTTTTTAGCGCGTTTCAGCGACAGATTCGCTTCGCGATGACGGGTCATCACCAGCCCGGCCTGAACCGGTACATCCGGAATGTTGTTGTAGCCGTAAATACGGGCCACTTCTTCTACCAGATCTTCCTCGATCGCCATGTCGAAACGCCAGCTCGGTGCTACAGCCTGCCACTCGCCGTTGCCCACGGTGACGTCGCAGCCGAGTCGCGTCAGAATGTCGGTAACCTGCTCGTCAGCGATGACATGGCCAATCAGACGATCCAGCTTTTCGCGGCGCAGCGTGATGGTCGCCGGAACCGGCAGCGCGGCCTGATGAGTCTGGTCGATGACCGGGCCCGCTTCACCGCCGCAGATTGACAGCAGTAGCGCAGTGGCACGCTCAATCGCGGTATGCTGCAGCGCCGGATCAACCCCACGCTCATAGCGGTGTGACGCATCGGTATGCAGACCGTGGCGGCGTGCGCGACCGGTGATGGAGAGCGGATCAAAGTAAGCGCACTCAAACAGGATGTTGCGGGTTTCGCCATTCACACCAGAATGTTCCCCCCCGAAGATACCGGCCATTGCCAGCGCCTGCTGATGATCGGCGATCACCAGGGTATCTGCCTGCAGGCTGGCTTCTGTGCCATCCAGCAGCGTCAGCTTCTCGCCCTCTTTCGCCATACGCACCACGATGCCGCCGTTGAGGCGGTCGAGGTCGAAAGCGTGCATCGGCTGACCCAGTTCCAGCAGCACATAGTTCGTGATATCAACCACCGGATCGATAGAGCGAATACCACAACGACGCAGCTTCTCTTTCATCCAGAGGGGTGTCGCCGCCGCGACGTTGATCCCTTTGACAACACGGCCCAGATAACGCGGACAGGCGTCCGTCGCTTCAACCTGAATCGGGAAGGTGTCGTTCAGGGTAGCCGCCACTGTCGGCATCTCCGGCACGTTCAGCGGTAAACCGTTGAGCACGGCGACATCGCGGGCAATCCCGATCAGCCCCAGGCAGTCAGCGCGGTTAGGTGTGACACTGATTTCGATGGTGTTGTCATCAAGCTGCAGGTATTCACGAATGTCGGTGCCAATCGGTGCATCAGCTGGCAGTTCGATGATGCCGTTATGGTCGTCGGAAATCCCCAGCTCGGAGAACGAGCAGAGCATCCCTTCAGAGGGTTCACCACGCAGTTTGGCTGCTTTGATTTTAAAATCACCCGGCAGCACCGCACCTACGGTCGCGACGGCGACTTTCAGCCCCTGGCGGCAGTTTGGCGCGCCACAGACGATATCCAGCAGGCGATCGCCGCCGACGTTGATTTTGGTGACACGCAGTTTGTCTGCGTTAGGGTGCTGGCCGCACTCCACCACTTCACCGACCACGACGCCATGAAACGCGCCGGCCACGGCATCCACCCCGTCTACTTCCAGACCGGCCATGGTGATTTGTTCAGACAGCGCGGCGCTGTCCAGGGCTGGATTTACCCATTCGCGTAACCAGAGTTCACTGAATTTCATTGGATAACCTGCCCTTACTTAAATTGTTTGAGGAAACGTAAATCATTTTCGAAGAAAGCGCGCAGATCGGTCACGCCATAGCGCAACATGGTCAGACGCTCCATGCCCATCCCGAAGGCAAAGCCGGAGTAAACTTCCGGATCAATACCCACGTTGCGCAGTACATTAGGATGGACCATGCCGCATCCCAGCACTTCCAGCCACTTGCCGTTTTTACCCATTACGTCCACCTCAGCAGAAGGTTCAGTAAACGGGAAGTAGGAAGGACGGAAACGGATCTGCAAATCTTCTTCAAAGAAGTTGTTCAGGAAGTCGTGCAGCGTGCCTTTGAGATTGGTGAAGCTGATATTTTTATCCACGATCAGCCCTTCCATCTGATGGAACATCGGCGTATGGGTCTGATCGTAATCGTTACGGTAGACACGACCCGGCGCAATAATGCGAATCGGCGGCTGCTGAGCCTGCATGGTACGGATCTGCACGCCAGAGGTCTGCGTACGCAGCAGGCGGGTAGCATCGAACCAGAAGGTGTCATGATCGGCACGTGCCGGATGGTGAGCAGGAATGTTCAGCGCATCAAAGTTATGGTAGTCATCTTCGATCTCTGGACCGGTCATCACGGCAAAGCCTAACTCGCCAAAGAAGGTCTCAATGCGGTCCATGGTGCGGGTTACCGGATGCAGACCACCGTTCTCAATGCGGCGTCCTGGCAGGGAAACATCGATCGTTTCCTGCGCCAGTCGGGCATTGAGCACGGCGGCTTCAAGCGCCTCTTTGCGCACATTCAGGCGGTCGGTCACCTGCTGTTTGGCTTCATTGATGACCGCACCCGCTGCAGGGCGCTCTTCTGCTGGCAGCTCGCGTAATGTGGTCATCTGCAGTGTCAGATGGCCTTTCTTACCCAGATATTCGACGCGCACCGCGTCAAGGGCGGCAATATCTGTCGCCCCGTCGATGGCCGCCGTGGCGCTGGCCACCAGTTCTGCGAGTTGAGACATAATTTCCTCTTTTTCCAGTCAGGCTGGTCAGTTCTCGTTGGGACCTGCCGGTCCAATATGCTAGCGCCAGAAACAAAAAAGCCTCCACAGGGGAGGCTTTCAGCGCGATTTTTCGTTTCTTCTCTTATGCGCAAAAGCCCCCGGATGTCAGGCGCTAAAGTAAAAAAAGAAACGGAAAATAGCAGCATTCATGCTTGCGGTTACCTTGTCATGCTCATACCGGGACACTATTGAAATGCGCAGCGCCGAAAATGTCAATCTTTTGCGTAGGTTACAGGCAATAAAAAAGGGAGCAAGCTCCCTTTTCTATCTGACTTACGCCAGAGCTGATTTCGCTTTTTCGACCAGTGCAGTGAATGCCACTTTGTCGAATACGGCGATGTCGGCCAGGATCTTACGGTCGATCTCAATGGCTGCTTTTTTCAGACCATTGATGAAACGGCTGTAAGACATGCCGTTCTGACGTGCCGCTGCGTTGATACGCGCGATCCACAGCTGACGGAACTGACGCTTACGCTGACGACGGTCACGGTAAGCATACTGACCAGCTTTGATAACAGCCTGGAAAGCAACACGGTAAACACGTGAACGTGCACCGTAATAGCCTTTAGCTTGTTTTAAGATTTTTTTGTGACGTGCGCGAGCAACTACACCACGTTTTACACGAGCCATTTAGCTCTCCTGTTTAATATTCTGAATTAATAAAAAAAACTTACTTATGCGTACGGCAGGCAGGCAACAACCAGACCCAGATCGCCTTTAGACACCATGCCTTTAGGGCGCAGGTGACGTTTACGCTTAGTAGATTTCTTCGTCAGAATATGACGCAGGTTTGCGTGTTTACGCTTGAAGCCGCCAGAAGCGGTCTTCTTGAAGCGCTTAGCCGCGCCACGTACAGTTTTAATCTTTGGCATTTTAAAAATATCCACTTCGCATTGTTAATAACATGACCCAGACAGGCGAACGCATCACCGCACAGCGCGAACGCTGCACGGTAAACGTCACTTGAAAGCCTACTGTTTCTTCTTAGGAGCGAGCACCATGATCATCTGGCGGCCTTCGATCTTCGAAGGGAAGGATTCGACAATGGCCAAATCCAGATCTTCACACAGATCTTTACGGACGCGGTTAAGCACTTCCATACCGATCTGCTGGTGCGCCATCTCACGACCGCGGAAGCGGAGCGTGATCTTGGCTTTATCGCCATCTTCCAGAAAGCGAATCAGGTTGCGTAGTTTGACCTGATAGTCGCCATCATCGGTTCCAGGACGGAATTTAATTTCCTTAACCTGAATAACTTTTTGCTTCTTCTTCTGTTCCTTAGAAGATTTGCTTTTTTCATAGAGGAACTTGCCGTAATCCATGATGCGGCAAACCGGCGGTTCGGCATTCGGACTGATCTCTACGAGATCGGCACCCGATTCCTCGGCTTTTTCCAATGCTTCGCGTAATGTGACAATGCCAATCGGCTCGCCATCCATGCCCGTTAAGCGCACTTCTGTTGCGCGGATTTCACTGTTAATTTTGTTCGGACGCGTCGGTAGTACTCGTTTTCCGCCTTTAATACTTTATTCCTCCAATTGGTGAAGATTGCGGCTGCGAATCTCTTGTTGCAGCTTCTCAACAAACAGATCAACATCCAGCGACCCCAGGTCTTTACCACGGCGGGTGCGAACGGCCACTTTGCCAGCTTCCACCTCTTTATCACCACAGACCAGCATATAAGGGACGCGACGTAATGTGTGCTCGCGGATTTTAAAGCCTATCTTCTCATTTCTCAAGTCCGCCTTCACACGAATGCCCGCATTCTGCAATTTACGTGTCAAAGACTCAACATATTCTGCCTGTCCGTCGGTAATATTCATAACCACGACCTGCAGCGGTGCCAGCCAGGTTGGGAAGAAACCAGCAAACTCTTCGGTCAGAATCCCGATGAAGCGCTCCATCGACCCCAGAATCGCACGGTGAATCATCACTGGCGTCTGACGATCGTTGTTTTCACCCACATAGGTTGCTTCAAGGCGTTTTGGCAGGGAGAAGTCTAGCTGAACTGTGCCACACTGCCAGGCGCGATCGAGACAATCATACAAAGTGAACTCAATTTTAGGCCCGTAGAACGCCCCTTCACCCGGCTGATACTCAAACTCAATGTTATTTTCGTTCAGGGCCGCCGCCAGATCTTCCTCGGCACGATCCCACATTTCGTCGGTGCCGATACGCTTCTCAGGACGGGTAGACAGTTTCACCACGATCTTTTCGAAGCCGAAGGTGCTGTACATGTCATAGACCATGCGGATACAGCTGTTCACTTCGTCGCGAACCTGCTCTTCGGTACAGAAGACGTGTGCATCGTCCTGGGTAAAGCCACGAACGCGCATCAGACCGTGCAGTGCACCCGATGGCTCATTACGGTGACAGCTACCGAACTCCGCCATACGCAGCGGCAGGTCGCGGTACGATTTCAGACCCTGATTAAAGATCTGAACGTGCCCCGGGCAGTTCATCGGTTTGATGCAATATTCACGGTTCTCGGAAGAGGTGGTGAACATTGCCTCTTTGTAGTTTTCCCAGTGGCCGGTTTTTTCCCACAGGACGCGGTCCATCATGAACGGACCTTTCACTTCCTGATACTGGTACTCTTTCAGCTTACTGCGGACAAACACTTCCAGTTCGCGGAAGATGGTCCAGCCGTCGTTGTGCCAGAAGACCATGCCCGGCGCTTCTTCCTGCATGTGGTAGAGGTCCAGCTGCTTACCAATCTTACGATGGTCACGCTTCGCCGCCTCTTCCAGACGCTGCAGATAGGCCGCCAGCTGCTTTTTGTCTGCCCAGGCAGTGCCATAAATACGCTGCAGCATTTTATTGCTGCTGTCGCCGCGCCAGTAGGCGCCGGAAATTTTCTGCAGCTTGAAATGGTGACAGAACCGCATATTCGGCACGTGCGGACCGCGGCACATGTCGATATATTCTTCGTGATGATAGAGGCCAGGCTGATCGTCATGGCTGATGTTTTCATCAAGAATGGTGGTTTTATAAATTTCGCCGCGCGCCGCAAAGACGTCACGGGCTTCCTGCCAGCTGACTTTCTTCTTCACCACATCGTAGTTGGTCTCAGCCAGCTGATGCATGCGTTTTTCCAGCAGGTCGATATCTTCCTGAGTCAGCGTGCGGTCGATGTCGACATCATAATAGAAGCCGTTATCAATGACCGGGCCAATCGCCATTTTGGTATCGGGCCACAGCTGTTTGATCGCATGCCCTAACAGGTGCGCGCAGGAGTGACGGATGATTTCCAGACCCGCTTCATCTTTAGCGGTAATGATCGCGACAGCAGCGTCTTCGGTGATGGGATCGACAGCGTCAACCAGTTCTCCGTTAACCCGACCCGCGATACAGGCTTTAGCCAGACCCGGACCGATGTCCAGCGCAATGTCCATCACACTGACAGGGCGGTCAAATACGCGCTGGCTGCCATCAGGAAGCGTAATTACAGGCATTTCATATCCTTATTTGCAGTGGTAAGCCACACGAAAGCCTACATGCAATGTCATGAGAGTAGTGGCCTGGCGTGATATCAGACCCACATTGTCGGAATGTCGCCAGGCTCAGAGTGCAGGCAGATAATAGCAGTTTTCCCCGGCGAGAAAAACCATCCCCCCTTTGCTAAGCCGTGGCGCGAACAAAAAAAAACGGCCTGACGCAAGGTCAGGCCGCAGGGAACGTTGCCGCAAAAATGCGCTTACATCGCGTACGAGAGCATGATTGAGGTTTTGGTATCGGTGCGATCTGGCGCAGACTCCGCCGGATGGTTGTTCCAGGTCACGTTGTACGCCAGCTTCAGCGCGAAGTGGCTGTTGATGGCAACCTGCAGACCGGTTTCGGAGTTGACCGTCGTATCTTCGCCAAAACTGCTCAGCACGGAGACACCCTGAATAAATTTGGTGGTGTCAGTCAGCTGCCACTGGTAGCTGACAGCGCCGTAGCCCAGCGCTTTTGTCTGATGGCCACCTGCATGGTAATCGTCATAACGCACGCCCGGACCGAATTCCGCGCGCAGCGAGTGCACCGGGCCGTTCAGAATCTGACGACCGTAACCGGCGGTCAGGACGTCGCGTGAGTCATAACCGTTAAAACGGTCGCTCAGCCAGCTCGCCTGGCCAAACAGATAGTCATAGGCGCTGACGTTATAACGTGAACGACCACCAATGTTGTAGGTCTCAGAAGAGCGCTCATCGTTGGATGAGGTGTTGGCTGCGTTGCCCCACAAGCTGTACGCCATCGATGACTGATACCAGGTCATATTGGTCTGGGCGGTCAGGGAAGAACTGGTGGTATTACCGGTTTGCGCCAGATAGCCCGCTGATGCAGAACCTTCAAACGGCTTTTTCGCCGTAGAAGGGTCATCCATTGAGGTGAAGACGGCGTTATCGGCCAGTGCCTGGTGACAAAAAGCTCCAGCGGAGAGCAAAAGAACAGCAGACAGCTTGTTATAGGCTTTCATTAAATATGATCCGAGCGACGGTTTAAAAAACGGAGAGTCTGAAGCGTTTTGCCAGTCATTCAATGCAATTTACGGTAAGTTTTGTAAAAAATTATTAACTTACAAAAAACGCCGATATTCACGCTGGCAACCCGTGTTAATTGGGACTCATCTGATTAACGTCGCGCATTATAGTGCTGTCCGACCGAAAAGATAGCCGTTGTAACAGAAGATTTTACGACCCGCTCTGCGGGCCACTGACAGAGCTTTACGCTGGACGCGATCTCAGAAGCGCCGCCCTCCTCTGCTGTTCGCCTGTTTTTTCACCATGGTCTACGCTCAGTTCAGTTTCCTTTCCCCGGAGGTGCCTTATGAGCAACAGTGACCTGACCCGCTATATCGTAACCTTTCATTATCAGGAGTCAGGATTAAGTGACATCCTGGAACTGACCAGCGCAATGACTGCCGCAGGCTTCAGCACCACGCTGATGGATGATGACGGCCATCCCCATGAACTGGGCACCAACAGTTATGGCATTGTCTCGACGCTGGCGGAGGAGGATTTGCGTCAGCAGGTGACAGCGGCCGGTGAAAGCGTGCTGGGTCAGAAGCCTGAGGTGACCGTAATGACCCTTGAGGCCTATCTGCGCGATGCGCCACAGTAGCGTTTTGCGACCCGGACGCAGAATTAAGAGGTGCAATCGTGCCGGTTTTGGTGAATATTTAAGCATACCATCGGACTTACGCAGCGAATAAAGAGGACAACCCTATGTGGTCAGCCATTAGTCGTCTGTTAAGCGAGCAGTTAGGCAACGCCGAAATCACACAACGCCACGCTCTTGCGGGTGGTGATATCCATCCCACCTGGCACATTCGTTATGGAGACCACGACGTCTTCGTCAAAAGCAACAGCCGCGAGATGCTCTCACTCTTTATGTGGGAAGCCGATCAGCTGGCGTTGCTGGCACGCACCGGCACGGTGCGGGTGCCGCAGGTCTATGGCGTGGGGCATCACCGTGAAGAGAGTTTTCTGCTGATGGAGTATATCCAGCCGCAGCCGCTGGATGAGCAGAGTGGCTGGCAGCTGGGTCAGCAGCTGGCGCACCTTCATCAGTGGAGCGAGCAGACCCAGTTTGGCCTCGATTTTGATAATAACATTACGACGACGCCACAGCCCAACAGCTGGCTGCGGCGCTGGTCGGTCTTCTTTGCTGAACAGCGTATCGGCTGGCAGCTGCAGCTGGCGGCTGAAAAAGGCTTTCACTATGGTGACACCGAACGGATCATTGCCTCCGTTCAGCGGATGCTGGCATCACACCATCCACAGCCGTCCCTGCTGCATGGCGATCTCTGGCCTGCAAACTGCGCTAATAGCGCCAGCGGGCCCTGGCTGTTTGATCCTGCCTGCTACTGGGGCGACCGGGAGTGCGATCTGGCCATGCTGAGCTGGTTTCCCGAGCTGCCCCGCCAGATTTATGAGGGCTATCAGGCGGTGTGGCCGCTGCCGGATGGGTTTTCGCAGCGTCTGCCGGTTTACCAGCTTTACTATCTGCTTAACCGGGCCAACGTATTTGGCGGGCACTGGCCCGACGATGCGCAGTTCGCCATTGACCAGTTGCTGGAAGAAGAGGCATACAGCACCCGTCAGGCCAGACCGGCCTGACGGCAATCACGGTCAGATAAAGCCCAGCAGTGACAGCACAAAATAACCGGCTATCGCAATCACCACAGGCAGAACGTACAGCGGGAAGATCTGCAGGAAAATGGTGTGGCGGGGAACGCGCACCTTCTCCTCAAGCTGCTGACGGCTGCGTCCTTCGCTACCCTTAGCCTGTTCCAGAATCATCTGGTCCTCAATGCCCTCTTTCACATGACGCGCCTGACGTGCCATCCGCGCGCCAGAGGACTCCAGTGCCAGCCCGACAAAAATCAGGATATAGATCAGCCAGAAGCCCAGATTCATCTGACCATTAAACTCCGGAACCGGCGAATTATGCCAGAAGACGTTCAGGAACGGCGTATTGAAGCGAAGCATATCCACAATCACATGAACAAAATCGAGCATCACTGCGTCGATGCCCGGTTGCTTCTCGCTGTGCTTAAACATAAAGCTCAGAACTGAAATAATGGTCGACAGCAGCGCCACTAAAAACAGCAGCCAGCCCGCCACACGCTTGAGGATGGCGATGCGGCCAGCCTGTTGATAGGTCATATTTTCTCCTTTGCCCGGATTCCGGTTTGCCGTAAGTCTACCTGCCAATGGCGAAATTTCCCAAAAAAAGCGTGGCCGAACAGGCAGAGAGCAAGCCTGCGGATAATAGTGGTAAAGTAAAACCAACTTTATAAGGAGACTTCTGATGCCCTGGCACCGCCCTGTCCACGCCGCCCTGTTTGATATGGATGGTTTACTGATCGACTCTGAACCGCTGTGGGATCAGGCCGAACTGGATATCTTTTCAACGCTGGATGTCGACCTGACACGTCGCAACGAACTGCCCGATACGCTGGGTCTGCGCATCGACCAGACGGTGCGCATGTGGTACGAAACACTGCCGTGGCAGGGTCCCTCGCAGCAGGAGGTGACGGAACGCATTATTGCGCGCGCCATGACACTGGTGGAGCAGAATCGCCCGCTGCTGCCGGGCGTGGAAACGGCCCTGCAGCTCTGTCGCGACCAGGGACTGAAGATCGGCCTGGCCTCCGCCTCACCGCTCAGGATGCTGGAGCAGGTGCTGGAGATGTTTAACCTGCGCCACTATTTCGACGTACTCTCTTCCGCAGAATCCCTGCCTTACAGCAAGCCGCATCCGCAGGTCTATCTCAACGCCGCCGACAGCCTGGCGATCGATCCGCTCAACTGCATGACGCTGGAAGATTCGTTTAACGGCATGATCGCCACCAAAGCCGCGCGTATGCGATCAATTGTGGTGCCCGCCGCTGAACACCGTGACGATCCTCGCTGGGCGCTGGCCGATGTGCGGCTGACGAGTCTCAGCGAGCTTAGCCTGCACCATCTGCAGGGATAATCATCAGCCCGCCTGTGCGGGCTTTTTTTTTGCCTTCTCTCACCTCTTCATGATCCGCGCCGCAAAAAATAAAACATAGTTTCATTTTTATTGAATTGATGATTCACTCTTCCTAAGATGCATTTATTCCCCGTCCGGGGCGTGCACACCCTGACCTGCAGAGAGGAGTGAGATGGAGATTCGTCAAAGCATTCACAGCGATTACGCAAAACAGCTCGACACCGAGGCGCTGCGGCGCGCATTCCTGATTGAGAAAATTTTCACTGCGGATGATTACACCCTGACCTACAGCCACATCGACCGCATCATCATTGGCGGCGTGATGCCGGTGCACCAGCCGGTCACGATCGGCGATGAGATGGGAACGTCGCTGGGCGTCAGCTATTTCCTCGAACGCCGTGAGCTGGGCGTGATTAACATCGGCGGACCGGGTCAGGCAGAGGTTGACGGTAAGACCTGGGAGATTGGCCATGAAGAGGCGCTCTATATCGGCAAAGGCGCGCGCACTCTGCAGTTCCGTAGCCTGGATCCGGCACGACCCGCCCGCTTCTATTTCAACAGCGCGCCGGCGCACTGCACCTTCCCGAACAAAAAGATCACCCTTTCCGAAGCGGCCAGCACCACGCTGGGCGCTGCCGCCACTGCCAATCGCCGCACCATCCACAGGTTTATCGTGCCGGAGGTCCTGCCCACCTGTCAGCTCACCATGGGCCTGACCAGACTGGAGGAAGGCAGCCTGTGGAACACCATGCCCTGTCACACCCATGACCGCCGTATGGAAGTCTATTTCTACTTCGACCTGCCGGAAGAGAGCGCGGTCTTCCACATGATGGGAGAGCCGCAGCAGACCCGGCATCTGCTGGTGCATAACGAACAGGCGGTGATCTCACCCAGCTGGTCTGTTCATGCCGGGGTCGGCACGCAGAATTACGCCTTTATCTGGGGCATGGTGGGCGAGAATCAGGTCTTTGATGATATGGACCCCGTCAACGTCAGCGCACTGCGCTGAGCAGAGGAGAATCACCTGTGATACTGAACAGTTTTGATTTAACCGGCAAAGTGGCCATCGTGACCGGCTGCAACACCGGTCTGGGCCAGGGGATGGCACGCGGACTGGCGCAGGCGGGCTGCGACATTGTGGGCGTCAACCGTTCAGCGGCGGATGAAACGCAGCGTCAGGTTGAAGCGCTGGGCCGCCGTTTCTGGCCGGTGACGGCCGACCTGATGCATAGCGAGCTGGCTACAAAGGTCGTGGAACAGGCTGTCGCCGCGACGGGCAGAATCGACATTCTGGTCAATAACGCCGGGATCATCCGCCGCGAAGATGCCCTTAACTTCAGCGTGCAGGACTGGGATGATGTCATGAACATCAACAGCAAGTCGGTGTTTTTCCTGGCGCAGCAGGCAGCGCGCCAGTTTATTGCACAGGGCGGCGGCGGCAAAATAATCAATATCGCGTCGATGCTGTCGTTTCAGGGCGGCATCCGTGTGCCCTCTTATACCGCCTCGAAAAGTGCAGTGATGGGGCTCACGCGCCTGATGGCAAACGAGTGGGCGAAGCATGGCATCAATGTCAACGCTATCGCACCAGGCTACATGGCAACCGATAATACCGAACAGTTGCGTAACGACGCGGTGCGCAGTGAAGAGATTCTGGGCCGTATTCCGGCAGGCCGCTGGGGCACGCCCGGGGATATGATGGGCCCGGTGGTGTTTCTGGCTTCCTCTGCCTCGGATTACGTCAATGGCTATACACTGGCGGTCGATGGTGGCTGGCTGGCGCGTTAATCTTTTGCACGGACAGTGTTTCACTGCTGTCCGCTGTTGAAAAAATTCATGCTTCGTTACAGCGTCACATGTTCTCATTTACTGGACAAATCCCTATACTGGATGCATCGACAGTTTTCTTTGCAACCAGGTTCTATCATGACGGGCGAAGGCCACATCATTTTTGCCATTGCCAGCGCTATTTTCGCAAAGCGTGCTGAGCTGACACCCGTGCTGGCACAGGCCGACTGGTGGCATCTTGTTCCCTCAGCACTGCTGACCTGCCTGCTGCCTGACATTGACCACCCTAAATCTTTGCTGGGACAGCGGCTGCGCTGGCTCTCTCACCCCATTGCGCGGGCGTTCGGACATCGCGGCTTTACCCACAGTCTGCTGGCGGTGGCCGCCGGCTTGTGGCTTTTTCAGATAAACCTGCCCCAGTCGTCGCCGATACCGCCAGACGTGCTGCAGGGGCTGACGCTGGGCTACCTCAGCCATATCGTGGCCGACATGCTGACGCCCGCCGGGGTGCCGCTGCTGTGGCCCTGCCGCTGGCGCTTCCGCCTGCCGATTCTGCGCAGTCAGAAAGGGAATCAACTGGAGCGGGCGCTCTGTCTGGGTCTGGTAGGCTATGCGCTCTGGTTCCCGGTCGGGATGCCATCTTTTGGTGCAAATGGCTGGCCGACTCAGCTGTTTGACACGTTGCAGAATGGCGTGGGTCGCTTACTTTCCACACATCATGCGCAATAAATCAGCACAAAACGCCATTAAGTTATAACCCATGCCATTTGGATATAAGGCACCCTCTCTGCCTGCTGTTACCATTCCTGCTGTCTTAATTCGTGATTAACATTATGCGGCCTTCCCGACCCGGAAGGCCGCATTACTCTGGAGTTTCAGTATGGACCTTCCTCTTACGCTTAATATCGTGGCCTTTGTGGTGCTGCTGGTATTACTCTCCCGCTTCAGCCGTCAGAACTGGAGCCTGTCGAAAAAAGTCCTGACCGGTCTGGTGATCGGCGTGCTGTTCGGCCTGGTTTTACAGCTGATCTACGGCGAAAACAGCGCAGTGGTTAAAGCGTCTATCAGCTGGTTCAACATCGTCGGTAATGGCTATGTTCAGCTGCTGCAGATGGTTGTGATGCCGCTGGTGTTCGTCTCTATTCTCAGTGCGGTGGCGCGTCTGCATAACGCCTCGTCGCTGGGAAAAATCAGCGTTCTGACGATTGGCGTTCTGCTGTTTACCACCGCCATCTCGGCACTGGTGGGCGTCTTTGTCACCGGGCTGTTTGGGCTGAGCGCGGAAGGTCTGGTTCAGGGCGTACAGGAAACCGCACGTCTCAGTGCGATTCAGAGCAACTATGTCGGTAAGGTCGCCGATCTTACCGTTCCACAGCTGGTGCTCTCTTTTATCCCGAAAAACCCGTTTGCCGATCTGACCGGCGCCAACCCGACCTCGATTATCAGCGTAGTGATTTTTGCTGCCTTCCTGGGTGTGGCTGCCCTGCAGTTGCTGAAAGATGATGAGGCTGAAGGTCAGCGTGTGCTGGTGGCTATTGATACCCTGCAGTCGTGGGTCATGAAGCTGGTGCGTTTAGTGATGAAGCTCACCCCTTACGGTGTGCTGGCGCTGATGACCAAAGTGGTCGCCGGTTCTAACCTGCAGGACATTATTAAGCTGGGGAGCTTTGTCGTCGCCTCTTATCTCGGCCTGGCCATCATGTTTGGTGTCCATGCGCTGCTGCTGTCAATCAACGGCATCAATCCGCTGCGCTTCTTCCGCAAAGTGTGGCCGGTGATCACCTTCGCCTTTACCAGCCGTTCCAGCGCGGCCACTATTCCGCTGAGTGTTGAAACCCAGACCCGTCGTCTTGGCGTGCCTGAATCAATTGCCAGCTTCTCCGCCTCCTTTGGTGCCACTATCGGTCAGAACGGCTGTGCCGGTCTCTATCCGACCATGCTGGCGGTGATGGTCGCGCCGACGGTCGGCATCAACCCGTTTGACCCGCTGTGGATCGCCACACTGGTTGGTATGGTCACGCTGAGTTCGGCAGGCGTAGCGGGCGTCGGCGGCGGTGCCACCTTTGCGGCCCTGATTGTGCTGCCGGCGATGGGCCTGCCGGTGACGCTGGTGGCGCTGCTGATCTCCATCGAGCCGCTGATCGATATGGGCCGGACGGCGCTGAACGTCAACGGTTCCATGACCGCCGGTTCCCTGACCAGCCGCTGGTTAGGCCTCACCGACAAGCGCGTGCTGGACAGCGACGACAACGCAGAACTGGCGCACCGCTAATGGCTTTACACCTGGCGCATCCGCGCCAGGTTCTCCTCTCTTCTCCATAATCCTCCCCGTTAATGGCGACGCCGTTAAGAAAGCGTTAAGCGTGGTAAACAGGCGAAAATCTGCCGCTTTAGTGCTTGTCTTTGCTCGTGAAAAGGCGAATTCTGCCCTCAGACTTATGAGGAGAACGTCCGATGAAAAAAATTATCGCCTCGCTTCTGACGCTGACGCTGCTGACGCCTGCGCTGGCGCTGGCCCATCCCTGGGGCCCGCCGGGTGGCTGGGAACGCCATGGTGGAGCCGGTCCGCACTGGGGCGGCCCTGGCCCCCACTGGGGAGGGCCGGTGCGCTTCTTACCCGATGCCGCAACGGCGGTGCTGATCGGCGGGCTCACCTACTACCTGCTGAACGGCAGCTATTATCAGCGTCACGGCGATGAGTATGAGGTGGTCGAGCCCCCTGAGGAGTCGCGGGTCAGCAATGAAATGCGGGTACTGGATTTTAATGGTAAACGCTTTTACGTGCAGGCAGGCCACTACTATCAGCGGCAGATCGATGGTGACTATGTTGAGGTGCCGCGTCCGGCAGGATTGTAACGCTGCGCCAATGAAAAACGGCCCGCCATGATGACGGGCCGTTTGCTATTCAGCAAGAGGCTTACTGCTGCGCCTGCGGATCGGTGTCGTACTCCGCACAGCTCTGGAAGCCGTAGTTCATCACACGGCCGGTATCGTTGTAGCTTACGAAGTAAGTCTGCGCTTTACCGTCGCGCTGGCCCAGAACGTAGGTCTGGCAGGTGCCACGCGCGTGAACCATGGTGATTTCAGTTGATGGCGCACCGGCAATCTGACGAACCTGATCGCGGGTCATGCCCTTTTTAACATCCTTAACCACTGGCTTAGTCACGTAGCTTTCCGCACGATCGTAAGTCGTACAACCAGACAGTGCAGCCAGCGTCAGCGCCGCAGCGATACATCCCATCACTTTATTCATCTTGTTGTTCCTCATTGATTGTCCATGTGGAATCAAGCCTGGAACAGAAATCCTGATATATCAAGTTTATGAAGAACAATTCGTGGCGGCGTGACTGTCAGGATTCCGTAAAGGAAGCTGTGTTACGGTCAGCGCGCACGTATACTTCCCGGCCATAAGGACAGCGGCCAGCCCCCTTTTGCGTGCGGCTGCACGCCTCAATTTCGACATGATGCGGCAAGGAGCCGCTCTGCTGGCCTGCCCGATTTTTGTTTACGCCATTGCTGACAACGCTGAGGATCAATGACCCCTGTACATGCAAACCGCCTGGCCTATGCCATCACACTTGGCCTGCTGGCCGCTCTGGGCCCGCTCTGTATCGATCTTTATCTGCCTGCACTGCCGCAGCTGGCGCAGGATCTCCACACCGAAACCGCGACCGCGCAGCTGAGCCTGACCGCCGGTCTGCTGGGGCTGGGCTTCGGCCAGTTGCTGTTTGGCCCGATGAGCGATAAGGCGGGCCGTCTGCGCCCGCTGACGCTCTCCCTGATTCTGCTGTTTATCGCCTCACTGGGCTGCGCGCTGGCGCAGGATATCCACCAGCTGCTGCTGGCGCGCCTGTTCCAGGGGTTAGCAGGCGCGGGCGGCGCGGTGCTCTCAAGGGCCATTGCCCGTGATATGTACAGCGGCCACGAGCTGACGCGCTTTTTCGCGCTGCTGATGCTGGTGAATGGCCTGGCCCCGATCGGTGCGCCGGTGCTGGGCGGCGCACTGATGACGATTTTAGACTGGCGAGGCATCTTTATGGTGCTGGGCGGGATAGCCATCCTGCTGATTCTGCTGGCACGCTGGAAACTGCATGAAACGCTGCCTGAGGCGCGACGCAGTCAGGGGTCGATCTTTTCCGCCTATGCGGCACTCGGGCAGGTCGTGACCCATCGTCCCTTTATGGGATTCTGCCTGACTCAGGGCTTTATGATGTCTGGCATGTTTGCCTATATCGGTGCCTCGCCCTTTGTGCTGCAGCAGCTTTATGGTCTCTCGCCGCAGGCGTTCAGCTTCTGCTTTGCCGCCAACGGCATCGGTCTGGTCATTGCCTCCCAGACCAGTGCCCGCCTCTGCCCGCTCTGGGGCGAATACCGGGTGCTGAAAGGCGGACTGACGCTGGCCTTTGTGGCCTCCGGCCTGCTGCTGCTGGCCGCGCTGTGTCAGGCGCCGCTGGCTCTGCTGCTGGTGGCGCTGTTCTTTTCCATCGCCAGTAACGGCGTGATCGCCACCACCGCCTCCTCGCTGGCGATGCAGAGTCAGGGGCATCGGGCGGGCAGCGCGTCCGCCGTGATCGGCGTGACGATGTTCACGCTGGGGGCGATTAGCGTGCCGATCACCGGCATCGGTGGCACCTCGGTGGTGAGCATGTGTGCCACCCTCTTTGGCTGCTTCATGATGGCGATTCTGATGTTCAGCGTGCTGGCAAAAAAACCACAGCAGTCGCTGAAAACTCACTGATTTCGCAACGTTTAGCTGAAATCCTTTGCCGCTTTGGCTTGTTGTTTTCGCCAAGGCACGTTAGCTTTAATAACACGTTCGCATCGAGCCGACAGCCACTGACCTGAGGAGAAGTTCATGTCACTGCAGCAGGAAATTATTGAAGCACTGGGTGTGAAGCCCACTATCGACGCCAGCCAGGAAGTGCGGGTCAGCGTCGATTTCCTTAAAGCCTATCTGAAACGTCACAGCGGACTGAAAACGCTGGTGCTGGGGATCAGCGGCGGTCAGGATTCGACCCTGGCGGGTAAGCTGGCGCAGATGGCGATCGCGGAGCTGCGTCAGGAGAGCGGGGACAACGACTACACCTTTATTGCGGTGCGTCTGCCTTACGGCGTGCAGGCCGATGAGCAGGATTGCCAGGATGCCCTGGCCTTTATCCAGCCCGACCGTTCGCTGGTGGTCAACATCAAAGAGTCTGTGCTGGCCAGCGAGCGCGCCCTGAAAGAGGCGGGCATCACGCTGTCCGACTTCGTTCGCGGCAACGAAAAAGCGCGTGAGCGAATGAAAGCGCAATACAGCATCGCGGGCATGACCCGGGGTGTGGTGGTTGGCACTGACCACGCCGCCGAGGCGGTTACCGGTTTCTTCACCAAATATGGCGATGGCGGTACCGACATCAATCCCCTGTTCCGTCTGAACAAGCGTCAGGGCAAGCAGCTGCTGAAACATCTGGGCTGCCCGGAGCATCTCTACCTGAAGAAACCCACTGCCGATCTGGAAGATGATCGTCCCGGCCTGCAGGATGAGGTGGCGCTGGGTGTCACCTACGAGATGATTGATGATTACCTGGAAGGCAAAAGCATCGACCCGGAAAATGCCCGCATTATCGAAGGCTGGTATCTGAAAACCGAGCACAAACGTCGCCCGCCGATCACAGTATTTGACGACTTCTGGAAGTAATGTCCCGCCTCCTTTGCGCCGGCAAAGGAGGTTTTTCCCACTGACCCTGTTGATTGCTGCATGTCTGCCACCGTTTCGCGCGCCACCCTTATCGGCCTTGTCGCCATTCTGCTCTGGAGTACCACCGTTGGCCTGCTGCGCAGCGTCAGCGAAGCCTTTGGCGCCACCGGAGGCGCGGCGCTGATCTATAGCACGACGGCGCTGCTGCTCTGTCTGACCCGTGGCCTGCCGCGTCCCGGCGCGCTGCCCGCGATCTATCTGTGGCTGGGCGGTGCGCTGTTTGTCGGCTACGAAATCTGTCTGGCACTGGCGATCGGCCTGGCCAGCGATCGCAGCCAGTCGCTGGAGCTGGGAATGATTAACTACCTCTGGCCCTGCCTGACGATTGTGCTGGCCATCCCCTTTAATCAGCAGCGGTTCCGTCTCTGGCTCTGGCCGGGTCTGCTGCTGTCGCTGCTGGGGATTGTCTGGGTGATGAAAGGCAGCGGCAGCGGTTCGCCCTCTCTGCTGTGGCAGAATATGCTGCGTAATCCCGCCGCCTATAGCCTTGCTTTTATCGCCGCCCTGACGTGGGCAATCTACAACAACCTTACCCGGCGCGTTGCCCGCGGGGCGAACGGCGTCACGCTCTTTTTTATCCTGACCGCCCTGGCGCTGTGGCTGAAGTTTGCTCTCAGTCCGCAGCCGCAGCCGATGACCTTTGCGCCGATCCCGCTGCTGGAGGTGGGGTTTGTCGGGCTCTCTACCGCCGTCGCCTATTCCGCCTGGAATCACGGTATCCAGCAGGGCAACCTGACGCTGCTGGCCACCGCCTCCTATTTTACGCCCGTGCTGTCGGCACTGCTGGGATCGCTGTGGCTTGGCCTGACCCCGCCGCTGGCCTTCTGGCAGGGTGTCGCAATGATTACGCTGGGGTCGCTGCTCTGCTGGCTGGCGACGCGCGGACAGTAATCAGACCACTGGCGATCATTTCATCAGGCTGTTATGCTGTATGGACAACCAGTAAATGGAGTCCATTTTGGTCAGACGTGCTGCTATGCTTCGCCCCGAACCCGATGCGAATGCAATTTATCAATATCCCGAACACCTGCGTGAATGGCTGGAAGGCCTGCCGAATCGTCCCGGCGTCTACACCTTCCACGGAGAAAGCGAGTCGCTGCCGCTCTATATCGGCAAAAGCGTGAATCTGCGTTCGCGGGTCATGTCTCACTTCCGCACCCCTGACGAGGCGAAGATGCTGCGTCAGTCACGGCGTGTCAGCTGGATCCCGACCGCTGGCGATCTGGGCGCGCTGCTGCTGGAAGCACAGATGATCAAAACCCAGCAGCCGCTGTTCAATAAGCGATTACGCAAGAACCGGCAGCTCTGTTCGCTGCAGATCACCGACACTAAACCGCAGGTGGTCTACGCGAAGGATCTTGATTTCAGCCAGTCGCCCAATCTGTTCGGACTTTACCGCAGCCGCTTTGCTGCCATTGAACGCCTCAAGCAGCTCGCGGATGAGTATCAGCTCTGTCACGGTCTGCTGGGGCTGGAAGCACTAAGCGCGGGCCGGGGCTGTTTCCGCTCGGCGCTGCGGCGCTGCGCCGGCGCCTGTTGCGGCAAAGAGCCGGTCAGCGACCACCAGGATCGGCTGCTTGAAGCACTGGAAAACGTGCGGGTCTTCTGCTGGCCGTGGCAGGGAGCAGTTGGCCTGGTCGAAGAGGGAAAAGAGATGACCCAGATCCATGTTATCGATCACTGGTTCTATCTCGGCTCGGTCGACAGCATGGAGGAAGCGCGAAAACTGCAGCGGCCTGAAGGCGGTTTTGATCACGACGGCTATAAAATCCTCTGCCGTCCGATTCTCTCAGGTGCTTACCCTATCCTGCCGCTATAAAAAAACCGCCGACGCTGCCCACTCACCTCCAGTGGACAGCGCCGGCGGTCTCAGACCGTTAGCTCAGGGCTTATTCAGCCGGTTCGGCTGGCGGTGCCATCTGGCCTTCACGCGGGCCTTTCTCTGTCAGACGCTTTTCAAAGTCAGCGTTGTACTGTTTCTTCTGCTCCGGCGTCAGCACGTTGTAGAGCTTGTTCTGGGTTTCCAGCATCTTCAGCGCATGTGCTTTCGCATCGGCGGACATCTTCTCTGCCTGCGCTTCTGCTTTGCTCTTATCGAAGCTGTCAGCCGCGATAATGCTGTGGGCTGCACGGCGCTCATCCAGTGACGGGCGCGTCATCTCTTTACGGCTCTCTTTCAGGATGTCGCGCATCTGAGTCTGCTGCGCTTCGGTCAGGTTCAGCCCTCTGAACATCCGATCCATACCGTGGTGCATTGGCGGTTTGTGCATCGCTTTTTCGCTGCCAGCCGGGGGTGGCGTCAGATTGTCAGCAGCAGCATGGACGGCGCTGGCTGCACCAAACGCCAGCGAAGAAGCCAGTAAAAGGGAAGTCAGTTTGCGCATAATCGTGTCCTTCTGTTTCATGATAATGACGACAGCACTCTGTCGCGTCTTCGGAAACAAGCATACGACGCTGAACGTCAACTACTCAGAACCTGAGTAAAGCCATGAAAGCATAAAAGACAAAAAACCGGCAATCATGAAGAGAATGAGAAGAAAGCGGCGAGAAATTGAAAAAGAGTATGAATTTACGGTGAATTTCGCAGAAATCGTGGAGGAGTGTAAGGGTTCTGACAGGAAAGCGGAAGAGGATCTGGCGCTTTCCTGCCGATTTTTTTCAGGCTGATCCACCTGATTCAGGGCAACCTGGCCTCAGAGCGGCAGCGCCTGCGTCTGTTCGCCCTCCTCAATCAGCATCAGCCCGGCCCGCAGTCCAGCGGCCACGCTGGGGTTCGGGAACAGCACGTACTCTCGTGCCTGCTGCACGTAATAGCGTTTTTCGCCATCCTCTGCCAGCAGGGTGCCCTGCGGAAAGGCGGTGAAGTTGAGCGTTTCCGGCGACATGTGCAGCGTGAACTGTTCGCTTAACCGGGTAATTTGTTGTACGACCCGATAGTGGCGTGGGCTGGCCGGGACGACAGGCATCGGCTCGCCATAAACTAAGGCTGCCAGCGCCTGCTGAGCCGCACGGAACTGACTGAGGTCATTCTTGCCGAACGGCAGTGCCTTACCCAGCTCCAGCGTGCAACTGGCCGCGCCAAAGTGTTCACTGCTGAAATGGGTAAAGGTGCCGCCAGGTGCACGATGAAAGACCAGCGCCTCAAGACCAGCGGCGGCCAGCCAGTCAAGAAATTCGGGCGGCCAGGGCCGTTCACTGTGCGGCATGACGCCAAACTGCGTGTGCCAGGAGCCGCGAATCGCCGTGTGCATATCGAGATGCCAGCGCGTTTCATCACAGGCCCCCTGCTGCCAGAACGTCTCCATCGTCTGCTCCAGCCGCAATACGCGCCGCGCCTCATCGCAGTCATCGACCTGCTGCCAGCGTCCGCCGAACAGCCGGTTAATGTCATAACGCACGTAGCGTTTCCCGGTGCGCAGTGCAGAAGGATTGCCCAGAATCACCAGCAGACGCTGCCGCAGGGGCTTCTCGCCCCGCAGCAGCGCATTGACCAGCTGATTAACGATCTCAACCGGTGCGGTTTCGTTACCGTGAATACCGGCAGAGATCACCAGCGCCTGACTGACCGGCTCGGCTGGCTCCAGTATCAGGATGCCATGATATAACCACTGCCAGCGAAGATGCGCCGTTTCGCCTCTGCACTGATGCGGCGCTTCGCCGGAGAGCGTCTGCTGTAAAAAGTCCTGCATTATTCCTCCTGTTCGCGATGAGCGGGTGGCGGCCGCTGCCGCCACTGCCTTCACTGCTGAAATGCATACACATTTCCTAAGTCTAGCAGTTTCGTCAGCGCATCCAGCGCATCACGTCCCTCGCGCAGCAGCTGCGGGTCACTCAGGTCAGCCTGGGTCAGGCGATCGCGATAGTAGCGGTCCACCCACTCATTCAGCGTGGTAAAAAGCCGATCGTTCATCAGCACTGCCGGATTTACCGCCTGCTGCTCCTCGGGGGTCAGCACGACACGCAGCCGCAGGCAGGCCGGGCCACCGCCGTTATACATGCTCTCTCGCAGATCAAACACCTTCAGGGTTTTGAGTGGCGTATCCCCCTCAACCTGTTCACACAGGTAGCGCCAGACCCCCGCATGCTGACGGGACTCTTCTGGCAGCACCAGCATCATGCTGCCGTCGGGATGTGTCAGAAGCTGACTGTTAAACAGATAGGTTTCCACCGCCGCTTTCACCGATACCCGGTTGTCCGGCACCTCCATGGCGACAAAACCCGGTACGCGCGCCTGAAGCCGGGCCAGCAGCGCGGGCTGATCCACAAAGGCGTGCTGGTGACAGAAGAGCATCTGCTGGTTACTGACCGCAATCACGTCGTTATGGAAGACGCCCTGATCGATTACCGCCGGATTCTGCTGCGCAAACAGCACGCTGTCGGGTGAGAGCTGATGCAGGCGGGCGACCGCTTCGCTGGCCTCCCGGGTCTGTCGGGCCGGATAACGCTGCGGCGCCTTGCCCTCATGGCTGCCGTCGCGTCCGTAGACGAACAGCTGAACGCCGCGCTCACCGTAGTCACCACCCAGCCGGTTGTGGTTCGCTGCTCCTTCATCGCCAAACATCGCGACCTGCGGCAGCGCATCATGCACGCTGAAGTAGCGGTCGTCGCGGAAAATGGACCGCAGCAGAGAGGCTGTTTCCGGCGCTTCTATCGCACGGTGAAACTTGTTGTTGAGATTCGCCACCGTGAGATGAACACGGCCATCAAGACTGTCTGCTGAGGGAGATACCGTGGCCGCATTGGCCACCCACATCGCGGAGGCCGAGCTGGCCGCAGAGAGTAAGCCGGGTGCGGTCTTTCCGGCTGCGGCCAGCACCTGCTCATCGCTGCCCCCGAAGCCAAGCTGGCGCAGTGCCGCGATATTGGGCCGCTCATGCGGCGGGATCACTCCCTGCACAAAACCCATATCGGCCAGCGCCTTCATCTTCAGCAATCCCTGCTTCGCGGCCAGACGGGGATTCGACGGCTGCAACTGATTGCGGGTCGAGGCTTCATTACCAAATGACAGCCCGGCATAGTGGTGAGTCAGGCCCACCAGCCCATCGAAGTTGGCTTCAGTCGCCTTCATGCGTCGCCCTCTGCAGAGAAGTCCAGTCCCGGTGACAGCGTGGCAGGCAGCGTCAGATCCGGGGTCTCCAGCGAGGCCATCGGCCAGGCGCAGTAGTCCGCCGCGTACCAGGCGCTGGCGCGATGGTTACCCGAGGCGCCTATCCCGCCAAACGGCGCGGTACTGGCGGCCCCGGTCAGCGGTTTGTTCCAGTTAACGATCCCGGCACGAGCTTCAAGCAGCAGCCGGTCAAACTGCGCGCGCTCAGGAGAGATCAATCCGCACGAAAGCCCGTAGCGGGTCTGGTTTGCCAGTGCGATTGCCTCGTCGAAGGTGTCATAGCGCACCACGCCAAGCAGCGGACCAAAGACCTCTTCATCCGGAATGCCCTGCACGCCGGTTAAGTCGATGATGCCTGGCGTCAGAATGGCGCTGTGACGATCCGGCCAGCGCATCGCCAGCAACACGTTGCCCCCCGCCGCCACCCGCCGCTGCCACTCAGCCATAATCTTCTCTGCCGCGCCGGTGGAGATGACGCTGCCCATAAACGGCTGCGGCTCGGCGTTCCAGGCGGCCGGTTGCAGCCGGCCTGCGACTTCGACCAGCCGCTGCAGGAAGGCGTCACCCGCCGCGCCCCGTTTCACCAGCAGACGACGCGCGCAGGTGCAGCGCTGCCCGGCGGTAATAAAGGCGGACTGCAGCGTAATGTTGACCGCCGCATCCACATCGGCCGGATCCTCCACGATCAGGGCGTTGTTGCCGCCCATCTCCAGCGCCAGCATCTTTTCAGGCTGACCGGCAAACTGGCGATGCAGCTGATAGCCGGTATGCGCGCTACCGGTAAACAGCAGACCGTCGATCTGGTCACAGGTCGCGAGCGCCTGACCGGTTTCCCGTCCCCCCTGTAACAGCGCCAGCACACCCGCAGGCAGGCCCGCGGCCAGCCAGAGTTCTGCGGTTTTTTCGGCCGTCAGCGGCGTGAGCTCACTGGGTTTAAACACCACGCAGTTACCCGCCAGCAGCGCCGGGACAATATGACCATTAGGCAGATGTCCGGGAAAGTTATAGGGGCCAAACACCGCCAGCACGCCATGGGGGCGATGCCGCAGCGAGCTTTCGCCTTCGTGGTGCTCACCGGTGCGGTTATGGTACGCCTTCACCGAAAAGCCGATTTTGTTGATCATCGCGCCCACTTCCGTCAGGGCTTCCCAGTGCGGCTTGCCGGTTTCACGGGCAATGGTTTCTGCCATCTCCGTTTTATGCGCTTCAAGCCCGGCCGCAAACCGTTCGATGATCGCCTGCCGCTCCGCCAGGGGCCGTCTGGCCCACGCCGGAAAGGCGGCACGTGCCGCCTCACAGGCGACGCTGACCTGGCTGGCCGATGCCGCATGGCCCTGCCACAGCATTTCGCCGCTGACCGGATCTGCTTTTGTCATCAGCTCAGCGTCGCCGCCCAGCCACTCTCCTTTAATCAGGTGCGTCATGCTGTTTTCTCCTCTTTGCAGAGCGTGACCACGCGCAGGCTGTCGCCCGGCTGGCAGTGCAGCGCCCGCATCTGTTCATCCGTCAGAGATACGCTGTTGCCGTCGGCCTTTGCCGCAATCAGCGCCACACGGAACTGATGGTAATGCTGGTTAGCCACCAGACAGAGCGGCGCATCCACCGGGTTTTCACCGCGTTCGGCGCGGCGCAGACGGCTTTTACGCACGGCGCGGATATGATCGATATCGCACTCCAGCGTCGGGCCGCCATCAAAGATATCGACATAGTTGAGGTAGCGGAAACCTTCCGCTTCCAGCACCGCCCGGGCCGGCGCGGTCTGCGGATGAACCTGTCCGATGACCGCCTGTGCGTCCGGCGTCAGGTAGTCAATGTAGAGCGGATGCTTTGGCATCAGCTCGGCGATAAAGGCTTTCTGTCCGGTGCCGCTCAGGAAATCGGCCTTACTGAACTCCATCGAGAAGAAGCGGCTGCCAACACTTTCCCAGAACGGCGAATGGCCATGCTCATCACTGACGCCGCGCATTTCGGCCACCACGCGGTCGGTAAAGCGTTCACGGAAGCTGGCCATAAAGAGAAAGCGGGACTTTGACAGCAGATAGCCGTTTTTGCCGTCACGGTAGTCGGGATCGAGAAACAGTGTGCAAAGCTCACTGCTGCCGGTGTGATCGTTACTCAGCGACAACGTAGGCAGCGCCGCATAGACATTCAGCTCTTTCGAGGCGTGAACCTGGGTGCCGACCCGGAAGTTATACCAGGGATCCTGCAGGCCGACCGCCACCTCAATGGCGCAGATGCCGATGGCGCGGTTATCTTCGCTGTCGGCCAGTACAAAGACATAACCCTGCTCTGCACGTGGCAGCGTGCCCTCCCAGGTCTGCAGCGACCGCTCGATACGCGCCTGTAAGGTAGCGCTGTCAGCGGGCAGCGAGGTCAGCCCTCCCCCCGTTTTACCGGCCAGTGCCATCAGCTGGCTCAGGTCATCGCGTTCAACCGGACGGATTACCATCATGATGAGGATTCCCGCACCAGACGCTCACAGGTTTCCGCAAAGCGGGCCATGCCCAGTTTCACTTCCTGCTCGCTGATATTCAGTGCCGGCGCAAAGCGCACTACGCTGGCACCCGCAATCAGCACCATCACGCCCATTTCAGCGGCGGCAAGGTTGATCGTTTTGGCTTTACCGGCAAAATCGTCACTCAGAACGGCACCGATCAACAGACCCAGGCCGCGCACCTCTTTAAACAGGTTCAGACGCTGGTTGATCTCGTTCAGTGCCGAGACAATCCACTGATGACGCTGCGTAACGCCCGCCATCACGTCTGGCTGGTTAATCAGCTCCATTACTTTTCCGGCCACCGCACCGGCCAGCGGGTTGCCGCCGTAAGTCGTGCCGTGTGTGCCAACACCCATGACGCTCGCCAGATCTTCGCGTGTCAGCATTGCACCAATCGGGAAGCCACCGCCCAGGGCCTTGGCGCTGGTAAGCACATCCGGCGTGACGCCATAGTGCATGTAGGCATAGAGCGAACCGGTGCGACCGACACCACTCTGCACCTCATCAAAAATCAGTACGGCCTGATGTCTGTCACAGAGTTCGCGCAGGCCACGCAGGAACGCCGGATCGGCAGGCAGTACGCCCCCTTCACCCTGAATCGGTTCCACAATCACGGCACAGGTATGATCATTGATTAGCTCGGCCGCGGCGGCCAGATCGTTGAACGGCGCATGCTGGATCTCAGGCGGCAGTGGCGCAAAATCTTTTGAATAGGCAGGCTGACCGCCCGCTGAGACGGTAAACAGGGTGCGGCCATGAAACGCGTTTTTGAACGCCACAATGCCGCTTTTATGCGGGCCGACACGGTCGTGGGCCACTTTACGCGCCAGCTTAAGCGCCGCTTCGTTCGCTTCCGCGCCGGAGTTGCAGAAGAAAACCCGGTCTGCAAAGGTGGCATCAATCAGCTGTTTCGCCAGACGGAGAATGGGTTCATTGGTGTAACCGTTACCGGTATGCCACAGACGTGCTGCCTGCTCCTGCAACGCCTGTTGTAGTGCCGGATGCGCATGTCCTAACGCATTGACCGCAATGCCACCCGCAAAATCGATGTAGTCTTTGCCGTTCTGATCCCAGACGGTCGAGCCTTCTGCGCGAACCGGTATAAAAGTCGCAGGCGCATAAACCGGCATCATCCATTGGTCGAAATCGTGACGTGAAACGTGCAGTGCCATAACCCATTCTCCTGCCTGGCCTTACCGGTCTGGTAAAGCTTTTGTTTTAAAATTGTTAAGGGATGTTGAAATGCTGTCCTACTGTAATTTGCACTTACCGTGCCAGCCAGAGAATTTGTGCATAAAAATAAAGCGTAAACGCAATATCAATAAGTTACACAGTGTCACTATTCACTAAATTTGCATATATAGTGAATAATTGTCCTACCGCAGCGCCACGGCCGGTTTTTAAATAGCGGAATTATGCAAATACGGGATGAAATATCGCTTTTGTGATCGCTGATAAACTATCTCTCCATAAAAACTCATTTTTCGCCCTGTTCTGGCGCGTTTTGCTTCGCGATGGTGCAGCGGCGATCGCGCCTGTTCAGCAGGCTGAACTCAGTGATCCGGTAAAATTCAACAGGCTGTTTTCACCTAACGCGGCAATCACTGTTTAATTAAGAGACAATTTAAGACTGTTTTTCATACGACCGTAAATAGAGTGGCAGAATGAATAGCCATTATTTCCAGCGTCATTATTCAGGCAGGCATCATTAACCGTAAAAGATGAACAGATATTAATATGCAGGCTAATGATTAGAATAAAATCCATAAATTTTTATTCCCCATCATAAATAAAATTTAATCTGACAGGCGAATTAAGTGGTTTAAAAACACACAAACCCAATCGCTTTCTTTTTGATAAATCAAGTTAACTCACTGAATTTTTAGCAATATATATCAATCATTAAAAAAATCCAGCCAGAAGAAAAGCTTATCTCCGGCGCAGGTTATCTTTTTTCCCTCAGTCTTATCTGCACAATGAATATAGAAATCACATTTTGTTACGCATATTACGCTTTGTAATTTACCGGTTCTATGTCATTTTCACTGCGCCCCTATCAGGGGATAATAATAATGATTCAGAACAGGGTAATAAAATGATGAAGCGCACTTTACTGGCGGCTGTGATGCCGTTACTGCTCGGGCTCGCCTCCGCTCAGGCAGCAGAGATTTATAACAAGGATGGCAATAAGCTGGATCTGGTCGGTAAAATCAACGTCTCCCACCTCTTTTCTGACGATGTTAAAAATGACGGTGATACCTCCTCCTATTCCCGCCTGGGTTTCAAGGGTGAAACGAAAATCAGCGAGCAGCTGACCGGGTATGGCTTCTGGCAGTACCAGTACAGCCTGCGCAACTCTGAAGGCAGTGACGCGCAGACCGGCAACCGTACCCGTCTGGGCTATGCGGGCCTGAAGTTCGGCGAAGCGGGCTCACTGGACTACGGTCGTAACTACGGCCTGGTTTATGACGTGCTGAGCTACACCGATATGCTGCCGTTCTTCGGCGGCGACTCCGGTTATACCGATGCGTTTCTCTCTGGCCGCTCGACCGGTGTGCTGACCTGGCGTAACAGCGACTTCTTTGGTCTGGTGCAGGGCTTAAATCTGGCCGCGCAGTATCAGGGCAAAAACGATCGCAGCAGCAACGTGGATGGTGTCCGTCGCTCCAACGGCGATGGCTTTGCCCTCTCCGCCTCTTACGATTTCGATTTCGGCCTGAGTTTTGCTGGCGCGTTTGCCAGCCTGGATCGCACCACAACGCAGAACCGTGCTGCGCGCGGTGAAGGCGAAAAAGCGCAGCACTGGGCGACCTCGGCGAAATATGATGCGAACCAGATCTACCTGGCGGCAATGTACGGTGAAACCCTGAACGCCACGCCGGTGACTGGCGGCTTCGCGAATAAAGCGCAGAATTTCGAAGCGGTGGCGCAATATCAGTTCCTGAACGGTTTCCGCCCTTCGGTCGGCTATGTCTCATCGAAAGGCAAAGAGATCGAAAATATCGGCGACGCTGACATCATTAAATACACCGCGGTCGGGGCAACTTACTACTTCAACAAGAATATGTCGGTGTATGGTGAATACCGCATTAACCTGCTGAAAAAGAGTAACCCGCTCGGTCTGGCGACCGACGACATCACCGCACTGGGCCTGATTTATCAGTTCTGATGTGAAAAGCGGGTCCGGTTCTGTTTACCGGGCCTGTCTGATGCAGGGGTTACGCAGCAGGTGGCCTTTCGCCCGCCGACCTGACTAAACTCACGGTGACAGACTCCTGCATCAGCTCCTCCATATTCGCGGAGGCCAGCAGCGTGGTGGCCTGTCCGGCAGGCACCGGGCGGCTGAAGAGGTAGCCCTGACCGTAGTTACAGCCGCGCTTTCTCAGCCACCTCAGCGTCGCCACATCCTCAATACCTTCGGCTGTTATGATCACATTCAGCCCCTGACAGAGCCCCAGCAGCATCTCAACCACTTTTCGCTGCTCGACCCCGGTCACGATGCCCGCGATAAACGACTGGTCAATCTTGATTTTGGTAATGCCCAGCCCCAGCAGAACAGAGAGGTTTGAGTAACCCGTACCAAAATCATCCAGAACAACCCCGATGCCATCCTCCTTCAGCAGGCGAATCGCCTGACGGGCATCGTCGGAGATCGCCATGACATTCTGTTCGGTGATCTCCAGTTCGAGCATGACCGGCCCGGCGTGCTGCATAATGCGGGAAAGGCAGGCGGTCAGCGCCGGTCTTAGCAACTGCTCCGGCGTGATATTCAGCGACAGACAAAGCCCGGCTGGCCATGACCGGGTGGCACTGACCGCATTCTGCAGCAGCGCCACGGTCAGGCTGTCCATCAGCCCCAGCCGTTCCACTACCGGCAGAAACTCAGCGGGAGAGACCGACTGACCTGATGCGGTGATCCAGCGCGCCAGGATCTCAAAGCCGGTAATGTTGCCGGTGCGCAACGACACCAGCGGTTGCAGAAAGGGAACTATGGCCTGACCTCTGATGGCGGCCACGACCTCCTGCTCCATCCTCTCCCGCTGAAGAAATCGCTGCTCCATGTCCGGTGAAAATTGCGCCAGGTGAGTGTGCTTATCGCGCCTGGCCTCGTACAGTGCCAGATCGGCAGCCCGGACCACATCAGCCTGTTCTGTGCAGGCTGAGCTGGCAATACCCGCAGAGAGACTGAGGCAGGTGTGCGCGCTGGTCCGGATCGCGCTCGCACGCTGACAAAGCTTTGCGGCGGCCGCAGACGCCTGTTCAGGCGCAGCATTGGCCGTGACAAGAGCAAACTCATCCCCGCCGATGCGGAAAACCTGGCTTTCCATGCCGGCGAATGCGGTCAGCAGATTCGCCAGTGCGATGAGCGTGGTATCTCCCTGAAGATGGCCGTTAAGCTCGTTAATTGTCTTGAATTCATTGATGTTAAGCAGTGTCAGGGTATAAGGCGTACCACTGGCGTCAAGCGCGGCGAGATGCGCACTGAACGCACGGCGGTTCATCAATCCTGTCAGGGAATCAGTGCCAGCCAGCCTGAGCGCATTTTGTTTTGCCCTCAGCGTGTTGCGCAGCAGACTGGCGATCAGCAGCGCCGGAATAATCATCGCCAGCAGAGCAAAGCTGGAAGAGGTCAGGATAAAGCGCACCCGTTCGCTGGTTTCAAAATTTGTGTCATAGCCCAGCCCCAGCAGTCTGCAAAGC
Source organism: Pantoea sp. (assembly GCF_032114055.1). Lineage (GTDB taxonomy): Bacteria > Pseudomonadota > Gammaproteobacteria > Enterobacterales > Enterobacteriaceae > Pantoea. The sequence continues at coordinate 421,444 of NZ_DAMCTB010000001.1, forward strand.
CACCCCTCAAGCCCGAACTCCCACAGCGTGGAGAGCAAAATGATGGTCGCAATATTCAGCACTACGAGCCAGAAAAGTTTCAGGCGCATGCGTTCATTCCCGGTGTCAGAAAGTGTCAGAATTCTGTGTTGATTTTTCAGTAAAAACCGGGGGCGTTTTTTTATAGATTGTCTGCTCAACGGCCGACGATAATCACCCCTTCACGCATTCTGCTGTCAGAATTTATGCGTTCTTACCCGTCCCGATGCGCAGGACAGCATCCTCTGCTGCCTGGCGCGTACGGCGTACTGCAATCGTAACGATGAGTGTTCTATCGGCAGCGGCGGCCGGATTAACAGGCCTGTCTGCTAAAATTTGTGCACTGCTAAGGCTTTCTGGCGCCAGTTCAGACAGAGAAGCGCGGGCTCTGCCGTTAAGCAGTGGATATCCTGCACGGTCAGCCTTGCAGAACCGGCTGGGTAAGCGGCTGAAATGTAGCGGGAATCGAAGCGGCCTTACAGATTGTGCTGACTGCGCGCAGGGGGGTGCTGCCAGTCAGGTTGACATCAATTTAATTTGATTCAATACTGTCCGCTCTTATTGTCGGTTTCAGCGTCGCAGGCATTTCCCGCCGCCAGCTCAGCGTCTGAAAGCCTTGTATCTTCTCTCTTCAAAGAGATACGGTTACCCTTAATCCTGCCCGGAACATGCATACAACTTCACGGCTGAAGAGTGTTTATAATCTGGCCGTTCTGCCCCTGACTCAATTGAGTAATGATATGAATAATGCAACCGTGGGGATCGCTGATACACCCTCCGCCGGTGCGGCGCCGGAAACTATCGACCAATTTCTCTGTTTTGCCCTCTATTCCGCCTCACACGCGATGACAAAGCTTTATCAGTCGCGACTGAAGCCGCTGGGGCTGACCTATCCGCAGTATCTGGTACTGCTGGTGCTCTGGGAGAAAGACCACCTAACAGTGTCAGAAATTGGCGCCCGCGTCAGGCTCGATTCCGGCACACTCAGTCAGCTTCTGAGACGGCTTGAGCGCGCCGGTACTCTCTGCCGTCAGCGTGACACCGGAAAGGATGAACGCCGGGTGATCATCTCGCTGACGGAACAGGGCCACCAGCTCCGTGTCGCGGCGGCGGGTGTACCGGCAGATATGGTTTCCGTGATGGATACCGCCTGCAGTGAGCTGGGTGAACTGACAGCCCGGGTCGCTGTACTGCGCGAAAAGCTGCTTAAGGCGTTGCCATGAGAATGGCTGATGATCTGGTCGGGCCGAATCGCCTGAGGCGACTCTGTTCAGAGACTGTTCAGCAGAACCTTTGCCCTGGAGTTTCTTTTGAGTACCCATAAACCGGTAGATATGGATGATATCCATGCGGTTGTCGGACACGCGGTCTCCAGCCTGCTGAAGTCAGGTCAGACAGCAGGCATACAGGATATCATCGCCTTTCTGAAAAATAAGGAAGCGCAGTCCGTTAATGGCCAGAGGGAGCTTTACGCCAGAGCCATTCATATTGTGAAAAGCCTGGTAAACTGATTCCCGGCGGGCGGGCAGCCTTGGCGCACCTGCAAAGCCGCGCGGCGGAATGCTCATCCGGCCCGGCTGCTCGTTTCTGTCATTACGCCCATCTCCCTCGGCACCCTGCTTACTTTTGTGCCTCTCCGCGCCAAGTCCGCGCCTACAGCGCGGTTCCGGTGGGAGCCATCAGATTAAAGCGATCGTTCTGCAGCGCGTCACCCATTGCCATCGGTGGCTCAACCTTCAGCGTGATCCAGTTAGAGGTCACCCGCTGCTGCTTACTGTCCTCCAGGGTCACCGACAGGCGATATTCGTTGCTGGCGTCCGGCGACGGATCCCATTGCGGCAGGATGACGCTCCAGCCCTGCGGGTCAGCGTTGTTGGCTGGTGGCGTCAGGCTCAGCACCTGAGTGTCGCCCTGCCAGCTGACCGCTCTGATAGCGTTGCTGGCGCGCACCTGCAGCTTCAGCGGCAGGCTCTCGCCGCTGCTTAACTGCCAGGGCGGCGTCGCCAGAAAGACCGATAGCGTTTTGCGCTGGCGGAAAGCGAGCACCGGCGTATTATTGCGGGTCACGGTATCGTAGCGGCTGCCGCGCAGCGAGTGGGCTTCGGCGACGTTACCGGCATCAAGCTGACGGCTCAGCGCCACGCCGAACCGGTAGTTAAGTTTCAGCCCCAGCTGGTCCTGACTTTCGCCGGCGCTGCTGGTTTTGTGGCTCGCGGAGAGCGTCACCAGCGGCACAGGCGTGTAAGAGAGGCCAAAGGACATGGCGGAAGGGTTATGATAGCGATTGCCGCTGTTAAACAGATCGACATTTTCACCCAGATATTGCTGATAGCTGACTGACACGCCCAGCTGACGATAAAAAGGCAGATAGCTCTGGCTGGTAATGTCATAGCCCCGCGCCATGCGCTGCTGCTGTGAACGGCTAAGGTTTTTCCAGCCGGAGAGTGGCTGATAGTAGTTAGCAGAGAGCCGCACCGAATCGCTCCAGGCTTCTGTGCCCACAGAAGCGCGCTGCAGGCCACTGCTGAAGATCCGATCCACAAACCCGTTGTAGCCCAGCAGCCAGTTCCCGGCTTCCCAGCGTTGCCCCAGACCCGCACTGCCGACAAGCCCGTTACTGGTATCGTGCAGCCCCAGCTGGCTGAACGTTAACAGGCTCTCCTCATCAGCCAGGGCGCTGAAAAGATCCCCGCCGGTGCCGGTGAAATTACCCTCCATATCCACTTTCAGATCCAGCTGCGCGGTTCCGTAGGGCGAAAGCAGCGACTGCCCTTCGTTCTCAACCCGCTCGGCTACTTCATCACGCAGGTGATTAAAGGCCCAGACACCCGCCTGCTGGCCAAAAGTGACATCGTTATCGCTGTTGTTACTTGCCTCTCCGATACTTTTGGCAATGGCGGCCAGCTTTTTGCTCCACTCTTCATTCTGGTCACTCACGCTACCCAGTGTTGGCAGCGACGCACTGTAGCGCGCAGGATCATCAAAAGGTGTCTCTGACACCTGCGTTTCAGTCTGCATCGCGCAGACGCTTTGCGTAGCAGCCAGCGACAGCGCAATAAAAGCGTAAACCCCTGTTTTCTGTATCATGTCACCCGGCACATTGCTCTGTTCGTTGCTGAGATAAAGTCAGAAATAGTGACTATTACCTTAACATATTGTGACGAAGATGCAGGACAGCAGCAGCTATTTGTGCATATACCAGAAAAGTCTGGCAGAAAAAAAGGCCTGCCCGTGGGCAGACCTGCTATTCACACTGCGGATCAGGAGAAGATCAATCCGCCATCCACGTTGATTGTCTGTCCGGTGATGTAGCGAGCGTCATCAGAGGCCAGAAACGCAACCAGCCCGGCGACATCCTCCGGCTGACCGGCCCGCTTCAGCGGAATAGTATTGACCCATTCCGCCATTAGCTCACCTTTGCCATAGGTTTTCTCCGCGCTACTGAGGATCTCACCCCAGACGCGATCGTTATAGTCCCACATCTCGCTCTCAATGATGCCCGGACAGAAAGCGTTGACCGTGATGCTCCACGGCGCCAGCTCCAGCGCCAGACTCTGGGTAATGCCGATCACCCCCATTTTGCTGGCGGCGTAGTGCGGCGTGTAGATAAAGCCCTGCCGCCCCTGACCGGATGAGGTGTTGATCAGGCTGCCGCTGCGCTGCTGCACCATATACTTCGCCGCCTCACGGCAGCAGAGCCAGACGCCGGTAGTATTCACCGCCAGGATGCGTTCAAAATCGCTTTTCGGCATCGTGTCAAAACGATCAATAGTGATAACGCCAGCATTCTGTATCGACACGTCGATGCGGCCAAAGCGTGCAAAGGCCTGCTGATAGAGCTGCTGCACGGCGGCTTCATCCGTGATATCGGCCTGCAGGGCCAGTATCTCACTGCCATAATGCTGCTGAAGCTGGCTGGCGGTGCTGAAGACCCGCTCATCATTCGACACCATTACCAGCTTCGCCCCATCGCGGGCAAAGCGCGCCGCAATACCGGCACCGATACCCCGGCAGGCACCGGTAATCACGACGATTTTTCCAGGTTGTTCGTGGCTCATAATCGCTCCTGTTAACTGTGACGGACATCAGTAAGGGGAACCGCCTGCTGCTTTCTTTCATGGCGACGCAACAGCACCACTTTGCTTTGCAGACGTTGCTGGAACTGGTCGATCACCACCGCTGTCACGATCACCAGACCTTTGATCACCATCTGCCAGAAGTCGCTGACCCCCATCATCACCATGCCATCCGCCAGGAAGACGATGACAAACGCGCCGATGATCGAGCCCGACACCCGTCCGCGTCCACCCGCCAGGGCCGTGCCGCCCAGAACGGTAGCGCCAATGGCGTCCATCTCAAACATATTGCCGGTCATCGGATGTGCGGTCTGTAGCTGAGAGGCCACCACCAGCCCGACCAGGCCGGCACAGAGGCCGGAAAAGGCGTAAACAAAGATCTTCACCTTGATAATCGGCACGCCCGCCAGTCGCGCGGCGGACTCATTGCCACCAATGGCATAGATATAGCGTCCCAGTGGTGTTTTTCGCGTCAGATAGAGACCCAGCAGCAGGAAGCCGATCATCAGCCAGATCGGCAGATAAACGCCCAGCACGGTGCCGGCACCCAGCACGGCAAATCCCGTGTTGCCCAGCGCCGGTAGCCCGACCAGGTTGGCATAAGTGCCGCCGTCATTGAACAGCAGGGCCGCACCGCGCGCCACATACATCATGCCCAGCGTACAGATAAAGGGCGCCACACCCAGTCGGGTAATTACAGTGCCGTTAATCAGCCCCACCAGCACGCCAAAGATCGCGACCACCAGAATCACTTCGGGCACATTGAGAAACAGCGTGTTACCCCCCCACAGTGGAATACCATTGGTCAGGAGCGCACCCGCGACCATGCCGCAGATGCCGGCGACTGCGCCGACCGAGAGATCGATCCCGCCGGTCAGAATTACCAGCGTCATACCAATCGCCAGCAGGCCAGTGATGGCCACATGCTGCGTCATGATCAGCAGGTTTGAGGGGGTCAGAAAGTTCGGCACCATCACGCTGAAAAAAGCGATCACAATCAGCAATGCAATAAAGGTGCGTGCCTTGAGCAGATACATATAGAGCAGATAGTGTTGATTCATGACATTCTCCGGCCAGCTTAGCGCCTGGCCCACCAGGCAAAAGGGTTGCTGACAGTCCGGGCACGGACAGTGCATAACAACCCGACGTACACGCAATACAGAAGGATGGTGAGCACGGCTCGCGTTCTGACTGACAAATAAAATAGCCCTGACAGGCTTTTAATCCTGCGGGGTTGATGCGGCAATCAGCTGTTCCCGCGTCACCGCTGCGCGTGGCAGGTCAGCCGTAATGCGGCCATCGGCCATGACCAGAATACGGTCCGCCAGCGCCATCACCTCATCGAGTTCGGAGGAGGAAAACATCACTGCCAGCCCCTGCTGAGCCAGATTGCCAATCAGGTGATACACATCGGTTTTCGCGCCGACATCAATGCCGCGCGTAGGCTCATCCAGCAGAACCACCTGTGGCCCGGTCATCAGCGCCTTACCCAGCACCACCTTCTGCTGATTGCCGCCGCTCAGCGACGTTACGGGCAGTTCAGGGTTGCTGACCTTAATCGCCAGATGACCAATCATTTCGCTGACCCGCTGCTGCTCCCGGCCCGGATGCAGCCGCCCCAGCGCCCGGCGAAACCCGCGCAGACTGAAGTCGGAAAGCGTCATGTTGGCGGTGATCGACATCAGCTCAATGACCCCTTCGCCCTTGCGATCTTCGGGCACCAGCGCAAGCCCGCTTTTCAGGCGCTGCTGGAAGCTACGTTTTGCCAGATTGCTGCCCGCCAGCCGGATCTGCCCCGACTGACAGGGCATCAGCCCTATCAACCCCTTAAACAGCTCGGTGCGTCCGGCCCCCAGCAGACCATAGATGCCGATCACCTCGCCCTTGCGCAGCGTAAAGGTGACATCGTTGAGTTTGTAACCCCCGTTCTGATGCAGCGCGGTCAGCCCCTCCACCTCCAGCACCGTTTCGCCCTGCGGCGCAGGCTGATAGTCGAACTGCTTTTTCTTGTCGCCCACCATCTGGGCAATAATCCACGGCACGCTGGCGTCGCACACTTCGCGCTCGCTGATAAAGCGGCCATCGCGAAAAATAGTGATGTGATCGCCAATTTCCATCAGCTCTTCCAGCCGGTGAGAGATGTAGATAATGGTGACCCCGCGCCGTTTCAGCTGGTCGATGACGCTGAACAGCACTTTGACTTCTGACTGACTCAGCGCACTGGTGGGCTCATCCATGATTAGCACCCGCGTATCCTTCGACAGCGCCCGGGCAATCTCCACCAGTTGCTGATGACCGATACCCAGCTCGCCCAGCGGCGCATAGGGATCGACATCCAGCTGCAGCCGCTCCAGCAGCGACTTCGCCAGCGCGTACTGATACTTTTCGTTAATCACGCCGCGCTGAAAGAATTCGTTGGCGATAAAGATGTTGTCCATCACATTCATGTTGGGGAACAGATTCAGCTCCTGAAAAATAATGCTGATTCCGTGCTTCTCCGCCTGATGGGTGGAGTTCAGCGCCACCTCCCTGCCATCCAGCAGGATCTTGCCGGACGACGGCGTTTCTACCCCGGCCAGCATCTTCATCATGGTGGATTTACCCGCGCCGTTCTCCCCGATCAGGACATTGACTTTGTTGCGGTAGACACGGTAATTGACCTGATCCAGCGCCGTAACGCCGGGATAGAGACGCGACACATTGCGCGTTTCGATGATCACATCATCGGATTGCTGCGGTTGAGAACTCTGCATCTGCCGCTCCTTACTGCCGGGTAATCGCGGCCGGGGTGATATCCGGCAGCGACGGCGGAATGTCCCAGCTGCTGAACACGCCCGTGACCTTCACCTTATCGCCCACTTTAGGCGCGAACTGCTTCATCAGGCTGGAGGCTTGCTGGTTAATGGCCTTGCCATAGTCGCCAAACAGTACCTGATCGTTAAAGTCCTGATAGCTTGCGCCCCGGTAAACATCCCGAAGCGCAGTGCCGCGGATGATCGGCCCGGCCTGAATAGTGACACTGTCACCTGATTCATCCTTTACGGTCATCTTTCCGCTGCGCGACGTCGTATTAAGCGCCGTCACGTCACCCTGCACCGAAACAGTGAACACGCAGGGATTTTCCGCCTGGCTGCGATAACCAAACTGCTGACAGGCGCTGTCAAAATCTTTGGCAGACTGCAGCGATTTCATCAGCGTCGCCAGCGGCCGGGCCTCCGCCTGAATCTGCGGTACCAGTTTCTGCTGCCAGAGCTGATCGATATTTGCCATTTTCGGATTAGGGGGATTTTTTAAATCGGCCAGCTCCTGCTGTGACACAATTTTGCAGCCGCTTAACAGCATGACCAGCAGCGACAGCCAGACTCTTCGGGACATCATCTTCTCCCTGGCGCCTGCCTGCGCAGGCGCGACAGCGGTTAATTACGACTTATAGTTAAAGTCCTGAACACCTTTGGCGTTTTCCGGGGTAATCAGAATGCCGCGGAACATCACCCGCTGTTTTTCCGGCTTCACGCCCTTCTGGATATAGTTATCCAGATCGGTCACCCCTTCAGCCGCGATGGCCTGCGCCTGCAGCATGACCGTCGCTTTCAGCGTGCCCGCTTTCACTGCATCGCGTTCATCGTTACTGCCATCGATGCCCACTACGATGACATCATTACGGCCAGCGGCTTTCAGCGCCGCAATCGCGCCCAGCGCCACCGGGCCATTGCCGCAGATCACCCCTTTGACGTCCGGATGTGCCTGCAGGATGCTGTCCATGATGCGCTTGCCGTCGATCAGCGTGCCCTTCGCATCCTGGCGCGCCACGCTCTGCATATCAGGATATTGATCCAGTACCTGGTGGAACGATTTCGAGCGGGTCACGCAGTTGTTGTCTGCAAGATTGCAGGCGAGTTCAGCGTATTTACCCTTTTCACCCATCTTCTCAACAAAAACGTTGGCGACATCGGAGCCCGCCTGGAAGTTGTTATGGGTGATCTGCACCAGTGCCACATCATCTACCGGGATTTCGCGGTTGATCAGCACCACCGGAATACCGGCATCCTTCGCTTTCTTAATCGCCGCAACGCTGGCAGTGGAGTCGGCGTTATCCAGCACGATACCCTGTACTTTCTTACCGATGGCCGCGTCGATCAGTTCACTCTGTTTTTTGACATCTTCACCATGCGACAACACCGTGGTTTTGTAGCCGAGCGCCTGCGCCTTGAGATTGGCACCTTTCGCTTCAGAGGCGTAATAAGGGTTATCGAGGGAGTTAACCAGAATCATAATGGTGCCCTTTTCAGCGGCAAACGCCGCCTGCGACAGCAGACAGGCAGCCACGGCACTACACAGCAGGGTACGGTTTTTCATGATGTTCTCTCTTATCGTTATGGCAGGGTATCGGGGCCCGGGTGTTGAGTCGGTCTTACCAGATGGTAAAGCCGCCATCGATCATTAAATCTGCGCCGGTGATCATGTCGCTGCCGTTGCTGGCGAAAAACAGTACGGCGGCGGCGATCTCATCGGTGTAGGCAAAGCGACCCAGCGGGATCAGTTTTTTCATCTGTTCCCCCTTTTCGCCGCGCCAGGCTTTCTCGCCCATCGGTGTCAGGACAACAGTGGGTGACAGGGTATTGACGTTAATCCGGTGCGGCGCAAACTCTTTAGCCATCACTTTGGTCATGCCCAGCAGACCGGCTTTGGCTGAGGTGTAAGCAACATGGTTATCAATTGCGATAGAGGCCGCCTGAGAGGCGATATTAATAATTTTTCCGCCCGTGCCCGCCCGGATCATCAGCCGGGCTGCCGCCTGCGAACAGAGAAACGGTCCGGTGAGGTTCACCGCAATCTGCTTCTGCCACTCGGCAAAATCCGTTTCAATGACCGGCTGCAGCATGACGTAGCCCGCACAGTTCACCAGTATGTCGATCCGGCCATAGTGGGAAACCACCGCCTCAAACGCCGCGTCCACCGACGCAGGATCCGTCACATCACAACAGATAAACTGCACCTGTCCGGCGTCGAAATCCGCCTGCAGGCTGGCGACCTTTTCCGCCTCAAACGGTGGATAAAGCAGTGCCAGACGTGCGCCTTTCTCCAGCAACATCTCATTCGTTGCCATGGCGATGCCGCCCAGTCCGCCGGTCACGACCGCCACTTTGTCAGCCAGATTCAGTGCGGTATCCACGCCGTAGCGCAGGTTTACGTCATATTCACCACTCATCCCACTCTCTCCCTCAGATTTTTGCTGCCGCCAGTGACGCATTCATTTTCGAACAAAAATATATGCTATCGAAAAGAAACGTTATGTGGGGCAGATCAAATTTCGACCATTTGCCATCCGGCCTGGCTTATCTGGTTGAAAAGGCGTGATCTCGCTTGCAGTAAGCAAATAAACTTTGTTGCAGGCAATCAGAAAAGCGTGAACGATTCAACAGCCTGTCTGTTTTTTATTTTCGTTCGAAAACGAAACCCCTCACTGGCTATCTCGCATTCATAAAAATGGCGCGGTAAACTCAGCCCTGGAACGTTATTTGCCCGAACCGACAGATGATTGGAAAAGGGAGCATTTCGATTGAAAAGCAAAAGTGAGCAGCTCGCTGACATGCAGCAACGCCGCGAGAAAATTCTGGAAATGATCCGTGAAGATGGCACGGTGACGGTCAAAGCGCTGACAGAGACGTTTGGGCTGACCGAAGCGACGTTACGCAGTGACCTGCGTATGCTGCAAAAACAGGGTTTTGTGCAGCGCTACCACGGTGGTGCAACGCTGATGACGGGTAAACAGAACACCGGCGCAATGCTGCTGGAACGTCAGACGCATCTGGAAGAGAAAGAAGCGATTGGCCGGCTTGCCGCACAGCATATCGAAAATGGTGATACCGTGATTTTTGACTCCGGTACCACCACGACGGCGATTACGGATGCCATCAGCCATATTCGTCGTCTCTCTGTGGTCACGACAGCGGTCAATATCGCGCTGAAACTCGGCGGTGAGCCAGGGATTAATATCCTGCTGACCGGCGGCACCTTTAAATTTCCGACGCTCTCCACCTCCGGTGAAAAAGCCGCCAGCTTCTTTGAAAACGTGCTGGCCGAAAAACTCTTCCTGGCGACGGCCTGCATATCACCACGACTGGGGCTGAGCTTTCCAAGTGAAACCGACATCAAGGTCAAACTGGCGATGATTAACTCCGCCAGCACGGTTTATGTGGTCGCGGACTCCAGCAAAATCGACAAGGTATCGATGTTTGCGCTGCCGTGCGACTGGAGCAACATCCATTACCTGATCACCGACAGCGGTATCAGTGCCGCGCAGGTTAGCGCGTTTGAAGCACTGGGCGTAAAAGTGCTGGTGGCCCCCTTGCCACTGAAGCGGGCGATGTAACCGGCTATCGGGGCGGCAGCGAAAACCCCATCCGTTAAACTACGCACCACAGTGAAGCGGGCAGGAAAGACCTGCCTGACGCGCAAAGTGTGCGAGCCAGGGATGGCGAACCCGATCTGCAGGAAAGCGGGTTCCCTTTGCGACTGGACAGGCCTTTCCTGCACGAGACACCGCGCTCCCCGAAACCGCCTCTCCTCATTAAAACACCGCTGAAGCAAAAGGCGTGCCGTTATCTGGAAAAAAGGGGGCCAGAACAGGCGCGTAAATTCTGATTTTTATGCGTTTCATAACGCAAATCGATAAAATTTTTCGCTCGAAAGGCATTAGAAAAAATTAATAGTTTCCAGTTGAATTCATTGCGTGCCAGAATGCATAACATCAGTCAGAATAACTTTTACCCTGCGATCATTCAGTTCGGTTAAACTATCGCTTTCGCTGGCGCTTTTCCTGCACCGAAACCCGCGTCCAAAGTGTCCGGTAACACGCATCGTCAGCAGGCGCAATGGTTTGAATTCTCAAAAGTCTTAGGTAGACTAATCGCGTTACTATCCTGATGTAATCTGACCTTATTTCTTTAACAGAATTTCGGCACGATGCGGCGCGATACACAGCGCCTCCTGCATTGGGCCTGGCAATATGCAGATACTTTGATGAGATCACGAGGAACATGGTGAAAAAGAGTCTTGCGTTAACGCTGCTGGCGGTGCTTACCCTGGCAGGCTGTAAGGCCCCGCCGCCGCCCGTTACAGACGATACGCTGGTGACCAGCGAAATTAACGGCGTCAAACTGGTCCATCGACATGCTGTCGCGGCACCGACTGAATTCGAACCGGTTAACCAGACCTGGCGGGCGCTCTATAGTGCCTCCGTTATGACCTCGCCTGACTACGGTGGCAAAGTGGTCCGCTATCTTGAAACAGGCAAACCCTTTGAAGTCCTGGGTAACGTCGAACATAACTGGCTGGCGATTGCCGATCAGGCTGATGGCCCGTTAATTGGTTATGTCCCCCTGAAGGCAGGCGTGGAAAGCAGCCGTTACGATGCCACCCTGCAGAGCGATCGTCCCCGTCCGCGCAAAGCGAAACAAGTTTGTGTCGCCGTTGGCGGTGCCAGTAAAGCCTGTCGGACTAACGATACCGCGACCTGGATCTTAGACTGATTATGAAATCCGGCGCATATTGCCCGCAGCACTGTTCCGCTCTGCGGGGACAGGGTGTTGCCATTGGCTGGAAGATCGCAAATTAATGACTGTGGAATCCCCGGCGCGTGAAGCGCCTCCCTCAGGCAATGAGAATCTGTTGCTGCAGGCTGCCGCGCCACTGCTGAACGCCGTGGTGCAAATCCGGCAGGCAGCGACTCATGACGATCCTGCAGGGCTGCGCCAGTCACTGATTGATGAAATCCGCCAGTTTGAACAACGCTGCAAACAGGCAGGACTCCCCTTCGAGATGATTATCGGTGCACGTTACTGCATCTGTAGCGCCCTGGATGAAGCGGCGGCACAAACCCCCTGGGGCACACGCGGCGTGTGGTCAGGCAACGGTATGCTGGTCACCTTCCATAACGAAAGCTGGGGCGGCGAAAAATTCTTCCAGCTTCTGTCACGCATTTCACAGAGTCCACAACAGCACCTCTGGCTGCTGGAGGTCGTGCAATACTGCCTGCTGCTGGGCTATGAAGGCCGCTATCGCGGCAGTGAAAACGGCCGCATCCAGTGCGAAGGCATCCGTAAGCGCCTCAAGACCCTGATTGATGAGACGCGCGCGCAGCGTCAGACGCCGCAACCGCCGCTGGTAGAGGTGCACCCGCTGGTCAGCACCCTGGCCCGCCCGATGGTGCCGCTCTGGGCCTGTGCCATGCTGGTCGCACTGATCGGCTGTCTGATCTACAGCGGTCTGAACTGGCGGCTCGGTAATGCTGCCGAACCGCTGCTGCGCACCATCTATCAGATGCCGCTTCCGCAGATCACGGCAGGCCGCCGTCCCTCTTCTCCGCAGGCGCTGCTCGACCTGCGCCAGCGCCTGAACGATGTCATTGCCGCCGGACAGCTTGAAGTCAGCGACGGCGCATTCGGCAGCAAAGTGATTATTCCGGCGGACAAACTCTTCGCCGAACAGGGCACGGTCATCAACCCCGTGGGCCGCGCCCTCATCGCCCGTGTCTCCGCCGCGATGAAAGATGTAAAAGGCACCATTCTGGTTTCGGTCTTTACGGACGATCGCCCGGTGGATAACAGCCGCTTTGCCTCCAGCTACGAATTCTCCTTTGCCCGTGCACGCGCCATTACCCAGTTGCTCCAGCTACAGCTGGCTGACGGCCATACGGTGCGATCTGAAGGCCGTGGCGACAGCGATCCGCTTCTGCCCAACGACAGCAGCGAAAACCGTACCCGCAACCGCCGCGTTGAAATCACGTTGTTTGCCGCGCCAGAAACGCTCAGTAATCATCAAGGAGCACAATAAATGCGCGCTTCCCTTCGCCTGCTGCTAACGCATCGCCTGCTGTGGAGCTTTATTGGCGTCACGGCGCTCAGTTGCCTGGTCTGGATGCTCGGGCCCTTCTGGTCATGGGATGAATCCCGCCCGCTGGAATCCGTGCTGCCTCGCCAGCTCACCGTAGGCGTTCTCTACTTTCTCTGGATCCTGTTTCAGCTGATTCCGGCACTTTACCGTGCCTGGTTTAACAGCCGCCTGCTGACGCAGCTTCAGGTGAGCAGCCACGACGATCCGGCAGAGCGCCAGATCACAGAGGAACGGCTTAATCATCGCTTCAGCGAAGCGGTAATGCAGCTCAAGCGCACCCAGTTTGGCCGTCGCCACAGCGGCAGCCTGCTTTCGCGTGTCAACGCCAGTTATCTCTATCAGTTACCCTGGTACCTGGTGATGGGCGCGCCGGGCGCCGGCAAGACCACCGCGCTGTTTAACGCTGGTCTCGATTTTCCACTAACCGACACGCTGGGGAAAACCGCCGTTCGTGGCGTCGGCGGGACCCGCAACTGCGACTGGTGGTTTACCGATAGTGCAGTGTTGATCGACACAGCCGGTCGCTATGCGCTTCAGGAGAGCCAGCGCGTGCGCGATGCGGCGGAGTGGCACACCTTTATTAATCTGCTTAAACGTTATCGCACCCGCCAGCCGATCAACGGTGTCATCATGACCATCAGCGTGGCCGACCTGCTGAGTGACTCTGCCGAAGCGCGTTTCGCTCAGGCCAGCGCGCTGCGTGAACGCATGGCGGAGCTGCATCAGCAGACCGGCATTCATTTCCCGGTCTATGTGATGGTGACCAAAACCGATCTGCTCAAAGGCTTCATGAGCTATTTCGGCACAATCGATAAAGCACGACGTGACGCGATCTGGGGTTTTACCTTTAACCGGGAACCGGCTAAGCCTCACAGAGATGACTGGCATAACCATTTTAATCAGCAGTTCAGACGGCTTGAAGAGCAACTGCAAGAGCAGCTGGCGGAGCAGATGGCACAGGAACGCGACCTCAACGAGCGCGCTGAGTGCTTCCTCTTTCCGCAGGAGTTCGCCTCACTGCGTTCACTGCTGAATGAATATCTGGATATTGTCTTTTCTGAACATCAGGATGCCGTCGCCTGGAGCCCGCGTGGCCTCTTCTTTACCAGTGGTACCCAGGAAGGCCTGCCATTTGATCGGGTCATGGGTGAACTGAGCCGCAAACTGCAGCTTCGTCAGGCAGGTGAACACTCTATCGCCGCCTGGGATAGCGTGAACCGTAACAGCCCGATTCCTGGCAACAAAGGCCAGAGCTTCTTTATTCGTGACCTGTTGAGCGATCTGATTTTCAAAGAGAGTGGCCTGGCGGGCAGCAACCGTCGCTGGGAATATCGTAATCAGCTTTTCCACTGGATAGGCTACGGTGTGCTGGCAGGCGCGCTACTGATTGCCAGCGGCCTCTGGAGCCTCAGCTACTATCAGAACCAGCACTATCTTCAGCAGATTGCTGCGCGGATACCGGCTATTCGCACACAAAGTCAGCAGGTGATTCATCAGCCTGCTGATAATATTTTTGATCTGCTACCCTTTCTGAATAATCTGGTAAAGCTGCCGCTGTCAGCACATTTTTCTCTCGATAATCCGCCGCTTACTATGCGGGCTGGCTTATATCGCGGCAGTCAGGTCAGCGATGCCGCCTGGGTGCTTTATCAAAATGCGCTTAAGTCTCTGTTGCTGCCCCGGGTCGCCCAGCAGATTACCAATATCCTGCGCAACGATCCGGGCGATGACAACGCCTATAGCCGCAATGCGCTTCGCGCTTATCAGATGCTCTATCAGCCGCGAAATTATGATGGCGAATTTTTGCGAGCCTGGCTGCTGCAGAATTTACAGCGAAGTCTGCCTGATACAGTCAGCGCCCGCGATTTGCAACAGCTGGACTGGCATCTGAGTCAGCTGCTGGATCAACAGATACAGTCGTCGCCTTATGCGCGGGATAATGCCCTGATGATGCGCAAGCTGGCTGAGAATCTGAACATAGCGGGTCAGTCCGGGGCTATGCTGGCCGTGACGCCAGCGCATCCGGCACCGCAGGCGAACCCGCATAGCGGGTCATGGTGAGGTGAATATGGCGGCTCACACGGCTCCCGGCTGGTATGGCAAGCTGCCGTCGACCGGGGACTTTTTGCATCGCCGGCTGAGCGAACAACAGATCGGCCCATGGAACCACTGGTTCCAGCAGGGATTATTGCACTGGCATCAGCAGGCCTGGTCGTTAAGCGCGAACTTTCTTAACGCGCCGGTGTGGAACTTTGTTCTGCCCGTCACCGCAACCCGGCCGCAGATTCAGATGGGCTGCTTGCTGCCCTCCTGCGACCGTGTCGGGCGCGCCTGGCCGCTGCTGGCGCTGCACAGTTTTTCGCTGGCGCAGTGGCATTCTGCCCAGCTCGCCATCTCCGGGGACTGGTTTCAGGATCTGGGTGCAACGCTGTTGCAGGCGGTTCAGACACCGCTGAACGGTGAGCAACTTGAACAGCATATTCAGGCCCTGCCGCCGCTGATGGTGCCTGCGAGAAAGCCGTCGGAAATCATGGACGTGATTGGTTTTCAGGATCTGCCCTGTACGCTGAGCTGGCGTGAAGTGGCTGAACGTTTCGATCCACAGCAGCACATAAGCTACTGGTGGAGTAACCGCAGTGATGGTTTTACCCATGCGACTCACAAGCATAGCGGCAACCTCACGGCGCAACTGTTTTCGTTACTGTTTAACCCGGCTGCAGGTTCACAGCCGGGGCGTAATGGCCTCTATCCTCCGATGTTCGAATGAGGCCGGATGCGTTTGCCGTCTAATCTGGGATAACTCATGCAATTTACCATTGTGCAATGCACTACGGATGTTCCGGTCAGAAGCGTCGCGTTTCAGCCACCTGGCGGCACCATTGGCCGCAGTCAGGACAACGATCTGGTGCTGCCGGATGAGACACGCGCGATTTCACGGCTGCAGGCGCTGGTTCACCTGTCGCATGACGGCGAGTGCCGCCTGACCAATCAGGGCAGCGTCACGCCGGTCGAACATAACGGCCTGACGCTGGGACGCGGCATGCAGGTGCTGCTGAAGCATGGTGATGCGCTGCGGATCGGCGACTATACGCTGGAGGTGCGTGATCCCGCCTGCCAGAGTATACCGAGCGACCCCCTGGCGCTGTTTGCCGGCGACAATGACGACCCTGCCAATCCGCTGGGTATTCAGGACCCTCCCGACGTGGAGGCCGCGCTGCTGGTCAGCGAGGCGACACCTTCACGCCATGAGCGCCACACCGACGCACGGCTGGCGATTGATCCGCAGGCCAGTGAGCCGCGCCGGGCGCTGATGGCGCAGCCGGTCGATCAGGACAGGCTTGTCGCGGCGTTGCTTGAGGGAATGGGGCTGAGCAACGGCCACGCTACGCCAGTGGATGAAGAGCAGATGCGCATTACGGGCCGGATGTTAAGCCTCTTTTCGCAGGGTACCGTGGCGCTGCTCTCATCACGATCTATCCTCAAGCGCGGCGTCAAAGCGGACATGACGATGATCCTCAACGAGGCCAACAATCCGTTTAAGATCCTGCCATCCGGCAAAACCGTACTGATGCAGATGTACCAGAGTCAGATGCCTGGCTTTATGCCGCCGGAACAGGCTGTGCGCGATGCGCTGGTCGATCTGCAGGCCCACCAGCTGGGCATGATTGCCGGTATCCGCGCGATTATCGCGGCGATGCTGCAATCCTTTAATCCGCAGCGGCTGGAGGAGCAGGCGCGCGCCGATGGCGTATTGTCAAAACTGCCCTTCTCTACAGTGAAAAAGGCGGCGCTGTGGGACTACTTTATTCGTAACTACCAGAGAACAGCGGGTGAGATCGATGATGATTTCCATACGCTGTTTGGTGAAGCTTTCCTTCATGCCTACGACATGGAGGTCAATCAGTATAAAGATTCTCAAACGCGGGTAGATGAAGCATGAAGATCGTTTTTGCCAGCCGCTGTCAGCAGGGCCTGCGTGATGAGAATCAGGATCGCACTGGCGCAGAGCTGGATGAGCGCAAAGCCTGTTTCGTGGTCTGTGATGGGGTGGCCGGTCTGCCTGGCGGTGAGGTGGCGGCGCAGCTGGTACGTGACACCCTGCTAAGCCAGCTACAGGTATATGACACCTTTACGCCGGAACGTACCCGTGAGGCGGTTGAACAGTGCCGCGCCGTACTTCACGAGGCACAGGGTAAAAATCCGAAATATTCCCGTATGAGCACCACACTGGCGGCCCTGTTTATCGACCGCGAAAAACAGCGCGCATGGTGGGCGCATGCCGGTGATAGCCGGGTTTATCACTTCCGGCGTGGCGTGCTGCATGAGGTCACCCGTGACCACAGCCTGGCGCAGCAACTCAAAGAAGCAGGCTATGAAAATACCGGCATTAACAGTAATTTACTTTATAATGCGCTCGGCGCTGAGCCGCCTCGCTTAGTGAGCTTCTCGCAGGAGATTGCTCTGGAGGATGGCGATGCGTTTCTGGTCTGCACCGACGGTTTCTGGCTGAACCTGACCAGCGGTGAAATGGAACAGGCGCTGCGCATGGTCAATGCCTGCGAAGAGTGGCTGGCCCTGATGGAACAGGCGGTAAGCCGCAATGTTAAGAAAGACAATCTCAGCGCCCTGGCGGTCTGGATTGGTGAGCCGGAAGAGGCAACGCTGCTCTATTCACTGGCTGATTCGGCGCGCTTCCTGCCGCCTCGATTTTGATTCCAAGGATTCTTATGAAACTGTGGTTGCCCGGCATCATGACTCTGCTGATTGCCTTTCACGCCCAGGCTGAAAATTATCGTGTTGTCTACTCCCCCAGCCTGGCGCTGGAGGTCTACATCGACAATGTGGTGAGCAAAGCGCCTGATGACTGGTGTAAAGAGACGCTGCCGCTGCGCATTGTCTCCGGCAAAAGCAAGGATTCAGCGGTGCTGACCACCTTTTTACCCCGTGTCGGCACTCTGCTCGCGAATCAGTGCGGCTTACTGGATGAGCTGCCCTGGCAGATGACCAACAAAGAGGGCGGCGTGCTGGCCAGCGGGAGCGCCAGTAAACTGCAGAACTGGCGGCCTATCGTGATGGCCGATGCCACAGCCAGCGCCAGCGAAACGAACGCCGCACCGCTTGATCTGTCACGACCCGCTGACAGCACGCCGTTGCAACATTTTGATCTCCCCAGCGGCTGCCATTTCCGCACCGCCTGGAGTGAAAATGCCCGGACCCTGTTTATTCCGGACGTCAGTAAACAGCACTGCTCGCCGGATGGCTGGGCAGAGGGTAAAAGCGAGCTGATGCTGGCCACGCCGGATCAGAGGACGCCAGTGGCTGTCACGTTCTACCAGGGCTATCCTGTCGCCAACCTGACCATTCCGGACAGCAAGCTGGAGGTCATTGCTGCGAACAACCAGCGCATGATCGTCACGCGCGCAGACGCCGCGGACAGCTGGCTGGTGCTGCCCTTTGATACCCGCCAGCATGTCTGGCGTTTCAATGGTGCCCTGTTGATTAAAATGGATAAGAATGCTGCGCAGCAGGATGCTGACGCCGTGAAATCGCGAGTCGATACGTTGCGCAGTCAGTGGGCGCCCTATTTCATGCCACAGCAAAAAGTGAATGTGTTGCTTATCGACACCCTGCATGCGGATCTGGCCGATCCCGCCATCGGTGCCTGGCGTAACATCAATTAATTACCGCGCAGCCTGGCGAGCAGGCCGTGTACAGAGAGTTCACTATGTCGGCAAATGATAATCCGAAAACCGTTCCAAATGCCCTGCCTGACGGATACCGCTTCAATGAGTTTGAGATTAAAGAAGTGATCGGCGGCGGCGGCTTTGGCATCGTCTACCGTGCCTGGGATCACCAGCTTGAACGCACGATTGCCATCAAAGAGTACATGCCGGTTTCGCTGGCGGTCCGTACCGCCGACTTAACGCTGGAACTGCGCGGTGAGCGTTTCCAGAAGCTGTTCAATGCCGGACTGAACAGTTTTATTCAGGAGGCCCGGCTGCTGGCCCGTTTCAATCATCCCGGCTTGCTGCATGTGCTGCGTTTCTGGGAGCAGAACGGCACCGCATATATGGGCACGCTCTATTACAGCGGTATGACGCTGAAAGAGTGGCAGCTTACCAGCCCGGCGTCGATCTCTGAGACCTGGATCCGTCGCCTGCTACCGCCCCTGCTGGGTGCTATCAGTACCATCCATCAGGCCGGGTATCTGCATCGCGATATCTCGCTCGACAATATTCAGATTCAGGAAAACCAGCTGCCGGTGCTGCTCGATTTTGGCTCAGCGCGTAAGGAAATTGGTAACCTCTCCGACGAAACGGAAATCATGCTTAAACCCGGCTTTGCGCCGATTGAGCAGTACAGCGAAGAGGGTGAAATCGAACAGGGGCCGTGGACGGACATCTACGCGCTGGGCGCGGTGCTGCATAGTCTGATTACCGGCAACCCGCCACCGGTCAGCGTGGTACGCTGCATCGAAGATAATTATCAGCCTCTGACAGAACGCCAGCCAGAGGGCTATTCACTGCCTCTGCTGCATGCCATCGACTGTGCGCTGGCAATGAAACCCGGCGATCGCCCGCAGACCATTGATGCTTTTGCCGCGCTCATCGACCTGCCCGTCAGCGATGTCGAGGCGGTAGTAAACAGTTTCCCGAAGCCGGGCGAACCGCCCGCATTGCCGGTTGAGGAACCCATTGAGGCGACAGCGCCGGTGGTGATGGCGATGAATCCGGCCTCCGCTTCGGCTGAGCCTGTGACGCCGCGCGCGGTGCGGCGGCTGTCGCCGGGATTGCTGGCCCTGGCCGCCGTGGCTTTACTGGCGGTGGGGGTCACCGTCTGGCTGACTAATCGTCCCGACGCCGCACCAAAGCAGGTGGACACGCGTGCGGCTGCGCCGCAGGCAACGCCCGTAACGCCTGAGGCGGCTACGCCGGCGGCGCTGGCCACGGTCTACCTTAAACTTGTGAGCGGCGAGAGCGTGATGCTGAACGGACAGCCGGTGGAGGTGAAACCCGGCAGCAGCGGATTTGCAGCGCTGAACCTGGCCGCAGGAGAGTATAAAATTGATGTCAGCAATGGCAGCCAGACCCATAGCCAGTCCCTGACGATCGATAAGCCCGGCACCTGGCTGATTAACCCGGGTAACTGACCGCCGGATCAAAAAAGGGCGCGACCCTGTCGCACCCTTCTGCTCTGATCCTGCTCAGGCCTGCTTCGGCCAGGCTTGCTGTAGCATCCGCACCTGCTGCGCCAGCCGGCTCAGATTCTCCTCCTGCATACCGCGCCGGCTCAGCTCCTCTTCCAGGGCAAACAGATACTGCGCATTCGTACCCAGCGGACCACTGGCCGCCGCGATCAGGGGCGCTATTGCCTCCGGGCAGGAGTCCGATTCATAGAGCGGATGGCGCGGGTCCATAATAAAGGTCAGTGCCGTCACGCTGCGTCCATCCTCCAGCTGCAGCTCACACCATGTCGGCAGATAGCAGCCGGTAATCATTTCACGCTTCCACAGCAGCATCAGTTCTTCCTGCAACCGTGCTTCCGGCAGCCGGAACGCCAGACCCGACGTCCGTCCGCCCTGCTTCAGCGCCAGCATCCGGCCGGGATGCGCGGCGGTACCGCGTCCGGCAGTCAGCCGCAGGCAGAACGCGCGATGCCAGCCCTCCAGCGAGCCGGAGGCGACTTCATCCGCCTCAAAAATCGGATTCCACATCAGTGAGCCGTAGCCAAAGATCCACACCGGGCTGCGATCGGGACGACAGGCCAGCGTGGCTGCCAGCGAGGCCGCACGCTGCTCACAACTCCATAGCAGCGTCTCTTCGATGTCCCCGAACGACGTTTTACAATCCGCTTTTAGTAGAAATTCCCGGGTAAGCAATGCGACCTCCTCAACGTCAACGGCGTCCTGCGAAAAGCTCCTGTAACATGATGGCCAAAACGGCACTGCGTTTCGTTCATTAATCGACAGTAATCTATTTCTCTGCAGGGTTTCAAGCGTGATTCCGGTCGCAGATTAAAAAATAACAGATAAAACTGATAGCGCAGAAACAAAAAAGGGCCAGAAACACCTGGCCCTTTATGTTAAAGCAGCTAGCAGCCGATCATTTTTTGCGATGCCACTTATCATCATCCCCTTTTTCATACTCTTTTTTTACGGCTGACCAGGCCACCTTGTGAGCGACCTCCTCCCGTGAGTCATCGCCGCGACGATCTTCCGCCTCTTTATACTGCTCCCAGGCACTGTTAAATGCCTGCTGATAGATTTCCTGAGCATGCGCGGGCAGAACGTGTTTAACGTTATCGGGTAGGTCGGTGCGGGTTGAGTAAGGCATAACGGCTCCTGTGTGATGGATTCCTTTTAAGCCTGGCGCAGACCTGGCAGATTACAAACTGTAATTTATTGCCGGTTAAGATAAAAAGCAGCCTTTAACCCTGACAAACCCTGTTTAGAATGGCGTTTACTGGCAGTAAATTGTCAGATAGCTGAATAAGTGAAAGCGCTTTTTTGCTGATTCTGAATGCAATATTTCACATAACCGCTGGTTAGCCCTGCTTCGCGTTATTATGCTGTTTAAGTAAAAAGTAGTAAATTTCTCCTGTTCAGGCCGGTGAAAAGATAAACTGCGAACTACCCTGAAACTGATTATATTTTTAACAACAGCATCCGCTGTTCCCGGATAACCATTAACCAGAGAGGATGGTGAATGCCTGTACATGAAAAAACCCGACACAAGGAGTTCTCGCTGATATTTCCTCTTATCACGCTGGGAATCCTCTATTTCTTTGGTGCTGATACGTCATTCCCTGTCGTGGTTGGTATCAATATCGTGGCGCTGATCGCTATTCTGAGCAGCGCGTTCAGTGTGGTGCGTCACGCAGATGTTCTGGCGCACCGGCTTGGCGAACCCTACGGCTCCCTGATCCTGAGCCTCTCGGTAGTGATTCTGGAAGTCAGCCTGATCTCGGCGCTGATGGCAACCGGCGATGCCGCACCCGGCCTGATGCGCGATACGCTTTATTCGATCGTAATGATTGTCACCGGCGGGCTGGTAGGCTTTGCGCTGCTGCTGGGCGGCAATAAATTTGCGACCCAGTACGTGAATCTTGCAGGCGTAAAGCAATATCTGATTGCGATCTTTCCGCTGGCAATTCTGGTGCTGGTGTTTCCCAATGCGCTGCCGGGCGGCAACTTCTCCACCACTCAGGCTTTACTGATTGCTGCCATTTCTGCAGCCATGTATGGCGTTTTCCTGCTGATCCAGACAAAAACCCACCAGAGCCTGTTTGTCTATGAGCATGAAGATGAGAGCGACGATGGCGACCCGCATCATGGCAAGCCTTCCGCCCACAGCAGCGTCTGGCACACCGTCTGGCTGATCGTTCACCTGATTGCGGTCATTACCGTGACCAAAATGAATGCCAACACGCTGGAAAACCTGCTGACAGAAATGAATGCCCCGGCGCAGTTTACCGGCTTCCTGGTGGCCCTGCTGATCCTCTCACCAGAGGGGCTGGGCGCGATCAAAGCCGTGCTGATGAATCAGGTACAGCGGGCGATGAACCTGTTTTTCGGGTCGGTACTGGCGACTATCTCGTTAACCGTCCCCGCGGTGACCATTATTGCAACCCTGACCGGTCAGGAGCTCATCTTTGGGCTGGAGCCGCCGCAGATGGTGATTATGATGGCCTCGCTGCTTCTCTGTCAGATCGCCTTCTCCACGGGACGTACTAATGTGCTGAACGGTGCCGCGCATCTGGCCCTCTTTATTGGCTATCTGATGACTATCATGCTGTAAATCTTCAGCTAACAGACGAAAAAAAAGAGCGAGGATTCGCTCTTTTTTTTACCGCAACGTTTATTTGCTGGTATCGATTTCTGCAAAGCTTTTGACCAGATCGTCAATCGCTTTCATCTGCACCAGGAACGGCTCCAGCTTATCCAGCGGCAGCGCGGATGGGCCGTCACACAGGGCATGGTCCGGATCCGGATGCGCTTCGATAAACAGGCCGGCGATGCCGACAGCCATACCGGCACGTGCCAGTTCAGCCACCTGCGCGCGACGACCACCGGATGCCGCACCAAAGGGATCGCGGGTCTGCAGCGCGTGGGTCACGTCAAAAATCACCGGGCTGTTGTGGGTGACTTTCTTCATCACGTTAAAGCCGAGCATATCAACAACCAGATTGTCGTAACCGAAGTTGCTGCCGCGGTCGCACAGGATGACTTTCTCGTTGCCGCCTTCAGCGAACTTGTCCACGATGTTACCCATCTGGCCAGGGCTGACAAACTGCGGCTTCTTGACGTTGATGACCGCACCGGTTTTCGCCATCGCTTCCACCAGATCGGTCTGACGCGCCAGGAAGGCGGGCAGCTGGATCACATCCACTACCTCAGAAACCGGCTGCGCCTGAGCGGCTTCGTGCACGTCGGTGATAATTTTTACGCCGAAGGTCTGCTTCAGCTCCTGGAAAATCTTCATTCCCTCTTCCAGGCCCGGACCACGGTAAGAGTGAATAGAGGAGCGGTTTGCCTTGTCAAAAGAGGCTTTAAAAACGTAAGGAATACCGAGTTTATTGGTGACGGTGACGTAATGCTCGCAGATGCGCATCGCCAGGTCGCGCGACTCCAGCACGTTCATTCCGCCAAACAGCACAAATGGCAGATCGTTTGCTACCTTGATCTCGCCAATACTCACGACTTTCTGTGTCATGCCCTTTCCTTTTCTGAGGGTCCGCTTAGTGCAGCGTGACCTGTTTTTGTTCGATTGCGTGAATCTGAACTTTAATCATCTCGCTGACCGGGTCTTCAGGACACTGCTCAACGAAGTAGTTTAAATCATTCAGGGCGATATGCTCACACTCCAGCTGCGCGTAGATCAAACCGCGATCGCGAATTTCGTAAGGATCGTCCGGATCGATGCGCAACAGCACCTGACTGACGTTCAGCGCCAGCTCCATCTTCTTCTCTTCCATCAGCGCCGCTTTCAGCGTGTCGAGCATTTTACGCATCACGGTGACGGTTTTGGCTTCGTCGAGGTCGTCATCATAGAGGCGCGCTGTCGGACTGATGTTACCTTTGAGCCACACTTCCAGCGTATGGCGATCGAGCGTTTCGCCATTAAACGGATTGATCATCCACTTATCGCCATCGATCCAGTCGGCGCGCAGAATCAGCTGCGTCGGGAAGATCACCGGCATCAGGGGCAGTTCCAGTTCAGCAGCAATGTGCAGCAGGATAACACCGAGTGACACCGCAGTGCCCTGACGGGTCTTCAGGACATTGTCGATCCAGAGTGCATCAGAGAGATTGTAGACGCCGCTGGCGCCGCCAAATCCCCACTGACGATAAAACAGATCCAGCAACGTTTCGAGCTGCAGGTCGGCATCCTGTACAGGGCTGACATAGTCACGGGCTTCGGCGACTAATGCCGCAAGTTGTGCTTCCACCGACAGCGCCGGGAAATCGGCCCGGATGGCAAGCGTTGCGCCAATGACTGCTTCACATAGCGGTGTCTGGCTGAAATCTAGTTGTTCGGTCGAGGTCATGCTATCCCCATAACGGCATTTTGGTCAGCGCCAGCGTAATGATGGCCACCAGAGCGATTAACGCGATCAGAAAAGCGATCCATCGGGTGCGATCAGTACGTGGACGGCGACTCAATGCCACAAATCCTAAGGCGATGTAGATGATAACCGCTAAAAGCTTCTCCGTCAGCCAGCTTCCTTGCGGTGTGAAGGGATAGAAGCGGGCTATCATCATCAGCGAGACGCCGCTCACCAGCAGCAGCGTGTCGTTAATGTGCGGCAGAATACGCACCCAGCGGCGGGTCAGCATCGCCGATCCCTGCCGCTGCCAGTAAAAGCGCAGCAGAAACAGCGTTACGGTAATCCACACCGTGGCCAGATGCAGATTTTTAATCAGGGGATAAAAAGCAGCCATCAGGAATCCTTTTCAGCATGCATTTAAAGAGAGAACTGTCCTAAGGTCACGCGCGGATTGCCGCCGTAATCCGTAACGGTTTCAACGTCGCGATAACCGGTCTGTCGCATCAGCGCAGCTACCGCCTCGCCCTGCTGCCAGCCGTGCTCCAGCAGCAGCCAGCCGCCCGGCAGCAGCCATTCGGGCGCCTCTTCGATCAGCGTGCGCAGATCCGCCAGTCCCGCCTCATCCGCCACCAGCGCACTGCGTGGTTCAAAACGCACATCGCCCTGCTCCAGATGAACATCACTGGCGTCGATATAGGGAGGGTTACTGGCAATGAGGGTAAACCGCTGTGGCGTCAGCGCCTGAAACCAGTGGCTGAGCAGAAAGGTGGTATTGCTCAGGCTGAGATGCTGCGCGTTGCTGTTTGCCAGCTCAACGGCGGCGGCGATTCGGTCAAGGCCAGTGACCTGACAGTCAGGCCGCTCGCTGGCCAGCGCCAGCGCAATCGCCCCGGTGCCGGTGCCCATATCCAGAATCGTCGACGGGGTCGCGGGCAGGTGCAGCAGCGCCTGTTCCACCAGCAGCTCAGTATCGGGACGCGGAATCAGCGTGGCGTCATTGACCCGCAGGGGCAGCGACCAGAACTCGCGCTCGCCGACCAGATGCGCCACCGGTTCACCCCGTGCACGACGCGCCAGCAGGCGCTCCAGCTGCGCGAGCTGGTCGGCACTGAGCACCGTTTCATCAAAGGCAATTAACCAGCTGCGGGATTTACCGGTCACGAAACCTAACAGGATCTCAGCGTCACGCTTAGGACTGTCGCCGCCGCAGAGCGTGGCGACAGCCTGTTTCAGCCAGTGACGAATATCCATCACTCCTGACCAGCCAGCGCCGCCAGCTGATCCGCCTGGTACTCCTGCACGATCGGCTCAATGAGGCTGTCAATCCTGCCTTCCATCACTTCATCCAGACGGTAGATGGTCAGGTTGATGCGGTGGTCAGTGACGCGGCCCTGCGGGAAGTTATAGGTACGGATACGGTCGGAACGATCGCCGCTGCCTAACAGATTGCGGCGGGTACTGGCTTCGGCGGCCTGACGACGGGCCATCTCCGCAGCGTGGATCCGCGAACCCAGCACTGCCAGCGCTTTGGCTTTGTTCTTATGCTGGGAACGTTCGTCCTGGCACTCCACCACAATACCGGTTGGCAGGTGGGTGATACGGATTGCGGAATCGGTGGTGTTAACGTGCTGACCGCCTGCGCCGGATGAGCGGAAGGTATCGATTTTCAGATCCCCGGCGTTAATCTCAGGCAGTTCCGCTTCCGGAATCTCTGGCATGACAGCGACGGTACAGGCAGAGGTGTGGATACGACCCTGAGATTCGGTTTCCGGCACACGCTGCACGCGGTGTCCGCCTGATTCAAATTTCATGCGGCCATAAGCACCGTCGCCAGTGATACGGGCAATGACTTCTTTATAACCGCCGTGCTCGCCCTCATTGGCGCTGACGATTTCCACACGCCAGCGCCGCGTTTCCGCATAGCGGCTGTACATCCGGAACAGGTCGCCTGCAAAGATCGCCGCCTCGTCGCCGCCGGTTCCGGCGCGCACTTCGACGAAACAGGCACGCTCGTCATCGGGATCTTTGGGCAGCAGCAGAACCTGCAACTGCTGCGCAAGGGCTTCGCTTTTCTCACGCGCTTCCTGTAACTCTTCCTGCGCCATGTCGCGCATTTCCGGATCATCAAGCATCTGCTGCGCGGTGTCGATATCGTCCTGCACCTGCTGCCAGTCGCGGAAACAACGGCTCACGTCGGTCAGCTGCGCATATTCGCGTGACAGCGCACGGAAACGTTCCTGATCGGCGATCACGCCAGCATCGCCCAGCATCGCCTCCACTTCTTCGTGGCGCTCCTGCAGCGCTTCCAGTTTGGCAACTATCGAGGTTTTCATTTAAATGTGGGATTCCCGTAACAGGTGGCGACAGCGGTGCGCCTAATCGAGACCCAGGCTGTCGCGTAAAATCTGCAGGCGTTCATTATCGCCGTCGCGGGCGGCCTGCTGAAGTGATTTGGTTGGAGCATGAATTAAACGGTTAGTCAGCTTGTGCGCCAGTTCCTGCATAATTTTCTGCGGATCGCCGCCCTGTTGCAGGGCCTGCAGCGCGCGGCCTTCCAGCTCAGCACGGATCTCATCCGCCTGAGAGCGGTATTCACGAATGGTGTTGACGGCGCCCTGCGAGCGCAGCCACGCCATAAATTCACTGCTTTCCTGAACGACGATGTTTTCGGCCTGCACCGCCGCCGCTTTACGCTGCGCCAGGTTCTGCTCGATGATCGCCTGCAGATCGTCCACGCTGTAGAGATAGGCGTTAGGCAGGTCGCCCACTTCCGGCTCCACATCGCGCGGCACGGCAATATCGACCAGCAGCATCGGTTTGTTGCGTCGCGCTTTCAGGGCGCGCTCCATCATTCCTTTGCCAATAATCGGCAATGGACTGGCGGTAGAAGAGATAATAATGTCGGCTTCGGCCAGGCGGGCATCGATCTCCGCCAGCGTGATCACCTCAGCGCCCACTTCCGACGCCAGGGTTTCGGCGCGTTCGCGGGTCCGGTTGGCGATGATCAGATTTTTGACCTGATGTTCACGCAGATGACGCGCCACCAGCTCAATGGTTTCACCCGCGCCCACCAGCAGGACATTGACCGAAGAGAGGGATTCAAAGATCTGGCGCGCCAGGGTACAGGCGGCAAACGCCACTGACACCGCGTTGGCACCGATATCGGTTTCCGTGCGCACGCGCTTGGCGACCGAAAAGGTTTTCTGGAACATGCGTTCCAGTTCGCTGCTCAGCGCCTGACCGCGCGAGGAGTCCGCAAAGGCTTTCTTAACCTGACCCAGGATTTGCGGTTCGCCGAGCACCAGTGAATCGAGCCCGCTGGCGACGCGCATCAGGTGGCTGACCGCCTCGTTATCCTGATGCCAGTAGAGGCTGTTACGCACATCCTCTTCATTCAGCTGATGGTAATTGCACAACCAGTTCACCAGACGCGCCTGTAAATCGGCCTGCTGCTCTACACTCAGGTAGAGCTCAGTCCGGTTACAGGTGGACAGCACCACACCGCTCTGCACCATTGGCTGTGATAACAGGCTGTTGAGTGCCTGCTCAAGCGTCTCCGGCCCGAACGAAACACGTTCGCGCAGAGCAATGGGGGCGGTCTTGTGGTTGATTCCGAGAGCAAGCAGCGTCATGGTCGTTTTGGTTGGGATGTCCCAATAATGTCAGGGTTTTGTGAGGCGCATTCTACAAGATGCGGCAGATCAAGAAAAGCCATACAAAGGCTATGACTGTAATAAGATTAACCTGATCAACCGCAATTTGCTGCATAACAGCATTGACGGTTAAAACCAGGGCGGTTAGCGTTATCCGTTACGAATAATCAATGTGTCCGAGGAGATGACCACTTGATGCTTACTTCACCACGCAATCTGTTGCGCCTTTTGCCCCTTGCCAGCGTCCTGCTGGCGGCCTGTAGCGTCAACAAACCGCAAGGTCCCGGCCCCAGCGTCACCGCGCCACAGTGGCAACAGCATCAGCAGGCGGTCTCAAAGGTCACGCATTATCAGACGCGCGGCGCCTTTGCTTACCTCTCCGATAAACAGAAGGTCTATGCCCGCTTCAACTGGCAGCAGACCGCGCCCGATCGCTATCGCCTCTTGCTGACCAATCCGCTCGGCAGCACTGAACTGCAGCTGGATGCGCAGGGTTCCGTCGTGCAGATCGTTGATAATAAGGGCAAACGCTACGTCAGCAACGATGCACAGAAGATGATCTCGCAGCTCACCGGCATGAACATTCCGCTGACGAACCTGCGGCAGTGGATGATGGGCCTGCCGGGCGATGCCACCGACTACCAGCTTAACGAAAACTATCAGCTGCGCAGCCTGAACTACAGCCGCGACGGTCAGACCTGGCAGGTTTCCATCGCCGGTTACGACAGCAAAGTCACCCCGCCGCTGCCCTCCAGTCTGGAGCTGAAAGAGGGTGACCAGCGCATCAAACTGCGTATGGACGGCTGGACCGTACAATGATCACCCATTGGCCCGCTCCGGCGAAACTGAATCTTTTTCTCTATATCACCGGCCGTCGTCCTGACGGCTATCACAACCTGCAGACGCTGTTTCAGTTCCTTGATTATGGCGACCGGTTGCAGATCACCGTTGATGACAGCGATACCGTTACGCTGTTGACGCCGCTGCCCGGCGTCGCTGATGCGGACAACCTGATTGTACGAGCAGCCAACCGGCTGAAACAGGCGGCGCAGGCGAAAAACAGCCTGCCCGCCCGCGCGGGTGCGCAGATTGCCCTCGAAAAGCAGCTGCCAATGGGCGGCGGTCTGGGCGGCGGTTCGTCGGATGCGGCCACTGTACTGGTTGCGCTGAATCATCTGTGGCAGACCGGCTTTACGCCGGATGAGCTGGCGGCCATCGGTGTGACGCTGGGCGCGGATGTCCCGGTATTCGTTCAGGGTTTTGCGGCCTTTGCGCAGGGCGTAGGCGAAGAGCTGCAGCCCGCCGGGCCGGAAGAGAAATGGTATCTGGTCGCCCATCCCGGCGTGCATATCAGTACCCCGCAGGTGTTTAACGATCCTGAACTGACACGGGATACGCCATCGCGCAGTTTATCGACGCTTTTAGCCTTACCCTTCACCAATGATTGTGAAGCAGTGGTAAGAAAACGTTTTCGTGAGGTTGATGAGCTTGTTTCCTGGCTGCTAGAATACGCGCCGTCACGCCTGACTGGCACAGGCGCTTGTGTGTTTGCTGAATTTGACACCGAGTCTGCTGCCCGCCAGGTGCTGGAGCTTGCCCCGCAGGGGGTACGCGGATTTGTAGCCCGGGGCGTAAACGTTTCGCCGCTACAGCGTACTCTGCAGGGCGATTAGCGAAAGCGTGACAGCGTCACCACGTTCCGGACGCTGCACCTTTCGCATCAACACACCCGTGTGAACGCTCATGATTGTACGCGCCGGTTACAATCATGCCGTTCATTCTCTGGACGCAAAGCCTGAGGTTCTTCTCGTGCCTGATATGAAGCTATTTGCTGGTAACGCCACCCCGGAACTAGCACAACGTATTGCCAACCGCCTTTACACCAGTCTGGGAGACGCCGCTGTCGGTCGTTTCAGTGATGGTGAAGTGAGCGTACAGATTAACGAAAATGTACGCGGTGGTGATATTTTCATCATCCAGTCCACCTGTGCTCCCACCAACGATAATCTGATGGAACTGGTTGTGATGGTCGACGCACTGCGTCGTGCTTCTGCTGGTCGTATTACCGCAGTCATCCCCTACTTTGGCTATGCCCGCCAGGATCGCCGCGTGCGTTCTGCGCGTGTGCCTATCACCGCTAAGGTAGTGGCAGACTTCCTTTCCAGCGTCGGAGTTGACCGTGTTCTTACGGTTGACCTGCACGCCGAGCAGATCCAGGGCTTCTTCGACGTCCCGGTTGATAACGTATTTGGCAGCCCGATCCTGCTGGAAGATATGATGCAGATCGGTCTGGAAAACCCGATTGTTGTTTCTCCTGATATTGGTGGCGTAGTCCGTGCCCGTGCTATTGCCAAACTGCTGAACGACACCGATATGGCGATCATTGATAAACGCCGCCCTCGCGCGAACGTTTCTCAGGTGATGCATATCATTGGTGACGTTGCTGGCCGCGACTGCGTGCTGGTCGACGACATGATCGACACCGGCGGCACGCTGTGTAAAGCGGCGGAAGCGTTGAAAGAGCGTGGTGCGAAACGCGTGTTTGCTTACGCTACTCACCCAATCTTCTCCGGCAACGCCGTTGAAAATCTGCGTAAGTCAGTCCTCGACCAGGTTATCGTCTGCGATACCATCCCGCTTTCTGAAGAGATCCGGTCCCTGCCGAATGTTCGCACGCTGACCCTGTCCGGCATGCTGGCCGAAGCGATTCGCCGCATCAGTAACGAAGAGTCTATCTCGGCCATGTTCGAGCACTAATCTTCGCTAAACCGGGCCCTGTGCCCGGTTTTTTTTCCCCTCTCCGGATTAACGCGCTCTCTTTTCGGATATTGGCGCGATAAATTCCCTTAAAACCCCCGGTTTTTGACGCCTCTCACTCTTTTTATAAAACCCTGTGTTCCCCGCTTCTGCCCTGTAGCATTAAATGGTAATTTGCAGCGCCATTTCTCATCAGAAACCCGTCATCATGCGTCTCGATATATATACTCTGTTTGTCTGCGAGCTCTATGTTCTGGGGTTTCTGAGCATTATTATGGTTTTTGCCTGGCTGGGTTCGCAGTGCGATCGCGTGCTGGGTTTTACCAGCCTGTCGCTGATTTTTACCCTGATTTCCGTGTTACTGAGTAGCCTGCGCAGCAGTGGTTTGCACTTCCTGCCGATTGTGGTTGGCAATGTTGTCGTGATGCTCGCCTATGGCGCATTGCTGAATGCCTTCCGGCGCTTCTGCGGCAAACCGATCGGTCATCACTGGTTACTGGGTGCCCTGATCTGGGCGATTCTTTGCTGTTTTCCGGCGTTTTACAACAGCCTGCCCAGACGGGTGGTCATACTCTGCATCGCCTGCATCCTCTATACCGCGGCCCTGATTCAGCTGATGTGGCAGGCCCGCGAGACGCTGAGAGTCACCTTCTGGCCCGCGCAGTTGTTGCTTTGGATCCATCTGCTGTTTCATCTGGCGCGTTTGTTTGTGGATAGCGCGATCCCCAGCGCAAAGCCGGGCGCGATTGGCGGATCAGCCTTCTCGGTTTACGTTATCCTGGAGTCCATTCTGTTTGTTATCGGGCTGGCGTTTACCATTCTGGCCATGGTTAATGAGCGGATGCAGATAACGCTGAAACAGACTTCACTGCACGATCCTCTCACCAGCGTGTGGAACCGACGCGCCTTGTTTAATGAAGCGGAGAAAATTGTGGCGCGATGCAGGCGTCAGAACCGGCCCTATAGCGCCATTCTGTTCGATCTGGATCATTTTAAAAGCATCAACGATCAGTATGGCCACCAGCAGGGTGATAAAGTCTTAATCCACTTTTGCGGGATTGTCAGAACGTTGCTGCCCGCTGAAGGACGCTTTGCGCGCATGGGCGGTGAGGAGTTTGCGGCGATACTGCCCGCGGCGGCAGAAGAAACAGAACGCTGGTGTGAAGCGATTCGCCTGGCCGTCTGTGCGTCGCGGCCCGACACGGTCGCCTATTCGGTCAGCATCGGGTTTGCGACGGTCACACATGCGCAGCGGGGGTTTGAAGACTTACTGGCACTGGCAGATGCCGCGCTCTATCAGGCTAAGGCCAGCGGCCGGAACCGCACCGAACAACATCAGCATCCTGTCGCTATACATTAATGGTGAGAATCGGGCGACCGGCGGCAGCGTTTGTCATAGTGACGCAGCCAGTAGTAGCGATCTTCCACTTTTTCACGACCACTGACACGTGCGCCCACCAGCCATAATAGCGCACCAATAAAAATGCTTAAAATCGCGCCCTGCGCCAGAATCTGCGGCATATTCAGGGTGGGCAGCTGGTTTGCAATGGAGACACCCACGCCCAGAACCATCGTGACTAATCCCAGTATCATCAGGCTGTTACCCGCCATACGGCAGTGTTGATGTTTCATGCTGAACCTCCATCCATACAGGTTAAGAACCGCACACAATGTTAAGTGCCATAAGTTTAGGCAATGGCTGACGTGAACGTTGCGTACTGGATCACACATCAGCCATAAAGGATTGCGTGGTACTGACGGCAGCCTATTGATTCAGATAGAAAATGATTAATCACCCTCCTGAACCATTTCGCGGCTTCTGCTTTGTCATCTCGCGCAGAGCGAAGTAAACTAACGCCCTTTCGCAATAACCGCAGGATAATCATTGTGAGCAGCATTAAACTGATTGTAGGCCTTGCCAATCCGGGCGCTGAATATGCCGCCACGCGTCATAACGCGGGTGCCTGGTATCTGGATTTACTGGCTGAACGTCACAATCAGTCACTGAAAGAGGAAAGCAAATTCTATGGCTACACCGCCCGTCTGGCGATAGCCGGAGAGGATGTGCGTCTGCTGGTGCCGACCACCTTCATGAACCTGAGCGGTAAGGCGGTAGCGGCGATGGCGACTTTTTATCGCATCGCCCCGGAGGAGATCCTGGTGGCACACGACGAACTCGATCTGCCCCCTGGCGTGGCAAAGTTCAAACAAGGCGGCGGCCACGGTGGCCATAACGGGCTGAAAGACATCATCAGCAAGCTGGGCAACAACAACAACTTTCACCGTCTGCGTATCGGCATCGGCCATCCTGGCGACCGCAACAAGGTGACCGGATTTGTGCTGGGCAAGCCGCCCGCCAGCGAGCAGAAACTGATCGATGATGCGATAGATGAAGCGGCGCGCTGCACTGAACTGTGGCTGAAAGAGGATCGCATCAAGGCGATGAACCGGCTGCACGCCTTCAAACCGGCTTAAACGCCCGAAACATCGCGTTTCCGTGTATAATGCGCGAAATTTTCAATTCGTCTCCGACAGTTCGTCGTCTGGCGCACTGTCCATCCAGTCATAAAGGGTATTAAACCATGGGATTCAAATGCGGTATCGTGGGCCTGCCGAACGTCGGTAAATCCACTCTGTTTAACGCGCTGACCAAAGCGGGTATTGAAGCGGCTAACTTCCCCTTCTGCACCATTGAGCCAAACACGGGCGTTGTGCCAATGCCTGACCTGCGTCTCGATCAGCTCTCTGAGATCGTTAAACCGCAGCGCGTGGTACCGACTACCATGGAATTTGTCGATATTGCTGGTCTGGTGAAAGGCGCGTCAAAAGGTGAAGGTCTGGGCAACCAGTTCCTGACCAACATCCGGGAAACCGAGGCGATCGGCCATGTGGTTCGCTGCTTTGAGAACGACAACATTATCCACGTCGCAGGGAAAGTGAACCCGGCTGAAGATATTGACGTGATCAATACCGAGCTGGCGCTGTCCGATCTCGACACCTGTGAGCGTGCGATTCAGCGCGTCCAGAAGAAAGCCAAAGGTGGCGATAAAGATGCGAAGGCGGAACTGGCTGCGCTGGAGAAGTGTTTGCCGCACCTCTCTGAAGCGGGCATGCTGCGTTCACTGGATCTGGATGCGGATGAGAAAGCCGCCATCCGCTACCTGAGCTTCCTGACCCTGAAACCGACCATGTACATTGCCAACGTCAATGAAGATGGTTTCGAGAATAACCCGTACCTGGATCAGGTTCGCGCTATCGCTGAAGCGGAAGGGTCTGTCGTGGTTCCGGTGTGCGCTGCGGTTGAGTCAGACATTGCTGAGCTGGAAGATGAAGATCGTGACGAGTTTATGGCTGAACTGGGTCTGGAAGAGCCGGGCCTGAACCGCGTGATCCGCGCCGGTTACGCCCTGCTGAACCTGCAGACCTACTTCACCGCAGGCGTGAAAGAAGTTCGCGCATGGACTATCCCGGTCGGCGCGACGGCGCCACAGGCAGCCGGTAAAATTCATACCGACTTCGAAAAAGGCTTTATCCGCGCCCAGACCATCGCGTTTGAAGACTTTATCGCTTTCAAAGGCGAACAGGGTGCGAAAGAAGCCGGCAAGATGCGTTCAGAAGGAAAAGAGTACATCGTGAAAGATGGCGATGTGATGAACTTCCTGTTTAACGTCTAAATAAAATTTGTTGTCTCATGAGGTTTCGCTGAACCTCATAACAACGGAGAAACCCTATAAAATCCACGCAATTGCGTGGATTTTTCATTTCATAATGTCTCAAATCATCTCGTAACAACGCTGTCAAAAATGAGTACATAGATGAGTACAACATTCTTCCATCTTCATTTTAAGTGAGTACAATAACGGTATAGTAATTAAACAAGGCCCCGTTATGCTCACCGATACGCAATGCCGCACTGCCAAGCCGAAAGAAAAACTCTATCGACTCAATGATTTCAATGGTCTCTACCTCGAAGTGAAACCCAATGGCAAAAAGGCATGGCGCTATCGGTTTAAACTCAACGGTAAATCCAGCATGTTTGCGCTGGGTGAGTACCCGACGGTCAAACTTGCTGAAGCCCGCGAGAAATGCGAGCAAGCGCGTAAGCAAGTCGCAGATGGAGTTAGCCCGACACAGGCTCGTCAATTAGATAAGATCCGCAAGGTCAATGACGCTTCTAACACCTTTGAGCTGATCGCCAAAGAGTGGTTGCAGATGAAAGACTGGGCCGAGATCACCAAAACGCGCCGACTGGATATGCTTGAACGAGTGGTTTTTCCCGCAATCGGTAAGCTCCCGGTCAGGGAGATCACCCCACACCACATTCTTAAAATTCTTCAAGAAACTGCTAAACGAGGAGCACCGACAGTTGCCGCTGAAGCCCGTCGAACCATTTCATCAGTTTTCGAGTTGGCAGTAGCGACACTTAGAGCTGATAGCGATCCTATCTGGCCTGTGCGCAAGGCCATTCCGGCCAATAAGACACAGCACAAACAAGCACTGAATCCTCTGCAAATCGGGAAGTTATTAAGCTGTTTTGACAATAGTCGTGGTTCGTACCAGGTTAACTATTGCATGTGGCTTATGTGGTGGACATTGTCGCGTCCTGCAGAAGCCACCGAAGCAGAATGGACAGAATTCGATCTTGATAACGCCCTGTGGACCATTCCGGCAGCGCGAATGAAAGCCCGCCGAGAACACGTTATTCCCCTACCCTTCCAAGCTGTCAAAATGCTCAGAACACTACAGGGATTAACCGGGCATCGGCAGCACCTTTTTCCGGGCAGGGATAATCCGTTAGGTCCAATGACATCGCACTCGCTGCGCCAGCTACTTAAAAGCCTCGGCTGGAGTGGAACTTACAGCCCACACGCAACCCGATCCACAGGCAGCACACGGTTAAACGAGATGGGCTATCGACCTGATGCTATCGAAGCTCAGCTTGCGCACGCTGATACCAACAACGTTCGCCGCACGTACAACCATGCGACGTATCTTGATGAGCGAAAGGTTATGATGCAAGACTGGGCAGATAAACTTGAAGGATGGGTAGGAAGCACACACAGCAATATTGATGTTTCGTAAACATAATGCATTGGTGGTTAAAACTGATTATTACGATTATTCTCAAAAAAATATAAAAATTACTTTTCGACCTACATTTTTGTAACCATCCGATTTACGGATATTGTTTGTTGTACTCACCCAGCGCTATGTTCCCCTTGTTTTTCCGTCACTCTAATAACACAAGGCTGACAAAACGAATGATGTTTTCATCTCTCCTGAAAGCGAAAAAGCCACCTTTTAAGGGTGACCTTTTCATAACGCCGCTGCATTCTGACAAGCATTCGAATACACGCCTTCGATAAATGAATTTTTACACCTCAGAATGACAACCCGTCAATACTAGTGATCATATGAAGACAATTCAATCCATCTGTCGGATTTTTTAAGTGGCGAGTTAATCATCCTCTGGTGATTCGTCCAGAAACATCTTACGGTAATGATACACTTCAAAGGATTCCCCCTTGTCTTTATAACTGCTGATAAAGTAGCAATGCGTTAAATACTTTAAAAGGATCTCATTACCTTCAGTTTTGAGTACTTTTGCTCGTTTGGTTTTATCCGCAATCAAATTGTATTCTTCCGACACGAAGGCCATAAGTGCACGATTGATGTATTCAAAAGGCAGTTTTTCAAACTCTAAAAGATGATTCAAGAACACAAGCCGGGTGTCATCTTCCGAAACATTAAGAAGAAGAGCCATACTGATCTTACTATTCACGCTTATATGGTCGAAGAAACTATTGGTATAGTGCGGCCAGATAATGTCGATGATTGAAACTTTAGTCGTCAACGCTATATCGTCATCATTGAGCACAAGCTCAATAAGTTCATTATCGAAATCTTCGTCATCTTGCAAGTAAAACTCAATATTACTTTCAAAAACAGCAACGTTGTTTCTAATCATAAGCGACAGACACCCATTGAGGCCCTTGCTACGTTGTCCTTCATAAATACTGAGTACGTCTTTATAGAGCGCTTCTGACAGCAAAACTCTGTTGCTGTCACAAAGTGCTTTAAATTTTGTCAGTGGCAGGTCACTGACTGCTTGGTCGATGCTCACAGGCAGCACGCTAATCAACTGTGCATACAACGCGTCTGGCTTATCTGCTGCTGAAATGATGTGATTTACAACATTATCAACAGACTCCTCAGGAACACTGACCTTATGGCCTGAAAGCGCCTCCGGATGGTGAGCAAAAAACTCCCACAATATCTCATCGTCGACATCGGTAAACATATAGTCAAAGATGTTATCCCAGTTGGCAGCGACACGCCCATGTTTAAACAAGAGGTCATAAACAGTGAATGACACTCCATCTACTACAGATAACCTGATATTTTCAACTGTCGACAGCTGCTGAACTTCAAAATTCATGCTTTCAATGATAATTTCTTTGGAATGCTCAGTAACATCTGAGTTAATGAGTGAAATAACAGACTCAACGTTTTCCTCAGAATGAATGAAATATTCAAGGATAAACATCTCAATGTTTTTATTTACAGCCTCAGTTAAGCATGGGACTTTTTCACTAATGATTAAGGTATACGGATTGCGCGATAGCTCCTCAACATTCTTTCTGTTATCAGAGTACGCATTAAACACTGCAGTGAGATTATTAATATTAAACACATACAGAAAATTCTCTGCGATAAACTTCACCAACACACGTTCACTTTCACCGCTAGCTTCACTGACGCTATCGAATACAATGTTGAGTTCTTTTAATTTTATGCTGAATGACGCAATCTCATCGGGTTGTATGTATGTAAAAAATGTAGTATCTGTTTTTAATTCATGCAGATAATCCTGAACAGCACTTTGTCGGGTAATGTTTTCTATCAGACCAAAACGAAGAAATGACACAGATAGCTGCTGATAAAAATCATCATCAGAGTCTATGTCACGGTAAGTGCTCATCGCCTCCGTCAATTTACCCAATGTCTTTTCATTGCCTAAAGTTAAATTAATTAAATCTTGATAGGTATCATTACTGAATTCATAAAAATACGTCCGCATAGTGCGAACAATTAACCCGGGTGAGCAATGATTGAATAAGTGAATAAATACATCACGGGCAAAATCAACTCGGCAGTTGATCAAAAAACCAATTATATGCGGATGAAAAATCCCTTCATAATATTTAAATGATAGTGACTCAATTTTATCCACAACATTGGAAACGTTATTCAGATGTATATCTTTCAATTCCTCAAAATTCACCTTGGCAGCGACCTTCTGGATATAAACGTTATCTGATTTACTTAAAGCACCTGCATGGAAGATAGAGCGATACTGCATATAATCCTGCTCTATGTATCCATTTGATAACATGAAAAACAACAATTCCACATTGAAATTGATCGCCGATGCCTTGGCTGTATTTTTACTTAATCCATCATCTGCTGATGGTACTTTGAGCAACCATTCACGCAATTTTGTTAATGTAATTTTTTCGCATAAATCATGAAGGGATATACCTTTTCGTTGAGAAAGAACACGCTGTGTATTTAAAATACTTTTAGATAATTGCTCAATTGTTTTCTGATTTTTGTCTAAAATGATAGGTGAACGCTTGTTGTATTCGCGTAAACTTTCAGACCGCTTGTCCCGTGAGATTGGGAAGGCATCATGATAGTGATACCCGTTTCTTGCATGAGAGATCGCTGTTCCAGATGGAAGCTCTCTGTTCAGAAAATCACAGAACAAAGATTCATTTTCACAAAGTTCAACAAAGCTCCAACTATTCCCAATCTGCCCATGCTTATTATGGCTTATATAAAACACTGTGTTCGCTTCAATTTGTTCAGGAAGATAACGTCTTAGGATTTCAGCCCTCAGATTTAAACTGGATGTTTGCAATTCTTCTTGTGCTTTCTCTAATTTTTCTTTCTGTTGAGAAATACTTATTTCCAAATCTTTAAAATACACTTCATGTAGTGCTCTCTTAGAGTAGGCATTAACTACTCTGTATAAAAAACCATCCTGATTATCAAGAAGAGTAAAATCTTTGGTGCATAAGTTTTTATACATTATCAAAGAAAATAACTTTACATCAGAAATCTCACCCGTGATTAATTTTTTAAAGATATTAAATTCATTTATAACATTATTCATTACCCGCATATCAGTCAGGTAAAGGGATACCTTTTTGAAAAACTGTTCTTTATCTGCTGCATTAAAATTTATAACTTTACCACTTAATATATCGTAAGCATTCTCACTATCTACTGCGGGTATAATTGGCACAATGAAATCAAAAAATTTAGTTTGTGATTCAGCATCCTTTAATAAATCCTCCCTGACTGCAAAAATAAACTTAATAGGTTTCTTTTCCAAGAGACTGGAATTATTTACTACTTGATTTATTTCTCGGAGTTTAATAAAAATATGGCCATTATTTAAACGATCCAAATCTTCAAATACGACAACCCTATATTTTGTTTTAAGGAAGAAATAAACAATCTCATCAATATACAAATTTAGCAGGGAAGCCGTATTCTGTTTTTCAGCTGCAATTTCCGCCTTTAGGAGATTTACTTTATCAAGCGCAATTTTCCTGTCAAAAAATCCTATCCGATAAAAACGGGATAGTAAATACCAACAAATGATAAACGATAGCGAACCAATACATCCCCAACGCCATACCGGATGTATAGCAATGAAGTGACTTACCTCTGACGATAATGAAAACGTGCTGACGATTTTTTGAGGAAACAACAATGTAGTGACAACAATTGCCAGTGCGAGAACAAAAAACAGCAAACAAGATGTTGTTAGTATTTGCCCAACACTTCGAGTGTGGATGCGCTCTACCCGCGAATCTGGCAGCGTACCTTTATCCACTTTGTATAAAATCTGCTGCAATATGCTGTATTCAATGCTTTGTTCTTTTGATAAAGACTCGGAACTCTTTAACGTCTCATCCGTTTCAAAGTTTGCCAGTGAGATAGTCACGTGCTCATCCGCTGGTTTTAAACTTGTAAACCTGAGCCAATATTTCAGGCGGTGCCACAGCCGCTTTCGCCCTTCAATTTTTTTAAGGTATGAGAGAATAACCGAGCTTTTGCCGGCGCCATAGGGGCCTGTGATGGCGATGTTCTTCACATCATCCCGGCTGAGGGCATAATCCAGCGCCTTAAAATAGGGTTGATAGCCCTCTTTATCAGGATCGACAATCGGGGTTAGTGTTTGGAATTCATTTTCCGTTACTACAGTTTCAGCCCCGGCAATCGACGATTGCGTTTCAGGTGGATTTTCCGTCCCGGAAATGTTGCCTGAAGCAAACTGGAATCTTGCGACTGCTTTGTGTAACCAGTCTGCGGCCGTTTTCAGCCCAAAAGACAGCGCCATTGAGTGTCCTCACAATCA
The DNA here is from genome assembly GCF_032114055.1 of Pantoea sp. Classification (GTDB taxonomy): domain Bacteria; phylum Pseudomonadota; class Gammaproteobacteria; order Enterobacterales; family Enterobacteriaceae; genus Pantoea. The sequence goes on from NZ_DAMCTB010000001.1 coordinate 461,823, forward strand.
CGAATATTAAATTCATAAATTGGAGACAATCCTAGCATAAATCAAAAGAATCATGTGGTTAAAAGAATAAGCTAGAACCTGTTTTTTATAGCATTTTTCACGCTGCACAGGTTTTGCCCACGATAGTGTCACAGATTACGCTCACTCAAGATCAAGCTTATGGTACACCCATGCTACATATCTGCCACGCCCATCACCATATCCGAGCTCCATCGATATTTACTGACTAACGTTGATACGCCCATTTAGATATCCTCATTGTCGGGTTCAATGGCTTTTATCTTCTGGGGGTAACGCAGCATTAACTCTAATGCCAGCTAGGCATCCTGCAGTTCATCTTTAGCGCCACTGCGCGAGAAGGCTTGCCGGTAACCTGGGACAAAGCGTGGACAGAGAAAATGATGATAAAGGAATATTTTTGAAGAGCATATACCACGAGGCCCTTCTTCAGTTCGAGAGCTATTGCGATTCTGTCTTTTACCTTCTGGTGTAACTCAGTAACCCAGACATCAAGCGCTTCTGCTGTATGTTCAATCACATGGAACACGCGTTCACCGTTTTTAAACTGAACAAAGACTTCGTTTTTTTATCTACCTAGTCCAAACTAATGTGTGTAGCAAACTGATTAGTGACAGTCATCACCAACTCTTTTTTATTAGGGATTGGTATGCATTCCACGTTCTTCGCAAGAAATATAGCCAGCAGTTTATCTGCATGCCCTGAGTATTCGTTAGGGAACGTGGAGCACCTACTGGCTTGAAAGAAAAGCGGCGATCACCGCATGATTCTCGCTCAATATTCGTAACCAGTAAGCGCATACCGTAAATCACTTTAAAGTGTAATTCTCAGGGTACGAATGACTATATCTCACTCTTAGCAGACCTCTCGGCTCTTCAAACGGTCCGTTTTGTGCTGTGAGTTCAATGGGTCGATGCAACTAACTACTATACCCGTCATACTTGAAGTTTTTGAGTATATTTATTTATAAATTGAATTTTTTAAATATTGTGTTCCTTCTGTTGATTGGAAGAACAAAGTTAACTCCAAAGTTTTTGTCAGAGCCATAACAAGCTATCAATTTAGAAAAAATATCATGATATAAATCATCTTTTAAAGAATTATCGTAAAGATACTCCATGACATAGCGTGAAATATAACCTGCTAGAACATCTGCAAGCTGAATTCCCGCAGATTTTTTTGAGTCTGGGAATTTTAAATCCAAGTCCGTTTTTATATTAAAATCCGTTGTTGGATCGAATGGGTTTTTTACGCTTGAATTTTTTAATTGCTCCGAGCAGAAAATCAAAATATCATCAAAATGATCCTGTTTGTCATGAAAAAATGTCACATCAGATATATCACCATTATGGTGCTTATTTACTTTCCCCATGAGGTTGAACCATGAATGCACATGAGGCAATAAGTGTATTTCATTACCTTTTTTGTTAATGTCAGGTATAGGAACAAGATTTTTTATTAAATCAGTGTTTGATGATTTATTAGAATGATAGAATCTGATAGTTGATTGCAAGCAGCGCATAGCTTCAGATTTATACTTGAAAGTAAATTCTCTACTTTTGAAATAGTTTCTCAACTTTTTCATTGACCCTAGCAAAGCGACTTCGGACTTATCTATACATGCCTCAAAAAAAGACATGTAGCATTCTAGTGGTAGATTTTCTGATAAGTAATCAGAGAGTTCGTTACGAAATCCCTGAGCATTGATGTCTGAATCAAATTGTTGAAAATATGGCGGACAGATCTGCTGATTGACAATTGAGACAGCAATACAATATTTTTTATCAACAACCTCAACATAAAATGGTAATTCATTTTCTGCGATGTAATCAAATAAATCATAGATGAATTTTGGTTTTGATTTATATAGATTTTTAGACTTTAACTCTTCTCCTTGGATCTTGTGTTTGTTTTTTAATGAATCAATATATTTTTGAAGGTCATCGCAATCAAGAACTCCGATACAAGATAATGCAAAAAATGGTTGGTTAGCAAAACTCAAATCTGGTGGGATTTTAACCAGATCTCCAGTATTTCCACTCTCATCTAAAAAATATTGATTTGACATTTTTCCTCCGTGTTTATTAATGTTCTTCAGGGTAAGCAATTTTTATTTATAGAACTATTGATCCCAAAATAACTAATTTATATGTAGCTAATCTAAATAGCAGATCTTAATATCTCTACATCCTACAGGAGCCTTGTAGCACAAGAAAAAGTCAGCTTCATGCCCCGAAACACTTTTATATCAAGGCTCAGGTGATGAGTAGCAAAATAATCACCATTAGCTACTAAGTGTTCTATCATTTGGAACAGCTATTTAGCACTGCTGTTAAGCATACCAGAAACTTCCGCTCCTCGCTCACAGCGAACCTTCTGCTCAATGACTGAGGCCGCTTGGTAACAGAAGCGGTGCCCTGCCCCTCGCTTCTAGCAGAGCTTACGACCACTACGCTTGATCGATGGGCCAATAGCAGACAGGACGATAGCTCTTAATTTCAGAATGATGCCAAAGGGATATACGGATATGTCGCTGACTTGTTGCGAGTAGCGTCGATTTCCTGATTGAAATCATCAATAGATATCTTTTTGAAAGTCACACCAAGAAGAATCTCGTAATGATCAACTAGTTGAGTGAATGTACGAGCACCACCATGACGACCATCCTTGAGCGCTTTGTACAGAGTGGTATTTACTGATCTGATATTTGACGTAGTGGGGGCATCTTTTGACGCTTTTATGAGCTTCTGTAGGACAGTCAGTGTGGTTGATTCGCCTTTGATTTTCCTTTTCTCATCGTCCGTCAGAGAAATGAACGTTTGAAGTACCCTGATAAGACGTTTCATTCTTGGGTCTGATTCAGCTTTCAGCGGCTTTGTAACCCCGCTGCCACCCTTTTTACTATCACCGGAGGACTCGCCCGTAAGGGGGTTGTATGATGGAATTTCCTCTGGTCGCTGTCCGTTCAACTCGAACCACCCCTTTGCTGCATACAAGCCACAGGTAAAATACCCAGTAAGCTTCGGATTCTCCCTACAGGTAAACAGGAAAAGGTAATAATCCGTCGTTAGTAGTCCATCGTGATAAGCGGTTTTCGCCTGTCCCGGTAGCAGAACCGACCGGGTGATTGCTTCAACATAGTAGCGTTTATACGCCGCATCCCTAACCGCTTGAGTCGTCTTGCTGTACTCCTTTGGCCAATCCATTTAGCGCTCCAACTTGATGTTTTCAACGGTAACAAAAGTAGCAATGTAACATGCTGTCATATCAACGATCTCAGTGTTACCGCCCATTTTGAGCAATCGTATCAAAGTAACAAAAGGGGAATATATTGTGGTTCGTCGCCCTGTTATCGCTTTCCAGCCACCAGCCAGTACCTCTCGACAAACAATAGTATCAATTTCTGTCGGGTGCAGCTGTGGACGATTTGCTGCGGAGACGCTGTTAATAAGGAATTGTGGTGGATATTGAATGTAATAACCTGAAAATAATATAAATTAAATGCCAGCTCCTAACTGAAAGCAGGACAGGGTCACCTGCTGGCTATGCACATAATGAAAGTTCCTAGTATCCCGTCGAGTTTATGAACCCGGATAAGCGCTAATTGATTGAATGGTATCCTTTAGTGCTTTTTCTCAATCAAAAGGTATGGATGGGACCAGTCAGTTACCTCTTCATAAGAAACAAACCCATCGTGCTCCAGTGCGCAAACCCCCTTATGGCTGGCAACGTAATCGTAAACAGCCCGGCTTTCCAGCCCCTGTAACATGTGCGACAACAGCTTCCGGCGCATCACATCTGACTTCCTGCGTTTACGCAATGCCACATCTTTATAGGTAATGTTGAATGGTTGCCCTACCGCGTTGGTAACGCATTTACCGTAACGATTCGTTTTAGCTGTGCTTTCGTAATGATTCAGCAGTAAAGCCAGATCTCGCCTCAGGGGTTTCAGGAGGTGCTTCCAGCGTTTCAGTACTCGCTTTGCTTCTACCCTACCTAGCTCACTATTCAACAAGCGTCGGGTACTGGATTTAAGTGATAGCGTAACGAACCCGGCATTGAATACGCTGGAGAACCTAAATTGCTTTACCAACTCCTCTGCGACACGTAATACCCGGCAGATATATTGAGTTTCCAGCACCTCCAGCGATTTAGCCGAAATGCCAATACTCAGCAGCTCATGCCGTAGTATCTCAAGCTGGCATCCCTTGATGTCATAGTTCACACCACGTGCCAGACACGCCCACTTCATTTTAGACGGTAGAGTCTGGAAGCCTGTACCAATCTCAAAGGATCTCCCGCCGATGTACGCTGTTTTATACGACTGCCTGTAAGAAACCGTTAGCGGTGATTCCTTCACCAAATCCACACCTGTTTCAGCCAGTCGCGACAGGAAGTTGAAAATGAACATTTTGTTCTTCTTTGTGGGATACTCGTTATAGTAATCCAGCAGTGCATCCAGATTGATTTCAACCGGCTCAAGTTTGTTCCAGACACTCACTACCAGCTCCCTGAAGGCAACGTTAGGGATATCGCGTTTAGACTGCTTATGTTTGGCATGCTGCCCACGATCAATGGCAATCCCAATCAGCTCGTCAAATGAGTAACTTTTACGCTTGGTGAAAATGTCAGTCAGATAATGGTAACGATCCTTGCGGCTAAGATATGCCTCTCTGTCGGTGCCAAACAACTTACACAGAAAACGTTGAGAAACAGCATATTCCCGGCATGAGTGCTGAACATTAGAATACCCGGTTAGTTTGATGATTCCCGCGCTTGCCAATGCCTCGATTGCACGCTCATTGGTCGGCCCACTTTTCTTAAATACGCCGGGAAGTTTCTCCCGGCCTAATTCAAATGGAACAGGCACAGAATAGGACCATTTTTTATTCGCCTTAATCTTTGCTCTCTTCTTGTTTTTACGACTACAGGTCGACACACAAATAACATGCTGAAGGAATACTGCTATATTACGACAAAATGGACGTCGCAGACTTGGCACACCATTATAAGTAATACTGAAAACGACCGACTTGAAATAGTCCAGCGTTGAATCTGTCACAAGGATATTGTTATGCGTAATGTATGGTTTCATAATTCACCTGTATATTGAGATCAAAGCACCATGCCCTGACCCCATTTATTTACAACTGAGTTACGCAAATCTTGTGTGAACCCAACAAGGTTCAGATGCTAGATAATGATCATAATATTGGAGGCTGGAGCCTCGTGATAGCTGATACTGGATAATGGCTATAGTATGTAATGACATATATACAGTAATATAGAGATAGAGTGTATACAGAGCATAATAGATACATCTATATACCTTGCAGACGTAAATAGCGATTAAATATCAGCTTGGTCAGAATGGGATTAGCGGATACGTAAAACGTTACCGGTTATTAGGAGGTGCAACTCTCTTCCGGTGATATTAAATAGCGGTTGTAGGCGCATGTTATTCTCTGGTTTTATTCTTTTGAAACCTCGAATTTGCTCAAAACCGCCGCTCCTTGCAACTGTCAGAGTTAGGGAAAGCCATCGGCGGTTTTCCCCTACCATTGTACGAGATGCGAATCTGACACTAAACAGCAGCGGTAGCTAGCTGGTCTACTAGGTCAAAATCCGGAAACGTTGGGCGGTCTGGAAGGGTGTTTTTTTGTAGGTCACTCATTTCAGTTCTGCCTGTTAACCGATTAATCAGTGAAGTAACTGGCCTCTGAATCTGCCGGGCTGGTCTCCGTACAACAGGCTGATGACGCAGCGGACAGCATCCTTGCTTAGGGATGAATTGCTGGTGAAGGACAGCAACCCGACTCTGCGTTGAATGCAGAATTGCACAGTCAGAGACCAGGCTCGCCTACAAAGCCGCAATCACTAAATCACTTTTTTCAAAGCGCTAAATGTTTTCATCATGGTTAGCCTGCCAGTGCTGAATAGTGTTGATCGCCCATTTTTAGCAACTAGGCGGGTTAACGCATCTACATACCCTCCCGATATCCTCTTTGAACGATTTCAGCGAAAAGCTAATCAACAAATCTATGTTGCGTGACAACTCTGTTATGGCAAGATAGTAAATAAAAATTTCCTAAGGGAAGGAACAAAGTGGCAGCTAAAGAGCGTTACTGTTATCAAATCTTAAAGATCCACTCGGTAATTGTTGATTTTGATGGAAAACCGCATCTTTCCAAAGTCCCTGGGGTTGTTCAGGGAGAAACATTCAATCAGTGGAGGAGGAGAGTTCTAGGCCCAGAAGTGGATAACGTAGTTGTCTATTGCCCACAAGAGCCCAGCCCTCAAACTCGGATGCATAATCTGAGAGTAGCTGACCTGTCCCCAAGATTAGATACAACCTTCAGTTAGTAATGTCGGTTGGTTTTTCTTCATATTTCCCGTTTCGCCAGTCCGCTGCAAATTCAGCTGGCGTCTGGTAATCCAGCGATGAATGTGGACGGCACTCGTTATAATCCTGCCGCCAGTCGTTAATGATTTTCCTGGCGTGAACGATATCGCTGAACCAGTGCTCGTTCAGGCATTCATCTCTGAATCGGCCGTTAAAGCTCTCAATAAATCCGTTCTGTGTCGGCTTGCCCGGCTGGATAAGCCGTAGTTCCACACCATGCTCAAAAGCCCATTGATCGAGCGCGCGGCAGGTAAATTCCGGGCCCTGATCGGTTCTTATCGTAGCCGGATAACCGCGAAACAACGCGATACTGTCCAGAATACGCGTGACCTGAACGCCTGAAATACCGAAAGCAGCGGTGATCGTCAGACACTCCTTCGTGAAATCATCCACACAGGTCAGGCACTTGAGCCTGCGACCGTTGGCCAATGCGTCCATAACGAAATCCATCGACCATGTCAGGTTCGGCGCATCCGGACGTAGAAGCGGAAACCGTTCGGTCGCCAGCCCTTTACGGCGTCGTCTGCGTTTTACGCTCAGTCCATTAAGGTGGTAAATACGGTATACCCGCTTGTGATTGACGTGAAGGCCCTCCCGACGCAGTAGCTGCCAGATGCGCCGGTAACCAAAACGTCTGCGTTCAAGCGCCAGTTCAGTGATACGCTCTGATAAATGTGCATCAGCAGATGGACGCTGAGCGTCATAACGGCAGGTCGACAGGGACAAACCTGTAAGCCTGCAGGCACGACGTTGCGACAGACCGGTCGCATCACACATAAACTCAACAGCTTCCCGCTTCTGGCCTGTCGTCAGTACTTTCGCCCCAGAGCCACCTGAAGCGCCTCCTTATCCAGCATGGCTTCGGCAAGTAGCTTCTTGAGGCGGGCGTTCTCCTCTTCAAGAGATTTAAGCCGCTTCACCTCAGGGACTTCCATGCCACCAAACTTCTTGCGCCAGGTGTAGAAAGTGGCATCGGAAATGGCGTGCTTACGGCAGAGCTCACGGGCAGAAACCCCGGCTTCCGCTTCGCGAAGAATACTGATGATCTGTTCGTCGGAAAAACGCTTCTTCATGGGGATGTCCTCATGTGGCTTATGAAGACATTACTAACATCGGGGTGTGTTAATCAACGGGGAGCAGGTCAGATTATCTACAAAATGTCAGTTCACAACTAAGCAGCATACCTTCTAGATATAATATGTTTATCTTCTATTCTCAACATGTTCTATAACATCAGAAAGTACTTCTCGCTCAAATTTCATGTTAACTCTATTTTGATTCGTTTTATTTGTGTAAAAATAAGTATCCATTAAATCCTTATCATTAAAAATATTTTCACCTGGCTTTGCATCCTTTAAGATTTTATATTGCTTACGTGTTGAAAGATAAATTTCCTCATAGGATGGGTCTTGATAAACAGCGTCAATTTCAAATAATCTTCTATTATTATCGAAACAATCAATATCATTGATGTTAATTTGCACACATGAATTAATCATGTCATAATTGAAATCAAATAACTTTACATCGTCAATTCCAGTAATCAGAGGATGAATATAACCAGTTAAAACATCTACACTTCCTTTAAATGAACGATTACAAGCACTTCCTGCTGGTATGAAATTAAAAATAGATGCCGCAAAAAATGGATATTTTGATTTTGGTAAAAAATGGTCTATATCTGGCCTATGCTTTTTAATACCATCAATCGTTCTAATTGTTTCTGCATTACAATATGGACAAACCCTCAAGCCACTGGCTTTGACCAGTTCATAGCCAAATTTTGTACTTAGCTTTTTATAATCAAAAATGTTTTGAAAAGAATTTACCCACAGCGGGTAAACTATATGCGGGGCTGACTTTTTATTTGATAAAATTTTGCTATTCCCCTCGCTCAGAAGCTTCATTTGGCGCAAGGTTTTTTTTACATTTGCCACTGTCATCTCTTTGCATAATTCATTATATAAATAATGACTTATCTTTGAATCGTATATGAAATATAATCGACTTAATTCCACAAGCAAATATGAGCCGTACTCAATTATTCTCGCTTTAACTTGAGCACTATTTGCATTTAAATTAATTAAATCATAATCAACACTGGCATTTTTAAAAATTAATTCCTGATTATATCTATCTGCAAGTATAGGTAAATTATTATATATTAGACCAACCCAATGAGAAAAAAACTCTGGTTTACAGAAAACTAACTTCCTTAAGTTTGCTAGTGTTAAAAGTTTTATCAGAAAATTAGCGTTTTTATAATCTTGTTGACAACATTCGTTCTTTACTTTCTCAGCAGAAATCAACATAGAACTCAAAATAAAATCGTGATCAATTTTCTTAGTAAAACTTTTATTCAATTTGTAATTGAATTTAATCATCAAGCAATCTCTTTTTTAATTCTTTATTTGATATTTTTGCAGCAAGCAATTTATCGTTCGCATCTAAATCATTGGTGACTTTCTTATCAATCAATTCAACTAATTTCTTCCTTGAATGCTCACCAAAGGTTGATTTTATATGCATCCCAGAAACATAGGCATCGGTAATTTCAGTACCGAACCCAAAAGATTCCGTTCTTTCTGGAATACCATCATCGTTAATATATAAAGAAATTATATCCTCTGGTAACAAATCACCGATGATAAGAGGTGAGTGTGTAGTTATTATAAACTGTAAGTCTGACACGTTTTTATAATCATTGTAAAACGATATCAACTCACTTATTAATGTTCTCTGCCATTCTGGATGCAGAAATAGGTCTATTTCATCAATTACTATTAAACCTTTTACCCCTCCCTCCTGTATTATATTGAAAAGCGAAGAAAATATATTAAGCTTTGCAAATTCGCCAGTACTGAACCCCTCCCACCCATATTTGAAATTGCTAGCTAAGCCAGGGTGGAGCGATGACAAACCGTCAAGCATGGAAATTATTGAATTATAATCATTAGTACTAAATGCATCTCCATTTTTTAAATACCTTCTATCAACTGATGCACAGGTTATTTCTGAAATGGTGCGCATGGAATCAAAAAATCGTTGGCATAAAAACCGAACATATTGAATATCAAAATTATAACTACGTGCATTTGATTGGCTTTCCCACATCTGATTGAACTCAATAAGACACTCGACAAATATATTGCTCGTCAATCTTTCTTGAAAGAATTTTTTTTCAATAAAATATAAACAAAATGCATTTGTATATTCAGAATTACCTATACGAAGAGATGGGAACATTTTAATAAAACTAAAAATATTCCTCATCACAAGATTTTGAAAAATAGATCTAAGGCTAACTTCAAAATCATCAAAGATATTTGGGAAAAAATTCAAATCAATACCATATTGACCATCATTAGACTTACTTCCATCTACATTAACGCTCTCTTTTGCACCATTGAGAATACGCTCAACCCATTTTCTTATTGACGTGCTTGGTGTTTTAAAATAGAATGTGTAAGTATAATTCGCTTGTTTATTAATAAGCCATTGACTATTGTTGAAAAAATTTAACAACCTCTGTAGATTTACTGTCCGTTTAACCCCTCTAAACTTATTTTGATTACCTATAGAATAGTCTATTACATTTCTTTTTCGGCTTTGAAAAGAAAATAATTCAGTGGAAGACAAACTATTGACTTTATATATCTTATAATTTCTTCTTTTCAGAAATCGACTATTATCATCTATTATTTTATAACCTAAACAAAAATCCAGAGAATATTCATTCAACACACGATTAACATCATGAACAATAAACTCATCACTTTGCGAATCATACCAGATGACAAACCCCCTTGATTCAGTATATGGGGAACATGATTCTTCAATAAAATCTAACAAAGAGGATTTGCCTGAGCCATTCTTTCCAACAATCGCTTTGATATTTAGGCCATTGTAATAATCAATTGTAGCAGTTTTTTTTAGTATTGTTATGTTCCAATTTGTTAATTTTACAATATAATTAGAACTAAATGATGCTCCAAATTCAGTAAGTATTTTATGTTCTGATACATACACATAAACTAGTTCCACTGATATCTCCACAAAAATCCATTTAAAGAAAACATACTATGAGTATGTTCCTTCAGCTATCTATATATTATTTTTCGATTATCAATATTACTTATCCATAACAATGAATTTCTATATTTTTCACGAAAAAATTAAAGAAACACTGTTTACACTAATTTTCCTAGCACTCGTGTTTCGTTAAGAACGATTTTATACCTGTTTTTTATCACGTGCGAGGATTTGTGTGAAAAATTTTGATCCAAGCGTGACAATATGATGATTCCGTGCGTTGCAGATTTATCACGTGAGCATTTCTTATCGCCTGTCAGGGGGCCTTGTTAGATTGCAATCAATTGATATCTAGAACTTATCAATTCTGGTCAAATTCAATGCCTGATTTATGTCCCCGGTGGTTCTTGCTGGATACACACTCCCCCTCTGCATCCATGCCACCTGCGGCTATGTTGCAGTTGTTTGTCCACGAGTTCTGGCACGCAGGATTTTGGATATAAGAGATGCCGTAAGAAAATGTCAACTATTTAGACCAATTCAGGGGAGGATTAAGAAAGTGGCGTTCAACTGGCTCTTATAGAGAGCCTCAATTTGTGACCGCCAATGTCAACGAGTTGCGTCTTATTACTGTGGATAGGTAAAACTAAAAGTCAATGGTGTCGTTTTCCATCATACGATTTATCTCTGCCGCTCTCCTGGCTCTTTCTAAATGAGTCGTGACGTAAATATCAGGCTGTAGAGGGGGTAGCGGAAGCGAACGCGTAAGGCTACAACTCACATACGCCTCTCTCATAGACTGTTCAACCTGCCATCCTTCAAGTTCCTGGTAATCAATCGACCAGTTGTCCTGCAGTGTTTTAGCTGTGTTGGCAATTGAAAACTTAAAGTATGGGTTCAACCCCATGAAGTTGCCGGCGAGCCAATCCTCTACGTGCCGAACCTTGGCAATGACCGAAAACTTCGCAATTGCCTCATCAATATCCCAGTTAGCAACGAACAACAGCAAGGCGGAAAATGCGAGTAACTTTTCCTCTCCATTTGCTCTGTCTTTAACTGACTCATTCTGAAATTCTATGTAGTTATTGATAATGAAAGAGTTTAATTGAAGGGTCTTTGCATACTCTTCTTTCAATAGCTCAGGGTCTAAAAGTGTAGCATGTTGGGTTTTTGAGATATAATTTTGCAGTTCCTCAATGTGCTTCCGGTGAAGGTTTAGTTCATCCAGACGCCTCAACGTCGGTTGATGCAACCTTACCGCTTCTCTCGAAATAGCCTTATCCCAATCGAAACCAGGCACGATAGCCTGCATTGGGTGGAAAGGTAAAAGGTCATCTCTATGCCACGCATACGGATAAACAGGCAGCGCAACAATATATGCTAACCAATCGATTTGCTCTTCGCTCAAGGCGATTTCGAATGTTGACTCGCACCGTTTAGCAAAAAACCATTGCCTCATATTGCGCATTGCTTCTTGCGTGAAGATTTTTTCCTGAATACCTGCTCAAACCATCTTTCTGATTACATGAGTGATTTTCGTGCGATCCGTAGTGAACTGCACAAGATGTTGTCTGACTTCATTAGAAAGCCGATCGCCATAAAAATCACAAGACGGGTGATGTGCGCTAATATCGTTATCTCCCACAAACCTGAAATGAGCTTTTTTGCGATAAGTATCGTTTACAGATGCTCTTACATAAGAACCACCATTAGCCTCGCATATTGGACAGACTGTATCTTCTCGAGCAAAGGCATGTACTGTGCTGTCATCTAAACCCAATAGTGCTACATATTGCTCAGGGTCTACCTCTTTTTGCAGAGCTTTTGAGTATGCTGTATCAGTCATTCGCGATTCCTTGTAAGCGATGCATCTGTTGGCTAACGGTTGATCATTTTCCAGGCCACAGCGTACACTTTTTCATGCACTTCTATATCACACCATCCCTGCTCTTTCGCCAACCCATTTATACTGTCTGGCAGGCTATCGAAAATCGTTGCTTTTAGCAGCTCTTCTGGCGTCTTGCCTACATCTACCAACACATCATTAATAATGTCTTCAGCCTTCATAGCTTTCTCATACTAGTACCAGGTTGGTAATCGGTCCACCAGCTCGGCGCCGCAATCAAATTGCACCGCGTTATAGCCAGAATCAACGACAGCCTGGATGTTTGAAATTATTTCTTCCGAGCTCCCAAAGAGGAGTCGAAACTACAGCCTTCGCATTACGAATTCGAGCCAACTCCAAAATGAGTACAATTATGAGTACAAATAAAAAAACAATTTAAAATAATCAATTTAATCAACATAATAAATTTAAAATCACGGTTCAACGTCTGATTGGCTGACTCATGAGATTCAAGTGAATCTCAGGGTGACCGGCTTGCCTGACATAATCCACGCCCCCGCGTGGATTTTTTTCGCCCCTCTCCAGCAACCCAGTGAAGATTAAACTTCGCTACTATTCCGTCCCCGGCATGGCGCCATGGGATGACAGGTTCGGGGGAAACAGCCTGAATCTCCGCCAGCCCGCAGAGGTTATAAAAACGCTCTGTCAGTGCTTTCAGAAATCATGACAACCAGACGGTTACGTTTTATCTTTCAGCGCACCTCGCCAGTTAATAAAAAAACGCCACGGTACGCGTGGCGTTTTTATTACCTTAATGCCTGCACCGGGGGTAATGCTCCACGATTCTGCGCGTCATGGCGCTCGCACAATCGTAAATATACGCTGGTTCGCACCCCACTCCTGAGGCTAAACCGGGCCGCTAATCACAGAGAAGCCTGTCACCCGACAGCCTTCTCTGAAACCCGGTTACCGCCCGTTGCTGCTGGCCTGAATCTGACAGACCCAGACAACCGCACAGTTTTCAGGCCGTGTCACCTCCCTGTAACGCCGTCACTTAAAGACTCCGGTTACAGGTAACAATATCTGTTACGCTTCCAACATCGTTGTGGATATAGCCTGCACCTAAATCGATATAGTAGTGGCCACCACTGCTATCCGGTTCTGATGACCAGTAGTTACTGCCGAAGAATCCTGCACCACTGTAATGCGTCACATTTCCCCATTCATTCCACAACGCGCCGATGCCCCGCGTCTGAGTTGCGACATAGCCTGAGTTCAGCGACATCTGCGCTACCGTTGGCAGGCTGTAACCACTCTGGCTCTGGCAGTAAGCATTCGCCTGGTCCCAGGTCATCTGTACTGACTGGTCATTGATGTACCAGCTTTTCAGCGTGAACGCATAACGAATGGTTTTATTTTGCGGGTTGGTGGGTGACCCGGTAATAACAACCTTGTCGCCATTCCCTGTCCCTGTGAAAGTCACAACGCCATTGGTGACGGAGACCCAGCTCACATTTGACGACCAGTTATATTCCGAAGCATCCACGCTGTTTTGAGGAACAATCGTAAAGGTGGCCCCCGCGAACCCGGTTGTAGGGAAAGTGCCTTCCTCACCACTAATGGTAAAGGTGTGCGAGTCAGCCTGGGTATTGATAGAGGCAGGCGCTTCTGTTTGCTGCACAATATCATAAGGTGCTGACTCCGCGCTTCCGCTCCAGCTGCTCAGCCTCAGTGACGCTCTCAGGCCGGTGCCCGCCGTAGTCGCTGTATAGGTCGCGGTATAGCTTCCGTCACCGTTATCCCGCCAGCTGCTGCCGGACTTCAGCACCGCATTCGCCACGCTGACCGTGCTGCCCGTCAACAGTGACGCTGCTCCCGTCACCGCGTTGTCCTGTGCATCTTTCAGCGTCACCGTCACCGTCATGTCCGCACCTGCGTTATAGCTCGTCGCATCCGTTCTGATGGCCGACTTCGCCTGATCCGGCGCAGCGGCCGTGATGCTGTAGACTGCTGACTCTGCGCCTGCGCTCCAGCTGCTCAGCCTCACTGTTGCCTTCAGCCCCGTGCCCGTCGTGGTGGCAATATAGGTCGCCGTGTAGGTCCCGTCACCGTTATCCCGCCAGCTGCTGCCGGACTTCAGCACCGCATTCGCCACGCTGACCGTGCTGCCCGTCAACAGTGACGCTGCTCCCGTCACCGCGTTGTCCTGTGCATCTTTCAGCGTCACCGTCACCGTCATGTCCGCACCTGCGTTATAGCTCGTCGCATCCGTTCTGATGGCCGACTTCGCCTGATCCGGCGCAGCGGCCGTGATGCTGTAGACTGCTGACTCTGCGCCTGCGCTCCAGCTGCTCAGCTTCACCGTCGCCTTCAGCCCCGTGCCCGCTGTGGTGGCAATATAGGTCGCCGTGTAGGTGCCGTCACCGTTATCCCGCCAGCTGCTGCCTGACTTCAGCACCGCATTCGCCACGCTGACCGCGCCGCCCGTCAGCAGTGACGCAGCCCCCGTCACCGCATTGTCCTGTGCATCTTTCAGCGTCACCGTCACCGTCATGTCTGCACCTGCGTTGTAGGTCGTCGCATCCGTTCTGATGGCCGACTTCGCCTGATCCGGGGCAGCGGCCGTGATGCTGTAGGCGGCTGACTCCGCGCCTGCGCTCCAGCTGCTCAGCTTCACCGTTGCCTTCAGTCCCGTGCCCGTCGTGGTGGCAATATAGGTCGCCGTATAGGTGCCATCACCATTGTCACGCCAGCTGCTGCCTGACTTCAGCACAGCGTTGGCAACTGTCACCGCCTCTGATGTCAGCAGCGAGGATGCGCCGGTCACAGCAACATTTTGCTCATCCCTGAGCGTCACGGTCACCGTCATGTCGGCGCCGGCAAGGTAGGTCGCGTTATTCACAGCTATCGAGGATTTCGTCTGTGCCGGCGTTGCTGGCGTGATCGTGTAAGCCGGTGACTCCGCGCTTCCGCTCCAGCCACTCAGCTTCAGCACCGCCTTCAGTCCTGACCCTGCTCTGCTGGCCCTGTAGATTGCCGTATAGGTGCCGTCACCGTTGTCCCGCCAGCTGCTGCCTGATTTCAGCGTGGCATCCGCCACTGTTACGGCCTCTGCCGTCAGCGAGGCGGCGGCACCGGTCACCGCATTTCCCTGTGCGTCTCTTAACGTGACGGTTACCGTCATCTCTGCGCCGTCAAGATAGGTGGTCGCGTCCGTTCTGATAGCTGACTTCGCCTGATCCGGCGTGGCCAGTGTGATGGCATAGGGTGCCGATTCCGCACTTCCGCTCCAGCCGTTCAGTTTCAGTGTCGCCCGAAGATTAACGCCCGCCGTGCTGGCCATATAGATCGCCGTATAGGTCCCGTTACCGTTATCCTTCCAGCCGCTGCCGGATTTGAGCACCGCATTCGCCACTACCACGGTGTCTGTTGTCAGAAGTGAAGAGGCACCCGTGACGGCAATATCCTGCGCATCTTTTAGCGTCACCGTCACCGCCATCTCTGCACCAGAAAGGTAGGAGGTCGCGTCAGTGGTTATGGCCGATTTCCCTTGATCTGGCGCAGCTGAGGTAAGCGTCACTATCGCGCTCAGATTGCCCAGGGCCGTACCCTTAAAGAGCGGGGTCACGCTGTATCTGCCCGGCACCGTGCCTTTCAGGGTTGCAGTGTAGGTTCCCCTGGTGCTGCTTTCCGTGATGGCGCTTTCTGTAATCACACCACTGGCAGGTGTTTTTCCATTACTGTCGGTGACCAGAAATGTCAGGTTATCCTTCAGGCCTGTCAGGGCGTTATCACTGGCATCCTTCGCGACCAGCGTCAGCGTTGAGGTAACCGTGTTATCGGCCGCAATACTTGCCGGATTTGCTGTAAATGTGGACCGCTCAGCATCAGGCAGAGCATCATTGATGGCCACCACGGCTGAAGAGAGCGTGATGCCGCTGACGATCGGCGTCAGAGTGACATTCTCGATATCATTACCCGCCGTGACTGTCACGGTATAAACGCCCGGCGATTTTTTAGTGATTGCGGATACCAGCGCGCTTTTTAAGCTGTTTTTAGTCAGGCTGATAGCCTGTACATCAACATCCACGACCTGATTGTTTTCATCTCTTAGCGTCAGAGTCAGCACCTGCGTACCCTTTCCGCCCGCCTGTAGCACGCTGCTCGCGGGTGTAAAAGTACTGTACTGTTTATTAACCTCCGGCGCCTGAACGGTTACCTGAGTTTCACTCCGGTCAGAGCGGTTTCCCTTAACGTCGACAGCGATACCGCTTATTGAATAGGTGTTCACCGCCTGCGATGCGAGCTGATAGGGCGGGAGCACCACAGCATAATCGGAGCCATTCTGCACAATCCTGCCGCCAGCAGCGATCAGCGCAGGGGCATCCCAGTCAATCCGGGCCAGCCCGTAGGTTGAGGTCACAGACACCCCTAATGATTTCTGTTCCCCCGCTTTACCGGTGATGAGATCCACGGTATGCAGCCTGATGACCTCTTTCTTGCGATATTCCAGCACAATATTGTTGTTGCGCTCAACCAGGTCATACCGGCTGCCCGCCAGACTGCGCATCGCGGCCACGGCCGCCGGATCCACCTGGCGACGCCACGGCACACCAAGCTGATAATTCATGTTCACAGTAAATCGCGTGTCGTTTTGACCCGACTGCCCCTGCCGCTGCTCTCCTCCGAGCGTAATCAGCGGAACCGGCGTATAGTTAATGCCTGCAGTAATGGCATGCGGATCCTTCTGGCGGTTGTCAATGCCAAACAAAGCGACCTCCCGCCCGTAATATTGCTCGTACGTCAGCTTGATACCCAGTTGCGGCAGTGCAGGCATCCAGGCTTGTGCCCGCACGTCCCAGCCGTTTGCCGGTCGCTCCTGATAGTCAGCCAGGTCAGGTGAGTCCTTCCAGTTGGTCAGGCGCTTGTAGCCATTGAAACCCAGCTTCAGAAAGTCACGCCAGTACTCAAGACCCGCGCCCGCGCGCGCATGATCCCGGGAAACGTCATAGTCACCAAACAGGTTTCCGCCCAGCATGTAGGTGGGGGTGAAATAACGCAGGCCAGTCCCGAGATTAGCCTGGGTCCGGCCATCTGTTCTGTGAAGGCTGCCCTGTGCGAAGACCAGGTCACTTCCCTGGTCATACAGCGGCATCAACAGATCAAACTGAGAGTTCTTCAGGGAGAGATTTTTGTCCGCATCCAGCTGAACGCGGGCGGTACCAAACTGACTGAGCCACGCCTGCAGTGCGCCACCTGCCTCATTCGTTGCCATGCCGCGCGCTCTGGAGGCGGCCGTATCACTTCTGGCACTGCCAGCCAGGAACCCCCCTGCCTGAGAAGCATAGCCTGCCACTCTGCGCGCCTGTTCATTGCTGCTGTCATGCTCTGCAGAAGCCCAGCCGTGAGGGTCAGGCGATCCGGATGTGTCACCCGCTGAACGCGCTGTAAATAAGGGTTTATCCGCTGGTGTGACTGCCGGCACATCCACATCATCGCCGGGCTTCAGGCCATTCAGACCGCGTGCAAAGGTGCGGAACTGATTAAGTGCACCAAGCTGTTGTAGCGTAAGGCCATACTTTGCGGCGACAGTGGCTGCCGTCTCGTTCTCTTTCAGCGTATAGACACGCGTGCGCTGGGTAAACAGAGAAGCAGGAGGCTGGAGAGCAGACTGTCCGGTGGTCGCGGCGATGGCAGGCGTGAATGCGAGCGCGAGAGGAAAACTGGCCTGGACAGCAATGTTGAGCCAGGCAAGCGGCCGAAAGCAGGTTGAAAAAAAAGTCTGACTGACCGGGTTTGACGCGTATGAATTTATTTTTTCATTTAAGTGATTACCGAAGACAGATGAGGATAAACCCGCAAAATCCGAGGCCCATAAGCGCAACGAAAAGCACTATGGGCTCCTGACAATCAAAAAAACTTCTTAATAACGGTGAGTAACAAAGCCATACTATATCAGATTAAAATTCGCCATTATGACTGTCCGCATAATTTTTATCTCAATTGAACACCGTAACGCCTGCCCCGCCGCCACCTGCTTTTAATTCACGAACTTTCCGGCAGCGGGCAAAGACCGATACCACTGATAATGAAGCTCATTGATGCGCCGTTATTCAGCCTGCGCTACTCTCGGGATGAGATTCGCCGCCATCTCTGCTTTATGTCACGCTGGCAGATCTGCGACAGTGCGTTCTGCCGGTAAGTTGATTAACCGGACGGAACAAAGCGCATAATTGAAACGCAATCTGCAGGAGAACCCGCTCAGTCTTTGATAACCTATAAAAGCTAGTGTTATTAACACGCGCCTGATGCTAAAACAGACGGGATACAGAAAGTTCATTTCCAGTGTGCCTCAGACCTGCCTGAAGAGGACTTTAATTTAACAGAGGCAGTTTAAGTGAGATAACACCAAAAATCACCAGGATATCTATTCTGTTTAACGACCAGATAGATTTTAAAACCTGAGAAGAGATAAATGCAGCCCTTCGGCGCAGATGCTCATTTAACGATCGGAGCGGAATAGGCATCAGCTACTGATTTAAAATCTGATGACAAAATTGCTTTAAATAATGCCAGACATCGCAATATTTTCATTGATATTCTCTGTATCATTTCTCAATGTAAAAGTCCCCCTCCTGAAGTCCCTGCATGACAGTAAGATATTCTGGCCTGAACTGATGACCTGCCTGAGCCCATGTCATTCTCAGCCTCTGCATTCAGTCGCCTGTCAACGCGCCATGCCGGCGGCCATGCCTGAAGCGCGTTACACCATCTTCCTGACAGGATAAACATTCCCTCCATGCACAGAGGCAACGCTGTCATTCAGGTAACAGACTACTCTCTGTAGCAGAGAGCGTAGTCGTGTCGGGATACGCGCTTTCCGGACAACAGCCTGATGAACCCGTATTACAAACATGTCCAGGAAAGGGTGTATATCATCTTCTCAGCCTGCAGTTATCTTCTGGCATGACAGACATAGCGCCTGCTGACATTAAAACATTTCCGTCCGAAAAAGGATTCAGTGTTAATCTTCTGTTTAAATCATGCCGCCAGCCGGAGGCGACTGCGTGTGTCATCCCGGCCTTGCAGAATCACAGCACCCCTTGCAGAGAGGGAAAAGCTCAGATGCCAATTTTTGTACACTTGTTTCCTGTTAACGCCACTGTAAGCATTAACATAAAAGCAATCAGCATTTCCTCTCAACGCGGCCGGGCTTCTGGTAAAATGCGTTTTGCTGACTGACTCGCGTTTTATTGTCAATAACCTCTGCGTCTCCGTTCTCATCAGCACAATGCTTTTATAAAAGCGTAGCAGATACAGATAGCGTTAACGACATCCTTTCCTTTCCTTAAAAATGACTTTCTGCCCGAAATTTATTCGTACATCTGAGCTGAAACTTTTCATAGTGAAATACACGACAGGACTAAAGGTTATTTTAATAAGAAAAATATCTACATTATGAAAACAATAAAACTCAGATAGTGCTCTTACAGTATGGCAAATCAGAAACCTCACGCTGTCGACTTATACTCCGGTGAGTCAGTGCCGGTGTAAACTTCATCAGTACGTTCAGCCACAATGCCAGAATCCGCTTGCAATTAAATAGCACAAAGCATCTGCTCACTCCTAAAGCAAGCGCAGAGATGGCCTTAAGATGCACAATTTTTAATTGATATTATTAATGTTTAACCCGGGTGTTTTATGCCAGCAGCCACGCTTTCAGCTAAAAAAACCACGCCGGAGCGTGGTTCAGTGTCGCATGTGGTGAGATAACGCCAGACAACGTTAGCCGGTCAGAAGAAACCCAGCGGTTCAATGCTATAGCTGATGAGCAGGTTTTTCGTCTGCTGATAGTGGTCCAGCATCATTTTATGGGTTTCACGGCCAATGCCCGATTTCTTATAACCCCCGAAGGCGGCATGCGCCGGATAAAGGTGATAGCAGTTAGTCCAGACGCGCCCCGCTTTAATCGCCCTGCCGACCCGGTAGGCGCGGTTGATATCGCGGGTCCAGACACCCGCACCCAGACCATAAATGGAGTCGTTGGCGATACTGATCGCTTCCGCTTCATCTTTGAAGGTAGTAATGCCGATGACCGGCCCGAAGATCTCTTCCTGGAAAACCCGCATGCTGTTGTTGCCTTTCAGCAGCGTCGGCTGAATGTAGTAGCCGCTGTTGAGCGTATCATCCAGCTTCTCGACGCCCCCGCCGGTCAGCACTTCCGCCCCTTCCTGACGCGCAACCTCAAGATAAGAGAGTATTTTGTCAAACTGCTGTTGCGAGGCCTGCGCACCGACCATGGTGTCGGTATCCAGCGGGTCGCCGCGTTTGATGGTTTTAATCCGTTTCATCACGGCCGCCATAAAGGGTTCGTAAATCGACTCCTGAACCAGCGCACGGGATGGACAGGTACAGACTTCGCCCTGATTCAGGAAGCCCAGCACCACCCCCTCAGCGGCCTTCTCGATAAAACTCTCTTCCGCCTGCATTATGTCTTCAAAGAAAATGTTAGGCGATTTTCCGCCCAGTTCGACTGTCGACGGGATCAGGTTTTTAGCAGCCAACTCCAGAATATGGCCGCCGGTGGCGGTAGAGCCGGTAAAGGCAACCTTGGCGATGCCGGAATGTGAAGCCAGCGCTTCACCCGCCTCTTTACCAAACCCATGCACGACATTCAGCACCCCAGGCGGCAGCAGATCTTTAATCAAATCCACAAAGACAGTAATCGACAGGGGCGTCTGTTCAGCAGGTTTCAGCACCACGCAATTACCCGCACCCAGCGCCGGTGCCAGCTTCCAGGCAGCCATTAGTAGTGGGAAGTTCCATGGAATAATCTGCGCCACCACACCCAGGGGTTCATGGAAATGGTAGGCCGCCGTAAACTCATCGATCTCTGCCGCACTCCCCTCCTGTGCCCGCAGACAGCCAGCAAAGTAGCGGAAATGATCGACCGCCAGCGGCATATCTGCCGCCAGCGTTTCGCGTACCGGTTTGCCGTTGTCCCAGGTTTCATACACCGCCATCGTTTCCAGATGCTGCTCCAGCCGATCGGCAATTTTCAACAGCAGCAATGAGCGCTGCTGCGGCGAGGTTTTTCCCCAGGCGTCAGCGGCAGCGGCGGCGGCGGCGACGGCGTTATCCACATCGGCAGCGTCCGAACGCGGGAACTCACCGGCTACTGATCCATTCACTGGCGAAGTATTGGTAAAGTAGTTTCCCCCTACCGGCGCGACGAATTCACCATTAATGAAGTTGCCATAATTCTTTTGTAGCGTAATCAGAGAACCCTGTTCTCCGGGGGCGGCGTAACGCATGGTCATTCTCCTGAAAGATGATTGATGCAACAAGAATGAAACTTGCTATTAACATGATGCAACATCAAGAGCGTGTCAGGTCTTTTGCACTGAAACTGTGACCGTCCCGAAGGAATAGGCGTTTCCATAATATGCCAGGAATGCTCTGACTTTTCTTTGCGAAGCGGCAGCGCGGGAAACTCGTGCGGCAGAGCGAGGTCAACGTGAGGATGATCAGATTACGGAGATGAGTATGCTGGCTTCAGCTATGACGTTAATGCGCACCAAAGCCACTTTCGTGCATCAGTTTATTCGTAACCCGCGCATGATGGGCAGTATCACCCCGTCTTCAGAGACACTCTGCCGTACAATGACCGGGGCAGTTCAATGGTCTGACACGTTACGTATTGCCGAACTCGGCGCAGGCGATGGGGTGCTGACGCGGCAGATACTCGCGCAGATGCCCTCTGATGCCACGCTGGATGCCTTTGAGATCAGCACTGCTCTGGCAGATAATCTCGCCGCCCTTGGCGATCCCCGCATGACCGTGCGCACCTGTTCAGCTGAGTATCTGAATGGCGAGTACGATGCCATCCTCTCAGGCCTGCCGCTGTTATCCTTACCGCCCGAACTGCGCGAAGCCATTCTGCGTGCGGTGTTTAACGCCCTGAGGCCGGACGGCGTTTTTGTACAGTTCCAGTACACATCACTGACCCAGCCGGATCTGTCACGTTACTTCACCTGGGAACGCCAGCGGGTGCTGAAGAATGTGCCTCCCGCCTGGGTCTACCGCTGTACGCGTCACTACGCGCCCTGAACCTGCCTGAAAGACGGGCGTGTCTGTTGCCAGAAGGAGACCAGCAACGCACGCGCCCAGTCTTTGCCCTCCATCCCACACCCGCTGCCCTCTTCAACCGCGCCCGACGGCAGACAGGCGTCCATAATCCGCCGGGAGAATTCGGGATGAAACTGCACCGATAAGGCCTGGGGCGAATAACGCAGAATCTGACAGCCATCGCGCTCAGACGCGGCCAGCACCTGAGCATGGGGTGGCGCGATGACCACCGACTGGCGATGCGACAGCCAGACGCTGAATCCGGCAGGCAGCGTCTGCAGCAGCGGATCGCGCTGCGCCTGTTCCGTACAGCGAATCGGTAACAGGCCGCGCTCCCAGCCCTGAGGATTGTCCGCCACTGTGCCGCCCAGCGCATAAGCCATCAGCTGATGGCCGTAACAGACGCCCAGCAGCGGCAGGCGATAGTCGATAGCCGCCCGCACCCAGGCGGCGCTGCGTTCACTCCAGTCTGCGTGATCGGTCACCATCGCCCAGGAGCCGCTGAGGATCGCGCCGGAAATCTGATCAAAATCGGGCAGGACTTCGCCCAGATGGGGCCGGATAATCAGGTAATCATCCGGCTGCAGATCCAGCGCATCGATGAACCAGCGTGGCTGTTCGCCGATCTGCGTGACGACGTCGGCGGGCGGGACTTCAAGCTGAATTAACGCAAGGGGTAAGGCGGACGCAGGGTTCATACCGGATCAGATCCTCTCAGAAGTCGTGTGAAATCAGTCTGCCATCAACGGGGTTAAATGTCTTATCGGGTGACGGTACAGGCACAGAAAATTTCCGCTGACGATTAGCGGGTTTGCCGGAGTTCGTGCCATCATTAGCAGGCTATGCAAAAACATTGAAAGGATATTATCGTGGCTGTGCGGCATTTTTTTCTGATTCTGATGGTGGTTTCAATCTGGGCCTTCAACAACGTCGCGGTGAAATGGGGCCTGCTGGAGCTGCCGCCGCTTTTTCTGACGTTTATGCGTTTTGTGGTGGTCGCGATCGTGCTGCTGCCCTTCTGCCGCATTACCCGACAGCAATTGCCCTGGCTGCTGCTGCTGGCCTTCACGTTTGGCTTTATGCACTTCTCGCTGCTGTTCGTCGGCCTGCGCTATACCGATGCCGGCACTGGTGCGATTGTCGTGCAGCTGGGCACGCCAATCGCGATGCTGCTGGCGATGGTGGTGCTTAAAGAGAAGCTGAAACTTGTGCAGCTGATGGGCATCATGATTTCACTGAGTGGTGTGGTGGTGTTATCCGGCAGCCCGACGATTCCGTCATGGTGGGTGCTCTGCCTGCTGCTGTGCAGCGCCACCGGTTGGGCGGTAAGTAATCTGATTGTAAAAAAGTCACCGCCGATTAAGCCCCTGACCATGACTGGATGGATTGCATTTCTGGCCATACCGATTGTCGGCGGATCGAGTCTGGTGATGGAATCTCATCAGCTTTACGCCCTGCAACATGCGGGCTGGCGCGGCTGGTTCGCCATTCTCTATAGCGCCATCGCATCCTCGATTGTCGCCTATACGCTGTGGTATATGCTGCTGAAGAAGTACAACGTCAATCTGATCATGCCCTACTCACTGCTGACACCGGTTCTGTCCGTACTGATGGGCATTGTGGTACTGGGCGACAGCCTCAACAGCTTTAAGATTATCGGTGCATCGCTGGTGGTGCTGGGTACGGCTATCGCGGTGCTGAACCTGCGCAATCTGCGAATGCACGCCCGCTTTCCGCGTCTGCGGCGGCGCTGATACCGCATGCTATGCTTAAAAAAATCCGCCTTTAAGGACATTCAGCATGGATCTTACGCTCGCTGGCGCGCTGTGGCAGCAGATGCAGCAGGGATTGCGCGGCCACAGCGCCCCCGGGCCGCTGCCCGCCTTTACCGATCGCGCCACCTTCTCATCAGCCTTTGCCGTCAGTGAGCTGGCGGCCACCAGCACCGGTCTGGCAACGCAGGCCGTGGCCGACCTGCTCGCCGCCGCCTGCCCTGACGTCGTCCCCCCGTCCGTTACCGTTAACGTCCGGCTTGCTTCACGCTGGTTTCAGCAGAGCTTCTGTCCACTGAATCGTGCTGCCCCTGCGATATGGGATGCTTTCGCGGGTGACTATCAAAGTCACGATGGCTGGATCCGCCTGCATACCAATGCGGCGCACCATCGTCAGGCGATGGAGCGGGTACTGGGCCGTCATGCCGATCGCTCCGCGCTGGCGCGTCAGGTTCAGCAGTGGCAGGCCAGCGAACTGGAGCAGGCGATTATCGATGCAGGCGGCTGCGCCGCAGAGATGCGCAGCGCCGCCGCGTGGCAGCAACATCCGCAAGGTCAGGCGGTACAGCGTGAACCGCTGTTCAGCTGGCAGCGCACGCTTCCGGCACCGGCACCCGCATGGCTGCTGCCACGTGCCCGGCCATTGCTGGGCATCAGAATCCTGGATCTGACACGGATTATTGCCGGGCCCGTTGCGACCCGCTTTCTGGCCAGCCTGGGCGCCAGCGTATTGCGCATTGATCCGCCCGGCTGGCAGGAGCCGACGCTGGATGAGGAGATGAGCTGTGGCAAACGCCGTGCGGTACTTGATCTGACCCAGTCAGGCGATCGTGAGCAGTTTGTTCGTCTGCTGCGCGAAGCCGACGTACTGGTACATGGCTATCGGGCTGATGCGCTGGAGCGGCTCGGGTTTGACGCAGAAACGCTGCAGGCACTCTCGCCGGGTCTGATCGATGCAGGTCTGAATGCCTGGGGCTGGCAGGGGCCGTGGCGCAATCGTCGCGGCTTTGACAGTCTGGTACAGATGGGCTGCGGGATTGCCGAACGGGGAATGCAGTGGCAGCAGAGCGACAGGCCCGTCCCGCTGCCGGTTCAGGCGCTTGACCATGCCACTGGCTATCTGCTGGCGGCCGCAGTGCTGGAGGGATTGAGGCGACGCCTGACAACCGGTCACGGCAGCCAGGTGCGGCTGTCGCTGGCGCGCACCGCCTGGCTGTTGCAGCAGTATCCTACGGCGCATCGCGCAGACAGCGGGATTGTGCCGCTGGTGAAAGATAATCTGCCCTGTTATGAACTCACGCCGTGGGGATTCGGGGTGAGGCTCAAAGCTGCTGCCCGCCTGCCCGGCACGCCACAGTGCTGTGCGACTCCCGGCTCTCAGCCGGGCACGCATCCGGCGGAGTGGTGAATCAGGCGTCGTCGCCCGATTCGCTGCTTTCCAGCAGTTCGTTGTACATCGCCTGAATCGCTTCGCGGCTCAGCATCGCCAGCGTACGGTAAAAAGCGGTACTGGCGTGTGCCTCCACTTTGCCCAGGAACGCGCCGCACCACGGCAGCAGATACGCTTCAAACAGCGCCAGTTGCGCGGCGCTCTCATCCTCTGCGGACTGGTCTTCCAGCCAGGAGGCCGCCAGCATCAGCACTCCGAAATGGTCAGCCGGCGCATCGCTCAGTGGCATGCCGCGGGAGGTTAAAAATGCACGGACTTCCGGTTCGGTTTTGCCTTCAGGCCACTGTGAGGCGTAAGGCGGCACATTGCAGTCACTGCCCACAAACAGCGCATTATAATCGGCGGCCAGCGCCTGCGGATCGCTGTTCTGTTGCAGACGCTGGAGCAGCTCATCCTGCTCGAGTGGCCACTGTGACTGCAGTTTGCCTTCACGCAGCAGCGTGAACAGCGGCACCAGCAGCGGATCCTGCGGCTGACGATTGAACAGTGAGCCAATTACGCGGCACAGAATGGAAAACTCATTCATGAGTCAGATTTCCTTGAGGCAAAGTAAATTAAAAGTCAGCCAGTTCAGCAATATGTTTGCCGCTACGCATTTCCAGAAAGTCGAGCAGGCGACGCGGCGTGACATTTAACACCCGATCCTCCGGAAAATCCACTTCGCGGGCAATGCGCAGGCAGTGGTCGAAATGGCCGAGCGTGAAAGCCGTGTGGGAATCGGAGCCAAACGCCAGCCGTCCACCGGCATCACGAACCGCAGCGGCGATAGCCCGGCAGTTAGGTTCACTGCCCGGCCGCGAATGGGTAAAGGAGGAGTTATTCAGCTCCAGCGCCACATTGTAACAGGCGGCGGCTTCAGCGATGGCCGGAATATCGACCGGGAATTTCGGGTTACCCGGATGGCTGATGATATGAACCAGCCCACTCGCCATCGCCGCGATCATAGCGTCGGTGTGATGCTTTCTGTCGCGCGGTGCATAGACCGGCTCGTGAAAACCGGCGACGATCAAATCCAGCGCATCAAGCATTGGCCCGGAACAGTCGATCTCGCCCTGCTGATTTTTAATATTGGCCTCGATACCCCTCAGAATAGCCACACCGTCAATCACGCGCGGCCAGATGCGCATATTAATAAAGTGCCAGTAGTGCGGCGCGTCGGCCATGTCCGGGCCGTGATCGGTAATGGCAAACAGTTTCAGGCCGTTTTGCTTCGCCTGAGCCACGTAGTCATGCAGCGTGCTGTAAGCATGCGTACTGGCGATGGTGTGCATGTGCAGATCTACCGGATACATCCTCTTCTCCTGCTGATTGCCCCTGACAGGGCCGGTTAATTAATAGCCGCGCTGACGATCCACCCTGCCTTTCGGCTGTTCGCCAGCCTGATCCTGCAGGATCGCGCAGGCAATAAAGTCGATAGCTTCGTCGATCAAGGTTACTGCCGCATTATGGGGCGTGATGGTGACGCGCGGATGCGACCAGAGCGGATGCGCCTCGGGCAGAGGTTCAACCTGAAACACATCCAGCGCCGCCGCTTTCAGCTGTCCGCTCTCGAGCGCGGCCAGCAGATCGGCTTCCACCACCTGCGCACCGCGCGCGATATTGAGGAAGAATGCGCCATGCGGAAGCTGCTGCAAAAAGGCGTGATCGACCAGATTCACGGTTTCCTGCGTGCTCGGCAGCAGGTTGATTAACACCCGCGTCTCCTGCAGAAACGCAGGCAACGCCTCGCGGCCGGCAAAGCTGGTGACGCCCTCAATCACTTTGGCTGAACGGCTCCAGACACGCAGGGGAAATCCCCAGGTTTTCAGGCTTTCTGCCACGCTCTGCCCCAGCACACCCGCGCCCATGATGCCAATGGTAAAGGCTTCGCGCCTGTAAGGCGGCAGCGGCTGCCAGCACGCCTGCTGCTGTTGAAGACGGTAGTCGTCAAACCGGCGGAACCAGTTCAGAACGCTATGCACCGCATACTCCTGCATCTGCCGCGCCATGCCGGTATCCTCCAGCCGATAGAGCGGTACGCTGTCGGGCAACATCTCTGGCTGCTGCTGCAGTTGTTTCAGGATTTCGTCCACGCCCGCGCCCAGCGCAAAGACCCCGCGCAGGGTAGCGCGGCCCCGCAGCATCTCAGCGGGTGGCGAACGGACCAGCGCATAATCGGCTGGCCGATCGTCGCCGGGTTGCCAGGCTCGTACTTTTGCCTGAGGCAGACGCTGCTGCAAACCGTTAATCCAGGCCGCGGCAGACTGCGACGGGTGATACCAGATGATCTCCATCCTGCTCTCCTTTTTTCTTTCAGCGTCCAGGAAAAGCAGCATGAGAGCAAGAAAAAACCGGTGGTGGGCATGGTTTTTTCCCTGCAAATAATTCCTGCCGCTTCACATTTCCTGCTCGCTTCAGGGTGAAGTGGCCAGATAAGGTCTAAAGTTGGTCGTGTGGTCAATGCGTTACGCGCGGCCGCATTTCGGACAAGGAGAAAAACCGATGATAAAAACTGAGGTAAACGCCGCTGAACGGCGTCAGCGTTATGCACCTTTTCTGCTCACGTTGCTGCTGAGCGTCCCCGCTTTCACCGTCCAGGCCGACGACAGCAGCCGCATGCTGAATAATCAGCCGCAGCCGCCGGATATTCGCCTGGGCCCGCTGTTCAATGCCGTGCAGCAGGCAAAATTCTATCCGGATCAAAAAACCTTTGCGGATGCGGTGCCGAAATTTGACCCTTCTTCGATTCTGGCTGACTGGCAGATGCAGAAGAAACAGCGCAATTTCGACCTGAAACGCTTTGTCGATGCCAACTTTACCCTGCCCGCAGCGAGCGACAAATATGTGCCGCCGGCCGGTCAGAATCTGCGTGAGCACATTGATGGCCTGTGGCCGGTGCTGACGCGCACGGCCAGCAGCGCCGGTCAGTATGACTCGCTGCTGCCGCTGCCCAAACCTTATGTGGTGCCGGGCGGACGCTTCCGCGAAATCTATTACTGGGACAGCTACTTTACCATGCTGGGCCTCGCCGAGAGCGGACACTGGGATAAAGTGCAGGATATGACGGATAACTTCGCCTCCCTGCTCGACCGCTACGGCCACATCCCTAACGGCAACCGGAGTTACTACCTGAGCCGTTCACAGCCGCCGTTCTTCAGCCTGATGGTCGATCTGCTGGCAACGCACGACAACGGCCAGGCCTATACCCGTTATCTGCCTCAGCTGCAGAAAGAGTATGACTACTGGATGGCGGACAGCGACAACGTGGCGGCTGGCGCGGCCAGCAAGCGAGTGATCAAGCTGGCAGACGGTACGCTGCTCAACCGCTACTGGGATGCGCGTGACGTTCCGCGAACCGAGTCCTGGATGGATGACATCGCCACCGCGCAGAAAGCGCCTCAGCGCAATAAAGCAGAACTCTACCGGGATCTGCGTTCCGGTGCGGCCTCGGGCTGGGATTTCAGTTCGCGCTGGTTTACCGACGCGCATAATCTCTCCACCATCCGGACTACACAGCTGGCCCCTGTCGATCTCAACAGCCTGCTGTTCCATCTGGAGCAGACGTTGTCGAAAGCCTATCAGATGAACAAGCAGTCCGATCTGGCGAAGCAGTTCGCCGACCGGGCAGAGAAGCGCCAGGCCGCCATTAACCGCTATCTCTGGGACAGCAAACAGAACTGGTATGCCGATTATGACTGGCAGAAAAAGCAGGTCCATCCACAGCTGACCGCCGCGGCGCTTTTCCCGCTCTATCTGCAGGTCGCCAGCGATAAGCAGGCTGAAAGCACCGCTCGCGCGGTGG
Organism: Pantoea sp.; assembly: GCF_032114055.1. Classification (GTDB taxonomy): domain Bacteria; phylum Pseudomonadota; class Gammaproteobacteria; order Enterobacterales; family Enterobacteriaceae; genus Pantoea. The sequence continues at coordinate 491,253 of NZ_DAMCTB010000001.1, forward strand.
AAAAACAGCTGCTGAAGCCGGGGGGACTGGTGACCACGACCGTTAACAATGGCCAGCAATGGGATGCCCCGAATGGCTGGGCACCGCTGCAGTGGGTTGCCGTGGAAGGTCTGGAGCATTACAACCAGCCAAAACTGGCGAAAGAGGTGGGCATCCGCTTCCTGCAGAATGTCCAGAACACCTACGACCGCGAACATAAGCTGGTGGAGAAGTATGTCGTTGAGGGTAACAATCTTGGCGGCGGTGGCGGCGGCGAATATTCGCTGCAGGATGGTTTTGGCTGGACCAACGGTGTCACGCTGAAATTGCTCGATAAATATTGTCCGAAAGAGAAAACCTGTAACAGCGCCCACGATATTCCTCAGGCGTCAGCCTCACAGCCCTGATCCTCTCTGAATACCTCTGGCCCGGCCGGAGGTATTCTCACTTCACTTCCGCGAATTTTACTTGACGTTCTCTCCTTCACAGGCAAAATTGCAGCGTTTTACAAAAGGTAATAATTCTCATTATGATAATGAGATTAGCTATCAAGAATATTATCCACCTGCCTGATCGCTTTGTTATGAAAGGACTTTCGATGAAACTGTCATTGCCGCTGAAAGGTTATGTTCCCCTCTGCACCCTGGCGCTGGCCACGCCTGCTCTGAGTTTTGCTGCCGATATGGTAGTGACGGCTCAACCGCTGGAAGATTCGACTTCACTTACCCGGGGCTATCTGGCCACCACCAGCGCGGGCGCAACCAAAAGCGATCGGCCGCTGGTGACCACACCGCAGTCCATCTCAGTTGTGACCCGTCAGCAGATGCAGGACCAGGGTGCCCTGACCCTGAATCAGGCGCTGGGCTACAGCTCGGGTGTCTTTACTAACTTTGGCGGTGCCGCCACCCGTTATGACACTATCTCGCTGCGCGGTTTCCATGGCGGCGATACCGATAATACCTTCCTCGACGGTATGCGGCTGATGAGCGACGGCGGCAGTTACAATATATTCCAGGTGGATAATGCCTTCCTTGAGCGCATTGACGTGATCAAAGGCCCCTCATCGGCCCTTTACGGCCAGACGGTGCCTGGCGGGCTGGTCAATCTGGTGACCAAACGCCCTCAGTTCGCGGAGGAAGGCCACATCCAGCTGCAGGCCGGCAGCAACGCCACCACCGGCACGATGTTTGACTACACCAATGCGATCAACAACCAGTGGGCGTACCGGCTGACCGGGATAACCCACAACAGCGATACCCAGTATGCGCATACCCGCGAAGAGAAATATGCGCTGATGCCGCAGCTGATGTGGCAGCCGGATGAAGATACCCATCTGATCCTGAAAGCCTATCTGCAGAAAGATCCCTCTGGCGGCTATCACGGTTCTGTTCCCGGTGACGGCAGCCTCACCGAACACAACGGCTACAAGCTGAGCAAAGGATTCTATGAGGGCAACAGCGACCTCGATCAGTTTAAACGCCGCGAGCAGATCTACAGCTTTGATTTTGCCCACCGCTTCAATGACGTCTGGTCTTTCTCTTCGACCGGCAGCTATAGCCACTCAAATGTCGATCTCGATCAGGTCTATCAGTCTGGCTGGGATGAAAATAATCCCGACCTGCTGAACCGCGCTTACTCCGGTGAGCGCTCGTCGCTCTCTGCATGGTCCACCGATAACCGCTTACAGGCGGAGTTCGACACCGGCGAACTGGAGCACCGCGTGACGCTGGGTGCCGAATATCACCGCTACAAGAATGAGATCTCCACCACAGGCGGCTCGGCTTCACAGCTGAATGCCCTGACCGGCGAGCAGGTCGGTGACATGCCAGCCTATACGTGGACGGATAAAACCCGTCGCTACTACCAGACCGGCCTCTATCTGCAGGATGAGATGACGCTGGATCGCTGGCATCTGGATCTCTCTGGCCGGTACGATCGCATCGTCGCGAATAACAGCGGCAGCGATCGCCGTCAGGATGATCATATCAGTGGACGCGCCGCCCTGCTCTATGCCTTCGACAATGGCATCTCACCCTATATCAGCTGGAGTCAGGCAATTACGCCCACCGCGCTCACTGACCGCAGCAATAACCTGCTGAAACCGACCACCGCTGAGCAGTATGAGGCCGGAGTAAAATATCAGCCGGTTGGCACACGTGATCTCTATACCGCTGCGATTTATGATCTGACGCAGAAAGATGTGTCGAACCGCGACGTGCTGACGTCGACGTTCACGCCATCGGGCAAAGTGCATTCCCAGGGCATAGAGCTGGAAGCACGTAATCAGTTGACCTCACGCCTGAGCACCGTAGCGAGTTACACGCTGAATCATCTGCGCTACAAAGATTCGGTGGATGGTAATGATGGGCACACGCCTTACATCACGCCCAACAGCATGGCGTCTCTGTGGGGCCACTATCAGTTTGATTACGGCCTGAGTGCAGGCGCAGGCGTGCGCTACATCGGTAAACAGTGGGCGGACAATGAAAATACCACCCGTGTTCCTTCGGTGACACTGTTTGATGCGTCTGTGAAAGCCGATCTGGGGGTCTGGAGCAGCAGTCTGAAAGGTGCCTGGCTGCAGGTTAACGCCAATAACCTGACTGACCGCACTTATGTGGCGGGCTGCTATGGCACAGGCTTCTGCTATCGGGGTGCGGAACGCAGCGTAATGGCGACCGTGGGTTACGACTTCTGATAAGCGCGTCCGTTATGAAACCCTCCGGCCAGCCGGGGGGTTTTCTCGTCTGACAGCACGCTTTTTTAGCATCTCCGGCCATACCTGAAGACAACCTGCGCCAGGTTATCTTTTCTGTCCCTGCAGATTTTCCACGCCCCAAGGTTTCTGAATCCGCCCGGCTCTTCCCTGCTGTTTCGCTCACAGAGAGGCCTGTGGCCAAATTGTCGCGATGACACACAGCCGAACCTGACGTATAAAACAGAGGGTCTGGCGTTAAAAAGGAGTCTCTGACATGAACCCCTATGAACACTATTACAGGCAACTTCTGGCAAACGGCGCGGTCGCCTGGGCGGGAGAAGGTTATCTCAGAGCCAAAAAACAGCAGGAAGAGATCTTTCAGTGGCTCCGCACTCACCACTATTTACCGGCGCCTGGCGCGCCGGTACTGGAGATGGGATGCGGTAATGGTGCCATGGCCGCGCAGTCTCTCGCTGAGCAGGGATATTCGGTCTGGGGAGTAGACTGGTCAGAGACTGCAATAGCGTGGGCCAAAAAGCGTTTTCAACAGGCCGGCCTCACCGCGACCTTTCTTGTCGGCAATGTCTGTCATCTCGCTCATTTTCAGGAGGCAACATTTGCGCTCATTATTGACGGCAGCTGCCTACACTGCCTGATCGACGATGACAGGGCGCGCTTCTTTGCAGAGGTCAGAAGGCTGCTCAGCCCGGAGGGGCGATTTGTGATTGGTTCGATGTGCGGCACGCCTCGCCATTCCGCTGATATTGCGGCCTATGACCCTTGCAGACATCATTTATGGAAAGCCGGCAAGCCCTGGCGGACTCTGAAGCCGCTCCCTGATTTAAGACGTGAAGTAGAGAGTGCCCATTTTACTGTGGAGGCAATCAGCGTTAATGAAAATGCCTGGTGGGATCACGCCACGATAGTCTGTTCGCAGCAAAACACGCTCACGACATAAACGACATGTGCGATAAAAAGCAATCCGTTCGGGTGGTCACATTAAAAAAAGGGGACGAATCGCTTCGTCCCCTTTTTATTGAAACCGTTACGGTCAACTGCGTACCTTGCGGTAGATAAACAGCACCACGATGGCACCAATCACGGCGACCACAAAGCTGCCGAAGTTAAACCCATCGACGCGGCCGAAGCCAAACAGCGTACTGATCCAGCCCCCGACCACAGCACCGATAATACCCAGCACTACTGTCAGAATGAAACCGCCACCGTCTTTACCTGGCATAATCCACTTCGCCAGAATACCCGCGATTAAGCCAAAGACGATCCAGGAAATAATACCCATCTGTTGCTCCTTCCTTTTTATGATTAAATCGTGAACGCCTGATTAATCAAGCGGTTTACTGCGATAAGTATAGACAGCTTTTCAGGAAATGCCTGACTGCGCACACGCATTTTTCAGGATGTCCTGACTAAAGCTTTTTTTAACCGAGCCGATAACCGTGACGAAACAGACAATACCCCAGAACAGTGACCCGCTTGTGGAGCAGGATGTGAAAGAAACCGACCAGGAACAATATCTCAAACGTGGCACGCTGGCGGTTCTGGGCGTGATGAAAGATTTGCTACGGCTGCAGACGCCACTACTGGTCAGTTTTCCGCGCGGACAGTTTATCAGCCGGATGCTGGCGGCTGATGAAACGCGCCTGATGTTTGACCTTGGCAGTCATCATCTGGACAACGACCACGCCCTTAACAGCGAGGATCTCAGTATCACCGCGGAAACTTACGGCGCAAAGGTGGAGTTCAGCCTTACCGCGCTGGAAAAAGTGGAATTTGATGGCCTGCCTGCTTTTAGTGCACCCCTGCCTGAGCTGCTATGGCAGATCCAGCGCCGGGAATTTTTCCGCGTGACTGCCCCGCTTGAACCCCAATTCTGGTGTCATACCGTCTGGCCTGATGGAACTAAAACGCGACTGCGATTACAGGATCTGTCGCTGGGCGGCATCGGCGTACTGGTGGATGAAGCGCTGCCGGAAGACCTGCAGAATGGCGACAGCTTCAGTCAGTTCCGGGTTGAGCTGGGCGAGTATGGTCATTTTGACGTACCGGTAAAACTGCTGCACATAGGCGAACGCTGCGTGGTGACCCGTAAAAACGAAACCCGCATCACTCCCCGGCTGAGCTTTCAATTTGCTACGCTGAATCCCGCGCAGGAGCGGCAGCTGCAGCAGATTATCTTTGCACTTGAGCGACTTGCTCGCGAGAAATCGACCCGTTTTCAGTAACGGCTTCAGGGATGCGCGCCGCGAATGGCGCGTTTCCAGGCTATGCTTCTTGCTCGATTCTTTTAAACCGGAACCCAGCAAGGAGACTCTCCCCAATGGAAAACTGGCTCTCTTCACGTCGTTTTCACTCCCTCTTTTTTAATCAGAATCTCTGGATCAACAGCGCTATCGTGGTGGTGTCGACTCTGGTCATCTACTGGGTACTGCGTACCCTGATTCGCTTTATCTCCAACCGGATTGCTCTCTACAGCGAACATCGTCACGTTCGCGCCACGGCGATTCTGGTGGAGATACTGCGCAGTACCAGCCAGACCCTGCTGCTGATTTTTTCACTACTGATCGCCCTGAAGTTTGTGGATCTGCCCGCCTCCTGGGGCGTAACGATCTCGCATGGCTGGTTCCTGGCGCTGATTGTGCAGCTCGCACTGTGGATTGACTGCGGCATCCGGCTCTGGCTGAAGAGTTTGTTGCGCGACCCGCTGCATGTGCGTAATCCGGTCACCACGGTGATCCTGGGTATTCTGCTGCGGGTGGTGGTCTGGGTAATGATGCTCCTCGCCATTCTGTCGAATATGGGTATCGACATTACCGCGCTGGTCGCCAGTCTGGGCGTGGGCGGTATCGCAATTGCGCTGGCGATTCAGACCGTGCTGAGCGATGTATTTGCCTCACTGGCGATAGGGTTTGATAAGCCGTTTGAGCATGGTGACTTCATTGTTTTTGGCGATATTGCCGGTTCGATTGAACATATTGGTCTGAAAACCACCCGCCTGCGCAGCCTGAGTGGTGAGCAGATCGTCTGCTCAAACACCATCCTGTTACAGCAGACGATCCACAACTACAAGCGTATGCAGCAGCGCCGCATCGTCTTTAAGTTTGGCATCAGCTACGCGACGCCGTCTGAGCGGGTACGTGAGATTAGCCCGCTGGTGAAATCGATTATCGAAGGTGTGGAAACCACCCGCTTTGACCGTGCCCACTTCCTGGCGTTCGAGGATTCAAAGCTGACCTTTGAAGTGGTCTACTTCGTGCTGGATGCGGATTACAACAAATATATGGATATTCAGCAGGAGATTAACCTGCAACTGATGGCAGCCCTGGAGGAACGTGATATTCGCTTCGCCTTCCCGATTCGCCAGGTGGAGTTCAGCGGCGGTAATCTGCCGCCGGTGGATCTGGTAGCGGTGGAGAATGACGAGGGCGACGTGCGCAGAATGGCGCGCTGATCCCCTGCACCTCTCTCCGGCAACGCAGGCAGTGAAGCCGGTGCGGCACAGCGCGTGCCCGCACCGGCTGTTCACCTGACATCTCACCTCTTTCCTGGCAAGCGTCACGGCTGCCCGCACTGCTTACGGGGCTGACGGCATGTTGCCACTGCCCCACGCCGGACGGGGATCAATGCGGCTGATAACGGCAACGCGCAACGGCGTCGATCCAGCCTTTATAGGCTTCCTGCATAGGCTGCGCATAGTCCTCACGCGGCATGATTACACTGCCGCCCTGCAGCGCCTGCATATCACTGCCCTGCTGCCACCATCCCAGCACTTTACCTGCCAGCAGCGCCGCCCCCAGCGCGGAAACCTCGGCGGTCGGCACCCGCTGCAGCGGCCGCTGCAATACGTCGGCCTGCAACTGCATCAGCCACGCATTTTCGGTGGCGCTGCCATCCACGCAGAGCGCTGGCAGATACTGGCCGCTGGCCTGCTCCATCGCAAAAAAGACGTCGGCGATCTGCCAGACGACAGACTCCAGCGCCACCCGCGCCAGTACCGCTGGTGTGGCGGCATCCGTCAGACCACACACCATGCCACGCGCCTGCAAATCCCACCAGGGTGCGCCCAGCCCCGACAGCGCCGGAACGAAATAGACGCCCTGATTGTCGTCGCAGCGTTGCGCCATCGCGGTCAGTTCACGCGGGTCCTGCACACCCAGCATTCTCCCCAGCCAGGCCGCGCCCGAACCGGTATGAGTGATATTACCTTCGAAGGCGTAGCGCAGCGTGCCGTCGTGCCAGGCGACGGTGGTGCTGAGGCCATTTTCGGTCAGCAGCGGCGTCGCCATCGACATCATCAGTGACGAGCCGGTGCCGTAGGTGGCCTTGACCACTTCAGCTTCTCCCCGCCGCTGCGCCTGGAGTGCGGCATGGGAGTCGCCGATACGTGCCAGTATCGGTGTTCCCGGCGCCAGGCCCGGAATATCCTTTACCGCCACCGTGCCCTGCTGGCTGGCGGACGCGACAATATGCGGCAGCGCGGCACGCGGCAGATGGAACAGCGCCAGCAGTTCGTCATCCCAGTCGTTCAGATGCAGGCTGTAGAGCTGGGTACGTGACGCATTGGCGTGGTCGGTCACAAAAACGTCACCGGCGCTGAGCTGCCAGGCGAGCCAGCAATCCACCGTGCCGATGCAGAGTTCACCAGCCGCCGCCCGCGCCGGGCCGTCAGGGATGGTGGCCAGCATGTCGCCCAGCTTGGCGGCCGGGAACATCGGGTCAACCGCCAGTCCGGTCAGACCGGTGATGCGGGGTGCTTTGCCTGCCTGACGCAGCTCGCGACAGCGAGCCTCAGACCGCCGATCCTGCCAGCTCACCAGCGGCGTCAGCGGCTGACCGTCACGTCGCTGCCAGATCAGCACCGATTCGCGCTGATTGCTGATTGCTACCGCCGCCACCGGCGTGCCGCCACAGGTCGCCAGACATTGGGCAATTGCCTCTCTGACCGCCTGCCAGATCGCCAGCGGGTCCTGCTCAGCCAGTCCAGGCTGCGGATGCTGCAGGGTTAAACTCTGGCTGCCCCGAGCCACTACACGTCCCTCGCGATCAACCGCAATCGCTTTGGCGTTGGTGGTGCCTTCGTCTATCGCCAGAATCAGAGGGCCCGCCATCACTTTTCTCCTGTGCAGATGCGCGCTGCATGATTCACCACGCTGCTGGCATCAATGCCATGACGGGCGCGGGTGGCGGCGCGATCGCCTGCAATCGCATACTCGCCATCCGCGATGCCCAGCCGTAACAGCCGGATGCCGCCGCCGCCCTCTGCCAGCACTTCAGCCACCAGGCTGCCGACACCGCCATTGACGTTATGCTCTTCCACAGTGATCACCGCTGGATAGTGATTTAACAGGTTGCGTAACTGTTGGGTATCACAGGGTCGGATTGATGGAACCGCGATCACACCGGCTGAAATCCCTTTTTCAGCCAGTTGCTCAGCGGCGTGAACCACCTCGTGAACCGTCGAGCCCATTGCCACCAGCGCGATGTCACGACCTTCGCGCAGTTCATCGATAGCACCCGGCCTGAAACGATAGTTTTCATCATGCAGCTGCGGCAGCTCTTTGCCATCCAGACGGATGTAGACCGGGCCGACATGATCCAGGGCATAATCAATAATCTGACGACACTCCAGCGGACAGGACGGCGCATAGATCTCGATATTGCCAAAGCCGCGCATCACTGCGATATCATCAATGCTGTGGTGGGTGCTCGCCAGCGGACCATAGCTGGCACCGGCGTTGAGCCCGAACAGTTTGACGTTGGTGTTGTTGTAGCAGACGTCCACTTTCACCTGCTCATTGGCGCGGGAAACCAGAAAAGGCGCGGCGTTACAGGTCACCGCGATCTTGCCGCCCAGCGCCAGACCCGCCGCGGTGCCAACCAGCGTCTGCTCAGCGATACCGACGTTAATCAGCCGACCGGGAAAGGCTTTGATAAAGGGCGCGATTTTAGCGGTGGAGGTGGAGTCCGCGACCACCGGCACCAGGTCGACGCCGCGATTCACGGCGTCGATAAATGCCGTGACCATGACGCTGGCTAAATGTTGTGCATTACTCATCTTTTAGTTCCTCCAGTGCCAGTGCAATTTCTTCGCCTTTCGGCACCCGGTGATGCCATTCGGCTTTGCTCTGGATAAAGGAGACGCCAAAACCTTTTTCGGTATGCGCGACGATCACCTGGGGTTTGCCGTTCTGCGGCAGGTTTTCAAGGGTCGTGACCACATCGGCCATGTCGTTACCGTTGCACTCGGTCACCTCCAGACCGAAGGCGCGCCATTTTTCCGGCAGCGGATCGGTATTCATGATGTCGCGGGTCGGCCCGGCCAGCTGCAGCTTGTTTTTGTCATTAATGATGATCAGGTTGTCGAGGCCATAATGAGCGGCCACCAGCGCCGCTTCCCAGTTACTGCCCTCAGCCAGCTCACCGTCGCCGGTGACGACAAAGATGCGACGCGAACTGTTATCTTTTTTTGCCGCGATAGCGAGGCCCACGGCTACCGGCAGGCCGTGTCCCAGCGCGCCGGTGTTCAGTTCAACGCCCGGGGTTTTCTGCCGCACCGGATGGCCCGGCAGTGCCGAGTCGGCATGCTGATAGGTGGCCAGCCAGTTGACAGGAAAGTAACCCGCTTCAGCCAGTACGCAGTAGTAGCCGCCAACCGCATGCCCTTTTGACTGAATATAGATGTCACGCTGGTCGTCCTCTGTACGATCCGCTGCACAGTTCAGAATACGGAAATAGAGTGCGGTGAGGATCTCAACCTGAGAGAGATCGGCACCCGTGTGACCGCCCGCCGGGCTGCCTGCATTCAGCTGGATAATATGGCGGCGGATGGCGCGTGCCCGGCGCTCCAGATCCGCCACCGGGAGATTGAAAGGATTCATGCTCTACCTCTGAATTTTGAGTCGGTTGTGAATATATATTCAAGGTGCTTAAAAAAATCAGTCGCGACAGACAGGTCTGGCGACCTCACGCTTTCAGTATTCAGACACGTCTGCTGCTAAGCCGTCAGCGGCGTGCCGGACGTTGCTGCCATGGCTTTCTCAGTTAACGCCTTCTTTCCATCAGCCTCACCTCCTGCGGCATCCGATTTGGATCTGAGCGTCGCAACATTGTCTGTGATACTCCTTTGTCAGGCTTCACTTAAGCCCGTCATAAAACCTGCGGGAATGCTATGAGATGAGCATCGCCCGCAGGTCATCCGCTTTATGGCGGCTGAGCGAAAAGTAAAACCGACGGGTTGATCCCATCAGACAACAGCACGTCAATTCTCTTCATGAATATATATTCATGTTCGATTTTATATGCATAATGACTATGCACCTGCGCAACGGTGGCGTCCAATCCACAATCGTTAAAAAGCGAAAACGATCACAAATCAGCCTGCGTTGTGATTTTGAACATCCTGGTTAACAATACCGGGCAAGAGTCAGAGAGGGAAAAACCGATGGCAAAACAGGACGAACAGCGACTGATGGTAAAGATTGCCACCCTTTACTATGTCGAAGGGCTGAAGCAGTCGGAGATTGCGCAGTCACTCACCCTATCGCAGTCGTTTGTCTCACGCATTCTTAATCGCAGCGTGAAAGAGGGGGTGGTCAAGATCAGTGTGGTGCCGCCCGCCAATGTCTATCCGGAGCTGGAAAAAGCGATTGAGCAGACCTATAACCTGCCGCAGGCGATCGTAGTGGATGTGCCCGATCAGGCCTCTCCGCTGCAAATCAAGCAGGCGATTGGTTCGGCCGCTGCTCACTATCTTGAAACCCGGCTGCGCCATGACGAGCTGATTGGCATCTCCTCATGGAGCGGCACGATCCGGGCGATGGTGGACGCGCTGCATCCGCTGAATAGCGCCTGCAAGGGGGTAATTCAGCTGCTGGGTGGCGTTGGCGCGAACGGCAACGTGCAGGCGACAATTCTGACGCAGAATCTGGCGGCGCTGCTCAACTGCCCTGCCTGGCTGCTGCCCTCGCAGTCAATCGAGCACTCGGTCAGCGATCGCCAGCGGCTGTCGGCCAATGCCGAGGTGGCTGAGGTGCTGAGCAAGTTTGATCAGGTTGATCTGGCGATTGTCGGCATTGGCGATCTGGAGCCGTCGGCCCTGCTGCGGAATTCAGGCAACTACTACGACGGCGGGATGTTACAGACGCTGGCGGCGCGCGGCGCGGTGGGCGATATCTGCCTGCACTATTTCGACGCCTGTGGGCAGCCGGTGCTGAAAGACGAAGAAGATCCGGTGATCGGAATGGAGCTGGCTCAGGTGAAACGCTGTCCACAGGTTGTCGGACTGGCGGGTGGGCGGGAAAAAGCCCAGGCCATTCGCGGGGCACTGCTGGGCGGTTACATCAACGTGCTGATCGTTGATTATCCTACGGCACGGCTGCTGCTCACGCCGCAGATCTGATTACGAGCGCTCAGATGGTGCGGTAAGCCGTCGTGACTTTCCACAGATAGCGCGGTGCCTGTGCCGCCGGATGTTTGTTCTGTACGTGCTGATAGAACTCATCGGGTGACATGGCATTGATCATCGCAATCGCCCGATCGCGGTCGCGGGAAAAGGTCCGCAGCAGCGCACCGGCTCCATTGGCGTAGGAGACAATGGTGGCGTAGCGCAGCGTCAGGGGATCGCGGATGCCCGAGAGCGCAGAGTCCTGCAGGATGCGGATATAGGCGGTGCCGATATCGATATTTTTTGCCGGATCGCGCAGTTCGGCATTGGAGGGTTGTCCGCGGCGGCCCAGCGTGCGATAGACCTCGCGTCCGGCGGTTGAGGCTTTGATCTGCATCAGCCCTACCGCGTTGGAGCGGCTGACAACGCCCGGATTCCCACCTGATTCGACACTGATAATGGCGCTGATTAACTTCTCATCAACGCCATAATGACTGGCGGCATCTTCGGTAAACATGGCCCAGGTTCCATTGACGCTGGACGGCGGTGCCTGAGTTAACGGCGTGTTGCGCTGCTTCACAATCTGATGCGGTGGCTCGCTGGAACAGCCGGTCAGGAGTAACGCTGAGAGTATAAGGTGTCGGATTTTCAGCAATTTTTCATCTCTTCGCTGTGATGGCGAATGCTATCATACCCAGACAGTCCGGGAGCAAAATTACCGTTTATCCTAAATGCGCTAAAATCTGGCGCGTACCGTGACTTCAGTGGCGCTTTTCGCCATCATCGCGGTAAAGGGTGCTAACAGCAGGAAAGTATGATGATTTCACGTTCAGTCCGTCTTATTTCCCCCTCCGGTTACTGCCACAATCAGCCTGCGGCGCTGCAGGGCATCGCACGGCTGCGCGCGGCAGGTCATCAGGTTGAAAACGAGCAGGTGATTACCCGCCGGTTTCAGCGCTTTGCCGGTACGGATGCGGAGAGACTGGCGGATATTAACCAGCTCGCCGGTCTGGCTACCCTGCCCGACGTGGTGCTGGCCGTGCGCGGCGGTTACGGCGCCAGCCGGCTGCTGTCGTCGATCGACTATACAGGTCTGCAACGTCGTCTGCTGAATCAGCCGCTGGCGTTGTGCGGTCACAGCGATTTCACCGCGATTCAGCTGGCGCTGCTGGCGCAGATTGGCCTGATTACCTTCAGTTCACCGATGCTGGCCGGTAATTTCGGGGCCGCGACCTTATCTGAATTTACCCTTCATCACTTCTGGCAGGCATTGACATCCCCGACGGTTGAGGTGAAATGGCAAAGCGAAACGCCGGACCAGGGTGAATGGCAGGGCACGCTTTGGGGCGGGAATCTGGCCATGGTCTGCTCCCTGATTGGCACCCCCTGGATGCCGCAGATCAACAATGGCATTCTGGTGATCGAAGACGTCAATGAGCATCCATTTCGCATTGAACGCATGTTAATCCAGCTGGAGCAGAGCGGCATTCTGGCGCGACAGCGGGCGATCATCACCGGCAGTTTTACCAGCACGGCGCTGTCGGACTATGACAATGGCTTTGACTTCAGCACCGTCTGGCAGCGGCTGCGCGACACCACCGGGCTGCCGGTCATCTCCGATCTCGATTTCGGTCATGATACGGAAACCGTGACGCTGCCGCTGGGCGCCCGCGCGCGGTTAGCTGTACGTCAGGGGCAGGCGCAGTTACAGGCAACCGGGCATCCCGTTCTGCGGGAATAGCGAACGTTTCAGGAGATCGACATTGAAGCCGTTGTATGACGATTTGTGGATCTCAACCCCGGAATTTCCGGTGGAAGATGCCGTTAACGATCTGATGATGCATGGTTTTATGCTGCGTCATCCGCGCGGCAACCTGCTGATTGGCCGGGTAGAAAACCTGCTCGATCACGAGGTGATTGCCGATAGCGGCGGCGTGATCCGTCACTATCTGACCCACTGGCACGAGGCGGCACCAGGAACAGCCGTGATCCAGCAGCGATTCAGCAGCGCACTTTACTGCCACAGCCGGTCGCTGGGTCCGATCAGCCGTTTTGCAGAGCCGGACGACACCTTCACTCAGCCGGACACACACTTCGGGGATTTTCATCTGCTGCCGACACCCGGCCATACGCCGGGCAGCGCCAGCTATCTTTACACCTCACCGCTGGGCATGACCTATCTGTTTGTGGGCGATACGGTGACGCGTGCGCATGACCAGTGGATCACCGTCATGGTGCCGGACAGCAATCCGGCTGAACTAAGTAAGACGCTGGATTTTTATCGCTCGCTGCGCCCTGATGTCGTACTGATGAGTACCACGCGTGGGCATCTTTCCTGGAAAACGGTCACGCTGCAGAGCTGGCTGGCGGCGATTGATGAAGCTGAGCAGCACCCGCTGGACCTGCGTCAGCAACCGCTATTCTGATCAAAGTTCTCTGGTCAGATAGTGTCGCTGGTGATGCAGGATATAGTTCCCCAGCGTGAGCCGCAGCGTGTAGCCGAGCTTTTCGTAAAAAGGGCGAGCCTGAAAACTGGCCGTATCCACCTGCGCATAGCGGCATCCGCGCCGCACCGCCTCCTGTTCGGCCGCCCGCATCAGCTGGGTGCCGACGCCCTGACCGCGTAGCGTTTCACTGACCCAGAGCATATCAATCCGCAGCCAGCTACCGGCCGTCGAGCCGGTCAGCCCGGCCAGTTTCCTGCCCTGCTCATCCCGGATAAAGACGCCGACTGAACGAATTTCATCTGCGTCGAAGAAGCGGCTGTTATGTGCTTTCAGGCCCAGCCTGACCTCATCCAGATCCTGCGCGGTGACCGTGTCGGTAATCTCAGGTTGCATACTGGCTCCCGGTTAAGAATCGGAACGCTGACGGTCGTCGTAGCGTTCCAGGCTCAGCGCATCCACATCGCGTTTTTCGCTGCGGCTGCAGGGCAGCAGTTTATCGCTGTCGTGATAGACAAAGAAGGTGGCCTGACTGCGCTGATTCACGATCAGCTGGTCACCATTGCGAAAACGGGTAATCGCCACCCGGTCGCCCGCCTCAAGCCGGGTACGCTGCTGGCCGGCCGCAATCTGGAAATGGTTTTCCGGCCACATCAGGGTGGTTAAGCCATATTCGGCGCGCGAAACGATCATGGTCGCCCGGCCGGGACAGTTAAGCTGAAATTCGGTTTCGCTCCAGGCAGGGGCGATGTGACAGGCCAGCAGGCCCAGGGCAATCAGTGCTGCCTTCATGCTGTGTCTCCGCTGATTTTATTCAGAATTTTTAGCTTAACACATCAGAGAACAAGGGTGAGCGGCGCGACTGCGATCGTTAAGACCACGGATAAGTGGACTCAGCCTGCGAAAAAGCTGAAAGTTGAGAAAAGGTAAAGTATATCCGGCCCGTGTAACAGGCTGTCACACGGGCCGGATAAAGATTATTCAGCTGCCACTTCTGCGGCCACTAACATCAGGGCCAGCCCGGCATTCTCGCCATCATAAGCCTGCATCGCTGCGCGGATATCGGCGGAACAAGCAATCACCTGTTGCTTCTTATCGGCTTCTAACTGATCAATCGCCTGCCGAATAATCATCAGACTTGCTTCTTCTTCTTTCATCATTTATCCCTGGATTTGCCTAAGCGGTGCGCAAAGACGCCAAGAATACCGTTAATCAACAGGAAAAGTCACCCTTTTACATTCCTGCTGCTTAACGATTAAACAAATCACAAACAGGATGCACAGCGGAAAATGCTATAATCAGGTCAAAAGGGCGCAGAAGAGTGACAGTGCGCCAGCAAACTCCCAGGGATTGAAGCAGGTAATAATTCATGATGCGACTCAGCGTGTTAATCCTCATCGCGATGCTTACTGGATGTTCATCTGGCCCGAAAGGGGTGGAGTGTCCGGGTGAGGTTTACACGATTTATGGTCAGCCGATGGGACAGACCAGCGCGGTGATTTTCGACCTGGTTAACGCCTTTACCGTCAGCCGCGACAAGGTGAGTGTGGAGAGCGGCCCGCTGCAGTCGCTGGATCGGTTTAAATATGTCCCTTCTGCCGTAACGCGCGAAGGCTATTATGCCCAGCGCCTGTCAGACAAGCAGTTCCGCCTGATCAACCCCTGGCAGGACACCCAAATCACCTGGACCTGCCCATAACGGATGAATCCTGCTGCCAGATCGTTTATTGTCAGGAAACGTCAAGCTGCAGGTCTCCCCGATGGAAAAACGTCTCGATAACAACGGTTATATTGACTTTCCCTTCCCCGCAACCCGTAACGCGGATGGCTCCGTTAATCCCTGTGGGTTCGATCTGACGCTGGAAGCGGGCCGCCTTGAAGAGATTGCGGTGCTGAACCGTTCGGTGAATCTCCGGCGGCTGGTTGAGGAGATCAACCTGCAGGAGGGGCTGTTTATGACGCTGGCCTGCGACTGGCAGCAGCAGACCGATGCGGTCTGTGGGTTTATTGATGTCGCGTTCCGCCCGGATTTACCGCATCACGGTCATGAGGAGGCGCTACAGCTTGAAGCCCGGTTTAACCGCTATCTGGCCGGACAGGAGAAACAGCATCAGATGCCCGCCGACGCGCTGGTGAACTATGCCCGTTCGGTTCTCGACTGGAGCTGGTCACCGCTGCGCCAGCGTCAGCGCGACTATGAGAAGATCACCATCCAGTTTTACTGTCCGCAGGCTGAGGATGCCGAATGGTGTTTCGACCATCTGCGTCATTTTCTGGTCAGCGTCTACCCGGCCTGCGTCGCTGCCCGATCACGCTGAGCCCTTTTGCCCCTGGAGTTGCCATGCGATCTGCTGCGCTGTCTGCCGTGATACTCTTCTGCTCATTGCTGTTTGCCACGGCTGCTGAAGCCGATCGCTGCCAGCAGATCCGCGCCGGCCTGGATATCGGTTCCGGCACCACTAAAATAGCGGTCGCGCGCGTTAACGTCTGCCAGCTGCGCATTGAGGAAATGCTCTATCAGGATCAGCGGGCTGTGGCCTGGAACGACGCTCTGGCCCATTCGTCCGATAATCAGCTTAGCCCGGCGATCATGCAGGAAGGGGTGACCGCGCTCCGCCAGCTGCTGACCCGTGCACAGCGTTTTCACCCCAGGCGAATCAGCGGCGTCGCCACCGCAGTGTTCCGTAACGCCAGCAACGGAGAAGCCGCGATCGCGCAGCTACAGCAGCAGACCGGTGCGGCGATCAGCATCATTTCGCAGCAACAGGAAGCGAAACTCGGTTTCCTCTCCGCAAAAGCGGCGCTGGGCGATCCCGGCATCCGCGATGAGCAGTTACTGGTCTGGGATATCGGCGGCGGCTCGATGCAGATGACCGCCTGGCGGCAGGAGGCGGGCAAACCAGTTGCCGATATTTATCAGGGCAGACTGGCCTCCGTAACGCTGAAAAACTTTATTCTGACGGTGCTGAAGAATCAACCGGATGCCCCGTCACCCAATCCCATCGGCTCCTGGCGGCCCCCGGTGCTGCGTTTTGTGCAGTTTTATGCGGCGAATGATGTCAGCCCGCAGATCAGACAGGATGTGGCCGGCCGGCGGGTAATCGGCATCGGCGGCGTTCACGGTTTCTCCATCCGCAATCAGCTACCGGGAAAACCGGGTCGCTATACGCTGGCGGCCCTCCAGCAGTTGTCTCAGCAGCAGGTCTGGAAAGGCGACAGTGAACTGTCGGGCGACTACCGGGCCACTGACGTCAGCAATCTGCTGCTGGTCGAAGGTTATATGCAGGCGCTGAAGATCAATGAGGTCACCGTTGTTGAGGCCAGTCTGATTCAGGGTGTCCTGCTGCAGTAACCCCCTGTCGCCCGTCAGGAGGCAAGTGCGACGAGCGTGCGCGATGCCTTCCGTTCGCCGCTGGCGGTTTCATTCAGGGATTGCTGCGTCGTAAGGGGGTGCCCTGCGCCGCCCCCCTCTTCAGCTTCCCTCTTCACCGGGTCGATACTGCCATCCCTACACGCTTACCGTGCTCCTTTTTCAGCGCCCTGGCGCCGCCAGAACCGTCGCTCAGACAGACAATCTCTGGCCCGCAAACAGGCTGCTCTACACAGTCAGAAACGATTTTTCAGGCTCCAGATCCCCTCAGCCAGAGCAGAACTCACTATCTTTGCTACGCTTTTAAGGTCTCACTCAAAACCAAGGAGCAATAAATGTCAGGAAAAATCGAAGATAAAGTAAAAGAAGCGGCTGGCGCAGTTCAGGAACAATGGGGTGCAGCAACCGGTTCATCCGAACATCAGGCAAAAGGCGCAGCTCGCCGTTATACCAACCAGGCAAGCTATGCAGCACGCGATGCGGCTGAGTGCATCAAGGATCAGGTTCAGTCTAATCCTGCTGCCGGTCTGGCCATTGCGGCTGGCGTAGGCGTGTTTATCGGCTTCCTGCTGGGCCGCAAGTAATACGTCCTGACGTCAACGGAACGGAGGCCTGAGGCTTCCGTTTTTTTTGGCTTTCACGCCTGCCGGTTAAGCGGTCTCTGAAAGAGACGTGTCCGAGGCGGGGGGAAGCGGTTATGACGTTCATTCTGTACTCTTTCTGACAACATCAAGGTGACCTTATGAAAACGATTCCTGCCCTGCTGCTGGTTGCAGCGACCTTCGCCTCGCTTGCAGGCTGCTCCCAGAGAAGTGACGCGATTAAAGCCGATGGCCGTCCACATGCGCCAAGTGGTCAGTCTTCGCCTGGCGGTACACTGGGTTCCGGCCCTGTCGGCCAGCCACAGTCTTGATTCCCCTGCCCCGGCAGATTTGCCGGGGTTTATCATCGTCGTAATATTTCTGCCTGCTGATAAAAATATCCTTACTAATAATTAACCTGCTATTAGTTATGACAGGAATTATAAAAAGGGCTTTTTCCTCACTAAAGTCAGAGTTATCTAAGTTCTTTTTAACATGCCTTACTCTCTTTACACGATCCTGTATATATACCAGAAATAAACAACATAAAAATCATGGAAACAATTTAAACGAACCCTTTAGAAGCTAAAAAAACATCCTCCCGCAATGAACTTCAGCCACAATGATAATCTCTAATCACGCACAACCTCTTTTTGTTAACTGTTACGGCACTGCTAAGAGAATTCAGGCGTGAAGAAAAAAAAGATTTATCTGATCGATCGACTATTAACTGCCTATTCCCGTTTTTCCGGCAGAAAGGTTTCTCAGCCTCTGCAGGCCCTGACGCCACAGACGGTAGTCGTCTACTCTACGACCGCGCTGGGCGATTTCCTGATGAATACGCCAGCTATCTGGAGCCTGAAAAATCGTTTTCCCACCAGCAAGTTTGTTCTGGTTTCCAGCGAGAAAAACAAGGATCTGGTCAGCCGGTATAACTGGTTCGATAAGATTTATATCTGGGATAACAAGATTGCCAATTACCTGCCGCTGTTTTTTAAATTGCGTCGTCATAAACCCGACCTGTCGGTGATATTACACGCCCATTTCCCCTACGATATTATGAGTTCGGTGCTCAGCGGCAGTAAGGCTATCGTGCGCGACCATTACGGTAGTGAATCGCCGTTGCTGAATAAATATCTCGACCACTATTCCGGCTATTTCGACGACCACACGATTAAACGTAAGCTGAAACTGATTGAGGCGCTGGGTGCAGAGAGCGCGCAGACCCGGATGCATCTGCCTGAGCTGAATCTCCCCACCGCCGCCACGCCGGGTCATCGCCGCATCGGGTTTCAGCTCGGCGCCTCCAAAGATATTCGCCGCTGGCCGCTGAAATCGTTCTGCCAGCTCGCGACCGCACTGCTTGGGCGCTGGCCTGACGCAGAGATTATTGTGACCGGCACCGCCGCTGAGCAGCCCCTGGAGCGGGCATTTATCGAAGGCCTGCCTCCGCACTGCCGCAGCAACATCACGCCGATGGCGGGAAAAACCAATCTGAGCGGACTGATTGGCCTGATTCGCACGCTGGATCTGCTGGTCACCGGCGATACCGGGCCTCTGCACATCGCCGTGGCGGCACAGACGCCGACCGTCAGCCTCTTCGCCACCGCCAACCCACGCTACACCGGCCCCTGCCAGGACAGCGATCGTCACATCATTATTCATCGTCCGGATAGCGCCGCATCGCCGCATCCGATGGCGGCAATCCAGGCCGAAGAAGTGGAGCAGGCCGTGGCGAAACTGGTGGGATAATGCGCGAACTCTCTCAGGCTATCATCACGCTGATTGAATATCACAATCGGCCTACCGCCCTGGGGCGATTCCGCAGAGTCGACCGGGCCGGGTTTTATCTGCAGCAGCTCCCGCTGAACGAGGTGGAATTTGCGATTCTGATGAGCGACTTCTTCGTTACCTTCGGCGTCAGTTCAGAGCACTACGATGAAGCGCGCTATTTTCCGGCGGAAAAAACGCGGCATTTCGCACCGGCTCGCGGGTTCAGAGCCGGTGCCGCAAAAGCCGGCTATCCGCTGACCGTCGCCATGTTATGTGAAGCGGCCAGCACGGGAGCCTGGCCCGCTGAGGACGCGTGAAGAATGGTATGGAGGAATGCGTCATAGACCTCACAGCTGGTCAGCGCATTAACCTCCCGGGACGCGGGTTGCAGCACCTGATAATTTACCTGCCATGGATGCCAGCAGGCAGGATCGCTGTCACCAAACAGCGCCACCACCGGTAATCCCAGCGCGGCGCCCACATGCATTGCCCCGCCATCACTGCTGACCAGCCCCAGACACAATGACATCGCCGCAATCAGCTCAGGCAGCGTGGTGGTCGGCACTGCTCTGACCGGAAGATGGGGACAGCGCGCCATGATGTCGCGCGCCTTCTCATCATCACCGGGATGCCGAGGATTATCGCGACTGCCGGGTGACCAGAGCAGCATAATCTGGCAGCGTTGACGCGCGGCGATTTTTTCAGCCAGCCCGACAAAGCGGGTAACGTCCCACTGCTGACTCGGCTTACGTGCGCTGATCTGCAACGCATAAACCGGAATGGCGGAATCGATAGCATATTTATCCCGCAGACGGGCCGCGAGGGTCGCATCTGGCCGCAGCGTCAGCCGGCCAGGCATCGTGGCGTCAGGCAGCAGCGGCCCTCCCAGACGGAACAGAACTTCACTGATATGAGCGGGCGACGGATCAGGCGGTAACAGATCGGTAATCAGCGGGTGCGGCTGCTGGCCCAGCGCGATCACCCGACCGGGACGCACCGTTTTCACCCATTTCAGGCCATGCCGGTCCCAGCGGCTTTTTGCCAGAATAACCACATCGTAGCGCTGTTTTTTCAGGGTCCACATCAGCGTCAGCCGCTGTAGCAGGCAGGCGAGCCGCCCCTGCCCGGCCTCCCGGTGATGCAGTTTGGTGTAACAGAAGAGCTGCCGGATATCGGGATTATGCTCTAACACGGGTGCGGCATAATGGTTAGTCAGCACATCGACCTGATGCTGACCCGACTGCGCCAGCGCACTGATTAACGGCGTGGTCAGTAAGGTGTCGCCAATGTTATCCCGACAAATAATTAAAACCCGCATATCTGACATCCTCTGCGCACAGGCTAAGCCATTCCGGCTGAATAAGGTGAGACTCGCCCGGTTAACGCTCTGGAAACGATAACGTAACGGTAATAGTCAGCAGATTAGTCAGCGCAGTGTCAGATTGGTTCCGTAGGTAATTCTTTGTTAAATACCGGCGCGGCACCTTACAGTAAGGATTCTCTGCAATAAGAGACCGGACGGGGTTTCGGCTGTGATGGTGCCAGCAAGGGATGTCAGGCGCGGCATGGCCACCGCTGGCGGCAACCGGCGACTGACAGAGTGCAGATTGTCAGTCGCTGCTTTTTTTCAGCAGTCTGATAGCCAGCTTCATAACGGGTTCTGAAGGGATGCCGTTAAACATCCTCTCAATGTTTTCTGAAATTGCGTCGCGCGTAAGTGGCTTATCCTCGGCCAGGATCTCCAGCACTGCCTGGCCAAACAGCAGGCGGCATGCCGCAATAGCATCATCGACTGACTCATCGTCCATCCTACCCTCCCTGTATTTCAGCTGCAGCCTACACCGCAGCGGCATCCGGATCATGCTCAACAGCTCTTTTTGCGTGTCGGATTCCATAAACCCCTGACCCGCTTTATGCCAGCCTGGCCCGGCAGAGTTCATGCCGGGCGCGTCCTTCAGCGGGCAGGCATTAGCAGAGCGTATCGTTTAACAGCTCAAGTGCCACACTGTAAACCAGCGCAGGCTGCGCATCGGGCAACATGCCCTTTATCTTTGCTTCCAGCGCGTAATTGGTCACCGGCTGATCTTCGGCTAATAATTCCAGTACCGCCTGACCAAACATCAGGCGGCAGAGATGAATCGCGTCTTTTGTATATTTCGTATCCATACATCCTCCATAGCGTGAGCACTTACAGTAACGCTATAGCGGCGCAGACAGAGACGCGAAGTGGCTTTTCACGCCGTTTTTACAGTGGCATCGGATAATATAATTTGCAGAAGTATTACAATTTACATCTGAAGGAAATGTATTGTTACACCTGCGCGGAACATCGTTTTCCGGATGGAGCGCATGTTAAAGGGATGTTTCATGTAGCGACAACGCTAAGCAGTGTCTGTTGAAGCCCCTGGACGACGGTAAAAAAAGGATGAGAGCGCAGAACCGGACGCGCGGGCAGCTCCTGCCAGCAACAGCTGAAAGCCTTGACGAAAAGTGAACCAATACCTGTTTTTGAGAATTACGCCTCCACACCGCCATAAGTAATGCGTTCAGGACAATCTATTTTGCCATGCGGGGTTGCATTGACCAGCAAATAACCTTACGTGAGAATAAGTCAACAACCACGGCCAGATACAGCCATCCTTCGTGGGTCCTGATATAGGTTATGTCCGTTACCCAACGCTTATCCGGAGCATCCGGGTTGAACTGCCGCCGGAGCCTGTCAGGCGAAACGATACTGGCTTAGCCTTTACGTGCCCGCTGGCTCCGGTAGCCGAACTGAGCTTTTATTCCGGCACGCTTCATCAGCCGCAAGACCCGGTACACTCCGCACGGCTGCCCGGTATCACGCAGATCGAGATGGATCTTGCGATAATCATAGACGCATCCCGATTCCAGCCAGAACTGTTAAATCTGCCCGGTCAGCATCTGGTCTGCATAGTGACGCTGTGAATGTGGCTTCTGAAGCCAGAAATAAAATCCACCCGGATGTGCATCCAGAACCCGACAGAGCAGGCGAACAGGCCAGCAACGGCTGTTGTCGCGGAAAAAGTCGTACCTCAGTCGGATAGCTTTGCGAAGTACGCCGCGGCTTTTTTGATATGTCCCGATCG
Organism: Pantoea sp.; assembly: GCF_032114055.1. Lineage (GTDB taxonomy): Bacteria > Pseudomonadota > Gammaproteobacteria > Enterobacterales > Enterobacteriaceae > Pantoea. Next base: position 513,609 of record NZ_DAMCTB010000001.1, read on the forward strand.
TCGGTAACCCGCTTCAGCTCTTTCTGGAGACGGCGAATCCCGGCCTGAGCATCTGACTGTTCTTTATTATCGGAAGAATCCGGACCGTATTTCTTTATCCAGGCGTAAAGGCTGTGGGTGGTGATATCGAGACGTGTTGCAACGCTGGAAACAGAATAACCACGATCAACAACCTGTTTGACTGCTTCAATTTTAAACTCTTCGGGATAACGCTTACCGCTCATGGGCACCTCTCTCTTTAAGCCATCTTAAATGACTCTGAGGTTTCTGTTAAACTCTGGCGATTCAATAGCCGCGCAAATGGCGACATCAATGACTGTCAGGAAATCGCTACTGATCATGATTTCTCCCCAAGCCATTTTTTACAAATGGCAGTTTTGAAACGCCACCATTTTTCAGCCAGAAATAGCCCTGTACCGTAGCAGCGGAGATTACGACAGTCGCCAGGGCATCAAGTGGTTTTTCCCAGTAATCCAGATAAACCTCCATTTTGTCAGCGACAAAACCGGCCCCAAATACGCCAGCCACATAGCCAAACAGGAAATACCCGAAAATCTGGCGGCGCTTCAGATTGATGGCGGTGACGATGAAACACATCGAACCGGCAAACGCACCAAACGCGATGGAATAATCCACGGAGGTAATAAATACCACCAGCGCAGACGTGACTATGCCCCAGCCCGCTACGGTTGTCGTAGCGCCGGTGCTTAATGGCTCGGCCATTACTGTCCTCTCTAATTATCGGATTCTTTAGACACAAAAAAAGCCCGCCGAAGCGAGCTTATGCAAGTTAGGGGATATTACTCCCCTTTTCTTTTCATGAAGTAAAGAGTCAAATCTTTGAGAATGGATACGCCACCATAGAAGCAAAATAAAATTACAAAAAACTTTGCAAATTCATACGGCAGGAAACCCAGCACTCCATCTTTTGGGAAAATATTTATCGAGGTTAATAGAACCCCAGCCAATAATATCCCTGGTATAACGCAGGTGCTTCTTACCTTTTTTTCCCTACCACGTGCACTGTCCGCCATAATTACTCCCTGAACCGCCACCATTGCCGTTTCCGCCTGAAAAGCATTGTCCAGTTATCGCCCCAGCAACAACCCCTCGGACTACGCCTGGCAACGAGGTTGAACCCGCAATAGCGCCGGCAATAATACCCGTTGCACATGGGTTCTCACTGATGACTGTACCTAAATCCAGGCAGTTTGATTGAGTACCTAAAAATCCGTTAGCCTGTCCGCCATAAGCAATGCCACTCTGGCTGTGTCTGGAGCTTGCACCAGCATAGGCGGGGTCATATGCACCGCTTGCACCAGTTACCTGTTCACACTGCTCGTGAGTCAACAATTCCATCTTATATCTCCTAAGTTTTCATCCTGAATTACATATGTGCAGCACTGCTAATTTATTGTATCACTTACAACCAGACTCTCCAAAATCGAATTAGGAAATGGAGGGGGTCGATAAATTATAAAAATAAACAGTCACATATAGTAAAAACCGTCAATTTAATGACTCTTTGGCTTATAAAAGCCCATTAGAAAGATAAAGAGATTACAAAAAACTGCGATACAGAGCACATTAACTTTTAGTTTGTGATAACGATGTAAATAGCGTACTTATTTTTAACATTCATAATTGGCAACCAGGTCATTTAGTAAGGGCGCTTTTATCAGCCGTTTCTGCATTGAGCAACTGAATTTCATCTACCGTTTGCAGATATCGCTCCTCTTACAGCTCAACACCAATTGCCGAGCGTCCCAGCTTCATCGCCGCCTTTATCGTTGACCCTGAATCCATGAAAAATCAGCGACCACATCACCCGGCCTACTGCTGGCGTTGATAATCTGCTCCAGCATATCAGCCGGTTTTTCGCAGAGGTGTTTGCCGGGATAGGACTGAACCGGTTTATGCGTCCATACATCCGTATAGAAGTGATCAAGCATTTAATTCAGGATGAACTTGTAATTGCTAATCTAACCTAATAAAACCCAAACGTAATGTATGAACTGGCAGTTAGACATGCTGTGAGACGCCCAGTTATAACGATTGCCGAAAATGGAACTACGATACCATTCGACATTTCAGATGAGCGTACATTATTCTATAAAAATGACATGGCAGGTACTTTTGGATCAATACTTAAGCTAGAAAAGGCGATTTATTAGGCGTTAATTGACAAATAACCAGACAATCCAATATATCGAGTTACAGACACCCTCATTATAAAAGAACCCTCGCAAACCCAATAGCTAAAAAAATACAAATTAAATAGATTGGATTCCATTGAGGAATTAATATCCAAATAATTAAGAATGAGTTCAAATAACTTCATCGAACCGATGCGCCGCAGTAATTACAATAATAAAAGCCGAATAAGAAAAGGAGTCTGTTTTATCGCAGGTGCTAAATTAGGTTATTTTAACGATTTTATTAATCGTTTGGATTTAAAAGATGACTCGAATACGTATCGAAAATTGTCGATAAATCTGCGGAGCCATTCTCAGCTTTCATAGCTTATCCTACTAATGAAAACAATTTATCCTGAACAATTGAAGTAATTAAAAAAACATCAAAATTCTACTCTTTGCCGATATCAGAAATATCAACCTCGCAGGCCGTCCGGGGTGATAAGGTTTCTGCCAGCTCTATTACAACGACGTTCAAAAAGGCCAGAAATCACTGCGGCATAACATGGGCTGAAGGTGCAGCACCTACCTTTCATGAGCAGCGCTCGCTATCGGAACGTCTCTATCGTGAACAGGGTGTGGATACTCAAAAATTACTCGGCCATAAATCTCAAAAAATGACTGATCGCTACAACGATGATCGCGGGAAAGAGTGGATTGTGGTTGCTGTGTGATGATGATTTTATAGACAGTTTTGGGGAAGAGTTTTGGGGAAGTTTTGGGGAAAGAAAAGAAGACGCAAAAAGCCAACACGACTTTTACATCCGTGCTGGCTTTATAATACGTAATGCGGATTACATATTTTCGATGATCGCGTCACCAAACTCTGAACATTTCAGCAGTTTAGCGCCATCCATCAGGCGTTCGAAATCGTAAGTCACGGTCTTGTTAGCGATAGCGCCTTCAACACCTTTCACAATCAGGTCAGCCGCTTCGAACCACTCCAGATGACGCAGCATCATCTCTGCAGACAGGATGACGGAACCTGGGTTCACTTTATCCTGACCGGCATACTTCGGTGCGGTGCCGTGGGTCGCTTCGAACAGGGCACATTCGTCACCGATGTTCGCACCAGGTGCGATACCGATACCGCCAACCTGCGCAGCCAGGGCGTCAGAGATGTAGTCACCGTTCAGGTTCATACAGGCAATCACGTCATATTCAGCCGGACGCAGCAGGATCTGCTGCAGGAACGCATCCGCGATCACATCTTTCACGATGATCTCTTTGCCGGTGTTCGGGTTTTTGAACTTCATCCACGGGCCGCCGTCGATCAGTTCGCCGCCGAACTCTTCTTTCACTAACTGGTATCCCCAGTCTTTGAAAGAGCCTTCGGTGAACTTCATGATGTTGCCTTTGTGAACCAGCGTCAGTGAATCACGATCGTTGGTGATGGTGTATTCCACTGCAGCGCGCACCAGACGCTTGGTGCCCTCTTCTGAACACGGCTTAACGCCGATACCACACTGCTCAGGGAAGCGAATTTTCTTCACACCCATCTCTTCACGCAGGAACTTGATCACTTTGTCCGCTTCGGCAGAGCCCGCTTTCCACTCGATACCCGCATAGATATCTTCGGAGTTCTCACGGAAGATCACCATGTCGGTCTCTTCAGGGCGTTTTACCGGGCTTGGGGTGCCTTTGTAGTAACGTACCGGACGCAGGCAGACGTAGAGGTCAAGCTCCTGACGCAGGGCCACGTTCAGTGAACGAATACCGCCGCCGACCGGGGTAGTCAGTGGGCCTTTGATTGCCACGCGATATTCTTTGATTAAATCCAGCGTTTCCTGTGGCAGCCAGACGTCCTGGCCGTAGAGTTCGACTGATTTCTCACCGGTGTAAATCTCCATCCAGGAGATCTTGCGCTCGCCGTTGTAGGCTTTCTTCACCGCCGCGTCGACCACTTTCAGCATGACCGGGGAAACGTCAACACCGATACCGTCACCCTCAATGTAAGGAATGATCGGATTGTCTGGCACTGTGAGTTTGCCCTGATTCAGGGTGATTTTTTGACCTTCCGCCGGAACAACTACTTTGCTTTCCATTAACCTCTCCTGGGCGTTTGTTAATGATTTGTAAGATGCGGGTCAATACTACTTGAATATTTACGCCACGCCAATCACCGCAATTTCACGTTATAATGCGCCGAATGTTTCTGACTGCAAAGCCCATGCGAAAAACTTCTCAACGAATTCACCAGGATAAACGATTCAGCCGCCCGACACGCGATACGCGGCGTGCGCCTGACCGCCCGGCGGCCCCACGCCGCGTCATTCTGTTTAATAAACCCTTCGACGTTCTCCCGCAGTTCACCGATGAAGCAGGCCGCCGCACGCTGAAAGATTTTGTCAGCGTGACAGCGGTCTATGCCGCCGGTCGCCTCGACCGTGACAGCGAAGGACTGATGGTCCTGACCAACGACGGTGCCCTGCAGGCCGCGCTGACACAGCCCGGTAAGCGCACGGGTAAGGTCTATTATGTGCAGGTGGAGGGCGAACCTCAGGAGGCGGATCTGCAGCCGCTGCGGGATGGGGTTAATCTGAAAGATGGCCTGACGCTGCCCGCCGGCATCGAAAAAGTGGCCGAACCGGCATGGCTCTGGCCACGTCAGCCGCCAATCCGCGAGCGCAAAAATATTCCGACCCAGTGGCTGAAAGTCACGCTTTATGAAGGCCGTAACCGTCAGGTTCGCCGGATGACCGCCCATATCGGCTTTCCTACGCTGCGGCTGATTCGCTTTGCCATGGGAAGCTACACGCTCGACGATCTGGCACCCGGGGCGTGGCGCGACATCAGCGACAAGCCGCGCTGAAGCCTTTTTTATAACCTCAGGTTAACAATTGCGGAGAAAGGATGTTTAAACCTCATGTTACTGTCGCCTGTCTGGTTCAGGCAGAAAGTGAACTGCTGGTGGTGGAGGAGACGATTAACGGTCGCGCCACCTGGAACCAGCCTGCCGGGCATCTCGAAGCCGACGAAACGCTTCAGGAAGCCGCCGCACGCGAGCTTTATGAAGAGACGGGTATCGCCGCGCAGATGCACTATTTCATCGGAATCCATCAGTGGATCGCCCCGGACAGTACACCTTTTGTGCGTTTTCTGTTTGGTGTCGATCTGGCGGAAAAAGCGCCCACGCAGCCGCACGACAGTGACATCGATTGCTGCTGGTGGCTGCCGCCAGCGCGGATTCTCACGGCCTCTAACCTGCGTTCACCGCTAGTGGCGGAGAGCGTACGCCTGTGGCAACAGGGTATCCGTTATCCGTTGCATCTGGTCAGCCCCTTCCAGTGGCCGTTTCATGAGGGTGCGCGCCTGCCTTCAGCATGATAGAATGCGCCGCCTGTTTTTTTATCGTAATGCGAGCGTGTCATGTCTGACAACAGCCAGAAAAAAGTGATCGTCGGTATGTCCGGCGGCGTCGATTCTTCCGTTTCCGCCTGGTTACTGCAGCAGCAGGGTTACCAGGTTGAAGGCCTGTTCATGAAGAACTGGGAGGAGGACGATGGCGAGGAGTATTGTACCGCCGCGGACGATCTGGCGGATGCGCAAGCGGTGTGCGACAAGCTCGGGATTAAGCTGCACAAAGTTAACTTTGCCGCGGAATACTGGGATAACGTCTTTGAGCATTTCCTTGAAGAGTACAAGGCCGGTCGTACGCCTAACCCCGATATCCTCTGCAACAAAGAGATCAAATTTAAAGCGTTCCTGGAGTTCGCCGCTGAAGACCTGGGCGCCGATTTTATCGCGACCGGCCACTATGTACGTCGCAAGGATGTGGCAGGCCAGAGCCAGCTGTTACGCGGGCTGGATGGCAATAAAGATCAGAGCTACTTCCTCTACACGCTGAGTCATCAGCAGATCGCTCAGAGTCTGTTTCCGGTCGGTGAGCTGGAAAAACCGGAAGTCCGCCGCATCGCTGAGCAGCTGGATCTGATTACTGCGAAGAAGAAAGACTCGACCGGCATCTGCTTTATCGGCGAGCGCAAATTCCGCGACTTCCTGGCGCGCTATCTCCCGGCTCAGCCTGGCGAAATCGAAACCACAGATGGCCAGATCGTCGGCGAGCATCAGGGGCTGATGTACCATACGCTGGGACAGCGTAAAGGGCTGGGTATTGGCGGCCTGAAAGAGAGCAAAGATGACCCGTGGTATGTGGTCGATAAGGATGTGGCGCGTAACCGCCTGATTGTCGCCCAGGGTGGCGATCATCCGCGGCTGATGTCCGTTGGCCTGATTGCGCAGCAGCTGCACTGGGTCGATCGCACCCCGATCACCGCCCCACTTCGCTGCACCGTGAAAACCCGCTATCGGCAGACCGACATTCCCTGTGAGATCATTCCGCAGGGCGATGACCGGATTGAGGTGCGTTTCGACGAGCCGGTTGCCGCCGTTACGCCGGGCCAGTCCGCAGTGTTTTATCTTGGCGACATCTGCCTCGGTGGCGGTATTATCGAACAGCGTCTGCCGCTGGTGACAGAGTAAGCGGGCCTGGCCCGCATTGATGACGCGTAAACAGGAGTAACCGTGGCGAAAAATTATCAGGACATCACGCTGGCACTGGCGGGCATCTGTCAGTCCGCGCACCTGGTTCAGCAACTGGCTCAGCAGGGTCACTGCCAGCCGGAGGCGCTGACCGTCTCGCTGCGCAGCGTACTGGATCTCAATCCTGGCTCCACGCTGGCGGTGTTCGGCAACAGTGAAGCGAACCTGCGCCTCGGCCTTGAAACCCTGATGGCGATGCTGAACAGCACCAGCCGCCAGGGCGCCGGTGCTGAACTGACACGCTATACGCTGAGCATGATGGTGCTGGAGCGCAAGCTCAGCGGCAGCCAGTCCGCCATGAACACGCTGGCGCAGCGTATCAGCCAGCTGGATCGTCAGCTGGCGCACTATGAACTGGAATCGGATACCATTCTCAGCGCGATGGCGGCCATCTACGTGGATGTGATCAGCCCGCTGGGTCCGCGTATCCAGGTGACCGGCTCTCCGGCGGTTCTGCAGAATACCCAGGTTCAGAGTAAAGTGCGTGCCACGCTGCTGGCCGGTATCCGTGCTGCGGTATTGTGGCAGCAGGTCGGCGGTGGCCGACTGCAACTGATGTTCTCGCGTCAGCGTTTGCTGCGTGAAGCGAAAACCCTCTTATCCCGGCTGCCACTGACTTACTAAGTCGGTGCGGCAAAACACTGCTAAATGATTCAGGAGTTGCACTGATGGAATTATCCTCTCTGACCGCCGTCTCACCTGTCGATGGTCGTTACGGCGATAAAGTCAGCCCGCTGCGTGCGATTTTCAGCGAATTTGGTTTGCTGAAATTCCGCGTTGAGGTTGAAGTTCGCTGGTTACAAAAACTGGCCGCGACCGCAGAGATCAAGGAAGTTCCTGCATTTGACGCCGACGCAAACGCTTTCCTTGACGCGATTGTTGCCAGTTTCTCAGAAGACGATGCGGCGCGTATCAAAACGATTGAGCGCACCACTAACCACGACGTGAAAGCGGTAGAGTATTTCCTGAAAGAGAAAGTTGCCGATTTCCCTGCCCTGCACGCTGTCTCTGAATTCATCCACTTCGCCTGTACCTCTGAAGATATCAATAACCTGTCGCACGCGCTGATGCTGGAAACGGCCCGCCGGGACGTCATCCTGCCTTACTGGCAGCAGCTGATTGATGCTGTGAAGGGCCTGGCCAGCGAGTACCGTGATATTCCGCTGCTTTCCCGTACTCACGGCCAGCCAGCAACCCCCTCCACCATGGGTAAAGAGATGGCGAACGTCGCTTACCGCATGGAGCGTCAGTTGCGTCAGCTGAAACAGATTGAGGTGCTGGGTAAGATTAACGGCGCGGTCGGCAACTACAATGCTCACATTGCCGCCTATCCTGAAGTGGACTGGCATACGCTGAGCGAAGCGTTCGTCACCTCACTGGGCGTCACCTGGAACCCCTACACCACTCAGATCGAACCACACGACTATATTGCAGAGCTGTTCGACTGTATTGCCCGCTTCAACACTATCCTGATCGACTTCGATCGCGATATCTGGGGCTATGTGGCGCTGAACCACTTCAAACAGAAAACGATTGCTGGTGAGATTGGCTCCTCAACCATGCCGCACAAGGTCAATCCGATCGACTTTGAAAACTCCGAAGGCAACCTGGGTCTGGCGAACGCCGTGCTGCAGCATCTGGCCAGCAAACTGCCGGTTTCACGCTGGCAGCGCGACCTGACCGATTCTACCGTGCTGCGTAATCTTGGCGTAGGTGTGGGTTACGCGCTGATTGCTTATCAGGCTACGCTGAAAGGCATCTCCAAGCTGGAAGTAAACCGCGACCGTCTGCTGGACGAGCTGGATCACAACTGGGAAGTGCTGGCCGAGCCGATCCAGACCGTCATGCGCCGTTACGGCATCGAAAAGCCGTATGAGAAGCTGAAAGAGCTGACGCGCGGCAAGCGCGTAGATGCCGCCGGTATGCAGGCCTTTATCGACAGCCTGGCGCTGCCGGAAGAAGAAAAAGTGCGCCTGAAGCAGATGACACCTGCTAACTATCTGGGCCGTGCTGTCCTGATGGTTGACGAGCTGAAATAGTGCCCGCCGCAGACCGGTGCTCTCCGGTCTGCGTTAACATCCTGTTTAATACATTTCGCGTATACTTTCTGCAGGTTGACTCAAACAGAGTGTAAGGAATTTCTATGCGTGTTCTGGTTGTTGAAGACAATGCCCTGCTGCGCCATCATCTTGCCGTCCAGTTACGTGACATGGGCCATCAGGTCGATGCCGCCGAAGACGCCAAAGAAGCCGACTATTTTCTTCAGGAGCATCTGCCGGATATCGCGCTGGTCGATCTCGGCCTGCCAGATGAAGATGGCATGTCGCTGATTCGCCGCTGGCGCAGTGATGCGGTGCGTCAGCCGATTCTGGTGCTGACCGCCCGCGAAGGCTGGCAGGCGAAAGTCGAAGCGCTGGAGGCGGGTGCAGATGACTACGTGACCAAGCCATTCCACATTGAGGAAGTGGCTGCGCGTCTGCAGGCGCTGATGCGCCGCAATAGTGGGCATGCCTCACAAATCATTGATATGCCGCCGTTCCAGGTGGATCTCTCCCGTCGTGAACTGACGGTTAATGAAGAGCCGGTGAAGCTTACTGCCTTTGAATACACCATCGTTGAGACGCTGATCCGCAACGCTGGCAAGGTCGTCAGTAAAGATTCGCTGATGCTGCAGCTCTATCCGGATGCCGAACTGCGTGAAAGCCACACCATCGACGTTCTGATGGGCCGTCTGCGCAAAAAGATTCTGGCACTGCATCCGACTGACGTTATCGCCACCGTGCGTGGCCAGGGTTATCGCTTTGATCTCTGACCATGTCCTGGTTTAAACGCTATCGCCCTATCTCGCTGCGGGCCCGCTTTCTGCTGGCCTCTGCAGCCATTGTTCTGTTCCTCTCACTCTCTTACGGTATGGTCGCGGTCATCGGCTATGTGGTGAGTTTCGACAAAAATACCTACCGCGTGATGCGTGGCGAGAGCAACCTGTTCTTTACGCTGGCGCAGTGGCACGACAACACGCTCACCATCGCTCAGCCGGAACGGATGACACTCAACTTTCCGACGCTGGTGTTTATCTATGATGAGCATGGCAAGTTGCTGTGGCAACAGCGCGACGTGCCGGATATCCGTAAAAAGATCCGCCGTGAATGGTTACTGAAGCCTGACTTCTACGAGATTGACACCAGCAACCACACCAGTCTGATGGCGATGGGCAACAATCTGAACGCACAGCGACGGCTCAATGACTGGGATACGGACAGCAACGACACCTTTACGCATTCGGTTGCCGTAAACCGTTACGACGCCACCACCAATCTGCCTGCACTCACCATCGTCGTGGTGGACTCGATTCCACAGGAGCTGCAGCACTCAGATGTCGTCTGGTCGTGGTTCAGCTATGTGCTGGCGGCGAACCTGATTCTGATTGTGCCGCTGCTATGGCTGGCGGCGCACTGGAGCCTCCGGCCCATCGGCACGCTGACCCAGCAGGTGCGCGAACTGGAAACCAGCCAGCGCGAAAACCTGGCGGACAATCCACCGCAGGAGCTGCGCAGTCTGGTCCGCAACCTCAATCTGCTGCTGACAAATGAACGGCAACGCTACACCCGTTATCGCACCACCCTGTCTGACCTGACCCACAGCCTGAAAACGCCGCTGGCCGTGTTGCAGAGCACGCTGCGTTCGCTGCGCAACGGCAAAGAGCTGACCGTGGAACAGGCTGAGCCGGTCATGCTGGAGCAGATCAGCCGCATCTCGCAGCAGGTCGGGTACTATCTGCATCGCGCCAGTATGCAGGCCGACCACAACCCGCTGCAGCGCGACCTGCATTCCGTTTCTGGTCTGCTCGACAGCCTCTGTTCGGCCCTGAACAAAGTCTATCAGCGCAAAGGCGTGGCAATTACGCTCGATATCTCCCCGGAGCTGACCTTCGTCGGCGATCAGAACGATTTCATGGAAGTGCTGGGCAACGTGCTTGATAACGCCTGCAAATATTGTCTTGAATTTATCGAAGTCAGCGCCTTTCAGAGTGAAAATGCGCTGCATCTCTACATCGATGATGATGGTCCGGGGATCCCCGAAAGCAAGCGCGACCTGGTGTTTGTTCGCGGCCAGCGCGTGGATACCCTGCGGCCCGGGCAGGGATTAGGTCTGGCGGTGGTGCGCGATATTCTCGAACAATATGAGGGGAACGTCATCGCCTCCGGCAGTGCTCTGGGTGGCGCGCGGATGGAAGTGATCTTTAAGCGCCAGGAAGTCGAACATCGCCGCGAGTAGAAACCTTCCGAGGCTGTTATACTTGCTGGCATTTGCAGCCCTAAGCGGAACCCTTGTATGGACTATCAGCTCGATCTTAACTGGCCCGATTTTATTCAGCGCTACTGGCAGAAACGCCCGGTCGTGCTGAAGCGTGGTTTTAAAAACTTTGTGGATCCTCTTTCACCGGATGAACTGGCCGGACTGGCAATGGAAAACGAGGTGGATAGCCGCCTGGTCAGCCATCAGGATGGTAAGTGGCAGGTCAGCCACGGCCCGTTTGAGAGTTACGATCACCTTGGCGAGAACAACTGGTCGCTGCTGGTTCAGGCGGTTAACCACTGGCATGAGCCGTCGGCGGCGCTGATGCGTCCTTTCCGTTTCCTGCCCGACTGGCGCGTTGACGACCTGATGGTGTCGTTTGCCGTGCCTGGCGGCGGTGTCGGCCCCCATTTCGATCAGTATGATGTCTTTATTATTCAGGGAATGGGCCGTCGCCGCTGGCGCGTCGGGGAGAAGGTGCCGATGAAGCAGCACTGCCCGCACCCGGACCTGCTGCAGGTCGAACCCTTCGACGCCATCATTGATGAAGAGATGGAGCCGGGCGATATTCTCTATATTCCGCCAGGATTCCCGCACGAAGGCTACTCGCTGGAGAACGCCCTGAACTACTCCGTCGGCTTCCGTGCCCCCAGCGGTCGTGAGCTGATCAGCGGATTTGCCGACTACGCGCTGGCCAATGAACTGGGCAGCCTGCGCTTCAGCGATCCGGACGTACCCGCGCGTGACTGCCCGTCGCAGATCCTGCCGCAGGAAATTGAAGGCGTGCGTCAGCTGATGCTGGATGTGGTCAATCAGCCTGAACATTTCGAACGCTGGTTTGGCGAATTTATTTCGCAGTCACGCCACGAACTGGATGTGGCACCGCCGGAACCGCCTTATCAGCCTGATGAGATCTACGATGCGCTGCAGCAGGGCGACGCGCTGAGCCGGTTAGGTGGCCTGCGTGTCCTGACCATTGGCGATGCAGTCTATGTGAACGGGGAGCAGGTTGAGTGTTCGCGTCCCGAGGTGATGGCGGTTCTGGCCCATCACAGTCGCATTACGCTGGACGACCTGGGCGACGCGCTGGATGATCCGGCGGTTCTGGCGCAGATTGCTGGCCTGGTGAATGCCGGTTACTGGTACTTCGGCGACGAATAAGCCGCCCGGCGCCTCCCTGCGCCGCGGCTGAATCAGGCGCTCTGCTATGCTGGCAGAGCGCCTTTTTTAATCCCGCTTCTGCGCCGCCAGCTCTGACAGGCGCACAATTACCTCAACCGACTTTGCCATGATATTCAGTGAAGCGAACTCATGCTTACCGTGGTAGTTGTAGCCGCCAGTAAAGATGTTCGGGCACGGCAGGCCTTTCCATGAAAGGGCCGACCCATCGGTTCCGCCGCGAATTGGCTTCACTACCGGCTCAATGCCGCAGTCGCGCATCGCCTGCAACGCCAGATCGATGATGTGCGGGAACGGCTCAACCTTTTCACGCATATTGCGGTAACTGTTGGTGATTTCGACCGTGATCGAGCAGTCCGAATGCAGGGTCTTGTTGATCTTCTCAGCAATCTGCAGCAGCGTCTCTTTACGCTGCTCAAAACTGCGGGTTTCAAAATCACGGATGATATAGAGCATCTCGGCGTGTTCGACCGTGCCCTTAATCTGATGCAGATGATAGAAGCCCTGATAACCGTCGGTAGACTGCGGTTTTTCGCTGGCCGGCACCGCGGCATGGAACTGGTTAGCCAGATCCAGCGCGTTCACCATCACCCCTTTCGCCGAGCCGGGATGCACGTTGTTGCCGACGATTTTCACGGTAGCCGAGGCCGCATTGAAATTCTCATACTCGAACTCGCCCAGATCGCTGCCGTCGATGGTGTAGGCCCAGTCTGCGGCAAAAGCTTCGACGTCAAAGTGCGAGGTGCCGCGGCCAATCTCCTCATCGGGCGTAAAGGCCACGCGGATAGCGCCGTGCGGCCTGTCGCTGGCAGCCAGCTCCGCCATCGCCGTCATAATCTCGGCGATGCCCGCTTTATCGTCCGCGCCCAGCAGGGTTTTGCCATCGGTGGTGATCAGCGTGTGACCGATCAGCTTGTGCAGCACCGGAAACATCACCGGCGACAGAATCTCGTTGCCGTTACCCAGCGCAATGTCGCCGCCGCGATAGTTCTCAATGATCTGCGGATTCACATGCTTTGCCGTGAAATCGGGCGAGGTATCCATGTGGGAGATGAAACCGATGACCGGCGTCGGCCAGTCAACATTGGCGGGCAGCGTGCCCATGACGCAGCAGTGATCGCTTAAGGTGACATCGACAAAGCCCAGGGCCAGCAGCTCCTCCTGCAGCTGACGCGCCAGCGTCCACTGCCCTTCACTGCTGGGCACCTGGCGCGCCTGCGGCTTAGCCTGGGTCTCAACTGCCACATAACTCAGAAAGCGCTCAAGTAACTGTTCCATATCCCATCCTTTAAAAGTGCCGTCCGCTATTATTCACAGACCTGCCGAACGCAATGTTGCGTAAAATCATTCGCAGACAGGTTAGCGCTGTCGGGGACCTTTGGGAAAGCCATAAGCCTGAAAAAAGCGACGCAGCCAGCGAATGTTGCGGCAAAACACGCAATCTTTTTCGTCATGGCACCCATCAGCCCCAATCAGGCGGGCAAATCATGGCATTACTGCATTTTTCAGGTATCATCCGCCCTCTTTGCTGGCTGGCTGCGCAATGCGGCTATGCTGAATCTGTCCGACCTCTAACAGACTGAGACTAAAATGACGCAAACATGCGCACAGCAGGCGCTGGTTACGCTTTCTGGCATCAGTAAAGCTTTCGACGGTAAAACCATCATTGATGATTTTAACCTGACCATCAATCACGGTGAGTTCATCACCCTGCTCGGCCCATCGGGCTGCGGCAAAACGACGATCCTGCGCCTGATCGCCGGTCTGGAAGAGGCCGACCGCGGCCAGATCACGCTCGATAATCAGGATATTACCAACACACCCGCCGAGCATCGTCACGTCAATACCGTGTTTCAGAGCTATGCGCTGTTCCCGCACATGACGGTGTTTGAGAACGTGGCGTTTGGCCTGCGGATGCAGAAAACGCCGGCGGCGCAGATTCGCGAACGGGTTAACGAGGCGCTGGCGATGGTACAGCTGGAGAGCTTCGCCGATCGGCGTCCGCATCAGCTCTCTGGCGGTCAGCAGCAGCGGGTGGCGATCGCCCGTGCCGTGGTTAACCGGCCTAAAGTACTGCTGCTGGACGAGTCACTCTCGGCGCTGGACTACAAGCTGCGCCGTCAGATGCAGAACGAGCTGAAGGCGCTGCAGCGTAAACTCGGCATCACCTTTGTCTTCGTCACGCACGATCAGGAGGAGGCGCTGACGATGTCCGACCGTATCGTGGTGATGCGCGACGGCAAGGTGGTGCAGGACGGCACGCCACGCGAAGTCTACGAAGAGCCTGAAAACCTGTTTGTCGCCCGCTTCATCGGCGAAATCAACCTGTTTGACGCAGAGGTTATCGCCGCCGATAACGCGCCAGCGGTGCGTGCACGGGTTGAGGGGCGCGAGTGCCAGATCCACTGCTCCTTCCCGGTCAGCACCGGTGACCGGCTGCATGTGATGTTGCGGCCGGAAGATCTGCGGGTCGACGAGATCCATGATGATCGCCCGGCAGATGGCCTGATTGGCTATGTCCGTGAACGAAACTATAAGGGCATGACGCTGGAGTCCGTGGTCGCGCTGGAGAATGGCAAGCTGATTACGGTGAGCGAATTCTTTAATGAAGACGACCCCGACTTCGACCACTCACTGAATCAGAAGATGGTGGTGAACTGGGTGCCAGGCTGGGAGGTGGTGCTGCCCTATGAAGCTGATGCGTAATGGTTTTCAGAAGTGCGTCATCGCGCTGATTGTCGGCTGGCTGACGCTGTTCGTCTTTATTCCTGATCTGATGATCTTCGTCACCAGCTTTCTGACGCGTGATGAAGCCCATTTCGTCAGCACGACGCCAACGCTCAGCAACTATGGTCGCCTGCTCGATCCGCTTTACGCGGAGGTGCTGCTGCACTCCCTGAATATGGCGCTGATCGCCACGCTCGGTTGCCTGCTGCTGGGCTATCCCTTCGCCTGGTGCCTGACGAAACTGCCGCCGCGCCTGCGCCCGCTGATGCTGTTCCTGTTGATTGTGCCGTTCTGGACCAACTCACTGATCCGCATCTATGGTCTGAAAATCTTTCTCAGCACCCGAGGCTGGCTCAACGATGGCCTGCTGTCGCTGGGGCTGATCGACAAGCCGTTTCGCATCATCTATACGCCGGAAGCGGTGATCCTCGGTCTGATCTATATCCTGCTGCCGTTTATGGTGCTGCCGCTTTACTCCAGCCTGGAGAAGCTGGACAGACCGCTGCTGGAAGCAGCGCGCGACCTGGGCGCCGGTAAGCTGCAGACCTTTTTCCGGGTGGTTCTGCCGCTGACCATGCCTGGCATTATCGCGGGCTGCCTGCTGGTGTTTATCCCGGCGATGGGGCTGTTTTACGTCGCCGACCTGATGGGTGGCGCCAAAAACCTGCTGATCGGGAATATTATTAAGAGCCAGTTCCTGAATATCCGTGACTGGCCACTGGGGGCCGCCACCAGCGTCGTCATGACCCTGTTAATGGGGCTGCTGCTGCTGATTTACTGGCGCGTCGCGCGACTGCTGAATAACAGGGGAGAGTTGGGATGATCGCTCGCCTGTTACGCGGCGCTTTTATGGCGCTGATTTACGCCTGGTTCTACATACCGATCGTGATTCTGATCGTCAATTCGTTTAACGCCTCCCGGTTCGGTATCAACTGGCAGGGCTTCACGACGACGTGGTACAGCCTGCTGCTGAACAACGACAGCCTGCTTCAGGCAGCGCAGCATTCGTTAATCATGGGTGTGCTATCTGCCACGTGCGCCACGCTGATCGGTGCCCTCACCGCCGTGGCGCTCTATCGCTACCGTTTCCGCGGTAAGCCGTTTGTCAGCGGCATGCTGTTTGTGGTGATGATGTCGCCGGACATTGTGATGGCCATCTCCCTGCTGGTGCTGTTTATGCTGCTGGGCATTTCACTGGGCTTCTGGTCGCTGCTGATCTCCCATATCACCTTCTGCCTGCCGTTTGTGGTGATTACGGTCTACGCACGACTGAAAGGGTTTGATGTGCGGATGCTGGAGGCGGCCAAAGATCTCGGTGCCAGTGAAATCACCATCCTGCGCCGGATTATCCTGCCGCTGGCGATGCCCGCGGTCGCGGCGGGCTGGCTGCTGAGCTTCACGCTGTCAATGGATGATGTGGTGGTTTCGTCGTTCGTCACCGGCCCGACATTTGAGATCTTACCGCTGAAGATCTACTCCATGGTAAAGGTTGGCGTCTCACCGGAGGTGAATGCGCTGGCCACCATTTTACTGCTGCTGTCGTTGCTGCTGGTGACGGCCAGCCAGTGGTTACTGCGCGACAGAAATCGATAAGAGGAAAGATAATGAAAAAGCGATCTCACTGGCTGGCGGCAGGTGCGCTGCTGCTGGGCATGAATGTGGCCCAGGCCGACGACAGCAACACGCTCTACTTCTATAACTGGACGGAGTATGTGCCGCCGGGACTGCTGGAGCAGTTCACCAAAGAGACCGGGATTAAGGTGATCTACTCCACCTACGAGTCCAACGAGAGCATGTACGCCAAGCTGAAAACCTGGAAAGATGGCGCTTACGATCTGGTAGTGCCCTCAACCTACTTCGTGGCGAAGATGCGCAACGAGGGGATGCTGCAGAAGATCGACAAAAGCCAGCTCAGCAACTTCAGTAACCTCGATCCTGACCTGCTGAATAAGCCGTTCGATCCCGACAATGACTATTCGATCCCCTATATCTGGGGCGCTACGGCGATCGGCGTCAATACCGACGAGATCGACGCCAGCAAGGTGACCCGCTGGGCCGACCTCTGGAAACCGGAATATAAGCAGAGCCTGCTGCTGACTGACGATGCGCGCGAGGTGTTCCAGATGGCGCTGCGCAAGCTGGGCTACTCCGGCAATACCCGCGATCCGGCGCAGATCAAGGCGGCGTATCTGGAGCTGAAAAAACTGATGCCTAATGTGCTGGCCTTCAACTCCGATAACCCGGGGAACCCGTATATGGAAGGCGAGGTCAATCTGGGGATGCTCTGGAATGGCTCGGCCTGGGTCGCGCGTCAGGCGGGCACGCCGTTAGCGGTGGTCTGGCCTGAGGAGGGCGGCATCTTCTGGATGGATAACCTGGCAATCCCGGCTAATGCGAAAAACAAAGCCGGCGCGCTGAAGCTGATTAACTTCCTGCTGCGTCCGGACGTCGCCGCCAGCGTCGCGGAGACCATCGGTTATCCTACGCCGAACCTCGCCGCCAAAGCCCTGCTGCCACCGGCCGTAGCGAACGATCCTTCGCTCTATCCACCCGCTGACGTGATTAAACATGGCGAATGGCAGGATGATGTGGGTGAGGCCAGCGTTCAGTACGAAACGCTGTTCCAGCAGCTGAAAGCGGGCCGCTAGAGCCGCCGGTTTCTTAAAAAGGCGTGAAGGAGGCCGCGCGCCGCCGATCAGGCGGGCCAGGCCAGGCCCGCGTAACGGCGTCTGAAGAGGTATTGACCTCAGACGCCGGATTTGCGCCGGGCACGCCTCACTCACCCGTCCCGCTTACCGGACGCAACCGCGCAGCAGGGTGTGGACAAACTCCGGCACCACTTCGCTCGCGAGGCCATAGTGCCGCTCGGCAAACTCGTTGCCGACCTGGCTCGGCTCAAGATTGAGCTCAACCGTATGCGCGCCCTGCAGTTTAGCCTCATGCACGAAACCCGCCGCCGGGTAGACGTGGCCTGAGGTGCCGATAGCGATAAAGTAATCGGCCTGCTCCAGCGCCTGATAAATCTCCTCCATGCCCAGCGGCATCTCGCCAAACCACACCACATGCGGTCGCAGCGCCGAGGGGAACTGGCAGCAGGTGCAGCGATCGTCCGGGGTAATGTCACCGGTCCACGCAATTACCTGACCGCTGGAGACGCAGCGCACTTTTAACAGCTCGCCGTGCATGTGCAGTACCCGGCTGTTGCCGGCCCGTTCATGCAGATTGTCGATGTTCTGCGTCACCAGCAGGAAATTGTCGCCCAGCACCTGCTCCAGCTCCGCCAGGGCCAGATGCGCCGCGTTAGGCTGGATCTCTGCCTGCTGAAGCTGCTGGCGGCGTGCGTTGTAGAAGCGCTGCACCAGTGCCGGGTCGCGCTGAAAGCCTTCGGGTGTCGCCACATCTTCAACGTGATGCTCTTCCCACAGGCCGTCGGCGGCGCGGAAGGTCCGGATGCCGGACTCCGCAGAGATGCCCGCGCCGGTCAGCACGACCACATGCGGCAGAGGATGGGCCGCCAGTTCGGCCTGGCGGTCGCGCTCAAAAATGCGCTGACGAAAGCGCTGATGTACCTTTCTCCGGGTTTTCTTCAGGCGGGCAAGTCGCAGGCGGCGACGTGGTGTACGCATAAAATCTCCTGGCGTAGCGGCTGCGGCGAGCCGCTATAAACAGTTTCCGGGTAAGTTCACCCGATAGTAACGGTTGCTGCGGGCCAGGCCCAACAGCAAAGGTCTTAAAACAGAGGCGGCGCGAAATCACTCGCGCCGCCTTTGATCACTGACCGCTTAATACCCGAGCCGGGTCGATGCGGCTGGCGCGCCTCGCGGGATACCAGCTTGCTAACAGACTCAGCAGAATTGCGGTGATCAGTACTGAGAACACATCAATCCAGTGCAGTTCCGACGGCAGGAAATCGATAAAGTAGATATCGCCTGCCAGCAGATGATGGCCGGTCACTGACTCCAGTCCGCGCACCAGCGAGGTCAGGTTCAGCGCCACCAGCACGCCCGCGATCACACCGCTGACGCTGCCCAGCAGCCCCGCCAGCAGACCGTACCAGATGAAGATGGCGCGGATCAGCCGGTCTTTCGCACCGAGCGTGCGCAGCACCGCAATGTCACTGCTCTTGTCCTTCACCGCCATGACCAGCGTAGAGACGATGTTAAAGCAGGCTACCCCGATCACCAGCACCATCGCCAGATACATGATGGCGCGGATCATCTGAATATCCCGGTACATGTAGCCGTAGGTGCCAATCCAGCTCTTAATATAGACGTAAGAGCGGGTCGCTTCCCCGGCTTCCCGCACCAGCTTCACCGCCTGGAACGGATCGGTCATTTTCAGGGCGATACCGGAAACGCTGTCACCCATCTCCAGATAGTGCTGCGCGTCCGCCAGCGGCACCAGCGCCAGGCTGTGATCGAGCATACCGCTGAGTTGCAGGATGCCGCTGACCTGCAACCGGATGCGTTTGGGCTGTAACAGTTTATTGTCGCCGTCGTTGTTGGGGATCATGATGGTGATCCAGTCGCCCTGCTTCACATTCAGCGATTTCGCAATGCCGCCGCCGAGGATGATCTGCTGCTTACCCGCGGCAAAGGAGGACCAGGCGTTATCAGCCACGAACTGCGGCAGCGCGCTGAGGCGCGGCTCCTGAGCGGGATCAACGCCCTTAACCTGCAGCGCCTCCAGCCGGGCGCCGCTCTCAATCAGGCCGGTGAAGTTCACATAGGGCGCAGCCGCCGCGATACCAGGCACCTTCTCTATCGGAGCGATCAGGGACTGCCACTGGCGGAACGGCTGGTTGACCGCCTCGATCTCTCCGTGCGGCACGACCGCCAGAATACGGTTATTCAGCTCGCGCTCGAATCCGTTCATGGCGCTCAGGCCGATGATCAGCACTGCCACGCCCAGCGCGATACCCACGGTGGAGATAACCGAAATCAGCGACACCATGCCGCCACGACGGCGCCCGCGGCTAAAGCGCAGGCCCAGCAACAGGGATAACGATGAACCCATTACACCGCTCCTGCCAGGGTGAGCTGGTCGCTTAACTGGCCGTCGCGCATCTCCATCTGACGCGTCATCCGTTTTGCCAGCATCAGATCGTGGGTCACCACCAGAAACGCGGTGCCCTGACGGACGTTCAGTTCGCCCAGCAGTTCAAAGATGGCATCAGCGTTGCGCGCATCCAGGTTACCGGTGGGCTCATCCGCCATCACCAGCCGCGGACGGTTCACCAGCGCGCGGGCAATCGCGACACGCTGGCGCTCCCCGCCCGACAGCTCAGACGGCCGGTGGGCGGCGCGATGCTCCAGCCCGACCGCAGCCAGCATCTCACGAGCCCGCGCCTGTGCTTCCGCTTTCGCAATTTTGCCAATCAGCAGCGGCATCGCTACGTTCTCCAGCGCGCTGAAATCCGGCAGCAGATGGTGGAACTGGTAGATAAAGCCCAGCTCGCGGTTACGCAGCTCCGCTTTGGCCGAGGAGGACATGGCATTCAGTGACTGACCATCAAACACCACATCGCCCGAGGTCGGCGCATCCAGGCCGCCGAGCAGATGCAGCAGCGTACTTTTACCGGAACCGGAGCTGCCGACGATCGCCGTCAGTTCGCCGGGCTGGAGGCTGAAAGCCACATTGCGCAGCACATCGGTCTGCACGCTGCCTTCCTGATAGCGTTTGCACAGGTCGCGGCACTGCAACAAAGGAGAGTTACTCATAACGTAAAGCCTCAGCAGGTTGAACGGCGGCAGCGCGCCACGAAGGATAGAGCGTAGACAACAGCGCAACGATCATCGCGCTGAGGGCAATGGTAATCACCTGCCACAGATTGATATCCACCGGCAGCGCGGCGCCATCGAGGAACAGGCCAATCACCGGCATTAAGTTGTTGAGCTGGCTGGCCAGCAGCACGCCAAGCAGGGTGCCGAGCAGCGTGCCGATAATCCCGGCGCTGGCGCCCTGAACCATAAAGACGGCGACAATCTGCCGGCGCGTCAGGCCCTGCGTCTGCAGAATGGCCACTTCGCCCTGCTTCTCCATGATCAGCAGGCCCAGCGAGGTGATGATGTTAAACGCCGCTACCGCGATGATCAGGCTCAGCAGCAGGCCCATCATATTCTTCTCCATGCGCACCGCCTGGAAGAGGTCGCCTTTGCGCTCACGCCAGTCTTTCCAGTCCAGCCCAGCGGGCAGTGTCTGCTGACTCAGACTGTCAACCGACAGCGGCTTGTCCAGCCAGAGACGCCAGCCGGTGATGTTTCCGGCCGGATAGCGCATTACGCGTGATGCATCCTGAAGATTGACCAGGATCTGATAACCATCAACTTCGCTGTTGGCCGCGTAGGTGCCCGCCACGGTGAACAGACGCTGGCTCGGCACGCGCCCCATTGGTGTAAACTGGCTGACCGAGGGGACCATCAGACGCAGCTGATCGCCCCGTTTCACGCCGAGCTGTGACGCGAGCTGTTCGCCCAGGATCACGTTGTACTGTCCGGGCTGCAGCACGCTCTGCCGGGTGTTCACCAGGAACGGCGTCAGCGGATCGTTTTGATCAGGATTAATGCCCAGCATCACGCCCACGGCGACGCTGTGCGGACTTTGCAGCACCACGCTGGCGGTCGTCAGCGGTGCGGTGCGGCTGACGCCCTGCAGGTTCAGCGAGGCCGCGGGTTGCTGCTGCGGATTGAGGCTGCCTTTGTCGCTGGTGATCAGCGCCTGAGGCATCAGGCCAAGAATGTTGCCTTCGAGTTCACGCTCAAAACCGTTCATCACCGAGAGTACAGTCACCATCGCCAGCACGCCGAGCGTAATGCCAATCGTTGAAAGCCAGGAGACAAAGCGACCGAAGCGATCCGATGCTCGTCCGCGCATGTAACGCAGACCGATAAATAGCGCGACAGGTTGATACATGGAATTCAGTAAGCCGTTGCCTGAAAATAGGTAGTGGGATGATAAAGGAGCGGCTGGCTTTATGAAACCTCTAACCCTCTGAGTCGGCAGCAAAGTTGCATCAGAATGCGTCACCTTCAGCGCCAAAGCAGCGGAATAGCCGATAAAGCCGTCGCTTATTGGCGGATTATCCCCCGCCCCGGCGGGTAGACTACACTCAGTAACAGGGTAAACCATCACCGGGCTGGAGAGAGGTGCGATTATGTCGAAATTTTCCAAAGGCAGCATCGTAAAACATCAATCCGGCGAGATCAGAGGCGAGATTATCAACGTCTTTGAACTGCGGGACGAACCCGTCGGGTACTACGTAAAATGGGATGACGGCACTCTCAGCTATCACCCTGAACAGGCGTTATCCTGGGCCAGTATCGACCGGCCACGCATGCATTACACACAGCAATCCATAAAATAATCTGCCCGTTTAACCCCGTCGCTGCATGGCGACGGTGGTTTTCTCTGTTTCCTTTCCAGACTGCGTCTATCCTCTTCTTATCCGCTTCGTTACCGCCGACACCCGGTAAGGGCTGAACGCCCGGCTTCAGCGCGGTGCGGCAGGAAAATTGTGCCGCAAAGGTGATCCCCCTGACATAATATGGAATGATTACGTCCTGGAAAAATGGAGCAACCCCGAGATCCCATGTCCGAACAGACTCGTTATACCCTGCCCGTTAAATCCGGCGATCTCCGCCAGCTCGGCCAGCTCACAGGCGCGGCACATGCGGTAGAGTGTGCCAGCATTACCGAACGCCACACCGGTCCGGTCCTGATGATTACCCCCGATACTCAGACTGCGCTACGACTGCTGGATGAGATCCGCCAGTTTACCGATCTGCCGGTCGCCTACCTCGCCGACTGGGAAACGCTGCCCTATGACAGTTTTTCTCCGCATCAGGATATTATCTCTGCCCGTCTGTCGACCCTCTACCAGCTGCCCGTAATGCAGAACGGTATGCTGATCATGCCGGTCAATACGCTGATGCAGCGCGTCTGCCCGCACAGTTTCCTGCATGGCCACGCGCTGGTCATGAAGCAGGGGCAGAAACTGTCACGCGACCGGCTGCGTGATCAGCTGGAGCAGGCGGGCTATCGCCATGTGGACCAGGTGATGGAGCACGGGGAATATGCCACCCGCGGCGCCCTGCTCGACCTCTTCCCGATGGGTAGCGATCAGCCCTACCGTATCGACTTCTTTGATGATGAGATTGACAGCCTGCGTCTGTTTGACGTCGATTCGCAGCGCACGCTGGAGGCGGTTGCCGAAATCAACCTGCTGCCTGCGCATGAGTTTCCCAGCGATAAAGCGGCCATTGAGCTATTCCGCAGCCGCTGGCGTGAAATCTTTGATGTGCGCCGCGAATCGGAACATGTCTACCAGCAGGTCAGCAAAGGCACACTGCCCGCAGGTATTGAATACTGGCAGCCGCTCTTTTTTGAGCAGCCACTACCCAGCCTGTTCAGTTACCTGCCCGACAACACCCTGATTGTAAACTGCGGCGATCTTGAAGGCAGCGCCAGCCGCTTCTGGCAGGATGCTGAAGCGCGTTATGAAAACCGTCGCGTTGACCCGATGCGCCCGCTGCTGGAGCCGGTGACCCTGTGGCTGCGCCCGGATGCCTTAATGGGCGAGCTGAAAGCCTGGCCGCGCATTCAGATGACCAGCGAGGTGCTGCCGGCAAAGGCGGCCAATACCAACCTTGGCTACACCCCGCTGCCGGACCTGGCTATTCAGGCCCAGGCCAAAGCGCCGCTTGATCATCTGCGTCAGTTTATCGAAACCTTCAGCGGAGCCGTCGTCTTCTCGGTAGAGAGCGAAGGCCGCCGTGAGAGCCTGCAGGAGCTGCTGGCGCGGATTAAGCTGCGGCCTCAGCCGGTGCATCGCTTCGATGAAAACGGCGACGACCGTTTCACGCTGATGATCGGGGCCAGCGAACGCGGTTTTATCGACACCCAGAGCAACCGGGCGCTGATTTGTGAGAGCGACCTGCTGGGTGAGCGCGTCAGCCGTCGTCGTCAGGATACCCGTCACACCATTAATCCGGACATTCTGATCCGTAACCTGGCGGAGCTGCACCCCGGCCAGCCGGTAGTGCATCTGGAGCACGGCGTAGGACGATACATCGGCCTGACCACGCTGGAAGCGGGCGGCATCGAGGCGGAATACCTGATGCTCTCTTACGCCAATGACGCCAAGCTCTATGTCCCGGTTTCCTCGCTGCACCTGATCAGCCGCTACGCAGGCGGTGCGGACGATAACGCGCCACTGCACAAACTGGGCAGCGACGCCTGGTCACGCGCACGGCAGAAAGCGGCAGAGAAAGTGCGCGATGTGGCGGCTGAGCTGCTGGATATCTACGCCCAGCGCGCCGCCAAAGCGGGCTTTGCCTTTAAACACGACCGTGAGCAGTATCAGCTGTTCTGTGAGAGTTTCCCGTTTGAGACTACTCCAGACCAGGCGCAGGCGATCAATGCGGTACTGAGCGATATGTGCCAGCCGCTGGCGATGGACCGTCTGGTGTGCGGCGATGTTGGTTTCGGTAAAACCGAAGTCGCGATGCGCGCGGCGTTTCTGGCGATTGAGAACCATAAACAGGTCGCCGTGCTGGTGCCAACCACCCTGCTGGCCCAGCAGCATTACGATAACTTCCGCGATCGCTTCGCCAACTGGCCGGTTCGCATTGAGATGCTTTCCCGTTTCCGCACCGCAAAAGAGCAGGCGCAGGTGCTGGAACAGGCCAGCGAGGGCAAGATCGATATCCTGATCGGCACCCACAAGCTGCTGATGAGCGATCTGAAATGGCACGATCTTGGTCTGCTGATTGTCGATGAGGAGCACCGCTTTGGGGTGCGTCACAAAGAGCGGATCAAAGCGATGCGGGCCGATGTGGATATTCTGACGCTCACCGCCACGCCGATTCCGCGCACCCTGAATATGGCCATGAGCGGCATGCGCGATCTCTCTATTATCGCCACGCCGCCGGCCCGTCGTTTAGCGGTAAAAACCTTTGTCCGTGAATATGATGACCTGGTGATCCGCGAAGCGATCCTGCGTGAGGTGCTGCGTGGCGGTCAGGTTTACTACCTCTATAACGACGTTGAAAATATTGAGAAAGCGGCGCAGCGCCTGAGCGAGCTGGTGCCGGAAGCACGGGTGGCGATCGGTCACGGCCAGATGCGTGAGCGCGAGCTGGAGCGGGTGATGAACGATTTCCATCATCAGCGTTTCAACGTGCTGGTCTGTACCACCATTATCGAAACCGGGATCGACATTCCGACCGCCAATACCATCATCATCGAGCGGGCCGACCACTTTGGTCTGGCCCAGCTGCACCAGCTGCGCGGGCGCGTCGGGCGTTCGCACCATCAGGCCTATGCCTGGCTGTTAACGCCGCATCCGAAAGCGATGACCGCCGATGCGCATAAACGTCTGGAAGCGATCGCCTCGCTGGAAGATCTGGGAGCCGGTTTTGCGCTGGCGACTCATGACCTTGAGATTCGCGGCGCGGGCGAGCTGCTGGGCGATGAGCAGAGCGGTCAGATGGAGACGCTGGGCTTCACGCTCTACATGGAGCTGCTGGAGAACGCGGTTGAGGCACTGAAGGCAGGACGCGAGCCGTCGCTGGAAGATCTCACCAGCAATCAGACCGAGGTGGAACTGCGGATGCCAGCACTGCTGCCGGAGGACTTTATTCCCGACGTCAGCACCCGCCTTTCACTCTACAAACGCATCGCCAGCGCGGAGAGTGAGGAGGAGCTGCAGGAACTGAAGGTTGAGATGATCGATCGCTTCGGCCTGCTGCCAGATGCGGCGCGTAACCTGCTGGATGTGGCGATTATCCGCCTGCAGGCACAAACCGTGGGGCTGCGTAAGATTGAAGCCAGCGACAAAGGTGGCTATTTCGATTTTGCACCGCAGAACAAGGTGGATCCGGCATGGCTTATCAGCCTGCTGCAGAAGGAACCACAGCAGTGGAAGCTGGATGGGCCAACGCGA
The DNA here is from genome assembly GCF_032114055.1 of Pantoea sp. Classification (GTDB taxonomy): domain Bacteria; phylum Pseudomonadota; class Gammaproteobacteria; order Enterobacterales; family Enterobacteriaceae; genus Pantoea. Next base: position 539,490 of record NZ_DAMCTB010000001.1, read on the forward strand.
CTGCGTTTCACCCGTGAACTGTCGGAACGAAAGCTGCGGATGGAGTGGGTGCAGGGCTTTGTCTCACAGCTGGCTGAGCATCAGGTCTGACTCCCTGCCCGTCCGGTGCTGAGCGCCGGGCGGGCCGGACACCATGAAAAAGGCGCATCCGGAAGATGCGCCTTTTTCATTACGTCGTGCTGTGTGGCCGCGAGTGCGGCAAAGCTTTGCCCAATTACGCCTGGTCGCTGTTAAGAATCAGCTGACCATTGCGGTCCAGAGGAATACGCGTGCCGGGGTCGTTTTCCATGCGGATTTTGCCCTGCTGGTCGCCTATTTTATAGGTCACGTCATATCCCAGTTTTTTCTCTTGTTTATCATACACTGTCTTACAGCGCTGTTCGGTGGTGGTGTAAGTATCCCGATCCTGCAATCCGGCCTGGACCTGATTACCGGCATAACCGCCCGCAACCGCACCTGCTACCGTCGCCACATCCCTGCCGCGACCGCCGCCAAACTGGTGACCCAGCACACCGCCTGCCACTGCACCTAACACCGAGCCAGCAAGACGGTTTTCATCCTGCACGGCCCGGCGATGCGTCAGGGTGACATTACGGCACTCCTGGCGTGGCTGCCTGATGCTCTCTTTAATAGGCGTCGCAGAGAGTACCTGAGCGTATTGCGGGCCGCGGTCAAACACGTTCATGCCTGCCACGGCGGCAACACCCAGTGCTGCTGCCACACCAATACCGATACCCGCTAACATTGATTTATTCACAGGACGTTCCTCCTGAAAAGTGTTACCGCGCATTCCTGCTGTTAAAGCATCCTCGTTGATGGAGGTATAACCGGCGTGCGCGACGCGCCGTGTTTGTTGAAGTGAAGTTTTGCAGATGGACTAAAATTGCAACATCAGATAAATGGAGGAAATCGGTCACTTTGCTATCAGGACCAGTTTTTAGGAGAGTTCTGAAGGGAAGAGAGTTTTCACTGTTATCGCTTTAAGCCGAAACTTTAACCAATTAAATCCATATCATAAACCTTTACAAAGTGCTTTAAAGAAGCTGATTGCTTGTTCTGGCAACGGCATTTCCATCGCTACCTGTAACCCGGTTACTGACTATTACTTAAAGGTGAAGATTCATTCCTGAAGCAACCAGGCTTCAGGAATGGAGGAAGAGGAAACTAATCAAAAATACTCTCTGATGGGCATTCCTTCACGTCGCCCCAGCCCACTACGGCGCCATCCGGGGTGAGATTTTTGATGGACACGCTATCGCCAGAATATGCAGAGCCTTTGACCACAATATCGTAGTCATGGTTAGCCTGAGGAATAAATGCAGCAGTGGCAGATTTTTGCGTGTTCTGATAGTACCCCGTCTCAGTCCAGTAGTGGATGACCCGGATCATTTGCCCCGGCTTCAGGGTGAACTCATTGATGAAAGCACCATTATTATCAGATGAGGCTGGCATACCTATTCGTTTATTCCCTGTGACAGGGATACCCAGAATGGCAAAGCCAGAAGTAATACGGCGTTCCAGTACTTTTTTATAGCAACCTGAATCCTGCTTCTCAAAGAACTGAAGTGCCGTATTGCCCTCTGAACCAACGCGAATCCGGGCCGCATCCTCTCCTTTATAATCATTCAGAGAAGGTCTGAAACCTGCGGTGCAACCACTCAATAATAATGTTATCAATCCAGAGATGATGATTTTCGCCGCCATTGTTTATCCCCCTTAATTAAACTTCAATAAAAATTGAGTTATTTTAATGATGCCAGGACCAGGTCTCTGTTGCGTTGCACAGCGTTTAATTTTTGACATAAAAACATGTCCACATTAATGCACAAAGACTTTATTAATCCTGCTGGAGAAAATAAAATAAGGCACCCATATCAGACAACTGATAAAGGCCCTGCCCAGGGTATTGATAACAGGCTGTGTAAGGTTTACGTGGAAAACTAAGGCAGGGTAAAACGTACAAAAACTGGCAAAGACAAGACCATATAAATAGTACGTTATCATCACGCATCTGATTTTTGCTTTTTTCTTAAAGAAGAACCAGCAAGCCAGTACTGTTACGGGAAAATCAATAATTGAAAGCATTAAGAGCAAAATACTAAAACTATTAATTACACTATATTTCTGGTATGTATTAGCAATTAACGCAACAACATTAAAATCATTATATAACATCGTAAAAAAGCCCATAACCAGGCCTAAAGCAGGCAGATATAACAAACCATTAATTCTGCCTTCTTCTTTTTTTTCACAATTATCACAGTAACCTGAATCTTTGTTTCCTTCCGCTTCCTGACACTTAATACATAACATCCCTGCCTCCTTCATACAGCAATTATTTCCATATTTTCAACAAAAACTAAGCCGGTTTATTTCATAAGACTGGCATCTACGACAAGATGGAATAAGTTATTTTTTAAACCTGATTAAGAGTCGCGTAAAACGGCATCTATTAAATACTTCTTTGCATACCGTAAAAAACCCTGACCAGATGGTCAGGGTTGCGGATTCAGGACTAAATCAGAAACGGTAGCCGACACCAATATTGAAGCCGTTGATGGCGTAATGGGCATCATTATAGTTAACGCGCGTGCCTTCATAGCCAATATTAATTGCGAGTGTATCAGTGGGATTAACGGCTACGCCCGCACCATAGGCAAAGGAGGTTTTATTTTCGCCATAACTATCTGAATAATCGCCCAGATAATGCACGCTTTCATCCACTTTAGTATGGGCAACACCAACTAATCCATAGAGACTGACATAGTCATTGATACGATACGCTGGCCCCGCCATTAGTGAATAATATTTCACTTTAGCCTGTCCGTCATAGCCGTAAACGTCACCGTCGTACTCATCCCGCTCTGAAAAATCCTGATCGCCTTTCATGTAGCTGAATGAGCCAATGACGCTGATGGGAGCATCCCATTCATAGCGATACTGAACATTGACACCACGGATGTGTTTGTAGTCTTCAACTTTGCTTTGCGCATAGCCAACCGAGACGGTGTGATTATCAGCAAACGCATTGCTGCCTGCCAGCAGCGTGCCACACAATAATGCCAGCGTCGTCATTTTAAATTTCATTGGGTTCATTCCTTTTCATAATTTAGATTATTTCCCTGCGCGTCAGGCAGGACTTCGTTCCCTGAATCACCAATACACAACAGACAGGTTGTCGCTTTTGTCTGTCCGCCGATATCGGACAGGAATATTTACTATTGTGCGCTGTTTGTCATGCTCAGAATGAGCCGGAGAGCATCAATTTATAGCCGGGCATTTAAAAACATCAGCCTGCGCAAATGCGAAGTTGTATTTGTAGTAAAGATGGTCCCGGTCGTTTACACCGGATATGAAAACAAGACTTTCACAGGAAAATCCATTTTCTTTTAATTATCAGCCATTCCTGGTGGCATTATTAGACCAAAAAGAATCAGAGGTATCAAGGCCGTTGCATCATAAAATCAGGCCTATGCATCCTTATTGCTGCATCTCCATCCGGCTAAGAGATACCTTTACAGACTTTATTAACAAGCATTATTTACTTCGCTCAGGGTTCCTGATGCATACAGATATTCGGTAACCAGTTTATTTAAATCCAGCCTGAATGCAGAACCAGCATTCAGAAAGTTAGCGTCTGTTTTTTCCAGAAAAACGTCCCCCCTTAAACCTGCCGTCAATGCATACGCCTGTGCTCTGCTGCTAAAATGCCTGGTAAACGTAATTATTGGTGCTGTTCAACTCCATTTTTACCCATGCTGATAACATTTACCCAGCCATCAATCACAGCATTTGCCGGATCTATCATGCCATCTGTGAGATAACTGATACCTGCATTCGCGCCTGTTCCTGATTGCCCCATTGCCTGAGCACCACCAGGCAACAGCGCTACACTTCCCGTAGCCAGTATCAGCCCTATAGCATCACGTTGATTCATTGTTTTCTGATAACTTGCTGAACCGGATGCTTTGGCGCTACTTACCATCTCGATTCCATGCTGGCGTATCCAGGCCTCCCAGACTTTTCATTTCCGCCCGGAAGATTATCCTCAATACTATTTTTACCCGCCAGGGCACCCGCCACCGCGCTGTTGCCCGCCGCGTAAGCCGTGGCCGCGCCAACCACCGCGTGTGCTTTCAGGTTCGCCTCAACGTTCACCACATCCTTGCCGTCCGGGCCTTTCATGGTCGTCAGCGTATGTATCTGCTCCGCCAGGTACGGCGTCGCCGCCCCGCTCACGGCCTGAGCAATGTTGCCACCCGCCAGGCCCTGTATCGCCGCCGTCGCCGCGCTGATACCCTGCTGCACTGTCCCGCCGGTTCCCATTCCGCTGTCCAGCATTGCCCGATTGTACAGCGCCTGATACACCTTCCCCGTGATATCAGCGGCGCTCGGCTCCAGACCCGGATTCGCTTTGCGCCACTGCGCTTCTGCATCCTTCTTCTGCTCCGGCGAAATGTCCTTCATCTTCTCCGTGGCGGACTTCGTCGCCGCTATCTCACCCTGCGTCCGCGCGATGTCGCCTGCCTGGCTGCCGGTTTCCGCCAGCAGCTGCGCCGTCTCCATCCATCGCTGCTCTTTTTCCTTATCGAAGATGTTATCCAGCCCCGGATTCGCTCCCGCCGCGTCGCGGCTCAGGTCCGCCACGTCCTGCGTCTGCTTCGCCTTATCCCGGATGACAATCGTGCCGTCGCTTACCGCCGACTTTGTTACCGACGAGGCGCTATCTGATAAATATGCTCTGAAAATTGGAAGCGATCTCATGAACGGCCATCATCGCTAAGGCCAGTTCAGGCAAAAAAAAGCCCCCTCAGCATTGAGGGGGCTCATTCTGACCCGATACCGCGCAGAGATTTAGTGCAGCTTAAGCCGCGGGCGGATTACCCGGTTGAGGCTGCCCACCAGCATCATCAGGCCGGTTTTAAAATAACCGTGCAGCGCGATCTGGTGCATACGATAGAGCGAGATATAGACAAAGCGCGCAATCCGCCCTTCCACCATCATCGAACCGCGCATCAGGTTGCCCATCAGACTGCCGACCGTACTGAAGCGCGAGAGCGACACCAGCGAGCCGTGATCTTTATAGACATAGGCTTTCAGCGGCTTACCGGCACGCTGTGCCAGGATATTATCCATCGCGCGTGAGGCCATCTGATGCGCAGACTGGGCGCGAGGCGGCACGAAGCCGCCGCCCGGCAGCGCACAGGAGGTGCAGTCGCCAATCGCGTAGATGTCATCGTCCAGCGTGGTCTGCAGCGTTTCTTTAACCACCAGCTGATTGATGCGGTTGGTTTCCAGTCCGCCGATCTCTTTCATAAAGTCAGGCGCCTTGATCCCGGCGGCCCAGACCATCAGATCGGCCTCAATAAACTCGCCGCCTTTGGTGTTCAGGCCGTTGTGTTCAGCACTGGTGACCATGGTCTGCGTCAACACGCGCACACCCAGTTTGGTCAGCTCCTGATGCGCGGCGGCGGAGATGCGCGGTGGCAGCGCAGGCAGAATACGTTCGCCCGCCTCGACCAGCGTCACATTCAGCGCTTCACGTCCCAGGCCTTTGAATCCATAGCTGTGCAGCTGCTTCACCGCATTATGCAGCTCAGCAGAGAGCTCAACGCCGGTGGCGCCACCGCCGACGATGGCGATGTTCACTTTCTCCTGCCTGCCTTCACTGGCAGAGAACTTCAGGAACAGGTTGAGCATCTCATTGTGGAAACGGCGCGCCTGATGCGGATTGTCCAGGAAAATACAGTGATCTTTAACGCCTGGCGTACCGAAATCGTTTGAGGTACTGCCCAGCGCCATCACCAGCTGGTCATAGGCGACTTCCCGCTGCGGCACCAGCACTTCGCCCTGCGCGTTCACCACTTCAGCCAGACGGATCACTTTCCGGCTGCGGTCGATGTCGGTGAGGGAACCCAGCTGGAACTCAAACCCGTGATTACGGGCATGTGCCAGATAGCTCAGCGCATCAATGCCTTCATCCATAGAGCCGGTCGCTACTTCATGCAGCAGCGGCTTCCACAGATGGCTGTGGTTGCGATCGACCAGAATAATCTCGGCCTTCTTTTTGCGCCCCAGTTTATGACCCAGCTGCGTGGCCATTTCAAGGCCGCCGGCTCCCCCTCCGACAATAACAATTTTCTTAATGGACGTAGTCAACAAAGACCCCCTCAAATTGTGAACCAAAAGTTAACCAAAGGTTAAATTAAACCTTAAGAAACATAGGGTTGGCGAAGTTAAAATCGCAATCTGCTGGCAGAATAGCATGGCGGGAAGAGGAGAACATAAGAATATTGATATAGATCAAAACAGGAAAATAAAACTCAGATAATTACGTGATAAAAACAGGCACCCAGCGGTGCCTGTTCTGTTTAACTTTCTGTTTTAAAAGATTTTATCCGCTGAAGATGGGATGAGAGGCTTTTAAATTTGTGCCCTTCCGCCTTATCCCAGACGATCTCATAAAAGGGCCGGAGATGATCGGCGCTGCGCTGGCTGTCGAGCACCTCATCCTGCCGGGAGAGAAAGGTGAGACAGCGACCACGGTTACGTTCGCGGAAATCGCTGACGCATTTGGTAGCGATATCCAGATATTCCTCAGGCCGGTCAATCTTCCCTTCCATGTTTTCATGCGGATAAAGGTTGGGATTAAAGATTGCCTGGCGGATGCCGCACAGAAAGCCGATGCGTTCTGACCAGAAACCGCCTAACCCGACGCCACAGATCAGCGGGCAATCGTCGTCAGACTGCATCAGCATCCTGTCAGTCTCTTTCAGCAGAAACTGCATATCATGTTTCGGATGGCGGGTGCTGTAACTGAGTAACCTGACGTCAGGATCGATAAACTGCAGTTGCAGCACTTTTTCGTGATTACCTGGGCTACTGGAATCAAAACCGTGCAGATAGATGATCATGATAATCCTCAGGGTCGTGATAGCGCCGGGCAGTCACTGTTTACCACGACGCCTTATGAGCCAGCCAGCGTTCCTGAAGTTCACTCAGTTGCCGGGCGTTGTTTTTCCAGCGATGCGTTGCCTGCAGCTCATCGCGGGTAAATCTGCCCTGATGATACAACCGGGTAACCCGTTCTGAACTGACCGGGATCAGGTTATCCAGCACACTGATGGCCCCCTGGCGCTGATTGCAGACCAGCACCATGTCACATCCCGCATTAAGCGACTGCTGCGCCCGCTCCGCATAACTGCCCATCACAGCAGCGCCCTCCATTGAGAGATCGTCGGAGAAGATTACGCCGTCGAAGCTCAGCTGCTCGCGCAACACGGTTTTAAGCCAGTAAGGCGAACCGCTGGCAGGCAGCGGATCGATGTCGGTATAGATGACGTGGGCAGGCATGATGGCATCCAGGGCCTGCTCCGTAATCAGGCTGCTGAAGATCGCCATGTCATGCTCGCGCAGCGTCTTCTCATCGCGTGGATCGCGCGGCGTCTCTTTATGCGAATCGGCGCTGACTGCGCCATGCCCTGGAAAATGTTTGCCGGTGGTTTTCATGCCCGCCTCGTGCATTCCCGCAATAAAGCGGCGCGCCACGGCCAGGGCGATGGCCGGATCGGCATGGAAAGATCGATCGCCGATTGCGGCGCTGATATGGCCCACGTCGAGCACCGGCGCGAAGCTGATATCGATATCCATCGCGATCATCTCGGCGGCCATCTGCCAGCCCGCCTGCTGTGCCAGCTCGCCTGCGGTCTCTGCGTCGTGCAGCGCCGCAAAAGATTGCATGGCGGGCAACTGGGTGAAACCGTCGCGGAAACGCTGCACGCGCCCCCCCTCCTGATCCACCGCCACCACCAGCCGGGTGTGCGACGCGGCGCGGATCTGACGCACCAGCTCGGCAAGCTGGGCAGGATCGTGATAGTTGCGGGCAAACAAAATTAACCCGCCGACCAGCGGATGTTGCAGGATCTCGCGATCTTCGCCATCCAGTTCATAGCCGCCGACGTCGAGCATCAGCGGGCCGGGCAAATGTGATTTCATAACCTGAATCCTGTAGCGCGACGCAAGGGCGTCACGCGATTAAATCTGTTGCCAGCTCTGCTGAGCCAGCTGTTGTAAGGTGGCGTCGTCGCACTGATCGGCGCGCAGCTGATACCAGCTCGCCATCAGCAGACGCAGCCAGGGCTGCCAGCGTCTGACCTGCTGCGCCAGCGCGGTCATCGGCAGCTGCATCGCGTCGGCATAACCAGCCAGCCAGTCGTGCTGATGCTGCGGATCGCAGGCACAGATCGCCGCCAGTTCCAGCGCGACGTCGCCATCTGCGGCATATTCCCAGTCGATCAGCCGCAGCCCCGTCGGGCCCTCAATGACATTGCCGGCATGCAAATCCATGTGCAGCGGTGCCAGCCGCAGCGGCTGCGGTTCCCCCTGCTGCGTCAGACGCCTGAGCGACCGTAGCCAGCGGTGATTGCGCTGCGGCGTCAGCTGCCAGTAGCGCCATAACAGCGGCAGCAGCGGCAGGCGATAGCCGGTCAGCGGCTGCTGATGAAGCCGCTGCAGCAGTGCCAGAATCTGCGGTCGCTGCTGACTGAAGCGCAACGGATCCAGCGCCTCGCCCGGAGACCAGCTCAGAATAATTCCCTGCGGATTGCCCGCCACGGGCTGCGGCGCAAGGCCGCTGGCACGCAGTTTTCGTAACAGCCGGAATTCGCGCTGCCGGTCCACAAACGGGATAACCGGCTGCGGCGCTGCCCGCGCGATAAAGGTGGCGCCCGGGGTAACAATCTTCTGGCTGTGGCCGGTCAGACCCGCGAGCGGCGTAACAGACGCCTTATCAGACTCGCCGGTGACCTGCCCGATCATCCGCTGCAGCGCAACATTAATTCTGGGCAATGCCGTTGCCGGACCAGATGATCTCGCCGGTCTGAACCAGCATCAGCTGCATCTGCAGAGTCGGCGCTTTAACATCGCCGCTGGCGTTGCTGTACAGCACATACTGCGCGTTGACGTTGCGCGCCAGGCCAATCGCTTTACTGCGTGAGTTGAGGCTGTCATCTGGCGATAAGCCCAGCGCCTGCTTCGCCTGCGCCAGCTGATCGGCGGAAACCAGGGTGAATTTGCCGTTATTATTCAGCGCATTCTGGATAGCCGACGTGGCTTTCTCGCTCTGCAGCGCACCGTTGGTGCTGTTTTTAACCCGGTCGACCAGCAGCACGCTGCCCGGCTCGGCGCTGGCGGCCTGCAGCATCTTCGCCACCAGCGGCTGAACGCTGGCATCCCAGTTAATGGTGACCAGTTTCGGTGGCTGAGGCACCGGTTGCGGCTGCGGTACGGGCTGCGGTTCAGGTTGCGGAACGGGCTGCACCGGCTCCACAGGCTGAGTCGGCTCAACCGGTGCAGGCTGCTGCTGTTTCACCACACAGCCGGTCAGAATGAGCGCCATCAGAAGCGCTCCGGTACGATTCACACTGCGTATCACGTAGAAGATCCTTAAAGATAGAGATAAAGACGAACCTTGCTGGCTGTCAGGTTACCCAGTTGCGAGGCGGCGACAATACTTCCCTGCGCGGGCACGGTCACGGTCTGCGCCGGTTCCTGCGGAGTGATTTCCAGTCCTTTGTCGTCATACCAGTAATAACGATAGTGGACAACGACCGGGGCTTCGCGCTGATTATAGAGCACGCTGGTCGCGCGTTTCAGTCCGTCGTGCTCATCCAGCGTGGGCTCATCGGTGATGATCCCTGCTGACAGCACAGCGGATTCCATCACCAGTGACTGTGAGGTATTGATCATCGGTTTATCACTGCTGCACGCCGTCAGGCAGAGCAGGATCGGCAGGCCAGTCAGCCAGGATCGCATAGCACGTTTCCGTTATGGTCAGTTTGAGAGCATCGGGCCCAGCGGTTCGCCACCCACCAGATGCATGTGGATGTGATAAACCTCCTGACCCCCATGTTGATTGCAGTTCACGATCAGACGATAGCCATCCTGAGCGATTCCTTCCTGGCGGGCGATTTTCGCCGCTGTGGTGAACATCCGTCCCAGCGCATGTTCGTGTGCCGCTTCCACCTCGTTCACCGTCGGGATCAGCACATTCGGCACGATTAGAATATGGGTCGGCGCTTTGGGCGAGATGTCGCGGAAGGCCGTGACCAGCTCATCCTGATACACCACGTCAGCGGGGATTTCGCGGCGGATAATTTTACTAAAAATGGTTTCTTCAGCCATGGTGCAATTCCTTTAGCCTGAGTCGTAATTAATGAGTATGCGGGAGAAATTTGTTTTCTTTCAACCTCAGGACCACTTTTCTTGCATTGTTCGCCTGCCTTTGCAGCAGTGATGCCACTCTCACCCGCCTGCGTTACGCTGGCAGCGCCGCACGCTGCTCCCTACATAAATGAAACGCCGTTTTATAAATTAGAATCCCGCCCCCCTTTTCTTTCTCTCATTGCCACTTTTTTGCCAGCCCTAGCCAGATTACGAAGGTTTAGCGCGTCCGTCAGCTCTACTTTGCTAACCAGTCCGGGTGAGATGGCCAACATCACCAGGGATAAATTGCCCTCTAACCTCAAGGAGCATCCGCTATGCGCTCACGTAAAATTGGTATTGGTCGCTATCTGGCCTATGGTTCCGGCGATTTTCTGGGGGCAGGCACCACGGCGCTCACCGCCGCCTGGCTGCTCTATTTTTACACCACCTTCTGCGGCTTAACGCCGATTCAGGCCACGCTGATTTTCGCCGCGGCGCGCGTGCTGGATGCCGTGGTCAGCCCACTGATGGGCTTTCTGACCGACAACTTCGGCTCAACCTGGCTGGGCAGACGCTTCGGCCGCCGCAGATTCTTTATTCTGCTGGGTATCCCCTGCGTGTTCAGCTACAGCCTGATGTGGGTCAGCGACATGAGCTTCTGGTGGTATCTCACCACTTACCTGCTGTTTGATATCATCTACACCATGATTCTGGTGCCGTACGAAACCCTGGTGCCGGAAATGACCGACGACTTTAAGCAGAAAACCCGCTTCTCCGGTGCCCGTATCGGTCTGGCGCAGCTGTCGGCGATTCTGGCCGCCTTTCTGCCCGGCATTCTGCTGGGGGTGCTGGGCAAAGATAATCCTCTCTCCTTTTTCTACGCCAGCCTGGTGTTCTCGGTGATCTGCGCCCTGGTGCTGACGCTGGTCTGGTGCTTCACCTGGGAGCGCCATCCCGATGACTTTTCCGCCGAATCGCGCCGTGCAGAGCAGGAAAAGCAGCAGCTGACGCTGGCGCAGAACCTCAGGCGGCTCTATGTTGAACTGGCGTCGACGCTGCGCATCCGCATTTTTCGTCAGCACCTCGGGATGTATCTTGGCGGCTATATCGCTCAGGATGTGTTCAACGCCGTCTTTACCTGGTATGTGGTGTTTGTGCTGATGCAGAGCGCGCAGGTTGCCTCCAGTCTGATGGGCACCATGGCAGTGCTGCAGTTTATCGCCGTGATGGTAATGATCCCGCTCTGCATCCGCATCGGGCCTGCGCCCGCCTACCGTCTGGTCGCCATCCTGTTCGGCCTGGCGGCGCTCTCCTACGCCGGATTGTGGTATGCCGGCATGAACGACAATCTTTCGCTGCTGTTCGCGATCTCCGCGCTGGCCGGGCTGGGGCGCGGCGGCATCAACTATGTGCCCTGGAACACCTACACCTATATCGCCGACGTGGATGAGGTGATCACCGGTCAGCGCCGCGAGGGGATCTTTGCCGGCATCATGACCCTGACGCGTAAAGCGTCTCAGGCGGGTGCCGTCATGCTGGTCGGTATCGTGCTGCAGCTCTCCGGCTTTGTCTCGGGTCAGCCGACACAGCTCCCCGCCGTCAGCCACACGATTCTGGCGATTCTGAGCCTCGGTACTTTAGCCGTGCTGGCCTGCGGCTTTGCGGTGTCACTGCGCTTTAAGCTCAACCTGCAGACCCACACCGTGCTGCGCCAGGAGACGCTGAAAATGCGTGAGGCGAACCGTACCGTACCGGAAACGCTCACGCCAGCGGCGCGCGACATCGTAGAGACGCTGGCAGGCATGTCTTATGAAAACCTGTGGGGCAATAACAACATCGGTTTTCTCAACCGTCACAAGCCTGCGGCGGCTGCATATCCTGCCCGCGCCCCGGTTACGCCCTCTCTGAACCCGACCTTAACAGGAACACATCATGATTCTTTACCCCGTTAAACAGAGCCACCTTCTGCGGCAGCCGACGTATCTGCTGCCGCGCCACGAACTCGTTCAGCTGATTCAGAAGCTGACACAAAATCTGATTAACATTCGCGACGAAACCGGCGAATTTCTGCTGAGGCTGGACGATGGCCGGGTGATCGATACCAAAGGCTGGGCGGGCTGGGAATGGACACACGGCATCGGTCTGTATGGCATGCTGCACTACTATCAGCAGACCGGTGACGCGGAAATGCTGGCGATCATCGATGCATGGTTCGCGCAGCGTCTGGCGGAGGGGACGCCGACTAAGAACGTGAACACCGTCTGTCCTTTTCTGACGCTGGCTTACCGTTACGAAGAAACCCGAAACCCAGCCTGGCTGCCGGTGCTGGAGCGCTGGGCAGAGTGGGTCATGTATGAGATGCCGCGTACCGCGCGAGGCGGCCTGCAGCATATCGTTTACAACAACGAAAACAGCCAGCAGCTCTGGGATGACACGCTGATGATGAGCGTGATGGCGCTGGCTAAAATCGGTCAGCTGCTCAAGCGCGACGAGTGGGTCGAGGAGGCAAGCTATCAGTTCCTGTTGCACACGCAGTATCTGATGGATCGCGAAACCGGCCTGTGGTTTCACGGCTGGAACTTCGATGGTTGTCATAACTTCGCCAGGGCGCGCTGGGCGCGTGGCAACAGCTGGGTGACGATCGTGATCCCCGATTTTCTGGAGATGATGAACTGGCCAGCGCATCACGCCACCCGCCGCTTTCTGCAGCAGGTGCTCGAGACACAGGCTGAGGCACTCCGCAACTGCCAGCATTCCAGCGGTTTATGGCACACCCTGCTCGACGATCCCGATAGCTATCTGGAGGCTTCGGCCACTGCCGGGTTCGCCTATGGCATGCTGAAAGCCGTCCGCAAGCGTTACCTGCCCGCAGCGTATCGCGAGGTGGCCGAGAAAGCGCTGCGCGGCGTGATTGCGCATATCGATGAGGATGGCGAGCTGAAGCAGGTCTCGTTTGGCACCGCAATGGGCAGCGACCTGGATTACTACCGCATGGTGCCCCTCACCTCCATGCCCTACGGCCAGGCGATGGCCCTGCTCTGTCTGACAGAATACCTGCGCGCCTGGCTCTGAATTGGACCCAAAAAAAAGCCCCGCGCGGCGGGGCTTTTTCACTGCTGTGACGCATCACATACTGCGGATGTAATCATCCATATCTGTTTTCAGGTTATCGGACTTGGTGCCGAAGATAGCCTGAACACCGGAACCGGCCACCACCACGCCACGGGCGCCGAGGTTTTTCAGTTCGGTCTGGTCAACTTTACCCACGTCGGCAACGCTGACGCGCAGACGCGTGATACAGGCGTCCAGGTTAGTGATGTTCTCTTTACCACCAAACGCTGCCACCAGTTTGCCCGCCATTTCAGAGCCGGTCGCCGCAGACTGCTCGCTGCTGCTGCTCTCTTCACGGCCAGGGGTTTTCAGGTCCAGCTTCGCGATCAGAACACGGAAGATGGTGTAGTAAACCAGGCCGTAGATGATACCGATAACCGGGAACAGCCAGATTTTGCTGCTGTTACCGCTCAGTACGATAAAGTCGATCAGACCGTGTGAGAAGCTGGTGCCATCACGCATGCCAAGCAGAATGCAGATTGGGAATGCCAGACCCGCCAGCAGCGCATGGATGACATACAGGATCGGCGCAACGAACATGAATGAGAATTCAATCGGTTCAGTGATACCGGTCAGGAATGAGGTCAGCGCAGCGGAGATCATGATACCGCCCACTTTGGCACGGTTTTCTGGTTTTGCTGAGTGCCAGATAGCAATCGCAGCAGCCGGCAGACCGTACATTTTAAACAGGAAGCCGCCAGAGAGTTTGCCTGCGGTCGGGTCACCCGCCATATAGCGTGGGATGTCGCCGTGGAAGACCTGACCTGCCGCGTTAGTGTATTCACCAATCTGCATCTGGAAAGGAACGTTCCAGATGTGATGCAGACCAAATGGCACCAGCGCGCGTTCAACGACGCCATAGATACCAAAGGCTACAACCGGGTTTTGATAAGCCGCCCACTGTGAGAACTCCTGAATCGCGGCACCGACAGGTGGCCAGATGAAGGAGAGCAGTACGCCCAGCACAATCGCTGCCAGACCCGAGATGATCGGCACAAAGCGTTTACCGGCGAAGAAGCCCAGATATTCAGGCAGCTTGATGCGGTAGAAGCGGTTGAACATATAGGCCGCGATGGAACCGGCGATGATCCCGCCCAGGACCCCGGTGTCGGCGAGGTGTTTCGCCTCGATCTCCGCCGCAGAGAGATGCAGCACCAGCGGTGCCACGACCGCCATGGTTTTCACCATGATGCCATAGGCGACAACGGCGGCCAGCGCCGACACACCATCGTTGTTGGTAAAGCCCAGCGCCACCCCGATCGCGAAGATCAGCGGCATGTTGGCGAACACTGATCCACCCGCTTCTGCCATTACATGCGAAACCACTGCAGGCAACCAGCTGAAATTGGCTGAACCGACCCCTAATAGAATACCGGCAATCGGCAGAACCGAAACCGGCAGCATCAGCGATTTACCGACCTTTTGAAGGTTGGCAAAAGCATTTTTGAACATAGCGTGAAGCTCCTGAGTATGAGTGCATATTTGCGCAGTGCGCGTGGCAAAGAGGGAGGATTCCTTGCCGGGGTGGCGGTGACCGCCTTTTGATTTATTACGAAGGGTAAAATAAATACCGGCCTGTTACTTTGACGGCTATCACGTTTCAACAATCCCGGCGGCGCACTTTACGAAATTTCTCACTGACCTGCACGATTAATCGACGATAAAAAGCTGACCCTGTCATTAAAAACAGGGTCATAGGCGCAGATGACAGATTAATTACAAAGACTGAAATAAAACGCGGTCAGGCACCCAGCTGGCTCATCGGGATATGAAACAGCGTAGAGAAGTTCTGCGTAGTGGCGGCGGCCAGGGTTTCCATATCCACCCCTTTCAGGACGGCCAGATATTCAGCCACGTCACGGGTATAAGCAGGCTGATTCTCTTTACCGCGGTACGGTACTGGTGCCAGATAAGGCGAATCCGTTTCTACCAGCATCCGATCCAGCGGCACATAGCGAGCGGCTTCGCGTAACTGTTCGGCATTACGGAACGTAACGATACCGGAGAAGGAGATATAGAAGCCCATATCCAGCAGCTTCGCGGCCGTGGGCTGATCCTCGGTGAAACAGTGCAGCACGCCGCCGCAGCGCTCCACCTGCTCTTCGCGCAGAATCGCCAGCGTGTCGTCACGCGCATCGCGGGTGTGAACGATAATCGGCTTATTCAGCGCAATACCGGTGCGGATATGTTCCCGGAAAGAGCGCTGCTGCTGCTCGCGGGTCTCAGGCTGATAGTGGTAATCCAGTCCGGTTTCACCCAGCGCCACCACGCGCGGATCCGCGGAGAGCCGGCGAAACTCCTCAACGTCGTAGGCCTCCTCCTGATTCAGCGGATGCACGCCGCAGGAGAGCGCAATGTTCTGCCGATCGCCGACCAGCGCTTTCAGGGTATGAAAGCCCGGCAACGTCGTGGCAATGGCCAGCATGAACTTCACGTCCCGGGCCGCCGCTTTGGCAATCACATCATCGAGGTCACAATGGTTTTTTTCATAATCCAGGCCATCAAGATGGCAGTGAGAATCAACAATAAACATAAATAGTCTCAGAGAGGTTTAGCGGATCAGTGCAGGCTTTTCAGTCTCTGCCCAGCTCAAAAGCTGATCCGTCAGCAGGAGTTCACGATTTACGGCGGCGACATGCAGTAGCTGCTCGCGACAGCGCATCCACGCACGGGTGCTGCTGTCGAGTGCGCTGGCCGAAAAGTGCGCGGCCAGCAGCTGCACGACATCCTGGCGATCGCCATTATTCAGCCACTGCGCCGCATTCTGCTGCCATTTCATCGCATCCAGCAGCAGGGAGAGCAGCCAGCCGATTCGGGTGGCTGCATCCTCCGCATTCAGCACCGGCAGCAGTTGCAGAATGTCGTGCTGCAGCGCACCGGGCAGCGCATCACACAACTTCTGCCGCGCCTGCCACGGCCCGGCTTCCAGCAGGCTTAACGCCGCACCGGGCGCACCGGCGCTCAGCCGCAGCGCCGCCAGCAGCATCTGTTCATCGTGTGAAACGTGTTTTTTCAGCCAGAGCAGACTCTGGCCCTCGTCTGGTGGCGTCAGCGGCAGCGTCATACAGCGACTGCGCAGCGTCGCCAGCAGACGTGAAGGATCGCGGCTGCTGAGGAAGAACCAGCTGTTGGCAGGCGGCTCCTCCAGCGTTTTCAGCAGGGCGTTGGCGGCGGCTTCCGTCAGCTGCGCGGCATCGGGCAGCCAGACCACTTTCGCGCCCCCCTGCTGACCAAAGTGATAGAGCTTTTCTGTCACCTGACGCACCGCATCGATGCCCAGGGTACTTTTGCCCTTCTCCGCCTCAAGCCGGTACCAGTCCGGATGGGTATTTGCCTGCATCAGCTGGCAGCCGTGACACGCGCCGCAACTTTTCAGGCCATCCGGCTGCTGGCACATCAGCCAGCGACTGATTCCCCAGACCAGCGCTTCATCACCCATGCCGGACATCGCCTGGATCAACAGCGCATGATGCGCACGATTTTCCTGATGCTGACCAATCACATGGCGATAAGGCTGATTCAGCCACGGGTACCAGTTCATTACGCCTGCTCCGATAGCCACTGCATCAGAGCCGCCTGAAGTGACAACGTCACGTCTTTCAGGGGTTGGGTTGCGTCAATCGTCAGAATCGAGGGGTCGTTCTCCGCCAGTGCCAGATAGCGTGCGCGGGTACGCTCAAAGAAGCGCAGCGACTCCTGCTCAATGCGGTCCAGTTCGCCGCGCGCCCGTGCCCGCTGCAGGCCGATTTCCGGCGTAACATCCAGATAAAGCGTCAGATCAGGACGAAAGTCGCCCAGTACGGTGTCGCGCAGCGTCTGCATCAGCGTGCTATCGAGCCCGCGTCCGCCCCCCTGGTAAGCCTGAGAGGAGAGATCGTGGCGATCGCCGATCACCCATGCACCGCGAGCCAGCGCCGGTTTGATCACGGTTTCCACCAGCTGAACCCGTGCCGCATAGAGCATCAGCAGTTCCGCTTTGTCCGTCACCTGCTCACCTTCAATGCCCTGCTTCACCAGGACACGCAGCTGTTCGGCCAGCGGCGTACCGCCCGGCTCACGGGTAAAGACCAGGTCAGTGATGCCGCGGGCCTGCAGTGTGGCAATGATGGCATCACGCGCGGTGGTCTTCCCGGCGCCTTCCAGGCCTTCGATGACGATAAACTTACTGTTCATTTTTTTCCTTTAGCATCTGCCGGTACACCTGCACCGCCTGATTATGACTGGCCAGATTAGTAGTAAAGGTATGACCGCCCTTGCCGTCAGCCACAAAGTAGAGATAGTTCGTTTTCTCAGGATGGGCGGCCGCCAGCAGGGAAGCCTTACCTGGCATGGCGATTGGACCCGGCGGCAGACCGTTAATCATATAGGTATTGTAATCGCTGGCGGTCTCAAGATCTTTACGGGTCAGTGATCCGTTGTAGCGGTCGCCCATGCCGTAAATCACGGTAGGGTCGGTCTGCAGGCGCATCCCGGTCCGCAGCCGGTTGATAAAGACCGAGGCTACGCGAGCGCGCTCCTGGCTGACGCCCGTCTCTTTTTCGATGATAGAGGCCATCGTCACCAGATCCTGCGGCGTTTTATAGGGCAGATTATCCGCCCGTCCCTGCCAGACCTCATCAATCGTTTTTTTCATCCGCTCATGCGCACGTTCCAGCAGTGCAATATCGGTGGTATTCGCCGTATAGAGGTAGGTGTCCGGAAAGAAGTTACCTTCCAGCTGGGCAGGCTCGACCTTAAGGGCGCTGGCCAGCGTGGTAAACTGATCGTCTTTGAGCGTATGGCGGATATAGGGCGCTTTACGCAGCTCACCCAGCCACTCTTTGAGGCGCTGACCCTCCACAAACCGCACCGGGAACTGTGCCTCTTTACCGCTGGCCAGCAGCTGTAACAGCCCACGTACCGTCATCTTCGGCTCCAGACGATAGGTTCCCGCCTTGAAGGTGGCCAGTTCCGGCTCCAGACGCAACAGCGCACCAAACCAGATGCTGCGCGGAATGATCTTCTGATCTTCCAGCTGCGCCTCCAGCGCCACCCGGCCCGTACCGGCGGGCAGTGTGTAGATCGTCTCCTGCTGCAGCGTCAGCGGGGTTGCCGCAAACTGCTTAATCTGCCAGTAGCTCACTACCGCCGCGAGCCCTGCTATCACCAGCAGGGTCACGAGAACTTTTTTGCTTCGAGTCATGATGCTTCCATTATCTTTTCACAGCCTGCCTGCAGCTGATTAAACAGCAGGCGCTCAGTAAACTGTACCGCCTCGATCTGTCGCACCGGCAGAACCGGCATCAGTGCATTACATATCACCACTTCATCCGCGGCCAGCAGCTGCGCCGGTTCGCTTTGTACTACCCGGCAAGTCTGGCCCGTGGCCGCGAGTTGCGCCATCAGACGCCGCCGCATAATGCCATCCACCCCTGAGGCTGAGAGATCGGGGGTAAAAATCTGGCTGCCCTGGCGCCAGAATAAATTGGCCGCACAGCATTCCACCACCCAACCTTCAGTGTCAAGCACCAGCGCCTCGTCGGCGTCCGTCTGGTCAAGATGAGCGCGAATCATCACCTGTTCCAGGCGGTTAAGGTGTTTGATACCGGCAAACGGCGCGTTTCGCGCCAGACGGATGGGGCTGATGCGGAGTGAGGCGCCCCGCTGCTGCAAACCGATATAGTGCTGCGGCCAGGGGGCCAGTGAAATAATCCGGGTCGGTTCGCCACAGCCCTGACGACTGTAGCCGCGTCCGCCGCTGCCCGCGCTGATAATCACCTTCAGAACCGCCTGGGCCTGCAGCTGCGCGGCGGCCCTCATCTCTGTTTCGAGCCGGTGCCAGTCAACCCCGCCGATCCACAACCGTTCGCAGCCCTCTCTGAGTCGCTGAAGATGACTTTCCAGCAGCACGATTTTGCCCTGACGTACAGCGGCGGTGGTAAAGCAGCCATCGCCGAACTGCAGGCCCCGATCGGTGGCTGCCAGCGACGGTTGTCTGATCCCGTTAATCCACATGGTTCTCTCCTGAGCCCGATCCACCCTGTCAGCGCCCGCCGCAGGATAAAAAAAGGCCCGCATCGCGGGCCTTGTCAGCTATCTGAACGATTACACCTTACGGAAGATCAGGGAACCGTTGGTACCGCCGAAGCCAAAGGAGTTGCACAGTGTGTACTCCAGGCCGGAAACCTGACGCGCGGTGTGCGGCACGAAATCGAGATCGCAGCCTTCATCCGGATTGTCGAGGTTAATGGTCGGTGGAACAGCCTGGTCGCGCAGTGCCAGAATCGAGTAGATCGATTCTACCGCGCCCGCTGCACCCAGCAGATGCCCGGTCATGGATTTGGTTGAGCTCACCATCACTTTGCTGGCGGCTGCCCCAAATACGGCTTTCACCGCCTGCGCTTCAGCCTTATCACCCGCTGGCGTAGAAGTGCCGTGGGCGTTGACATAGCCGATCTGCTCAGGCGTAAGCTGTGCATCACGCAGTGCGTTGACCATCGCCGCCGCAGCGCCTGAACCATCTTCGGGCGGTGACGTCATGTGGTAAGCATCGCTGCTCATGCCAAAACCAACGATTTCCGCGTAGATTTTCGCACCACGTTTTTTCGCATGCTCGTACTCTTCGAGTACCACAATGCCCGCGCCGTCACCCAGTACGAAACCATCACGATCTTTATCCCACGGGCGGCTGGCCGCTTGTGGGTTGTCGTTGCGGGTTGAAAGAGCGCGTGCTGCACCGAAACCACCCACGCCCAATGGCGTACTGGCTTTCTCTGTGCCACCGGCCAGCATCACGTCAGCATCGTTATAGGCGATGATACGTGCGGCATGCCCGATGTTATGCACACCAGAGGTACAGGCTGTCGCGATAGAGATGCTTGGACCTTTCAGGCCATACATAATGGTGAGATGACCCGCCACCATGTTGACAATGGTTGAAGGCACAAAGAACGGACTGATTTTGCGTGGGCCGCCGTTGACCAGTGAAGAGTGGTTCTCTTCAATCAGGCCCAGGCCACCAATGCCGGAACCAATTGCTGCACCCATACGGCTTGCATTTTCCTCGGTCACAACCAGACCGCTGTCCTGCATAGCCTGAATACCGGCCACGATGCCGTACTGGATGAACTCATCCATCTTGCGCTGATCTTTGCGCGAGATGAACTCATCACAATTGAAATCTCTTACCAGACCTGCAAAACGCGTTGCATAAGCACTGGTATCAAAATGGTCGATCAGGTTAATGCCGCTCTGACCGGCAAGGAGAGCACTCCAGGTAGACTCTACGGTATTGCCGACAGGAGACAACATGCCAAGACCAGTCACAACTACACGACGCTTAGACACGTTCGTCCTCCAGGGAGGGAAAATAGGGAACTATGTGGGACAAATAAAAAAAATCAGGCGGTCGAGCGACCGCCTGAAGGTATTCATTAGCCTTTATGGCTATTGATGTAGTCGATCGCTGCCTGAACGGTAGTGATTTTCTCAGCTTCTTCGTCTGGAATCTCAGTATCAAACTCTTCTTCCAGAGCCATCACCAGCTCAACGGTATCAAGAGAATCGGCACCCAGGTCTTCTACGAAAGATGCAGAGTTGGTGACTTCTTCCTCTTTCACACCCAGCTGCTCACTGATGATTTTCTTAACGCGTTGTTCGATATCGCTCATACTATTTAATTTCCTATCAAAACTCGCTTACGCGATGGTTTTCGTAGTGTATAAAATGGTGAAAAAGATGCAACAAAATCCCGGCTGGTCGAACCACGATTTTGCGTTATTTTGCGGTTTTAACCGCAAATAAAGCAAATGTTTTCGTGATTTATCAGACCATGTACATTCCGCCATTGACGTGCAGCGTTTCACCTGTGATGTAGGCTGCTTCGTCAGAGGCTAAAAATGCCACAGCATTGGCGATTTCCTGTGCATCGCCTAAGCGACCCGCAGGGACTTCCGCCAAAATACCGGAACGTTGATCTTCGTTCAGTGCCCGCGTCATGTCAGTCTCAATGAAGCCTGGAGCCACGACGTTGACGGTAATGCCACGTGACGCGATTTCGCGCGCCAGTGATTTGCTAAAGCCAATCAAACCCGCTTTTGCTGCCGCATAGTTTGCCTGACCCGCATTACCCATGGTGCCGACAACGGAACCAATGGTGATGATACGGCCCACGCGTTTTTTCATCATGGCACGCAGAACCGCCTTAGAAAGGCGGAATACCGATGTGAGGTTAGTATCCAGGATATCCTGCCACTCATCGTCCTTCATGCGCATGAGAAGATTATCACGCGTAATGCCTGCATTATTGACTAAGATATCCACTTCGCCAAATTCCGCGCGAATATTCTCTAAAACGCTGTCAATTGAGCCTGTGTCAGTTACATTCAGTAACAGACCTTTACCCTTGTCGCCAAGGTAAGCACTGATGGCGTCGGCGCCACTCTGGCTGGTTGCAGTTCCGACCACTTTAGCACCGCGTGCCGCCAGGGTTTCTGCAATCGCACGACCAATGCCGCGACTCGCGCCGGTTACCAGCGCAACTTTACCTTCAAAGCTCATGATTTTCCTCTTATTCCTTACCGAGTGCCGCTGACAGGGATGCCGTGTCGTTTACGGCAGCCGCGGTCAGACTATCGACAATGCGTTTCGTCAGACCGGTCAGGACTTTGCCTGGGCCCATCTCCAGCAGTTGCGTGACGCCCTGAGCCGCCATCGCTTCCACGCTCTCGGTCCAGCGGACCGGGCTGTAGAGCTGGCGAACCAGCGCATGACGGATAGCCGCTGCGTCGGTTTCAGCTTTTACATCGACATTGTTAATCACTGGCACCGCAGGTGCATTAAAGGTGATGCTCTCCAGCGCCACGGCCAGTTTGTCCGCAGCGGGCTTCATCAGCGCACAGTGAGAAGGCACGCTGACCGGCAGTGGCAGGGCACGCTTCGCGCCCGCCGCTTTACAGGCTGCACCGGCACGCTCAACGGCTTCTTTGTTACCCGCGATGACCACCTGGCCCGGCGAATTAAAGTTAACCGGTGAAACGACCTGACCCTGCGCGCTCTCTTCACACGCTTTACGGATCGCCGCGTCATCCAGACCGATAATCGCCTGCATTGCGCCGGTGCCTTCCGGCACCGCTTCCTGCATCAGTTTGCCGCGCAGCTCAACCAGCTTCACCGCATCAGCGAAGTTGATGACACCCGCGCAGACCAGCGCCGAGTACTCACCCAGACTGTGACCGGCCATCAGCTGAGGCTGTTCACCGCCCTGCTGCTGCCAGATCCGGTAGATAGCCACGGAGGCGGCTAACAGCGCAGGCTGCGTCTGCCAGGTTTTGTTCAGCTCTTCGGCCGGACCCTGACTCACTAACTGCCACAGGTCATATCCCAGTGCGTCAGAGGCTTCGCGGAAGGTCTCTTCCACCAGCGGATAGCTTGCCGCTAATTCAGTCAGCATGCCTACAGTCTGTGAACCCTGACCGGGGAAAACAAATGCAAATTGCGTCATCTTTCGTTCCTGTCAATCAAAAGCGAACCAGCGCAGAACCCCAGGTGAATCCACCACCAAAGGCTTCCAGCAGAATAAGGTGTCCGGGTTTGATGCGGCCATCGCGCACCGCTTCATCCAGTGCGCTTGGCACGGAGGCGGCAGAGGTGTTGCCGTGGCGATCCAGCGTGACGACCACTTTATCCATGGTCATGCCAAGTTTTTTCGCCGTGGCGCTGATGATGCGCAGGTTCGCCTGGTGAGGCACCAGCCAGTCCAGCATTTCGCGATCGAGATTATTGGCCTGCAGCGTTTCATCCACGATGTGCGCCAGTTCGGTCACGGCGACCTTGAAGACTTCGTTGCCTGCCATGGTGACATAGGCGGGCTTATCCTGATGGGCACGGTCCTGATAAGGCAGCGTCAGCAGCTGCGCATAGCGGCCATCCGCGTGAAGATGGGTAGAGATAATCCCCTGCTCTTCGCTCTGGCCCAGCACCACGGCACCGGCACCATCCCCAAACAGGATAATCGTGCCGCGATCTTCCGGATCGAGCGCGCGCGCCAGCACGTCAGCGCCGATCACCAGCGCGTGCTTAACCGCGCCATTTTTAATGTATTGATCGGCGACGCTCAGGGCATAAGTGAAACCTGCACAGGCGGCCGCCAGGTCAAACGCCGCGCAATCTTTGATTTCCAGCATTTGCTGGATCATGCAGGCGGAGCTGGGGAAGGCGTGACTGGAAGAGGTTGTGGCGACAATAATCAGCCCAACGTCGTTCGCATCAATGCCTGCCATTTCTAGGGCGCGTTGCGCTGCGCTGAATCCCATGGTGGCGACGGTTTCATCTGGCGCGGCAATGCGACGCTCACGGATGCCGGTACGGGTAACAATCCACTCGTCCGACGTCTCCACCATTTTTTCCAGATCGGCATTGGTGCGAACCTGGCTGGGCAGATAACTGCCCGTACCGATAATTTTGGTATACATCTAGGCTTTGTCACTCCTGGCTAATACAGCATCAAGGCGCGCAGCAATTCGCTCGGGAATGTGCTGCCTCACCGCCTGCTCTGCCTGTTCTATCGCCACGGCGAAGGCGTGTTGATTTGCTGCGCCGTGACTTTTGATCACTGTTCCGCGCAATCCTAACAGACAAGCGCCATTGTACTGGTCAGGGTTGAGTTGCCCGAATCGCTTCGCCAGACGTTTCTGAATCCAGCGTCCCAGCAACTGAAGCCACCATGACCGTTTTTTGCCTTCCCCTGATGACTTCAGCAGGGAAAGAAACATTCTTACCACGCCTTCCATCGTCTTCAGCGTGACGTTTCCGACAAAACCGTCACAGACCATGACATCGGTTTTACCGGTGAGCAACTCGTTACCTTCGAGGTAACCAATATAGTTGATCTGCGGTGATTCCCGCAGCACTGCCGCAGCATCGCGGATGGTTTCCAGCCCTTTGGTCTCTTCATGACCAATATTGAGCAACGCCACGCGCGGCCGGGGTATGCCCAGCACATGCTCAGCCATCACCGACCCCATCACCGCAAACTGCACCAGCATCGCACTGTCTGAGCCGACATTCGCCCCCAGATCCAGCACCACCGTTTTTCCCTGCTGCTGATGCGGTAAAACGGACATTAGCGCCGGACGTTTAATGCCATCCAGCGGCTTTAATAACAGCGTCGACAGCCCCATCAGCGCGCCGGTGTTTCCAGCGCTGATGCAGGCCGCTGCACGTCCCTCTCTGACCATCTCCAGAGCGACGCGCATTGAACTGCCGCGACTGTTCCGGATGGCCTGAGCGGGCCGCGCATCACTTGCAATAACCGATTCGGCAGGGATCACCTGCAAACGCCCCATCAGGGAGGAATCCGCTTTGGCAAGCAATGGCGTGAGGGTGTCGGGATGACCGACCAGAAGAAGGGATAGCTCCGAATGAGAGGCCAGTGCCTGCAATGCTGCAGGCACTGTCACGCAGGGACCGAAATCCCCGCCCATGGCATCAATCGCCAGGGTCAAACGTGTCAAGGTATCGCCTTGCTAAGCAAGAAACTTACTTAACGATAACCTTGCGACCGCGGTAGTAACCGTCCGCAGTGATGTGGTGACGCAGATGAGTTTCGCCAGAAACTTTATCTACTGACAGAGCAGCAGTGGTCAGCGCATCGTGCGAACGACGCATACCACGCTTAGAACGGGTGGGTTTATTCTGTTGTACGGCCATGGACCTTACTCCTATTACTTACGCTTTAAACTGGCTAATACGGCAAATGGATTTGGTTTCTCCGCCTCTGCAGGCAGTTTGCCAAAGACCATGTCCGCCTCGGACACTTCACAGTGTTCAGAATCGTGCACCGGAACGACCGGCAGCGCGAGAATCAATTCATCCTCAACCACCGCCAGCAGATCGATCTCACCAAACTCATTAACATCGACCGGCTCGTACGCTTCCGGCAATGCCTCGGCCTGCTCTTCAGAAGAGACAGGGCTGAAGCAGTAACTTACTTTTACGTGATGGGGAAAGGTCTGGTTGCAGCGCTGGCAGCGCAACGTCACATTGACTTCAGCGGTACCCGTCAGTACCGCCAGACGCTGGCTATCAACCGCAAACGACATGGCACAATCCACATCACTGTCCACACTAACGACCGACTCGGCCACACGCTCCACCTGTGCAGATGTGTAGACACCCTGATAATCAAGGCGCTTCTGAGCGGTGCGGACAGGGTCCAGCGTTAGGGGTAATTTTACCTTTTGCATAGGGCGCGCATATTAACTTTGTAATGTCATAGAGTCAAAGAAAAAGGCCGTTAAACAGCATCTTTCAACCACTATTCGCATCCAGTGCGGCGCACAGTTTAAAATGACTGTCACCAATTCGCTATCACTATTGTAAAAAAATGACACCATCGATTCTTTTAGCTTCCACATCCCCCTTCCGGCAGACGCTGTTACGCAAGCTGGGGCTGCCTTTTATTACGGCCGCGCCTGACGTGGATGAGTCGCCTCGTCCCGGTGAAAGCGCAGAGGCGCTGGTGACCCGACTGGCCGTGGCGAAAGCGCAGGCGCTGGCGCTGGCGAAACGCTATCCCGATCACTGGATCATCGGCTCCGATCAGGTCTGCGTCCTGGAGGGTGCGATTACCGGTAAGCCGCACACTGCGGAAAATGCCTGCGCACAGCTGCGCGCCGCCAGCGGCAACGCGATTACTTTCTATACCGGCCTGGCCCTTTTTCATCCGGCCAGCGACAGGCTGCTGCAGTGCTGTGAGCCCTTTGTGGTGCATTTCCGCACGCTGACCGAGGCGGAAATCGCAGGCTATGTGGAAAAGGAGCAGCCGCTGCAGTGTGCGGGCAGTTTCAAAAGCGAGGGGCTGGGGATTTGTCTGTTTGACCGGCTGGAGGGACGCGATCCCAATACGCTGGTCGGACTGCCGCTGATTGCGCTCAGCGCGATGATGCAGCAGGCCGGCATCAATCCCTTAACGGTGTGATGCCGGCACGATTACGCTTTCCGCTGACGCAGCTTCTGCAGGCACAGCCTGAGGCCATCATCCAGGGGTGCTTCCACCCGCATCACTTCACCCGTGCCGGGATGGGTAAAGGTCAGCGCCGCCGCATGCAGGAACAGGCGCGTCAGGCCGGTTGAGGCCAGCTGGCTGTCAAAATCGCGTTCTCCATAGCGATCGTCGAACGCAATCGGATGCCCGGCATGCAGCGTATGCACACGGATCTGATGCGTACGACCGGTCACCGGACTCGCCTTGACCAGCGTAGCGAAGTCGAACCGCTCTTCCACCTTAAAGCGGGTTTCAGAGGGTTTGCCTTCGCTACTGACGCGCACGACGCGCTCGCCGCTCTGCAGGATGTTTTTCAGCAGCGGCGCCTGCACCACCTTGAGGTGTGACGGCCAGTTGCCGCGTACCAGCGCCAGATAATCTTTCTGCATCCCTTTTTCCCGCAGCTGCTCATGCAGGGAACGCAGCGCCGAACGCTTTTTGGCGACCAGCAGAATACCGGAAGTATCCCGGTCCAGGCGGTGCACCAGCTCCAGGAAACGCGCGTCGGGCCGTAATGCGCGCAGCCCTTCAATCACGCCGAATGTCAGCCCACTCCCGCCATGGACGGCGGTGCCGGAAGGCTTGTTCATCACCAGCAGTGACTCATCCTCATAGAGGATCGCCTCGGCCAGCGATGCGACCTTCGCCAGTTTAGGGGAAACGGCGTCTTCATCGCGTTCCGCAACCCGAACCGGTGGAATGCGCACTTCGTCGCCCTCCTCCAGTTTATACTCGGGTTTGATGCGCTTTTTATTTACCCGCACCTCGCCTTTGCGAACGATGCGATAAATCATGCTTTTAGGCACACCCTTTAGCTGGGTGCGCAAAAAGTTATCAATACGTTGTCCGGCATTTTCAGCCGTGATGGCGACAAACTGTACGCCGGGATTCTCTGTTTTCATGGCGGCGATTCTAAATAGTGTCCCCTGATAGCGCCACCCCTTTTTCTGTGCTTAACTCTGGGGTTGATGTGACGGCAGGCGGCTTCTCTGCTGGCTTTTTCAGCAATACGCTGCTTTGTCCAACACATTAGCGCGTTAAATGTAAAGAATCTTCACAAGCTGGCTAAAGTCGCCTTGCTATATGAAGGTTAGCAATGGAATAATGCTTGAGTTTCTTACCTGAAGCATTTCAGGACAGAAAAAGAGCGAAATTGTCATTTTGCCGGATTGAGCAGACACGCAGCAATGGCGTAAGACGTAATGCGAAATCAGGCACTTAGCGGGCTGCGGGTTGCGGCCTGGACAACAGGTTGGAATGCACGGGTTTTCTTTATTCTCTCGGGCATTTCCCTTATCTGGTGCTGTTTTCCCTTATGAAAAACAGGCCACCGACGTTATTTGCGCCCCTCGCGCGGTCGACAGTCGTGAGGCAGACGACACTGCACTAAGTCACGGGGCCATCGGTTGATATTCGTCCAGGGTAACGATGCCCGCAGCTGTAATCACTCATGAAAGAATAACGAGTAAGTCACGATGAAAAGAATGTTAATAAACGCAACTCAGCAGGAGGAGTTGCGCGTTGCCCTGGTTGACGGTCAGCGCCTGTACGATCTGGATATCGAAAGTCCTGGACACGAACAGAAAAAAGCCAACATTTACAAAGGTAAAATCACTCGCATTGAACCCAGTCTTGAAGCTGCGTTTGTCGATTACGGCGCAGAGCGTCACGGTTTCCTCCCGTTAAAAGAAATTTCCCGCGAATACTTCCCTGAAAGCTATAACGCACATGGCCGTCCTAATATCAAAGATGTGCTGCGTGAAGGGCAGGAAGTCATTGTTCAGATCGATAAAGAAGAACGTGGTAACAAAGGCGCCGCGCTGACCACCTTTATCTCGCTGGCAGGCAGCTACCTGGTTCTGATGCCGAATAACCCGCGCGCGGGTGGCATTTCCCGTCGCATCGAAGGCGACGACCGCACCGAACTGAAAGAGGCGCTGTCGGCGCTGGAACTGCCAGAAGGCATGGGTCTGATTGTCCGTACGGCGGGCGTCGGTAAATCTGCCGAATCACTGCAGTGGGATTTAAGTTTCCGTCTCAAGCACTGGGACGCGATCAAGAAAGCCGCTGAAAGCCGCCCTGCGCCCTTCCTGATTCATCAGGAAAGTAACGTGATTGTGCGCGCTTTCCGCGACTACCTGCGTCAGGACATCGGTGAGATCCTTATCGATAATCCGAAAGTGCTGGAGCTGGCGCGCCAGCATATCGCCGCGCTGGGCCGTCCGGACTTCAGCAGCAAAATCAAGCTCTATACCGGTGAGATTCCGCTATTCAGCCACTATCAGATCGAATCGCAAATCGAATCCGCTTTCCAGCGTGAAGTCCGTCTGCCTTCCGGTGGCTCGATTGTGATTGACAGCACCGAAGCGCTGACCGCCATCGATATCAACTCCGCACGCGCTACACGCGGCGGCGACATCGAAGAGACCGCCTTCAACACCAACCTGGAAGCGGCCGACGAGATTGCGCGCCAGTTGCGCCTGCGTGACCTGGGCGGCCTGATCGTTATCGACTTCATTGATATGACCCCGGTTCGCCATCAGCGCGCCGTTGAAAACCGTCTGCGTGAAGCCGTCCGCCAGGATCGCGCTCGTATCCAGATCAGCCATATTTCCCGTTTCGGCCTGCTGGAGATGTCCCGTCAGCGTCTGAGCCCGTCATTAGGCGAATCCAGTCATCACGTCTGCCCACGCTGTAGCGGCACCGGCACCATCCGTGATAACGAGTCACTGGCGCTGTCTATTCTGCGTCTGATTGAAGAAGAAGCGCTGAAAGACAACACCAAAGAAGTGCATGCGATTGTGCCGGTTCAGGTGGCCTCTTACCTCCTGAACGAAAAACGTGAAGCGGTCAACGCTATCGAGAAACGCCAGGGCGGCGTGCGTGCGATCATCGTACCGGATGACAGGATGCAGACCCCGCACTACTCCGTACTGCGCGTACGCAAAGGCGAAGAGACGCAGACCCTGAGCTATCACCTGCCGAAGCTGCATGAAGCGGAAATGGCGATGCCGTCTGACGAGGAGCACGCCGAGCGACGTCGTCCTGAGCAGCCGGCACTTGCCGCATTCGTGATGCCTGACGCGCCTCCGGCTCCGGTCGAAGCCGCGCCTGAAGCGAAGCAGGCTAAAGCCCAGCCAGTGACTAAAACCACGCCAGAAGTGGCCGCGCCGGCTACCGTCAGCACCGGTTTCTTCGGTCGTCTGATCGGCGGTCTGAAGAAGATGTTTGCGGGCGAAGAAGCGCCGGCTGCCGCACCTGTGGCGACAGAGGTTGCGGAACCGCAGAAGCCGGCTGAAAGCGAGCAGCAGAACGGCAACAGCCGTGGCGAACGCCGCAGCAATAATAACAATCGTCGTAATAACAATCGTCGCGAACGCACACCGCGTAACGGCGACAATACGCCGTCGCGTGAAGGCCGTGAACCGCGCGAAAGCCGCGAGCCGCGTGAACCTCGCGAGAGTCGTGAGCCGCGCGAAAGCCGTGAGCCGCGCGATGGCAATGAAAACCGTCGTAACAAGCGTCAGTCTCAGTCCGGCGAAAGTCGCGAAGAGCGTCCGGCACTGAGTGAAGAAGCACGTCAGCAGCGTGATGCGCAGCAGCAGCAGCGTCGTGAACAGCGTGCAGAGCGTCAGCGTCGTCGTCAGGAAGAGAAACGTGCAGGTGAAGAGGCCGCCAAAGCCGCTGAGCAGTCTGTCGCCGTGACAGAGTCTCAGGACAACACCGAGGCGCAGGAGGATGAGCGCGTACAGGTTATGCCGCGTCGTAAGCCGCGTCAGCTGAATCAGAAAGTGCGTGTGGATGACAACCGTCAGCCCGTGACCGCCGATGATGCTGCGCAGCCTGTTGAGGCACATCAGCCGCAGCAGCGCGACGTGTCTCAGCCTGAGCTTCAGGTTTCGCAGAACGACGAGCAGGAAGATAACGACAACCGTGACAACGCCAACATGCCGCGCCGCTCACGCCGTTCGCCACGCCATCTTCGCGTCAGCGGTCAGCGTCGTCGTCGTTACCGTGATGAGCGTTACCCGACCCAGTCAGCCATGCCGCTGGCCGCCGCCGCTGCCTCACCTGAGATGGCATCCGGTAAAGTCTGGGTTCGCTATCCGGTAAATCAGGCCAGCGATGAGCAGGTTCAGAACGTGACGCCTGAGACGCCGGTCTACAGCCGTGAAGCGCCAGCGGAGATCGCTGCCGCGCCAGTCGCCGCCGCTGTTGAAGCCGTTGCGCAGGATGCCGCTGTTCAGCAGGCTGAGCCACAGGCAGACACCCCGGTGCCGGTCGTGAACACTGACGACACCCGTGCTATCGACGCACCGGTTGATGAGCAGCCTGCTGTTGTTCCGGCAGCCGAAGAGGCAAAAGCGGAAGCCGTTGCGGCCGAAGCCGTGCCTGCTGAGCCTGTCGCTGACGTGTCGCCGGTTGCAAAACCTGCCGCTGAATCCGCAGAGGTTACTGAGTCTGCAGACGCTGCACCAGCTGAAGCAGCAGACGCTGCCGAGCCAGCAAAAGTGGCAGAGCAGACCGCCAGTGATGTCAGCGACGCTATTACCGCAGAGGTCGAGGAAGTGCTGAATGCCCCGGTCGCCGCAGAAGCAGACTCTGCTCCTGTCAGCGAGCCGCATGCACCGGTTGCCGCCCGCGATGTCGCCCCGGCTGCACCGGTCGCCGTAGCCGAACAGCCAGCACCTGCTGCGGAAGCGGCACCGAGTGATGGCACCCGCTGGAAGCACTTCGCGTCGGCACCGATGACCAAAGCGCCTGCGCCAGCCTGGCAGTCCGAACCTGCGCGGCACAGTGACTGGGTGCGTGCACCGTATCAGTTCGACGGTCGCGGCTCTGCAGGCGGTCACAGCGCCACACATCAGGCGACTGCACCGGCGACCAAGCCGTAACGCAGAGACCGTTGTGAATACAACCCCGGCCTTATCCGCCGGGGTTTTTTTATGTCTGTTTGCTTCCGGCTACCGGAGTGCCGTAACAGCCATAACTCAGCAGGAAATCACACTACAGTAAGCCAGAACAGGGGGAGCTGTTGATGTCTCAGGATCTCAGCGTCGGATCCTGCGCAGGCTGAACAGAGGGCAAAAAAAACCCCACGCGCCTTTAGCAGGCGGGTGGGGAAAAGTAAGCGCATCCGGTTAAAGTACGCTCAAATTCTCAGGTCAGATTACGAATTCATCTTGAACAGCGACATCTTAGACATGTCGGTAAAGGTCTTATAAGAGGCCTGCAGGGCCGTCTGCTGCATGGTGTAGCTGGACGCCGCCTCGGTGTAATCGACGTCAACCAGATCGCTCATCTGCGAGTTATAGATCACGCTGCGGTCATCACCCTGCGCATTCAGCGTATCAATCTCGGAGAGCTGAATACCGATTTCAGAACGTACGGCTAAGACATTGTTCAGTGAATTACCCAGACCCCGGTTGGTTTTATCCATCGCCGCCTGGAACGTCTGTTTGGTCGCGGCATCCGCGTCATCCTGCGGCACTTTCAGCGCGGCGATGGCGCTATCCAGCATGGCGAACACATTGGTTTCACTGGCTGTGCCATCCGGCTCTTTTTTGGCATTGCTTGTGATCGACATAAAGATAGCATCGCCGGTGTGCGCCACGGTCATGGTCCGGCTGGTGTCGACCTTCTGGGTAATCGCCTCGGTGCCACCGGTGTAAGCAACACCCGTACCCGCCGTGTCTGCGAATGGCGCGCTGTCCGTCTTATAGCCGGCAAAGATGTAACGACCATTGGCATCTTTACTGTTGGCCTGATTCAGCAACTGCGCCCGGATCCCCTCCAGCTGGGTCGCGATCGATCCCCGGTCATCGTCACTCAGCGTGCCGGTGGAACCGTTAACGATCAGCGTCTGTGCATTCTGGATGCTGTCGGTGACACCTTTCAGGGTGTTCTCTTCCAGTGACAGCCCCTGCTCAGCAAAGGTACGCGCCAGCGCATACTGTTTTCCCTGCTGCTGTGTCTGCGTTAACGCGACCGCGCGCGAGGCGGCAATCGGGTCGTCCGATGGATTGGTGACGCGGCGACCGCTGGAGAGCTGCTCGCCGACTTTAAGCCAGGAGGCCTGCGAGTCGGTAATCCCGCGCACCTGCTGGTCAAATATCATATTTGTACTGATTCGCATGTTATCTCCTGCCCTTAGCGAATATTGATCAATGCGTTAAACACGGTGCTGGCAGTCTGCAGCACCTGCGCATTTGCCATGTAATATTGCTGATATTTGGTCAGGTTGGCGTACTCCTCGTCGAGGTTGACGCCCGACACTGACTGCTGGCGATCGGTCAGCTGGCTGACCACGCTTTTCTGGGTGGTGCTGGTCGTTTCCAGCGAACTGGTTTTGTTACCCACGGTGCTGACGATACTGGCATAGGCCTGTGACAGCGTGGCATTGCCACCGACCAGTTTCACATCCTGCAGGTTCAGCAATTTCTGCGCGTTGCGGTTATCACTCTCTCCGCCGACGGCAGATGCCGCCGCGACCTGAGATTCGCTGGTAATCGCCACTGACATATCGTTGATCACGTTCTGCACCGGCTTCACCAGGAAGCTATCTTTCGCAGCAGGCGCGGGCGATGCACCGACCGTCAGCTTCAGGCCGTCGAAGCTCAGGGTGGTATTGCCGCTGGCATCGGTTCCCTTTGTCAGCGTGACCGCTGTACCGTCTGCGGCGCGGGTGGCGCTCCAGTTCGTGCCGTCATAGCTGACGGTGTAGTTGGACGCTTTCAGCGCGCTGGTGTCGGTCCACTCTGCGGTAACGGATGCACTCGTGCTGTTTTTGCTGTTACTGACCACCAGCGGGCTGCCGATATTGAAAAAATCGACGCCCTGGTTGCCCTGGCTGTCAAAGCCCTGCTTGTGGACATCATTGAAGCTGGTGGTAAAGGCGGCGGCTAACTGACCCAGCTGATTCTGAGCCAGATCCAGATCCTGCGACCGGAACGCCAGCAGACCGCCCAGTGAACCGGTGGTGATCAGTTTTTCCGGGATCTCGACGTTACCCGCCTGTTTATCGGCATAGCCAATGGTGGTTCGGGTCGGATCGCTGCTGGAGGTCATCGCGACCAGATCGGTTGATTTGTAGCCGTTGACCAGCGTCAGGCCATTCGCCATTGAGACGGTATAGTTACCCCCCTGCTCAGAGACGTTCACGCCGACCATTTTGTTCAGGTCACTGACGAGCTGATCGCGTTTATCCAGCAGATCGTTAGGGGTTGCGCCGTTGCCGGTGGTCAGTTTGCCGATCTGCTTGTTGAGATCGGCAATCTGGCTGGTCAGGGTATTAACCTGTTTAACGTCTGAACTGATATCTGCATTGACGCTGATCTGCATATTGTTCAGATACTGCGCCGTGCTCTGAAACTGGCTGACCAGCCCCTGCGCATTGCTGAGCATCGACTGACGCGCCGAAGGATCGTTGGCGTTACTGACCACGTTCTGCAGGTTGGTGAAAAAGCCCTGCAGCGAGGTCGACAGGCTGGTGGTGGAGGTCGACAGCAGATCGTCAATGTTTGAAATCTGGCTGTGCTGGGTGTCGACTGCGCTGTAGTTTGCGCTGGCACCGCGCAACTGTGTGGCGATGAACGCATCATATTCACGCTGCACACCCGTTACGTTGACGCCATTACCGTAATAGCTGTTGCCCTGAAGCGTACTATTGGCCTGCGCTAACACAGTGGTCTGACGTGAATAGCCCGCCACGGTGTAGTTGCTAATGTTGCTACTGGTGGTGCTCAGGGCGGCCTGCGCGGCACTCAGTCCGCTCATGGCGGAGTTAATTATGCTGGACATCTCGGTTCCTTACGTTCCCCGTCAACCGGGCTGGCAAACATCAAAGTGGGCGCCAGCAGGCGAAAACGCATCTGGCTATAGGCATGTTATCGGCTTGCTTAAGTGAAACTTGAGGCGCAATGATCAGAAGAGATCGCCCACATCCTGGGTATAGGCTTTAACGACTTTTTCGCCCATACTTTTGAATTGCTGAATCATTCCCACCAGCTTCTGCGCATATTTAGGATCGGTGGCATAGCCCGCCGCCTGCAGCGCCTGCGCGCCCTGCTCTGCACTGGATGCGGTAGTGACCGCCGCATAGCGTGGGTTTTTGGTCAGGAGCCGGACGTAGTCGGTCAGTGCCTCAAAATAGGAGTTATAAACCCGGAAGCTGGCACGGACCTTCTTCGCTTCACCCTGCTCATATTCGGTAGTCATGATATCTGTCGTCTCCCCTTTCCAGTCACCGCTGGCTTTAATCCCGAACACGTTATAGCTCGGTTTGCCGTCGCGGGTCAGGATCTGACGCTGGCCCCAGCCCGACTCCAGCGCCGCCTGCGCCAGAATCAGGTGATGAGGGATACCACTCTGCTGACTGGCCGCCTGCGCGGGCTGCGTCAGCTGCGCGATAAACTCGCGGCTGTCGCTGGGCAGGCCGGTTGGCGAAGCGGCAGGCAGACGCGGCATCGCTTTACGCACGATCTGCTCCAGCTGCTGCGCCTGCATCGGTACGGCGCCACTGGTGCTGAGGATAAAGCTGTTATCCAGCTTCATCGGCACCGTACCGGCGGTTTCATCCGGTGCGGTAGCGGGCTGCATCTGTTTGACGATGGTTTCTGCGAGGCCAAGGCCCCGCTTCCCCATCTCCTGGGCAATCTGCTGGTCATACATAGACGTGAAGAGTTTAGTCTGCTCGTTACTCAGAATGCCGTCCTGCGGCAATGCTTCACGCATACTCTTCAGCATCATCTGCACAAACATCCCTTCGACCTGACGCGCCACCTGCAACGCATGGCCTTTCGGATCGTTGCTGGCCTGGTGTTTCAGTTCATTCAGGGAGCGGCTGTCGTAAGCCGCACTCATCACAGATTGCATATCAGCCATCAGATAATTTCCAGTTTGGCACGCAGGCAGCCGGCACTCTGCATCGACTGCAGAATCGACATCAGTTCGATAGGCGATGCACCCAGGGCGTTCAGGGCACGCACCACATTGTTCAGGCTGGCGCTGGCATTCACACGCTGCAGCGCACCACCGGACTGGCGCAGATCGATCTGGGTCTGCGTCGTCGCCACCGTCTGTCCACCGGCCAGCGGCGTATCAGGCTGGCTGACGTTCTGCTGCTGATTGACCGTGACCGACAGGTTGCCCTGCGCCACCGCACACTGGTTCAGCGTCACTTCGCGGTTCATCACCACCGAGCCGGTGCGTGAGTTGATGATCACTTTCGCGTCTTCGACCGGAATCGAGACGTTGATGTTCTGGATATCGGCCAGCAGACGTACCTGCGCACCATTGTTCGGTGACACGCGGATCTGCACGGTCCGGGCATCCAGCGGCTGCGCTGAGCCATAGCCGCCGCGCGCGTTAATCGCATCGGCGATACGTTGCGCCATAGAGAAATCTTCGTTGTTCAGCTGCAGGTTGATGGTGTTCTGCGAGCCAAAATTGCTCTGCAGTTCACGTTCAACAGTCGCCCCGCCGGAGATTCGACCACCGTTGAGCTGGTTTACCTGAACGCTGCTGCCGCCTGCCGAGGCGCCTGCGCCCCCCACCAGGATGTTGCCCTGCGCCAGCGCGTAAACCTGGTTATCGACCCCTTTCAGTGGCGTCATTAACAGCGTTCCGCCACGCAGGCTCTTGGCGTTACCCAGTGAAGAGACCACCACGTCCAGATTCTGTCCCTGACGGGCAAATGCTGGCAGTTTCGCCGTGACCATCACCGCGGCCACGTTCTTCAGCTGCATATTGGTGCCAGCCGGAACGGTGATCCCCAGCTGTGACAGCATGTTGTTCACGGTCTGGGTGGTAAAGGGGGTCTGGGTCGTCTGGTCACCGGTGCCATCGAGGCCCACCACCAGGCCATAGCCCAGCAACTGGTTGTCACGTACGCCCTGTACCGTGGTGAGATCGCGAATTAAATCGGCCCTGGCCAGCAGGCTGACACTCAGGAGCAGCGCCAGCCCGGCGCGTAACAGCGTTAACTTTTTCATTGAAGCCTCTTACATCGGGGAGATGTTCAGGAAGAAGCGCTGCAACCAGCCCATGGTCTGCGCCTCATTGATATAGCCATTACCGACGTACTCAATACGTGCATCGGCGACCGCGGTCGATAACACAGCGTTGCTGGCGCTGATGGTGCGTGGGTTGACCACGCCCGAGAAGCGAATGAACTCTGTGCCCTGATTAATGGCGATCTGTTTTTCACCGACCACGTGCAGGTTGCCGTTCGACAGCACCTGATCCACGGTGACGGTAATGGTGCCGGTAAAGGTGTTATTGGCGGATGCGCCGCCTTTACCGGCGAAGTCGTTTTTGCCTTCGGCACTGAGGTTGGCTTTTTCGCCACCTGCCCCTACCAGTCCCGCCAGTCCGGTCGGAATGGCGCTCAGGCCAAAGCTGTTGCTGCCATCACGGCTGGCATTCGCCGACGAGCTTTTGCTGGCGCTGACGTTTTCCTGCAGGGTAATGGTCAGGGTATCGCCAATGTTACGTGGACGGCGATCTTCAAACAGCGGCTGATAGCCGTAGTTAAGCGGCGCGACGCCCTGAAAAATCGATCCATTGACCACCGGTGGCGCGGACGGCAGCGGCTGCGCCGTGGTTGCGCCCTCGACCAGCGGGGTCCGCGGAACCAGCGCACATCCATTAAGAGTCAGCAGCAATGAAGCGACTAACCAATGTCCAGGCTTGAGAATCTGTTGCTTCGCCACGGTGTCACGACCTTATTCATGTCTCTGTTTCAGGCCAGCAGGCGCTGGCCCTGTTCGGGATTAAATCTGTGTTAATTTCGCCAGCATCTGATCAGAGGTGCTGATCGCCTTGCTGTTGATTTCGTAGGCGCGCTGCGTCTGGATCATGGTGACCAGCTCTTCCGCCACGTTAACGTTCGAGGTTTCGGTATAGCCCTGGTAGAGCAGACCGGCGCCGTTCTGGCCTGGCGTGCTGTCCGTCGGCGCACCCGATGCCTGGGTTTCCTTGTAGAGGTTTTCACCCACGCTATCGAGACCGGCATCATTCATAAAGGTGCTCAGGGTTAACTGACCCACCTGCGCGGCCTGCGCCTGACCCTGCTGGGTCACGCTGACCACACCATCACGGGATACCGTAATGCTGGTGGCGTTGGCCGGAATGGTAATGCCGGGCTGCACCGGGAAACCGGAGTTGGTTACCAGCTGACCGTTCTGATCCACCTGAAACGCGCCATCACGGGTATAGGCAGAGGTGCCATCCGGCATCTGAATCTGAAAATAGCCCTGGCCGTTAATGGCGACATCTTTTGAGTTACTGGTCTGCGACAGGTTGCCCTGAGTATGCAGGCGTTCTGTGGTCACAGGACGCACACCGGTACCAATCTGCAGGCCGGATGGCAGCGTTGTCTGTTCAGATGACTGTGTGCCCGGCTGGCGCATAGTCTGGTACATCAGATCTTCGAACACCGCACGCGAACGTTTAAAACCGTTGGTGCTGACGTTTGCCAGGTTGTTGGCAATAACGTCCATGTTCATCTGCTGCGCATCAAGACCGGTCTTAGCGATCCATAAAGAACGAATCATGTTGTTATCCTCGCGCCTTAGCTCATGTTCAGGAGCTGATTGGCTTTTTGTTCATTTTCGTCGACATTGGTGATGACTTTCATCTGCATCTCAAAACGTCGGGCGTTGGCGATCATATCGACCATGGTTTCTACCGGCTTGACGTTGCTGCCTTCCAGTACGCCTGGCATCACCTGCATGGTGGCATCTGCCTGCAGCGCCGCGCCACGGGTAGCCTGCGTCGCCGCCGTTGGCCGGAACATGCCATCATCGCTACGCTGCAGCTCCTGACCGGTCGCCCGGACCAGCTTGAGTTTGCCGAGCTGAACCGTAGCGTTAGGTGAATCACCGGCATTCAGCCCGGTAATGGAGCCATCTGCCGCGATGGTGATCTCCGTGCCCTGTGGGATCACAATCGGGCCGCCATCGCCCATGACAGGATTGCCCTGAACCGTCAGCGTGCCGTTCGGGCTGATCTGCATATTGCCGTTGCGCGTATAGGCTTCGCTGCCGTCTGCGGTACGTACGGCCAGCCAGCCATCCTGCTGCACCGCCACATCCAGCGGGCGCTCGGTGTAATCCATCGCGCCCTGGCTCATGTCCGCGCCCGGTGTCGAGGCGGCCACCAGCGTACGGGTGGGCAGTGACCAGCCACTCACCGGCACGGCGCGCAGTGCGTTGAGCTGCGCACGAAAGCCAGGTGTTGAGGCGTTGGCGAGGTTGCTGGCGGTGACCGCCTGCTGATCCAGCGTCTGGCTGGCCGCGCCCATCGCGGTATATATCGCGTGATCCATAAGGCAATCCTGTTAGCGAATTAACGTAAGTTAACCAGCGTGTTGAGAATCTGGTCCTGAGTTTTGATGGTCTGCGCGTTCGCCTGGTAGTTACGCTGCGCAACGATCATGTTTACCAGCTCTTTACTCATGTCAACGTTAGAGGACTCCAGTGCGCCCGCTGTCAGTGAACCAAAGGTGCCAGTGTTCGCCAGACCAACCGCAGCCTGACCGGAGGCATTTGAAGCCTGCCAGACGTTGTCGCCCTTCGACTGCAGCCCTTCCGGGTTAGAGAAGCTCGCCAGCACGATCTGACCCAGCAGCTGGGTTTTCTGGTTTGAGTAGGTGCCGGTGATGGTGCCGTCATCATTGATCGCATAGCTGGTCAGATCGCCTGGTGCATAGCCATCCTGAGTCGGGTTGCCAAAGGAGGTGGTGCCGGTGTTCTGCTGCAGGCTGCCCAGCATGCTCATGGTGATGGGCTGGTTCGCCGCCGCGCCATTAGCGCCACCCGCGTTCAGCGTTAGTCCGACGGTGCCATCGGTGGTGGTGCTGACCACCGCGCCGCTGGCGTTCAGCTTAGAGACGCTGGTCAGCTTACCGCTGGTGTCAAACGCCATTCTGAAGTCACCCGCTGAGCTGCCGGTTTCGCCATCGATGGTGCGCACGGTCCAGCTGTTGCTGGTGGCGTCTTTTGAGAAATACATGTCGAGCGCGTGGTCATTACCCTGCGAGTCGAACACGGTTACCGTCGTTTTCTTGGTATAGCTGTCCGCATTCGCCGTTGAGAAGGTGGTCACGGCTGGGGTGGTATCCGTCGAGTTCAGGTTGGCAACCAGACCAGCGGTCGTGGTGGCACGCGCGGACATCTGTTCAGTAGGAATACGCAGCGCCACCGGGTTAGCACCTGCCTGAATGGTGGCCGGTGAACCGCTGGCCGGATAGCCGGTCACGTTCAGACCCTGGGTGTTGACCAGGTTACGGTTGTTATCCAGGGTGAACTGGCCGTTACGGGAATAGAAGACGCCGCCGCTGCTGTCGGTCATACGGAAGAAACCGTTACCGCTCAGCGCCACGTCCAGCCCACGGCTGGTGGTGGTGGTAGCACCGTCGTTGAAGTTCTGGATCACCGCCGCGACTTTGGTGCCGAGGCCGACGTTAGAACCAGCAAACATATCGGCGAACGCGATGGTGCTGGATTTAAAGCCCGCTGTGGCGGAGTTGGCGATGTTGTTACCGATGACATCAAGGTTACTTGACGCGGCACCAAGGCCGCTGACCGCTTGGGAAAATGACATGTGTGTGTGTCCTGTCTACAGGTTAATCAGAGAATCTGACGTACGTCGTCAAGGGTGGCGGAGCCCATAGTGCCGAGATCCAGTTTTGTGGTGTCGTTGGCCGTACTCACCCCGTTGACGTAGGCGTAGTTAAGCGGTTGTGCCACCAGTTGTGTGCTGCCATTGCTTGCGGCAATAGCAACGGTATATTTACCATCCGGAGCGGCAGAGCCATCGCTCAGCTTGCCATCCCACGAGAAGGTATGAACGCCTGCGCTCAGCGCGCCCAGGCCGACGGTGTCGATCACCGAACCGCTGGCATCCTTGATCGTGGCAGAGGTCGCGGTAGAGGCGGAGGTCAGCTCAACGCCAAAGGGGGTTGTGGTGCCCTTGCCGACCAGAATCTGCCCGCCGTTGACCATCACGCCATGACCAATCAGCGTGGAGCTTTGCAGCGACTGGCTGGTGTTGATCTGCCCGGAGATCGATCCCAGCGTGGTATTGAGTTTTTCAATGCCGCTCAGGGTATTAATCTGTGCCAGCTGAGTGGTGAGCTGGCTGTTATCCATCGGATTGGTGGGATCCTGGTTCTGTAACTGCGTCACCAGCATGGTCAGGAACTGATTCTGCAGATCCTGAGCATTATTACCGGTGCCGCTGGTGCTGGATGAGCTGAGGACCGTGGGGTCCAGCTTTTCATTAACGCCTACCGCGATAGCCATTATTGTTCTCCGTTATTGCCCAATCGTCAGGGTTTTCATCATCATCGACTTCACGGTGTTGAGCACTTCAACGTTCGCCTGGTAACTGCGGGACGCCGACATGGTGTTGACGCTTTCAGAAACCACATCCACGTTTGGCATCTTCACGTAGCCTTTGGCATCTGCCATCGGATTACCCGGGTCATAGACCAGCTTCGGTGGTGTGGGATCGTCCACCACTTTCGCCACTTTCACGCCACCGGTTGCAGCGCCAGGTGCCGCATCGGTCTGGAAGACCACCTGTTTAGCCACGTAGGGCTTGCCATCGGGGCCGGTGACGCTGTCGGCGTTTGCCAGGTTACTGGCACTGACGTTTAATCGCTGTGATTGCGCGGTCATCGCTGAGCCGGCAATGTCAAAAATATTCAGCAAGGCCATAATTATTGCCCTTGTAACACGCTCATCATGCCTTTGATCTGGCTGCTGATGAGGGTGAGGTCGGTTTGATATTTCAGGCTGTTATCCGCGAACTGTGTACGCTCACGGTCCATATCTACGGTGTTGCCGTCGGCAGAAGGCTGATCGGGGATCCGATAAAGCATATCCATCGAGGGCGCACTGTTGGTCTGTGCTTCAATGTGGCGAGCTGACGTGACTTTTAACGCCATGCTGCTGCCTTCCGCACGACCGTTGGACATCACCCGACTCAGCTCGCTGGCAAAGTCGATATCCCGGGCCTGATAACCAGGGGTATCGGCGTTGGCAATGTTTGACGCCAGGATCTCCTGACGCTGAGCACGCAGGTTGAGGGCCTCGGTTCCAAATTTCAGCGCCGCATCCAGTTTGTCGAGCATGTTTCCTCCGCAAATGAGAATTTCGAGCTGGCAGCTTAATTTGAAAAAGCAAGAGGTCATCGTCTGAATAACGACTCAAATGACCGCTATTTTGACTCTTGAGGATTTTCAGGAAGGGGTACACTCGTCGGCATTATCTGTGAGGAGATGCCAAATGCGTCGATATCTGACTCTGCTGACCGGTCTGCTGGTTGCAATCGCCCTGCCGGCGTCCGCCGGGGATCTCACGGCACAACTGAATCAATTTTTTAAAGCGCGTGACGCCACACATGCGGCTGGCATGGTGGTGGTGATTCGCACGCCGCAGGAGCAGTGGCCTGCCTGTGAGTCGCCGCAGTTCAGCCTGCCCGGCAACAGCCGGCTCTGGGGCAATATGAGCGTGGCGGCTAACTGCGGTGAGAACCGCCGTTACCTGCAGGTACAGGTGCAGGTGACCGGTACCTATCTGGTGGCGAACCGTCTGCTGAGCCGCGGCAGCAGCGTCAGCGAGAATGATTTCACGCTGCAGACCGGCCGTCTGGATACCCTGCCTGCCCGCGCCCTGCTGAACAGCGACGCGGTCGCCGATGCTGTGGTGCTGCGCGATATTCAGCCTGGCCAGCCGATTAACCCCTCAATGCTGCGTCAGCCGTGGCGGGTCAAGGCCGGTCAGAATGTGATTGTGATTGCCAGCGGTGACGGTTTTGATGCCAGTGGCGAGGGGCAGGCGCTGAACAACGCCGCCCGTTCGCAATGGGTGCGGGTGAGGATGGGAAATGGCCAGGTTGTCAGCGGTAAGGTGCGCGAGGATGGGAATATTCTTATAACGCTGTAAAGTGTTAAAGAAGCCCCTCCTGCTGCCGATAGAAGAATCAACAAAGCGATTACGCTATTATGATTCAGGTGGCAGACTTCCCCTGACCTTACAGGAGCCCGAATATGAGCATTGACAGAACGCAACCTCTGAAACCCGCCAGCACCGTACAGAGCCGTGACAGCAGCGAGCCTGGCAGCAGCAAGGTGCGTCAGAGTGCCAGCCCGGTGGCGAGCACTCCTGCGGCAGCCCAGGTCAGCCTGAGCAGCGCACAGTCACAGCTGATGCAGCCCGGCAGCAAAGATATTAACGTCGAGCGCGTTGAACAACTGAAAACCGCCATTCGCAATGGCGAACTGAAGATGGATACCGGCAAAATCGCCGATGCGCTGATTGCCGAGACGAAGGCGTATTTAGAGGGTAATTAACTCCCATGAGTAATTTGCAGACCACATTAGATAAGATGCAGGATGTCCTGGTGTCGCTCTCCGTTGTGCTGGAAGAAGAGCAGCAGCAGCTGGCAGCTGGCAGCATTAACAGTCATCTGTTGCAGCGTATCACCGAAGATAAAAGCGCGTTGCTGACTACGCTGAACTATCTGGATGAGATGCGCCGCACCGCCGAACAGAGCTCGGCGACATCCGCACCTTATCGTGGTCAGAACGACATGGCGCGCCGTTGGGAGACTATCCAGCAGCACACCCGTCGTCTGCAGGATGCCAACGTGCATAATGGCCTGCTGCTGCAACATCAGATCCGCTACACTGAGCAGGCGCTGGACGTGCTGAAGCCGCATCAGACGCAGGCCTTTTATGGCCCGGATGGCCGGGGAAAAGGTCAGGCGACCCTGAGCCGGAAGGCCTGAGATCCGGACATAAAAAATCCCGCCTGATGCGGGATTTTTTTATACGCTTTTCGCGGCGGGTTACACCACCGTGCGGCGGGCATAGTCGCGCAGCCGGAAGCCCAGCAGCCCCAGCGCAAGAAAGTAAGCGCCGCCGCCGACCGTACAGACCGCTGCCAGACGCAGCAGGCGCCATAGCATCGCGCCCTGCTCCCAGGCAGGCATCCACTGCAGCACCGCAAACAGCGCACCAGCCATCGCCACCACCGCAATCAGCAGACGGATCAGGAAGCTGCCCCAGCCTGGCTGCGGTATAAAGATCTTCCGTTTACGCAGCTGCCAGTAGAGCAGTGCCGCATTCAGGCATGCCGCCAGACCAATCGACAGCGACAGACCCGCATGTTTTAACGGGCCGATAAACGCCAGGTTCATCATCTGCGTCATGACAAGCGTAATAATGGCGATCTTAACCGGGGTTTTAATGTCCTGGCGGGAATAGAAGCCCGGCGCCAGCACTTTCACCACGATCAGGCCCATCAGTCCGACCGAATAGGCAATCAGGGCGCGCTGCGTCATTGCCGCATCAAACGCCGTGAACTTACCGTACTGGAACAGCGCCACGGTCAGCGGACCGGAGAGCATCCCCAGCGCCACCGCGCTGGGCAGCGCCAGCAGGAAGCAGAGGCGCAGGCCCCAGTCCATCAGCCGTGAATACTCATCGTGATTGCCACTGGCAAAACTTTTGGCCAGCGACGGCAGCAGAATGGTACCCAGCGCCACGCCCAGCACGCCCGATGGGAATTCCATCAGGCGATCCGCGTAGTACATCCAGGAAACCGATCCCGACACCAGAAACGAGGCGAAGATAGTGTTGATGATCAGCGAGATCTGGCTGACCGAAACGCCCAGGATGGCAGGGCCCATCTGACGCATTACCCGCCAGACGCCTGCGTCACGCAGATTCAGACGCGGCAGGACCAGCATGCCGAGCTTTTTCAGGTGTGGCAGCTGATAGCCGAGCTGCAGTACGCCACCGGCTACCACCGCCCAGGCCAGCGCCATGACCGGCGGATGAAAGTGCGGCGCGGCAAACAGGGCAAACCCGATCATGCTGACGTTCAGCAGGGTCGGCGCAAACGCAGGCACCGAAAAGCGGTTCCAGGTGTTCAGCACCGCGCCCGCCAGTGACGCCAGCGAAATCAGCATAATATAAGGAAAGGTCACCCGCAGCAGTGCACTGGTCAGGGCAAATTTGTCCGCGCTGTCGGCAAAACCCGGCGCCGTTACCATGATGACCCAGGGGGCCGCGATCATGCCCGCTACGGTCACCAGCGCCAGCGCCAGCGTCAGCAGACCGGAGACGTACGCCAGGAAGAGTTTTGTCGCTTCGTCGCCCTGCTTGCTTTTGTATTCGGCCAGAATAGGCACAAAAGCCTGAGAAAAGGCGCCTTCGGCGAAGATGCGCCGCAGCAGGTTGGGCAGTTTAAACGCAACAAAGAAGGCATCGGTCGCCATCCCGGCGCCAAATACCCTTGCCACAATGGCATCACGGGCAAAGCCCAGTACGCGGGAAAACAGGGTCATGGAACTGACCGCTGCCAGCGATTTCAACAGATTCATAATTGATGGCGCATCCTGAAAAGAATCGGCAAAAAAGGAGAATTAGCGCGGACACCAGAAGGTGTCCGGCGACAGTCTACTGCCACAGCCGGAAATGACCAGCACGGAGTGTTACAAGGCGTTATTCACGGATCGCATCGCGCCACAGCTTTTCCACCACGCGCTGCGCCAGCAGCGCCTGCTCACCGCTGGTTTCAGGCTTCGTCTGATTTTGTA
Source organism: Pantoea sp. (assembly GCF_032114055.1). Classification (GTDB taxonomy): domain Bacteria; phylum Pseudomonadota; class Gammaproteobacteria; order Enterobacterales; family Enterobacteriaceae; genus Pantoea. Next base: position 584,440 of record NZ_DAMCTB010000001.1, read on the forward strand.
CACAGTCGATAAAATGGCGCGCAGCGCCGCTGAAACCGCGCTGCGCCAGATGGCTCTGCCAGGCGGGGGGTGGCAGTATCAGCAGGTTGCCGCCCTGCTCTTCCTGCCAGTCGCGCATCTCGCTGATGTCAATGCACTTTCCGTCACACACCGCGCTGACCCGTTCGCGCTGGCTGCCCGCGCGCCGGTGCATGCTGGTCGTGATCGACAATCCCGCCAGCGAGAAGTGATGTTCGGCACAAAGCATCTGCCCCTGTTCGTTGGTGTCGATGCGTCCCTGAACCTCACGCACGGGTTTGCCGCCCAGCCAGAGTGCGGTATCGACCACATGCAGGTAGTCATCGAGCAGGGTAAAGCGGAGATCCTGCGGCCCGACACTGTCGCTGCGATGCTTTTCAACCCGCAGCGACGCCGCGCCTGCCATCTCCGCCCGCAGTTGCTGATAGCGCGGGGCGAAACGGCGGTTGAACGCCACCATCAGTTTACGCTGCCGTTTCTCCGCCAGCGCCACCAGCGCCTCTGCCTGATCCAGCGTCTCGGCCAGCGGTTTATCGACGCAGACATCCTTTCCGGCCAGCAACAGCGCCCTGATCACCTCGTAGTGGGTGGCGGTACTGCTGTGGACAAACACTGCATCGCAGGCTGCCGCTAAGTCATTGAGCGACGCAAAACACTGCAGGCGATAGCTGTCGCAGATCGGACGGGCTTTGGCCTGATTCGGCGAAAAGGCCCCCACCAGCGTCCAGTCCGTCGCTGCCGACAGCACCGGCAGCCAGGCTTTCTGCGCAATCCCACCAAGTCCTACTACGCCAATACGTACGCTCATCTCAGTTCTCCGTTGACAGCAGTTGATCAAGCCGGGCCTGAAGCCGGGCGACCTGGGTTTCCAGCGTGGCGACGCGCGCCGCCAGGTCGTCCTGTGCCTCCGCAGCCTCAGCGGGCTGGGGCACCTCACTCTCGTCACCCAGCAGATGCATAAAGCGGCTTTCACGCTTGCCCGGCTCACGCGCCAGCCGCATCACCTGCGCACTGTCGTCGCGCTGCACCAGCGCCTCCAGCGTCTGTTCAACTTCGCTGACATCGCTGAAGTCGTGCAGCCGCCCGCTACGGGTGCGCAGCTCACCAGGCGTCTGCGGCCCGCGCAGTAAAAGCAGCGTGATGATGGCAACTTCCGCGCTGTTCAGCTTCAGCGCGCCAAAGGCCGAGTTGCAGAAACGCTGCTCATACTTAACGACCCGTAGTCCGGCGGCGCTGCTGGCGGTGATCAGATGCCGCTTCTCCAGCTGATCGAGCTGATCCTGCACGTCGCGCTCGCTCAGCTCCATCACCGGCTCGCGATTCGACTTCTGGTTACAGGCCACCACCACCCCATTCAATGACAGCGGATACTGCTCTGGTGTGGTGACCTGCTTTTCCATCAGGCAGCCCAGCACCCGCAGCGCCTGCGCCGATAACGCCATCTTCATATTCGCATCCTCATTAATGTCCACGCCGGTCAGGCGTCCATTCCCGCTGGGTTAAGGCCGTCAGGACGTGATCCTGCCAGCGCCCATCAATCAGCAGATACTCTTTCGCGTAGCCCTCTTTTTCAAAACCGAGTCGCGCCAGCAGATCGCCACTGCGCTGATTGTGCGGCATGTAGTTGGCCATGATGCGATGGATATGCTGCTGGCGCTGCATATAGCGGATGGCCGCCTGCAGTGCTTCAAACATCAACCCCTGGCCCTGCCACTTTTCACCCAGTGAATAGCCGAGATAACAGGCATGAAAAGAGCCACGCAGCACGTTGCTGAAGTTTGCCACGCCCCGCACTTCCGTTTCTTCGCTGTCCATCAGAATAAAATAGAAGGCCGACCCCTGCTTATGCAGGTCCGTAATCAGGCCGAGTCGCGCCTGCCAGCCAGAGGGATAGCAGTGACTGTCATCACGTACCGGCTCCCACGGCTTGAGAAAAAGGCGATTTTCCGCATAGTAATCTGCCATTCGCCAGGCATCACGCTCGTTAACCAGACGGACCACCAGCCGATCGGTGGTCAAGCGCACCCTGGGGGCGGCAGAACGATAGCCAAACATTCTGACTCCTGAAATCAATGGCCGATAGAGATGAGCCGTCATTAACCGGCCTTCACTATAACCGCCACCCGGGCTACGGTAAAACGTTACCGCGGTTCTGCCGTAAAGCGGTTGATTTCGCACGCTTATCGTCACCTGCGGCGGTGACTCCGCTGGCCATCGACTCCCCCCGGTTTGCCCTGCCCGCTGATCTCTTCCATACTTTTTACGGGCCCGAAAAACAGGACGATCTGATTTGTTCTGTTGAACCCTAAACCTGTCACACAGGAGATCAGGATGAAGCTCTATATCTATGACCACTGCCCTTTCTGCGTAAAAGCGCGCATGATTTTTGGTCTTAAAAATGTGCCGGTTGAGCTGGTGGTGATGCTCAACGACGATGAAGAGACCCCGGTCCGTCTGGTCGGCAAGAAAATGGTGCCGATTCTGCAAAAGCAGGACGGCAGCGCCATGCCGGAGAGCATGGATATTGTCCACTATGTCGACCAGCTGGATCACTCACCGCTGATCACTGGCGCGCAGAATCCGGCCCTCGCCGACTGGCTGCGTCACATGAACAGCTATGTCAATAAGCTGCTGCTGCCACGCATTGCAGAGGCGGCATTTGCTGAGTTTGCTACGCCGGAAGCGCGTAACTATTTCCGCAGCAAAAAGCAGGCGAGCATTGGCGATTTCGCCGCGCTGAAGAGTCATTCGGCCGGACTGATCAAGAATGTCAGCGATGATCTGCGCAAGCTTGACAGGCTTATCGTCCAGCCTAACGCGGTTAATGGCGAGCTATCGGAAGACGATTTCCATCTTTTTCCCCTGCTGCGATCGCTGACGCTGGTGGCCGGTATCGACTGGCCTGCGCGGGTCGCTGACTACCGCGATAACATGGCTAAACAGACCCAGGTGAATCTGCTCTCCTCTATTGCCCACTGACCCGCCTGATGGGAGACGCTGCGGCGTTTCTCATCCCTTTCCTGATGACACCCGTAATACATTCAGGCAGGCTATGACCTGTTTACTGGCTCTGATATTCAGGAAATCGAACGATGAAAAAGGCTTTTTTCGGGCTGACTGCCCTGCTGTTCGCACTGCTGTTAAGCGGCTGTAATCAGCTGACCCAATACACCATCAGCGAACAGGAGGTTAACCAGGCGCTGCAAAAACATAATAACTATGAGAAGGATATTGGCGTTTCCGGGCTGGTTAACGCGCATATCGTGCTGAACAATCTGAGCAGCCAGATCGGTCGTGAAGAGCCAGGCAAAGTGACGCTCACCGGCAGTGCCAGAATTAACGTGACGTCGCTGTTCGGGCCACAGCAGGCGGATATGCAGCTGAAGATGCGGGCGCTGCCGTTTTATGATCCGCAGCAGGGCGCCATCTATCTGCGCGATCTGGAAATTATCGACGCGCAGGTAGCACCGGAAAAAATGGCCGCGATAATGAAGACGCTGACCCCCTACCTGAATCAGTCGCTGAAAAGCTATTTTGATCAGAAGCCAGCCTACGTGCTCAGCACCGATCGCAGTAAAGGTGAGTCGCTGGCGAAGAAATTTGCGAAAGGGCTGGAAGTGAAGCCCGGCGAGCTGGTGATCCCCTTTACACAATAACGTTGAATGCCGCGCCCCTGGCGCGGTTTTTCTTTGCCTGCATAAAAAGCAGGTGCAAACGGTTGCCTGAATCCTTATGCTTATACCCCGGCCAAAACACGCCTTTTGTTTTCTCTTCTGCCGGAGCTTCACTGATGACAGCACAACCTCAGCAACTTACCCTGCGTCGCCCTGACGACTGGCATATTCATCTGCGCGACGATGAGATGCTCAAAACGGTCCTGCCCTATACCAGCGCGGTGAATGGTCGTGCCATTGTGATGCCAAACCTGGTGCCACCTGTAACCAGCGTCGCGGCGGGTGAAGCCTATCGCGACCGCATCCTGGCGGCGCTGCCCGACGATCACGCGTTTACCCCACTGATGACCTGCTATCTGACCGACTCCCTCGATCCGGATGAACTTGAGCGCGGTTTCACCTCGGGTCTGTTCACCGCGGCTAAGCTCTATCCGGCGCACGCCACCACCAACTCCAGCCACGGCGTCACCGATATCGCCTCAATCGCGCGGGTGCTGGAGCGGATGCAGGCGCTGGGGATGCCGCTGCTGGTGCACGGTGAGGTGACTGCGGCACATGTTGATATCTTTGACCGTGAAGCCCGCTTTATCGAAACGGTGATGGTGCCGCTGCGCCGTCAGTTTCCGGCGCTGAAAGTGGTGATGGAGCACATCACCACGCAGGATGCCGCCGACTATGTTGCCGCCGCTGATGATAATCTGGCCGCGACCATTACCCCGCAGCATCTGATGTTTAACCGCAACCACATGCTGGTAGGCGGTATCCGCCCACATCTCTACTGCCTGCCGATCCTGAAGCGCAATGTGCATCAGGAGGCGCTGCGTAAGGTGGTGGCGAGCGGCCATCCGCGCTTCTTCCTCGGCACCGACACCGCGCCGCATCTGCGCCATCTCAAAGAGTCCGGCTGCGGCTGTGCTGGCGTATTTAATGCGCCGACGTCGCTACCCGCCTACGCCACCGTGTTTGAAGAGCTGGGGGCGCTGGAGCACTTTGAGGCGTTCTGTTCGGAGAATGGCCCGCGTTTTTATGGCCTGCCGCTGAATGAAGGCACGATCACACTGGTGCGTGAAACCTGGCAGGTGCCGGACACCCTCGCCATGGGCGATCACGCACTGGTGCCATTCCTGGCCGGTGAGACGCTGAACTGGCGCGTCGCATAATTTTTCTTGCCTCCGGCCTCCGGATACTGTAAATATATACAGTATATTAACCGGAGGCTGTTATGCGCGTTGAAATTACCGTATCAAATACCCGACCTCTTCCTGCTGGTGCGATTGAAGCGTTAAGCGATGAACTGGCGCGCCGCATCAATGAACAGTTCCCTGACTCGACCAATCACGTCAAGGTACGTTACGCCAGTACTAACAATCTCAGCGTGCTGGGCGGTGGAAAAGAGACGCGCGACCAGATCAGCGAGATCCTGCAGCAGACGTGGGAAAGCGCTGACGACTGGTTCATTACTGATTAACCGCCACTGTGCTTTTTTTCCGGGTGTCGCCACCCGGTTTTTTTATCTTTTCTCCCCTCTCGCACTTCCCCCGCCCAGCATCTAGACTCTGAATGATCAATACCCTATGCTTGCGCTCGTCACGCATAACAGGAGATGCAACACCATGACTACTGATAAACCGGAAGAGGCGATGACCTTTGGTGAGTTGCTGGCACTGATTGGCGACCAGCAGCGTCGTTTAACGGTGCTGGAAAATGCCTTTTCCAGTCTGATGTTCTGTCTTGACGATCGGGCCAGTCAGCTGCTGGTGCACAATCTGTCGCTGGAAGCGCAGAACCAGAATCACGATGAGCAGCTTCAGCAGCATTTTGCCCGTCTGGCAGAGAGCGTGCAGAAACGTAGCGTCAGCATCGTGCCGGATACGCCGACGCTCTGATGCGTTCAGGTCATATCGACTTTTTACCTGCCCAATGAATCATGATAAAAATGCCTGCCCGCCAGGCATTTTATTTTTCATCTCCGGCCTGTTAAATACGAATGTTCTGTGAGAAGCTGACTCACGGCACTATTTAAACAGTCAAACCCGGGTTTACTGTTATAATTGTTTTTCGACTGGAAGAAAAAAGCCGCATTGAACCTCACCATGCACTTCGTTTAACGAGTAATAAGGAGGTTATAATGGACAGAAAAGATGTGATTCAGACTCACCCGCTGGTGGGCTGGGATATCAGCACCGTTGACAGTTATGACGCCATGATGATCCGCCTGCACTCGTTATCCTCGCAGGATCAGAAAGAAGAAGAAGCGGATGTTGGTCCGACCTACTGGCTGACAACGGATGTGGCAAGGCAGTTTATCTCGATCCTCGAAGCGGGGATTGCCAAGATAGAATCAGCCGAGCAGATAGAACGACTCCTTAATAAGCATTAACTTCTGCCACATCAGACAGGCACCCTCAGGGGTGCCTTTTTCGTTTCTGTTTCTGGTATGCTCTTGATTATCTGACTCTTAAAGCGTGTGGTTACCATGGTTTATGATCTTATTGTCGTTGGCAGCGGCTCGGTGGGCGCGGCGGCAGGCTACTATGCCACCCAGGCAGGTTTATCGGTGCTGATGATCGACAGCGCTCACCCTCCTCACCAGCAGGGCACCCATCATGGCGAGAGCCGATTGATCCGTCACGCCTATGGCGAAGGCGAACGCTATGTGCCGCTGGTGCTGCGGGCGCAAACGCTGTGGGATGAGCTGGAGCAGCAGGCGGGCGAGCGCATCATGCATCGCAGCGGCGTGCTCAACCTGGCGCCGCTTGAGTCGCCGTTCATCCGCAACGTCATTGACAGTGCGACACGCTGGCAGCTCAATATCCAGGTGATGCAGCCCGATGAGGTGCGCAAACGCTGGCCGCAGATTAACGTGCCCGAGGGCTATCTGGGCGTCTTTGAGCCGCAGTCCGGTTTTCTGAAATGCGAACAGGCGGTTCGTAGCTGGATCCAGCTGGCCGAACAGGCGGGCTGTGCGCAACTGTTCAACTGCCCGGTTTCTGCGCTGGGCCGCGATGGCGACCTGCAGCAGGTCACCACGCTGGATGGCATCTACCGCGGCCGAAAAATGCTGGTCAGTGCGGGCACCTGGGTGGGAAAACTGGTCCCGGATCTGCCGGTCGCCCCGACCCGCAAAGTGTTTGCCTGGTATCAGGCCGATGGCCGCTACAGTGAAAACAACCAGTTCCCCGGCTTTACCGTGGAGATGCGTGATGGCAGCCAGTTCTATGGCTTCCCGGCGGATAATAATGCGCTGAAAGTGGGTCGCCATGATGGCGGTCAGCGGATGCAGCAGCCTGAAGATCGTAAACCCTTCGGCACTGTCGCCTCCGATGGCAGCGAAGCCTTTGGCTTCCTGCGTCAGTTTTTACCCGGTGTGGGAGTCTGTCTGCATGGTGAAGCGTGCAGCTATGACGTCAGCCCGGATGAGGACTTTATTATTGATACCCTGCCGGGTGAACCCAATCGTCTGGTGATGACCGGCCTCAGCGGACATGGATTTAAATTTGCCAGCGTGTTAGGCGAGCTGGCGGCAGAGTTTGCTCAGGAAAAACCCTTCTCCTTTGATTTAACCCCGTTCCGCCTCTCCCGCTTCTGATACCCGTGCCGGAGGGAATCGCAATTATTCCCTCCGGCTGACAAAGATTGACGAAAACTGAGTGTTCCTGACAAGCAGGTGGCGGCTGCTTCGCCCGAAAGGTTAATTCCGCCCTTATTTCGTTGACCACGCCGTGACCCTGGAGATTCTCATTCAATAATATTGCGTTTATTTCTGATTTTTATTCAGTCTTTTATTCCGCTGCGCGGAATTTTATAGAAGCGTAAGGAGAGTTGCTTTTATATTTCATAATGCAGATGCTTGTTTCATATTATTCCCTGTGAACACATCACTATGAGAATACGTAACACTCCTCATCAGTTCGGACTGATTGCTGTTCTGTTGCACTGGTCAATGGCGCTGGCAATATATGCCATGTTTGCACTGGGGTTATGGATGGTCGGCCTCGGCTATTATGACAGCTGGTATCACGATGCCCCGGAGATACATAAAAGCATCGGTGTCATCCTGTTTCTGATGCTGATTCTTCGCCTGCTGTGGCGCGTTATTTCCCCGCCACCCCAACCGCTAAGCAGTTATTCGCCGCTGGTACGCATCAGCGCCGTGGTAGCACACCTGTTACTCTACCTCCTGCTGCTGGCCATTCTGGTTAGCGGCTATCTGATCTCTACCGCGGACGGAAAGCCTGTCACCGTTTTTAACCTCTTTACTCTGCCCGCCCTGTTCAGCGGCGCAGGCGAACAGGCCGACCTGGCAGGCGATATTCACCTCTGGCTCGCCTGGACAGTGGTCATTCTCTCGGTTCTGCATGGTCTTGCTGCGCTGAAACATCACATCGTCGATCGCGATACGACCTTAAAGCGCATGTGCGGCTTTCCCCTCTCCACTCCCCTTGAAAAGGATAGATAATATGTTCAGGAAAACGTTGCTGGCGATGACCAGCGCCAGCCTGCTGCTCGGCTCACTGAGTGCCCATGCGGCGGACTATATAATCGATAAGGAGGGCCAGCACGCTTTTATCCAGTTCCGTATCCAGCACCTCGGTTACAGCTGGCTGTATGGCACGTTTAAAACCTTTGATGGACGCTTTACCTTTGATGAGAAAAACCCTGCTGCAGACAAGGTCGAGGTAACGATTGACACCGGCAGCATCGATACCAATCACGCCGAGCGCGATAAACATCTGCGGAGTGCGGATTTCCTGAACAGCAGCAAAAACCCACAGGCGACCTTTAAATCGACAGCGGTGAAAAAAGAGGGCGATGAACTGGAGATTACCGGCGATCTGACCCTGAATGGCGTGACGAAACCGGTAACGCTTGAGGCAAAAATGCTGGGCGAAGGGAAAGATCCGTGGGGCGGCTACCGCGCAGGCTTTGAAGCAGAGGGCGAAATTGCCCTGAAGGATTTCAATATTACCAAAGATCTGGGTCCGGCTTCACAGAAAGTTCAGCTGATGATCTCGGTTGAGGGAGTACGTCAGTAAAACGGCAAACCGCCTGAAGCGCACTTCAGGCGGTTACACTTATTTCTTCTGCGGGGCGGGAATGGTCATATTTAACAGGCCACGGGACTTGTTAAAAATCTTATTGCCATTCTCACGTCCTGCCCGACGGGCACGCTGCTCTTCCGGCGAGAGTTTTGCCTCTTCCTGACAGAGCGGGCTGCAGCAGTTTTCAAACTTCTCTGCACAGCGCTGACACTGAATAAACAGCAGATGACAGCCGTCATTCACGCAGTTGACGTGGGTATCGCAGGGCTCACCGCACTGATGGCAGTTTGACAGCACATCATCGGAAATTCGCTCACCCATACGCTCATCAAACACGAAGTTTTTGCCTTTAAAGCGAACCGGTAATCCCTGCTCGCGGGCACGGCGGGCATACTCAATGATACCGCCCTCAATGTGGTAAACATCCTCAAAACCGTTATGACGCATCCAGGCACTCGCCTTTTCACAGCGGATCCCGCCAGTGCAATACATCACGATCTTCTTATCTTTCTTATCCTGCAGCATATCAACCGCCATCGGCAGCTGATCGCGGAAGGTGTCGGCAGGCACTTCCAGCGCGTTGTCGAAGCGGCCCACTTCATATTCGTAGTGGTTGCGCATATCCACAAACAGCGCATCAGGATCGTCCAGCATGGCGTTCACTTCAGCAGCTTTCAGGTAGTGACCCACATCGCTGGCATCGAACGTCTCATCCTCAATCCCATCGGCGACAATGCGGTCGCGCACTTTCAGACGCAGTACCCAGAATGATTTTCCATCATCATCCAGGGCGATGTTCATCCGCAGATTATCCAGCGCCGGGTCGAAGGCACAGAGCCACGCTTTCATCTTCTCATACTGACTGGCGGGCACGCTGATCTGCGCATTAATCCCTTCATGCGCCACATAGACGCGGCCAAAGACTTTACGTGCGGTCAGGCCAATATAGAGTGCGTCACGGAAGGCTTTCGGATCGGCAATCTGAAAGTATTTATAAAAAGAGACGGTGGTGCGCGGCTCGGTTTCAGCCAGCATGCGCGCCTTCAGCTCTTTATTGGAAACGAGGTTATGTAACACTGGCATGGTGTTCTTTCCTGTCATCAATAGGTGAAATTTAGCGGCAACATGATACCTGATTTCACCGCGATGCAAAGGCCAGTGTCAGTCATGCTCGTCAGTTGCTGTTTTTATCAGCACTTCCGCCTGAACGGTATTCGCCGCGCAGCCGTCCGTGCTGTCACCGATATTTATGCGCACGATAAAAACTGGCACAATGGCATAAATTAACGAAATATCAGCACCGCACGGTGCGCGACGCAGGAAAATTAACCTCTATATGACTCAGTTGCCTCAGTTTTCACGAGAACTGCTTCACCCGCGCTATTGGCTGGCCTGGCTGGGTGTCGTTTCTCTTTATCTTTTGGTGCTACTTCCTTATCCCCTGCTCTATGTTCTCGGCTGCAATATTGGTCGTATCGGGATGCGGTTTATGAAGCGCCGCGTCAGTATCGCCCGACGTAATCTGGAATTAACCTTCCCGGATATGCCGCTCAATGAGCGTGAAGCGATGATCAAGCATAATTTTGAATCTGTCGGCATGGGCCTGATCGAAACCGGCATGGCATGGTTCTGGCCTGACTGGCGTATCAACAAATGGCACAAACCTTCAGGTCTGGAGCATATTCAGCAGGCGCATGACAGCCAGCGCGGCATACTGCTTATCGGTATGCACTTTCTGACGCTGGAAATTGGTGCACGCATGTTTGGTATCCACAATCCCGGAATCGGCGTTTACCGTCCGAATGACAATAAGCTGATCGACTGGCTGCAGGTGAAAGGCAGAATGCGATCGAACAAGAGCATGATCGATCGTAAAGATCTCAAGGGAATGATTCGTGCCCTGAAACAGGGTGAAATTATCTGGTACGCGCCGGATCACGACTATGGCCCGCGCAGCAGTGTCTTTGTTCCCTTTTTTGCCGTAGAAAAGGCTGCGACTACGGTGGGCACGCATCTGCTGATCCGTACCGGTAAACCCGCCGTCATCCCGTTTGTGCCCCGCCGTCTGCCAGATGGCCGTGGCTATGAACTGATGATTCTGCCCGACATCAGCAGCGAATTTACGCTGGAAAGCGACGAAGTCACTGCAGCCAGAATGAACAAAGTGGTTGAGGAAGGCGTACTGCTGGCGCCTGAACAGTATATGTGGCTCCACCGCCGTTTCAAAACGCGCCCGGAAGGCGAACCTTCACGCTATTAGTCTTCTCGCGCTAAATGCCTGACAGGCATTTAGCGCGCTTCTGATGCCCTTTCCGCTAACAAATCAGTTATGCTTTGTCCGTCCTTTTTTATCGTGTATCGACAGCGCCAGCCAATAATATATATCCGGCTCATTAATAACCTGATGAGGCTCCGGAAATTAACAGCACTTATCAATTTCAGATAATGCAAGGTACGTGGGGGTCGCTCAGCGTATAATTCATTATTTTATCTGCACTAATTATTTATTTTATTCTGGCACTAATTATTTACCGCGCCAGGTCTAATCCTATTTAGCCACGCTTAATGGTATCCCGCTCCTTATCAGTTGATAAAAATTAACTTATTTTACAGGCAATTGCTGCCCTGGCTTGACTTATATTCCATTTTACATCTGTTTAACTTTTCGATAGATCATTATGGCATTTGAAGAAGTTAATCGTTCCCGGTAATTTCGGGGTGAACAGTCAGGCCTTTAAGGGTTCTGACAGAATTATAAAAAGATTACATACAGCGAACCTCTAATGGGACAGATAAAAATGAATAAAGGTCTCTATTATTACGTGACCATCGGTACCGATCAGGAAAATTACCACTTTCTTCATCGTAAAGGCTGCAGGAGGATGCCCGATAAAGATGCCATTATTTTTATCGGCACCTTATATAACCTGAGTCAGGCACTTTCCATCGCCAGAATTAATTTTAAGAAGGTAAAACCTTGTATAAAATGTTGTATCCGTTACTCAGCACCCGTGATTCATGAATCTGTTCGGCCTGTTCTGCACTTCCCGCAAAAGATGATCTGAGACTCGCGGGCGGGAAATGGCTTATTTCCCGCCAGTTGCGCCGCCTGCGCCTTTCCCTCCCCGGAATTTCGTCTATCCTTCACTGAAATCACATCAACCCGCAGTCAATGAACCCGTAAAGGAGAAGCGCAATGAGCATGTACAGTACGTTAGAGGAAGCCATTGATGCTGCACGTGAAGAGTTCCTCGCAAACCACCCGGAGCTTGAGGAAGAAGATGCGTCGATCAGCCAGTTTGGTCTGCAGAAGTATGTGATGCAGGATGGCGATATCATGTGGCAGGCTGAGTTCCTGGAAGATGAAGGCGATACCGGGGAGTGCATGCCCTACCGCAGCGGTGAAGCTGCTCAGGCCATTTTTGACGCTGACTTTGACGAAGTGGAACTGCGTCAGGAGTGGTTAGCGGAAAATACCCTGCACGAGTGGGATGACGGCGAGTTTCAGCTTGAGCCGCCGCTGGACACCGAAGAGGGTGACGCTGCGGCGCAGGAGTGGGAAGACGATAACAGCGATTCCGATCGCAGCTACTCGTAAGGACCGTGTTGGGCATCCACGGGCAGCATCAGGGTGTCCACCACCAGCGACAGCGGCAGGTCGAGGATTGTCAGGATCCGCCATCCGCTGTCGCGGACGTCCCACTGCACGCCGGGATAGTACTGATTACCATGCCCCTGCCCCGGGAAAGTCCGGCTGATGATACTGCCGCATCCGCTCAGGCAGAGCACCGCCACAGCAATAACGCCCGCCTTTAAAAACCTGTTTCCCACTGATATTCGCCTCAGACAGCCGTCAGGATTGTCACCCGCACAGCGGTGACGGTCTGATTCAATCTACCATTGTCCTGCTGTTTTTATCCGAAAAAAAAGCGGCATCTCTGCCGCTTTTTCTGATTACGCGTTTTTTAGCGCGTGAGGGTTAAGTGAGAGTTTCTGATAGCTCTCCACCCACTGATGATACTTGTCCGCCTCTTCCCACAGTCGGGTGTGAACGCGGGCCAGCACTACCGGGTCGCTGATCAGCTGCAAACGCTGATCGCGGCTCAGTTTATCCGGCGTATCGCTCAGTGCCTGATCAACCCGACGGTCGCGGGCATAGTCCAGTAACTGACTCTGCTTGTGACGTGAGGTCGCCAGCGCCGTCGCCAGCGCGTTAAACGCCGGATGGAACACGGCATGCATAAAGCCATTTTCCAGCGCGCGTTCGCGGTTCAGTTCCAGATAGCGGTCGGTGTCCACCAGCTCCTGCGGCGGCGCGTACTCTTCCGGGATCAGGAACAGCTTCGCACGCTTGCTCTTCAGCCCCAGCGTCGCGCGGCTCGACATCACCGAAACAAACGGCGACAGGATCAGTGAGAAGACAATCGGCGCGAGCCACCAGAGGAAATTGAGATCCAGCAGGCCCATTCCAATCGCCCATACCAGACCCAGTGCCATCTGAGAACCGTGACGTTTAAACGCTTCACTCCACGGCGTCGCATCATCATCACGCTGTGGCGAGTTCCACACCACTTCCCAGCCCAGGAAGGCGCTGACCACAAAGACCGTATGGAACAGCATGCGTACCGGGGCCAGCAGCACCGAGAACAGCGTTTCCAGCACCAGCGACGCCAGCAGGCGCAACGGGCCGCCATAGGCTTTTGACCCTTTGAACCAGATCAGCACTACGCTCAGCATTTTCGGCAGGAACAGCAGCACCATCGTGGTCGAAAAAAGCGCGATGGCCAGTTCCGGACGCCACTGCGGCCAGACCGGGAACAACTGCCGCGGTTGCAGGAAGTAGGTTGGCTCCATCAGCGTGTGCACCACCTGAAGGGCGGTAGACAGCGCCAGGAACATAAACCAGAGCGGCGCCGACAGATAGGACATCACGCCGGTCAGGAACACCGCACGGTGAACCGGATGCATCCCTTTCACCAGGAACAGGCGGAAGTTCATCAGGTTACCGTGACACCAGCGGCGGTCACGCTTCAGTTCATCCAGCAGGTTCGGTGGCAGCTCTTCATAGGAGCCTGGCAGGTCATAGGCAATCCAGACGCCCCAGCCGGCACGACGCATCAGCGCCGCTTCCACGAAGTCATGCGACATGATAGACCCTGCAAATGAGCCCTCACCCGGCAGCGGTGCCAGTGCACAGTGCTCGATGAACGGCTTCACGCGGATAATGGCGTTGTGCCCCCAGTAGTGCGACTCACCCAGCTGCCAGAAGTGCAGACCGGCGGTAAACAGCGGACCGTAGACGCGGGTCGCAAACTGCTGACAGCGCGCATAGAGCGTGTCCATGCCGGAGGCTTTCGGCGACGACTGGATGATCCCGGCGTTCGGGTTGGCTTCCATCATGCGCACCAGACCGGTGAGACACTCTCCACTCATGACGCTGTCGGCGTCCAGCACCACCATATAGCTGTAGTTGCTGCCCCAGCGCCGGCAGAAGTCATCGATGTTGCCGCTTTTACGCTTCACACGACGACGACGACGGCGATAGAAGATCCGGCCTGCGCCACCGACATCGCGCACCAGTTCCATCCAGGCTTTCTGTTCGGCGATGGCAATATCCGCGTCATAGCTGTCACTGAGGATGTAGACGTCGAAGTGATCGGCGTTACCGGTGCGAACCACGGACTCCCAGGTCGCACGCAGACCTGCGTAAACACGCTCCACGTCTTCGTTACAGATAGGCATAATCAGCGCAGTGCGATGCGCCGGATTCAGCGGCTCATCCCCGACAGTCGAGTAGGAGATACTGTATTTATCCCGCCCGATAAGCAGCTGCAGGAAGCCCATCAGCGCCGTCCAGAAACCGGCAGAGACCCAGCAGAACAGAATTGCAAACAGGAACAGGATGCCGGTCTGCAACACGTAAGGCAGAATCTGCATTACAGACTGCTGCCAGTTCTGATTGATCATCTCCATCGGATCCAGCAGTGTCCAGCCCTGATACGGCAGAATACTCTTCATGTACCAGGTGGCGACGACGGTCTGGAAAATGGTCAGGATCAGCAGGATATAGCGGCGAATCGAACCGACATGACGCCACTTCTCTTCCGCACGCTGCTCTTCCGCATTAGCGTAACGCGGCACCGACTTACGCCCACGCAGTGAGTCCCAGGCACGGGCGACCGGGTTGGTTCGCCAGGCTTCCGGGAACATCAGCGAGCGTTTAACTTTCGGCATCGCCTTCAGCGTAGTGCGGTCAAGATCGTCTTTGCCCAGCTGCTGACCGCCAGCCAGGGAATCTGGCCAGGCCATTTCAACCCGCGATGAGACCGATTTTAACGGTGCATCGTCGGGGCGATCGCTGGCAGCGACATCCCTGCCCAGCGCATCATGGATGAAGTGGAACGCCCCGGCATTCTGTAACGAACCGCTGAGACGTGCCTTCCCTGCCGCATCCAGCGGCAGAGATTCCACATAACGTTGAGGTGTAAAAGTCGATTTATTCATTGGCAGGTAACTGATAGCTCCAGGTTTCCGTCAATGTCTTGTCGCCGCTGACCAGCGCCGCGCGCATTTCGGTAGACTGTTTGGCATCTTTCACGCGCAGACGTAACACCAGACGCCAGCCTTTGGTGACCGGGTTATAACGTACGCTCTGTTCAACCACATCGGCATTTTTGCCCACGCTGACCTGTGGCGCAACCTGACTGTTTTCTGCCATCTTACTCATGTCTTTACCCACGAAGTCGATGGTGAAAGCCACTGTGCCATCCGGCTGACGCACCAGATTAGACTGCTTCACATCGCCCGCCGAACGCAGAGTATTTTTAACCCAGGCAATATCGTCAGAGTGCAGCTGATTTTCGTCGCGCGAGAAGTGCAGACGATATTTGAAGTTCATCTCTTTGCCCGGCTCTGGCAGCTTCTCCGGCGTCCAGAACGCAACGATGTTGTCGTTGGTTTCATCCGCCGTTGGGATCTCAACCAGTTCAACCCGGCCTTTACCCCAGTCACCTAATGGCTCAACCCAGCCGCTTGGACGCAGATCGTAACGATCATCCAGATCCTGGTAGTTGCTGAAGTCACGTCCGCGCTGCAGCAGACCAAAGCCTTTTGGATTTTCAATGGTATAGGTGCTGACCGCCAGATGACGTGGATTGTTCAGCGGACGCCAGATCCACTCTCCGTTACCGTTATGGATAGAGAGACCGTCTGAATCGTGCAGCGCCGGACGGAAATTGTTTACCGCAGAAGGCTGATTCTGACCAAACAGGAACATACTGGTCAGCGGTGCGATACCCAGTTTGCCGACGTTATCACGCAGGTAAACCTTCGACTGTACATCAACCGTTGACGCCTCACCCGGACGCAGCACAAAGCGATACGCGCCGGTCGCGCGAGGCGAGTCGAGCAGCGCATAGATCACCAGCTGTTTGTCCTGCGGCTTCGGCCGCTCAATCCAGAACTCTTTAAAGCGCGGGAACTCTTCGCCGGACGGCAGCGCCGTGTCGATAGCCAGTCCACGCGCAGACAGGCCATAGACCTGACCGGCACCGATGACGCGGAAATAGCTCGCCCCCAGGAAGCTGGCGATCTCATCGTTTTTACCCTTGTTGTTCAGCGGGTAAAGCACTTTAAAACCGGCAAAACCGAGGTTTTTTACCGCATCGGCGTCATGTTTTACGTTACCGAAATTGAAATAATCGGGGTTGTATTTAATCTCGCGCACCGAGCTGGCGGTCACCTCATTGATCTGCACCGGCGTATCGAAGTACATCCCCTGGTGATAGAACTCCAGCTTGAACGGCGTGCGCAGTTTGCCCCAGTATGCTTTATCGTGGTTAAACTGGATTTGCTGATAGTCAGCAAATTTCATTTCACGAAATTGAGAGGGTAAATTGCTTTTAGGCGCTTCGAAGCTTTTCCCTGCCAACGCTTTGGCTTGAACTGCAACATCATCAATAGTAAACGCCCAACTGTTGTTGGCATACAATGCCAGCAGAACTGCAGTACCCATCCAGCGTACCTTCATCAGTCCGGCTTTATTTTTTTCTTTAGTCAGCACATCCCCCCCTTTCGTGTGCTTAAATCAAACCCGTTTATCTTAATGGATTATTCGGTTTTCCGACAGCTCATGCGCAAGATTGTTCCTGAATTTCAGCACACTTAACGCCAGTTTAGGACAATTAGACACTCCGGATTTCACTGATAGTATACCTGCTTTATCACAGCTAGAATTTCATACGATGATAATCCGGTTTCAGGGTGAAACTGGCCAACCGTACTAACGAACTGGAACTTTATGAGTACTGTAAAACCTGAACGTGAATACTTCCTCGACTCCATTCGCGCGTATCTGATGTTACTGGGGGTGCCCTTTCATGTTTCCCTCATCTACTCCGCGCAGAAATGGGCAGTGAACAGCCAGGAGGCTTCACTGTGGCTGACGCTGCTGAATGATTTTATCCACTCCTTTCGTATGCAGGTCTTTTTTGTCATCTCAGGATACTTCTCCTACATGCTTTATCTGCGCTATCAGCCCCGGCGTTTCCTGAAGGTGCGGCTGGAGCGTGTCGGGATCCCGATGCTGACCGCGGTGCCGCTCATCACCCTGCCGCAGTTTTTCATGCTGAAGGCCTGGACCGATAAGCTGGCTGACTGGCCCCGCTTCACCCCCTATCAGAAGTTTAATAACCTGATGTGGGAGCTGATTTCACACCTCTGGTTCCTGCTCGTACTGGTCATGCTGACCACGCTGGGCATGGTAACGTTCCGCTGGCTGCGCGATCAGCATCGTAGTATCGACTACGCGCGGGTAGGCTGGGGATCACTGGCGGGCGGCATGCTGGCATGGGCGCTGGTGTGGTGTCTGTTCCGTCGTCTGGTGTTTATCTTTCAGCCGAACTGGCTGATGGATGGTCTGTTCAACATTGTCGTGATGCAGACGCTCTTTTACCTGCCTTTCTTTATGCTGGGGGCGCTGGCGTGGAAGCATCCCCCGCTGAAGCAGCTGTTTGTGCGATTCAGTCCGGTAATGTGGACTGGCGCGCTGCTGCTGTTCGTCGCCTACTGCACCAATCAGCGTCTGGGCAGTGGCGATGGCTGGTTATATGAGACGGATGCCATTATCACGACGCTGATGGGTCTCTGTATGCTGAACGTCTGCTTCTGTGTGGGTCACAAACTGCTTAACTCGCATTCGCCGCGCATCATGTATCTGGTCAATGCGTCGCTGTTTATCTATCTGGTGCATCATCCGCTGACGCTGCTGTATGGCATTTATGTCACGCCCCGCATTGACAATAATACGTTGGGCTTTTTCGTGGGGCTGCTGATGGTGTTCGGCATCGCGTTTCTGCTCTATGAGATCCATCTCCGCATCCCGCTGCTGCGCTTCCTGTTCTCGGGGAAATTTGAGCGTAAACAGGCATAAGAAATGGCGACCCGTGCCTTCCGGCTGTCAGGCAGAAGGTGCAGGGAGATACCCTGATGGAGGCTGGCCCTCAACGACAGGCGTAATCGCCCGCGCTGAGCCCGCCATAGATGGCAGGTTTGGCGTTTTGTCGGTGCGCAGGCTCACCTGACCTGTGCCGCGTTCCGCGTGACGCTTAAAGCAGCCACTCAATCGGCAGTCGCCACACTAACCGCACCTGCAGCCGCTGCCACCAGGAGCAGCCCGGTTCATGCTTGTGCACAATCTGCTGCGCCTCGCCAGGATATTCCAGCCAGTTAACCCGTCCCCATTTATCCAGCCGCAGCGTCCAGGCCCGGTCGCGCATCGACTGACTGAAACGCTGATGCGTCTCGCCAGCCAGCGCCGCGCTTTCGATCACCAGCCCCATTTCGGTATTCAGCACTGCAGAACGGGGGTCGAAGTTAAATGACCCGATAAACAGCGTCTGCTGATCCACCGAGAACGTTTTGGCATGCAGGCTGGAGCCGGAGTTACCGGTTAATCCCCGGTCGTGCGGCGCATCCTGCAGGGTCGCCTGCGGTTTCAGCTCATACAGGGCAATCCCGTGGCGTAGCAGTTTTTTACGCCATTTGGCGTAACCGGCGTGGACAATCGATACATCATTGGCCGCCAGCGAGTTAGTCAGAATGGCGATTTTTACCCCTTTGCGCTTCATGGCCAGCAGCTGGGCCACACCCGCGCGGGTGGGGACAAAATAGGCGGAAATAATATCGAACTGCTGTTGTGGCGTGCCTATCACTTCCAGCATCCGCTGCGGCAGCAGCGTCCGGGCGCGTGCCTTGCCCAGCCCTTTGCGCGGGTCGTCGCTCAGCAGGCGCGCCCGGGCCCAGGTCAGGGGTAGCGTGCCTGCCTCCAGCGCCTGCAGGAGGGTGGCATTTTCCAGCCGCTTAAGATAACGCTGCACCGGTTCGCTGTGACGCCACGCGTCGGGCAGACTGACGCTATCCTCTTCCGGATGCTCTGCATCCAGCACCTGCTGCAACGGCGACACTGGCTTGCTGTGCCAGTAGCGTTCGAAATCGTCGGCCACTTCGTTGACCACCGGGCCAATCGCCATCACGTCGAGATCGGCAAACAGCGGTTCATTGCCGGTGCCGAAATATTCGTCGCCAATGTTGCGGCCGCCGACCACAGTCGTTACCCCATCGACAGTAAAACTCTTGTTGTGCATCCGGCGATTCAGCCGGGCAAAATCGGTGAGATAACCCAGCGCACGCAGAGTGCGGAAAGAGAACGGATTAAACAGCCGCACCTCTATTCCGGGATGGCGGTTAAGCTGTGCCAGCGTGTCGTCTAGACCGGGCGTATTGTTATCATCCAGCAGCAGTCGCACCTTTACGCCGCGCCGGGCGGCCTCCAGTACGGCGCTGAACAGCAACCGGCCCGAAAGGTCGTTCTGCCAGATGTAATACTGAATATCGAGTGTCCGCTCTGCTTTCTGTATCAGCAGATAGCGGGCGGCAAAGGCATCCAGTCCGTCGCTGAGTCGATGAATACCGCTCAGCCCCGGATGGCGCAGACACTCGGGTTCAAGCCGGCTTTGCAGCCAGCTGGCCCGTTCCGATGAGTGGGAGAGCTCAAACGCTTCGGTCATGACAATTCCCTGTAAAAGGCTGTTATTTTATTATTCCCCGGCCCGGTCGCTGGCGCTATACCGCTGCGCCGAATGCGTGAAAGTTGCGGGCGTTTTTTAGTCTAGACTTAACCGGACGATCTGTGACCGGCAACAGCCGGCAGGAGAGGAATATGTCCCGCTACCCCCTTACAGATACCGGCCCGCGTTACCATCCCAGCCTGTTCCGCAGCTTTTTTCAGGGTAGTTTCCCCTGCTCTGCCGCCTGCCGCACACCGGGCAAACGGCTCGACATGGTGATCAGCAGTGGACACGACATGCTGCTGGAAAAAGATTACGCTGCCCTGGCCACACAACATTTGCTTACCGCCCGCGACGGCGCGCGCTGGCATCTGATTGAAAAGATCCCTGGCCAGTATGACTGGCAAAGCTTTCTGCCGATGGTGGATGCTGCACAGCGTCAGCAGATAGAGATCATCTGGGAACTGGCTCATTTTGGCTACCCCGATCACCTGAATATCTGGAAAGCGGCGTTCGTTGAGCACTTTGGCCGCTTTGCCCGCGCCATGGCGCTGCTGATGCGCGACCGGGGAATCGAGCGTCCCTTTTTCACCCCGGTTAATCAGATTTCGTTCTGGTCATGGGCCGGGGCGGAAGTCGCCTGGTTTAATCCTCATGCCGCCCGGCGGGGCAAGGAGCTGAAGCGCCAGCTGGTCCGCGCTTCGCTGGCCGCGATTCATGCCATTCGCGAAGTCTATCCCGACGCGCGGTTTGTTCTGACAGATCCGCTGGTGCAGATTGCCCATCATCCCGATAACCCGGACAGCAAGCCCTATGCCGATGCGCAGCACCAGGCGCAGTTTGAAGCCTGGGATATGCTGGCTGGCCGGGTGGATAAGGAACTGGGTGGCAGTGAAGATTGCCTGGATATCCTTGGCCTGAACTACTATCCCGATAACCACTGGTTTTTTCCCGATCAGCCGATGTCCCTGACGGATCCCGGGCGGGAACCGCTGCATATTCTGCTGGCCCGGTGCTGGCAGCGCTATCAGCGCCCGATGCTGATCGCCGAAACGGGTGCCGAGGGTGAGGCGCGCGCCGCCTGGCTACAGGAGATTGCGGAAAATGTGGCGGTGGCGCTGGATCAGGGCATCGCAGTAGAGGGTATTTCGCTCTATCCGGTAGTGGAGTATCCCGCCTGGGCCGACGATCGGCGTTCGCCCGGTCCGCTACTGGGATTAGCCGATCCCAACGGCAATCGTGATCTGCACGAGGCGTTAGCGCTGGTGCTGCGCAGCCAGCAGATTAAGTTTGCCACCCGCAATCAGGCATGCTGAATGCGGTGCTGTTTAGGAGTACAGGTATGAACGTCCAAGGAGGGATCGACAGGATGGCGAATGTCGGTCAGCCAGACCATCGTCACCAGGAATGTCACCCCGATCAGACAGGCCGCCAGTAAACCAATAATTGCGATCACTTTATCATCGCCGGAGTCCATCGCCTTCTCCTCATCCAGTCCGTTGAAGCTGAGCGTGTCAGCTCATCCAGAGCGTCACCATGAGCACAAAGATTATAAGCGTTACCGAGGTCACCGCAAGCACCACAATGGCAAAGTGCGCATCGTCAAGTGACTGGCGAATCGGCTCGTCCTGATCGTCGGGCGGCAAGGGTAACGACATAACTATCCTGTGAAATAGGGTCCGCCGGGCGTGTTGCGGTGAGAGAGAGTGTAGCGGAAAGGGCGATAACCGTCAGTTTCTTTCGTCCGGAAAATAAACCGGCCCGTGTCAGGTAACACGGGCCGGTCATCAGATGCCGCGCCAGCGTCTGAAAATCAGCGACGTGTTGATCCCGCCAAAGGCAAAATTATTGCTCTGGATATAGTCCGTCTCAATCTCGCGAGGCGCACCCATGATATAGTCGAGCGCCCCGCCGTCGGCGGCAGGCTGTGTCAGGTTAAGTGTCGGTGCAAACCACCCTTCCCGCATCATCTCGATACTCATCCAGGCTTCCAGCGCACCGCAGGCGCCCAGAGTATGCCCGAAATAGGATTTCAGCGAGGAGACAGGGGTGGATGCACCGAATACTGCGGCCGTCGCCAGACTCTCCGCCATATCACCCCGCTCGGTCGCCGTGCCGTGCGCATTCACATAACCGATCTCTGCCGCCGTGATCCCGGCGCTCTGCAGCGCCCGCTCGATGCAGATTTGCATGGTTTCCCGCTGCGGCTGGGTGATATGCGCGGCGTCGCAGTTGGTGTGGAAGCCGGTCAGTTCGGCATAGATCGTCGCGCCACGAGCCTGAGCATGCTCCAGCGACTCCAGAATCAGCGTGCCCGCGCCCTCGCCAATCACCAGCCCATCGCGATGCTGGTCAAACGGAGCCGGGGTGGTGTGCGGTGCGTCATTACGCTGGCTGGTGGCAAACAGCGTGTCGAACACTGCAGCTTCCGATGGACAGAGCTCTTCCGCCCCGCCAGCCACCATCACCGTCTGATAACCGTGACGAATCGCCTCCCAGGCGTAACCAATGGCCTGGCTGCCGGAAGTACAGGCGCTGGAGGTGGGGATAACCCGTCCGCGCAGGCCAAAAAAGAGCCCGGCGTTGACGGCAGTGGTGTGTGGCATCATCTGCACATAGGTAGTGCCGGTGATGTTGTTGGTGTGCTTCTCGGTCAGCATAGTGGCGAACTCGCTCACCGGCCCGGTGCTGCCGGTCGATGAGCCGTAGGCGATACCCGTTTCACCGCTGGTCAGCACCGGATGGTCAATCAGGCCCGCCTGGGTCAGCGCCAGTTCGGTCGCGCGGGTAGCCAGTAACGACACACGGCCCATTGCCCGGATACGCTTGCGGGTGTAGTGCGCGGGCAGCGTGAACGCATCCACCGGCGCACCCAGCAGCGTGTGCAGTCCGTCATAGACCTGCCACTCCGGCATGAAGCGCACCGCGTTGCGGCCTGCACGGATGCGGGCGGAAACCTCCGCCCAGGATTCACCAAAGGCGGTCACGCCTCCCATTCCGGTTACGACAACGCGCTGCATCACAACATGCCTCCGTTGATCGAAATGACCTGACGCGTAACGTAGCCTGCGATATCAGACATCAGATAGCTCGCTAGGCCCGCAACCTCTTCGGCAGCCCCCATACGCTTCATCGGCACCAGTTTCATCGCCTCGTCAACCACCTGCGGTGCCAGCCCTTCCATGCCGGTATCGATCAGGCCAGGCGCGATGCAGTTAACGGTGATCTTACGTTTGGCCAGCTCAATCGCCAGCGCTTTGGTGGCGCCGATAATGCCTGCCTTGGCCGCGCTGTAGTTGACCTGCCCGCGATTTCCCATTATCCCGGAGACCGACGAAAGTGTAATGATACGGCCACCGCGTCGCAGGCCAATCATCGGCATCACGCAGGGCTGGATCACGTTGTAGAAGCTGTCGAGATTGGTGTGGATGACGCTGTCCCACTCCTGATCCGTCAGGGCCGGAAAGGCCGCATCGCGGGTGATGCCTGCATTGCTGACCACGCCGTAATAGGCGCCATGCTCTGCGATGTCCGCCTCCAGCGCGGCGCGGGTCGCCGCCCGATCGGCCACATCAAAGCCCAGAAGACGGCCGCTGCCGCCAGCGGCCTCGATCTGCTGCAGGCACTGCTCAGCCCCGGCGCGATCGCGATTAAAATGGACGATAATCTGATAGCCATCCTGAGCAAGTCGCAGCGCAATCGCGCGGCCAATGCCTTTACTGGCGCCCGTGACTAATACCGACTCTGTCATGGCTGTTTTCCTTGTAACATTAATTGCTGTAATTCTGCTTCATTGGGTTGATAGGTATTCAGGCGACCGCTGGCCAGCAGCTGCCCGCCAGTACGGATTTCACCTTCAAAACTGCCCATGCGATCGTCGCGCATCAGCAGCGTCATGCGGATATCCAGCGTAACCGCCGCAGGAAACAGTGGCCGCTCTGCCCGCCAGCCGCGGCCGCCCAGCAGCATGCCCGGCGGGATCAGTGTCGCGCCGCCCTGCCGGGCGTGCCAGCCCGACCAGACACCCACGGTCTGCGCCATAATCTCGACGCCAAACCACGCGGGCAGTTCACCCTGCGGCGTCAGAAACGGCGCCAGTACGCCCTCTGCCGCGGTCGAGACCTGACAGTGAACCTGCACATCATCGACGGCGATCAGCTGATCGAGAAGCAGCATCGGCGCAGCGTGCGGCAGCCAGTGTGCCGCAGGAGAAGGTAAAATCATGAAACACGTCCCAGAATCAGACAGGTATTGTTACCGCCAAAGGCGAAAGAGTTAGAGGCGATGACGGGCCGCTGCAGCGCCTGCGGCCGCAACAGCAGGCCGAAATCCGGCAGCGTCTCATCCTGAGCCGCCTCGCTGAAATCCTGCGCGGGCAACGGCAGGTTCTCCTGCAGAATCAGCGTGCTGAGGGCCGCTTCGCAGATGCCCGCCGCACCGAGCGTATGGCCGGTCAGATGTTTGGTCGAGCTGCACGGCACGCGGTTGCTGAACAGGCGCTGGATCACCCCCGCCTCCATCTGGTCGTTAAGCGGTGTAGCGGTGCCGTGAAGATTGATATAACCGATTTGCGCTGGCTGCAGACTGGCCCGCTGCAGCGCCATCCGCATCGCCCGCTCAGCCCCCTCGCCTTCGGGATGTGGCGCGGACATGTGCCAGGCATCAGAAGATTCTCCCGCGCCCAGCAGCGCCAGCGGCTGCGGCTCCCGGGTCAGCAGCATCAGCGCGGCGCCTTCCCCAATCGAGATGCCATCGCGATCGCGGCTGAAGGGTGCGCAGCGTCGTTCAGAGAGTGAGGCCAGGCTGTCAAACCCGTTGATCGGCATCCGGCTCAGCGAGTCTGCCCCGCCCACCAGCGCCACATCGGCCAGCCCCGCCGCGATCAGCCGTTCGCCACTGATGATGGCGCGGGCGCTGGAGGAGCAGGCGGTTGAAATCGTGTAGGCCGGGCCATCCAGACGAAGATAGTGCGCCAGAAAGCGGGAAGGATCGCCTAACTCCTGCATCTGGTAGTGATAATCGGGCTGACTGCCGCGGATCTGTTCGTCGCCCTCATCCACCCCCGAGGTGCTGGTGCCCAGCACAATCGCGACCCGGCTGGCACCGTAACGGGTAATCGCCGCGTCGAGCGCCGGACGGATCTGCGCCAGCGCGGCCAGCAGCAGCTGATTGTTGCGGGTGTTGTGCGCGCGCAGGGCGGCAGGGATCGGCGGTAACGCGCCTTCAACCCGCCCAAGCCAGCAGGCACGGCCGCTGCTCAGCCAGCCCTGACAGCGCTGCATGCCAGGCGCCTTCCCCTGTTTCAGGTGAGCCGCAATCTGCTGGCTGTCATTCCCCAGGGCATTCAGCATGCCAGTGGCAGCGATATAGATCATGAGGCGTCCAGCTGTTGAATATGGATCTGATAGTCAAAAGCATGCTGCCGGATGCTGACCGGCTGGCGCTGCTGACCGCGTTGCAGATAGTCAATTTCGGTCACCAGATGGTCATCGGCATCGAACAGTTTTCGCTTTAATCCCTGATCCTGCAGCGTCCAGCCCGCTGGCAGCACGGCCTGCCAGCGGGCCACCGGCCAGTAGCTGAGCATGATATCGGCCAGAACCTGACTGGCCGGCGGCATCTGCGGCAGTGGCATCAGCTGCTCAGTGTGGATACCGCTGGCGTCGTAGCGCAGGCTGAACAGCCGGATACCCACCGACGAGAGGCCCGCCAGATCGATCTGTTGTTTGTCGGCGCTGAGCAGCACCAGTAGCGACTGGCTCCGCCCCTTTACCTGCCCGGTGAGCAACTGCTGCTGCTGAAAAGCCGGTTCAATCCCCGGTGACGGCAGCGTGACTTTCACACCCGGCTTCAGCCAGGCGGTGGGACGACGGCTGTCGGGGGCCGGTCCGGCGCAGGCGCTGAGCAGCAGAGCCGTCAGCAGAATGGAGGCGGCACGGATCATCGTTTACTCCTTGATCGGGTAGGTCGCATCGCCAGCGGCGACAGCAGGAACGCGCTGAAGATGCCGCTGCATAAAACGGTGCCAAAACTGGCAATCGCGCTGGTGCTGCTGAAAACCAGCATCCCCAGCGTCAGTAAGGTGGTGATCATCGCCAGCGACACCGCCAGCAGCGAGGTCAGCGGTGTCCCCTGCGGGTTGCTGAAAAAGAGCGTGTAATTGATGCCGATGCCCAGCACCAGAATCAGCGCCAGCAGGGCAAACAGGTTCAGCGAGGCACCTGTCCAGCCCAGGGTCGCCAGCGCCATCGCCAGCGACAGCACCGACGGCAGCGCGCTGCGCAGACCCGCGCTGACGCCCAGCCGCAGCACAAAGCTCAGCGTGATCAACGCCAGCGCCAGCACCAGTAATCCGCTGAGCAGAGTGCGCCAGAAGCTGAACAGCGTATCGTAGCTTGCCTTGCGATCGATCCAGCTGACGCCCGGATGCTGTGCCGCCAGCGCCGTGAGAGCGGCACTATTCCGTACACCGCTGACGGGCACCAGCACTCCACTGCGCCCGTCAGGCAGCGTCAGCCAGAGCAGCCGCCAGCCTTCGCTTAGCGGACTCGCCAGCCAGGCTGCTGGCGTAACCGGCATCGGCTTCAGGTCCGGTTCGGCCAGCACCATTCCCGCCTGCTGCAGGCGGGCCCGGATGTGCGGTGCGGCCTGGTTCAGTAGCCGGCGATCCTGCTGCTGACGGGCCAGCGACGACAGCGGCAGCAGGCGAAAGTGTTGCAGCCAGCCCTGCTGCTGCGCCCGCTGCAGGTCCGGGGCCAGGGTTTCCAGCCGCTGCAGCGTCTGCTGCGCATCCTGGCCCCAGACAACAAACCAGGTCTGATCGGCACGCTGTCCGGTCAGGCTGGCCAGCTGGCGATCCTGCTCCAGCAGAGGGGCCGGGGCGCTTTGCAGATGCGCGATATCATCATCTACCTTGAGCTGGGCGATTCCGGCCACGGCGACGATCGCCATCGCCAGCGGCAGTCCCACGCGCAGCCCGCACTGGCGACGCCAGGCGGCCAGCCAGCGTGCCAGCGTCACCATCAGTGGCACCGGGCGTACAGGCAGGCCGCGAACCAGCCATGGATAAATCAGAATTACCGTCAGGCAGGAGGCGGTTAATCCGCTGGCGGCAAACACCGCCAGCTGACGCAGTCCCGGAAACGGTGCCAGCAGCATCAGCAGCCAGGCGATGGCGGTGGTCGCGAGCGCCAGCAGCAGCGTGCCGCGCACTTTACGCAGGCTCTGCCACGGCGTCTGCTGATCGCCGTGCACCATCCGCTCGGTGAGATAGTAGAGCGCGTAATCCGCCGAGATACCGACAATACTCAGGCTCATCACCAGCGTCATCAGATGCAGTTCACCGAAGCAGAGCAGCGTGACCACGGTACCCGCCAGCGCGCCGACCGCCACGGACGTTACCGTCAGCAGCAGCGGCCGCAGCGAGCGGAAGACCAGCAGCACCAACAGCACGACACCGCCCAGCGTCACGCTGCCCAGCGTTTTCACATCCTGCTGCGCCCGCTGGCTGGCGCTGTCGCTGAAGAGCACCGTGCCGCGTGTCAGCAGCGTCGCCTGCGGCCAGCGCTGTTTCAGCTGCTGCTCCAGCGCGCTGAGCCGGGTCACCAGCGCATGGCTCTGCTCAATGCTGAAGGCGTTACTGGCCAGCTCACCATGCAGAAAATACCACTGCTTTCCCTGCGCATCCCTGACGGTCAGCCAGCCGTCATGCAGCGACATGCGCCCGGCATTGCCAGCCAGCGCCAGCTGTGAACCCCGCACCAGCATCAGCGAATCGCCCTGCAGCTCCTGACTGCTGACGCCAGAGAAAGCCGAAAAGAGCTGCCCCAGCAGCCACGCCGCCTGCGCCTCGCCGCCGTTCTGTAACCGGCTGCGGGTCGCCTCATCAATTAATCCATTGCGGTGCTGCCAGGCAAATCGGCCCCACTGCTGCTGCTGCTGTGCACCCAGATCGCCCCCGACCTGTTTCAGTTCAGGCAGCGCACGCAGCTGCGCCAGCCACCAGGCTGCAATCTCAGGGTCGTTCTGTTTACCGGGCGAAACCAGCCAGACCAGCTGGCGATCCAGCCGCTGCATAAAGCCCTGCTGTAGCTCAGGTGGCGCTGCGCCGAGGTTCTGCTGCGGCAGCAGCGCCAGCACGCTGCTGTTAAGCTGGCTGCGCGGCAGCAGAAAGGCGAGCGCCGCCGCCAGCAGCAGGCAGAGCAGCAGCCACAGAAGCGCCAGCCTGCGATCGTTACGGCCCGGCAAAACGCGCCTTCTCTTCGTCGCTCAGCTGCGACGGTTCGGTTCGGGTGTGAGTCAGCTCAATCCGGGTTTTGTCCCCCTGCCGGTCATCCAGGCTGATGCTGTCCAGGAAGGTGCTGCCCGCCAGCGAGATACGGTTAAAGATTTTGTTGAGCGGGGCGGCCTTCGGCGTCAGATCCAGCGTCCATGCACCGTTACCCCGATCGCTGAACGCCACGCTGAAGTTTTCATTGAGGACTTGTTGATCGGCCTGAAACAGCGCACGCAGCAGATGGTTAAACTGAAACATCTGCGGATTGCTTTCGGCTGTGATCACCTGCGGTTTCTGGCCGCTCAGGCTCTGCACCATGCGTTTATCATCCAGCAGCAGCGTCATGACAAACGGCGTCTGCTGATGCCACCATAATCCCTGCTCGCGCGCGATCAGCATCTGCCCGTGCGACACCAGCGGCTGGCGCATCCCGGCGATAGTGCGCGTCTGGGTAAAGTCGGCCCGGATCACTGGCTGGCTGGCAAAGCGTTGTTGCAGCTGGTCCAGCGTCACCGCGCTGGCGGCGCTGGCCCATAACAGCAGGCTGGTAAACACGATTTTCAGCATCCTTTCACTCCTAAACGTTCCAGTAAAATATCGGGCGACACAAAGCACAATGCCTGCGTCGCCTGCTCAACCGCTACCTGCAGCGTATGTGCTTTGGTGGTGACCTCCCCGGCGGCGTTACGAATCACATAATCGATACGCAGACGATTTTCATATTCAGTAATCCGGGCGCTGACGCGAATTGTCTCTTCACAACGCAGCGGCTGGCGATATTTTACCCGGGTATCGACCACCGGCCAGACGTAGCCGCTGGCGGCCATCTCGGCGTAGCTGTAGTTAATGCTGCGCAGCAGAGCCTCACGCGCCACTTCAAAATAGCGGAAATAGTTGCCGTGCCAGACCACGCCCATGGGATCGCAGTCATGGAATGAGACAGTCAGCACAACCTCAGCATGATGTTCAGTCATGGTCAGTCCCCTTATGATGTGCCTGTGGATCAGGCAGCGTCCAGAAATCGAAAAAGTTAAACCAGTCGAGCGGCGCCTGCAGGGCGAAATGGGCGAGCCGCGCCGCGTAACGATCGACCGCCTGCTGCAGCGCCTGCTGACGCGTGGCGCGCGGCAGCAACAGCGGGTCGGCGAAGGGCTCACAGTGAACCCGCAGTTTACCCTGTTGCCGCAGCGCGAACATCAGCAGCACCGGGCAGCGTAACGTGGCCGCCAGCACAAAGGGCCCCTGCGGAAAGGGTGCGGCGCGGCCCAGAAACTCGCTCCAGACCACCCGGCGTTCACCGCCACGCTGCGGATTCACCGCGGTGCGGTCGCCGACAATCGCCACCCATTCGCCCGCCTCCAGCTTCTGCTGCAGCAGGATCGCCGTTTCCGGCCCGATATCGCTGACCGGCATCAGGTTGACCCCCGCCTGCGGCGCGATGGTTTCCAGTACCGCCCGGAAACGCCGGGCGTTGTCGGTGAAGACCAGAGCATTAATCACCAGCCCGCTGACCTGCTGCGCCATGGCCCGGCAGGCTTCGATATCGCCGAGATGGGAGGCGAGAATCAGCTTACCCTGTGGCGAGGGCGCACGGATCACCGCTTCCGCGCCCGGCGCAAAATCGATATCCCGGCCCCAGCGCAGATCGCCGCGCCAGCTGGCGACTTTGTCCAGCATCGCCCCGGCGAAGCGCAGAAAATGACGATAGCTGTTGAGCCGTGGCGGTAATGCAATCTGCTGCTGCTGCGCGGCCGCAGTGACCTGCGCCAGCCACTGCCGGGAGGCGCGTCGTGCACGCTGCCCGCTGAGCCAGTAGACCGCCACCACCGGCCAGAGCAGCAGCGTAAAGGGCAGCCGCCCGCCGTAGCGATAAACCGACAGCATAAAGCGTAATCCCCACTGGCCGCGGCGTTCACTTTCCACCGACCAGTGTGCGGACGGTTTATGCATTGCCAGCAGACGCGGAATGCGCGGCAGCATGCCGAAAAAGAGCCGGGTGTGCATCCAGGAGATGCGCAGATTGTCGTAGAGCGCATCGAAGTGCGACAGGCCGGTCGCCGGATAGGTAACGCGGGTCGGAATGAAGCGGCTACGGGTGCCCTGCCAGTAAAGCCGTACCATGATCTCGGTGTCAAAATCCATCCGCTGACCGATGGCCCGCTGGTCACACAGCGCCAGCGTCGCCGTCAGCGGATAGACCCGGAAGCCACACATGCTGTCGCGGATCGACAGTGACAGCGTTTCGATCCAGACCCAGAAGTGAGTAATGTAACGACCATACAGGCGGGATTTGGGGATCGAGTCATCGTAGCGCGGCTGGCCGGAGATCAGCGCGTCAGGATAGCGTGCCGCCTCCGCCAGCATCAGCGGCAGATCCTCCGCCTGATGCTGGCCGTCGGCATCCAGCTGCACCGCATGGGTGAAGCCGCGCGCCGCCGCCGCCCGCAGGCCGTGGATCACGGCGGCGCCCTTGCCCTGATTCTGTTCCAGTCGCAGCAGGCTGAGCTGCGGCGCGTGCAGCGTCGCCAGCTGAAGCTGGGTGGCCGCATCGCTGCCATCATCCACGACGATCACCGGCAGATTAAACGGGGCCAGTCGCGTCAGAACCGACGCCATCATCGCGCCGTGGTTGTAACAGGGGATCACCACGCAGGGCGAGAAGGTGCCGTTTAACACAGCGTGATCTTCCCGCTGCTGGCGATCTGCTCGCCCTGCTCTTTCAGCAGGCTGTAACGAAAGCTCAGCCGCGATTTCCCGGCGTCCCAGTCGAGATGCAACCGGATCAGCGAGTCGGGCAACACCGGCTGCTGAAATTTGATGTTATCCATCACGGCAAACTGTTTGCCGGGCGCCAGCAGTGACACTCCATAGTGCATCACCCAGTTAAGCTGGGCCACACCCGGCAGAATCGGCAGATCCGTAAAATGTCCACGGAACCAGAACAGTCCGGCCTGCACCTGCAGGGTCAGCGTCACACTGGCATCCTGATGCTCCCGGCTGCGTTCAATCGGTAACATGAAAAAGTTCCTCTATTTGCGGCCAGGCGCGTTTGCTCTGCGCCGTAACCGGAATGGCCGGGACAACCCGCCAGTAACGCGGCATCGCCAGCGGTTCCAGCCAGCGCTGAAGCTGCCGTTTCCACTGCTGCCTGCGCTGATGCAGTGCGGCTTCATCCAGCGGTGTGGTCAGCGACAGCACCACGCCTATCGCCTGACGTTCATGACGGGTGACGACCAGCGCCGCCGCATCCGCGACCTCTGGCAGGCTGAGCAGGCGTCGCTCTATCTCACTTAATGAGAGGCGCTTATCGCCAATTTTTACGATGCGGTCGTGCCGGCCCGCCAGCTGAAAGCCGCCGTCCGGCTGCATAACGATCCGATCGTCCAGCGTCAGCCCGCTGGCGTTGCCGATGAGCGGCGACCAGACCTGCCAGCGATCGGGCGCGGCCTGTGCCAGTCTGACCTCAGGAAAAGCGTGCCAGTTGGGCTCTGGCCGATCGCAGACGCGCCAGGCCAGGACGCCGGTTTCAGTACTGCCGTAGATCTCACTGACCGGGCAGCCAAAACGCTGCCAGACCTGTTGCGCAGCGGCATCGTGCAGCACACCGCCAGCAGAGACAATCCGTTCGCAGGCGGGTGCGGTGAGCGCATCGTCCAGCCGCGACAAAAAGGCCGGACTGCTGACGAAGAGATAACGTCCGTCTCGCGGCAGCCGGATCAGCTGTTCGCCATAGAAGATCGGCTGGGCGGCAAACGGCAGCCGGAGCATCATAGGCAGAAAGATCCGAAAGGATAGCCCGTAGAGATGCTGATGGCTGACCGAGGCGATAACCCGGCAGCCCGGCAACCGCGCGCCCCACAGCGTGCTGATCCAGCGACTCTCCTGCTCCATCGCCGCCAGCGTCCTGATGACCTGACGCGGCGTGCCGGTCGATCCCGAGGTAAACAGCACCAGCTCAGCGTGCTCAGAGAGCGGCGGCAGTGGCCCCGGCGCTTCGGCGTCGTCCCACGCCAGCTGCGGCAGCGTCACCGCCAGCACCATGTCGCACACCACCCCATCGAGCCTCTCCTGCATCTCATCCAGCAGAGCGGCGCGGCAGTGGCCCGGCATCACCGGCGTTTTACCGGCGTACCAGCAGGCCAGCAGCGCCACGCAAAAGCGGTAGCTGTCATCAAAACAGAGCGCCCAGTGCGTGCCGGGCCGGGCCGCCAGCCGCTGGCTCAGCGCCACGACCTGACGATGCATACTGCTCAGCATCAGAGGCCGATCGCCACGCCAGGCGACCTCGCGATCGGGGCCGGTCAGCCACGTCGCCACCCTCATCCTTTACGCCTCACATGCTGCCGGACACACCATTCCGCGCCCATCAGCAGCCCGATTAACAGATAGCTGATGCCGCCGTTCCACAGTGTCCAGAGCCGCAAATCGCCCCACAGACAGGTGAACAGCGCCACACTGCCGTTGACCATAAAAAACAGACACCAGATCCGGGTCACGCGCCGGGTATAGCGCACGGCCACCGCGGGCAGATCGGGCTCACGCAGCCGGGCAATAAGCTCCACCAGCGGCATTCCGCGCCAGAGTGAGCGACCAAAGACCAGCAGCAGCGCCAGATTAACGGCAACCGGATACCAGAGCAGCAGATGCTGCGCGCGCAGGAGCTGGCTGCTGGCGCAGAGCAGTGCACCGAGCAGCGCCAGCCAGCCCATCATGGCGCCCATCGCATGGTGCTGACGCCGCAGCTGCAGCCAGCGCAGACCAAACAGCAGCGCCAGCAGCCAGAAGAGTCCCTGCCAGCGCGGCTGCGTCATGGCCAGCCAGACCAGCAGGGGCCAGACCAGCAGCGTAAGCAGATTCAGCAGGCGAAGTAGGGCAGCAGGCACGGCAGGATCAGGCTTCGTCGCGCATCAGTTGTTCAACGGCATCCACCACATCCTGCACGGTGCGCACCGCACGGAAGGTTTCCGGCTTAATTTTGCGACCGGTGCGTTTTTGCAGGTGCACGACCATATCGACGGCATCAATGCTGTCGAGTTCCAGATCTTCATAGAGACGTGCCTCAGGCTGGATATCCTCAGGCGCGATTTCAAACAGGCTGGTCAGCAGCGAGGCGACTTCCTGATAAATTTCAGCTTTATTCATCATGTTATCTCCGCTTTCAGCCTCGCTGTTGGTTGACGAACGCGGCCAGCGTCGCAACAGAGAAGAAGTGAGCACGCAGGGTTTCACTCTCCGCAGAGAGTGCCACGCCGTACCGGTTTTTCACGGCCAGACCAAGTTCCAGTGCATCAATCGAGTCGAGCCCCAGCCCGTCGCCGAAGAGCGCCGCCTCAGTCTCAATATCGTCGGGGCTGAGATCTTCAAGATTGAGTGTGTCGATAATCATCTGTTTGATATCGTTAATTAATACATCCATAACGGTTTTCGTCTTACCTGTTCTCGGGGACCAGCGCCTGCTGTAAATGGCGGGTCAGGCGACGCGCGGCCAGCGGCTGCGCATCGGGGTTGCTTTCAAAAAATAGCTGACTGTCAATCTTGTGCCGGACCCGCACGGTAAACAGCGGCTTAACCGGCGGGATCTGAAACCAGCGGCTCTGTTTGTCGAGCATACGCTGGCTACAGGTAATATGTACCACGCGCAGATCGCATCCGGCGCGCACCGCAATATTGGCGGCCCCGCGCTGCAGCGCCAGCGGCTGGCCATAGCGGGTGCGGGTTCCTTCCGGAAAGATCAGGATGGTGTCGCCGCGTGCCAGCCGCCGCTGACTGTCCGGCAGCAGCGTCTCTGCCTCGCTGTTGATGAGGTAGTCCGCCGCGCGGATCACTCCGCGGACAAACGGATTCTTCTGCAGATCGGCTTTAACCAGACAATCCATCTCCGGCAACACCGAGGCGATCATCACATAGTCGATCAGTGACGGGTGATTGGCGACAATCAGACAGCCACGATCCCGCTGCAGCGCTTCGGCGCCTTCGATGCGGTAGTCAAAGACGCCGGTCATCCGGCAGAAACGCAGAAAGCAGCGAAAGCTGAAAGCAATGGCGCGACGCGCCAGCAGGCGACGACGCAGCGAATTGCGCTGAACCAGCAACAGCAGGTTGAAACCGAGCAGTGACAGCAGCAGGCCGCCCAGGCCGAACAGCGTAAAACTCACTGCCGTCATCACCAGTCGCCAGAGGTAGTTAAGGCGGCTGCCGCTGCGCTGTACGGAGGATGAACAGTCAGCCATCGTATCTTCTCCAGTGCCACGTCAGGCGTTCGCCCGGCAGAGAAAAAGCGGGCGCCCCCGCCAGCCACTGCTGCAGAAACCCCAGGCTCTGCGGCAATCCGGGCGACGGGACTGGGTCAGGCGCCGCCTGACCCGTGCAGCGCAACGCGTCTCCCGCACGCAGCAGCAGCGCCACCGCATAGGGCACATTGACAGGCTGCTCCGCCAGCCACGGCAGATAGTAGTCAGGCACGATGCCGTCAAAATCGACCAGCAGCACCTGCTGATAGCCCGCCTGGTGCAGCGCACTGACTTCGATTAGCCCCTGCTGAAAGGAGTCGATGCCCGCCGCAATAGAGGTCGAGACCAGCGGCGCTTTCGCGGCAATGGTCAGGCTGCCAACCGCGGAATTGTGGACCGACATCGCGAAATCCGTGGGTGACAGCGGCTGCTGATCCGCCAGAGTGGTAAGGATGCGCAGATTACGCTCCAGTTCCCCGTGACGACTGGTAAAGACGATCGCGTCAACCTGCTGACGCGCCAGCAGCGCCAGCCCGCACTCTACTGCCGCACGGCTGCCGCCGCTCAGACGACGTGCCGTCATCATCGGTAAAAACTGCGGCTTCGCCATCGCCCCTGCGGGATCGATCGCGGTACCCTGTTGCGCCCAGTCCTGCCAGGCCTCGCTTCCGTGGAGTCCGGGAGCCAGCGCCTGCCAGTCAACCAGCGAGTAAGTGAGTCTCATCTCAACACTCTTTTGTCATGCATGTCGTGTCGGCGTGCCTCGGGTGGTCACCCGGATCGCCGCCAGTCAGGTCTGCCCTGCCCGCCTGCTGGCCGTCTCGCGCTTCACGGTAGAGGTTTATCCGGCGGTTCAGCAATAGCAGTACATCTGATTTGTCGGCCATTGCGCGGCGAACTTTATGCGCCGGAGGCCTGACCACAACACAGCGTGACGATAAAGCCGTTACCGGGCCGCCAGTGCGGACAGACGCAGCTGGATATCCTGGTCGAGATTCGCGATCCAGCGGTTGTAATTGTTGTGGATCTGCCCCTGCCCGGCCTTCAGGTTCTGGCTGCTGACATAATTGATGCGGTAGTTTTGGCTGCTGTACGAAATACGAATTGTCGCCACGAAATCACGCTGGGCCAGCCGGCCATTGATAACGCCGGGGGAAACCGGTGTCATCACCCATTTGCGGCCTACACCCGCTTCGATAATGGCCGTTTTCATCTGGTTGTCGCTGTAGCGCTGCGTCAGGGTCTGATTTACGTTATGAATCGGCGCAGTACGCGCGCACCCTGTGAGTAACGCCGCGACCATGGCCAGCGTCAGAAACGTTTTTTTGTTCATCATGATTCCCTTCTTTTATTAGACATATCAGTTAGTTAAACGGACAGCCCGCCGCGCGCAATTTTAACATTTCGTGCGCTTTTCCGTCTGGCTGGTAAAAAACCCGCGCATGATACCATCGAATGTAAAGACAGGTAAGCAGAAGTCTGCGTGGGTTTTTGGGGGTTATTTGGGGAATGGGAATCGGGGAAGGTGCGCCATCGTCGCGACATCTCAGGCTAATCCCGCCTCCGCAACTCTGGTTACGGCTGGATCGGCCTGAGATGTCAGGATGACGGGCTGGCTCTCCAGCCACCGCCCAGCGCGCGGTAGAGATCAATCTGCGCCAGCAGCAGGTTGCTTTTCACCGTCACCAGAGTCAGCTGGGTCGAAAACAGGGTACGCTGCGCGTCCAGTTCATCCAGATAGGAGGCGTAGCCGTTCTGGTAGCGGTTGCGGGCGATGCGCAGCGCCTCCTTCACGTAACTTTCCTGCTGTTGCAGTGCCTTCAGCTGGGCCTCGCGCTGCCTGATAGCGTCGACGGCATCGCTGACTTCTGAGAAGGCGTTACGCACCACTTTTTCATAGCCATAAAGCGCCTGATTCCGCGTCGCCATCGACACATCGACCTGCGCCGTCAGCGCTTCGCGGTTCAGCAGCGGCGCAAGAATACTGCCTCCCACGCTCCAGAGCCGGAACGGGTTGTCTGCGAGCTGATGCAGCACCGAACTCTGCAAAGTGCCGGTGGCGGTGAGATTCAGACCCGGCAGCAGTTTCGCCTGTGATGAAGCGAGGCTGGCGTCCGCCGCCAGCAGCTGGCGCTGCGCCTGAACGATATCCGGACGACGATTAAGCAGCGCCGAGGGCAGCAGCGACGGCATCGGCTGCGGTGAAATCTGATCAAACTGCTGACGGCGGGCGATGGTGCGCGGATTCATACCGGCCAGGATGCTGAGGGCATTCTCCTGCTGGGCGATCTGATGCTGCAGCAACGGTAGCTGGGCGCTGGCAGACTGATATTCCGATGCCGCCTGCATCCACTCCAGCCGGGAGGTGTAGCCGGTTTCAAACTGACGCTGAGCAAGCTTTAACGAATGACTGCGGCTCGCCAGCGTCGCCTCAGTGACCCGCAGCTGTTCATCCAGTGCGCAAAGATTGAAATAACCGGACGCAACCGAACTGGCGATCGTCAGCTCGGCGGCAGAGGCGGCGGCCTGCTGAGCCGCTAAGGTCGCCTGCGCCGCCGTAATGCTGTTGCTGCGTGCGCCCCAGAGATCCACATCGTAGTTCGCCTTCAGCAGCCCCTGAAAAATATCGGTTTCATAAGGCTGGCCCGTGACCGACGAAAGCGTCCGCTCACGGGTTGCGGCAACCCCGGCGCTCAGGCTGGGAAAGTTATCGCCCTCTGCGGCGCGCAGCTGGGCGCGGTACTGAGCCACCCGGGCGCGCGCCGTGAGGATATCAGGATTATTGCGCAGCGCCTGGCTGACCAGCCGGTTGAGATTCTCATCATGAAAGGCGCGCCACCACGCCGCCTCGGGCGCGGACGACGGCCCGACCTGGCCGCGCCAGGCATCCGGGATCAGCAGCGAGGCGGGTGCCTTCTCA
Organism: Pantoea sp.; assembly: GCF_032114055.1. Classification (GTDB taxonomy): domain Bacteria; phylum Pseudomonadota; class Gammaproteobacteria; order Enterobacterales; family Enterobacteriaceae; genus Pantoea. Next base: position 621,665 of record NZ_DAMCTB010000001.1, read on the forward strand.
ACCTGGGTCGCGCAGCCCGACAGCAGGAGGGCTACCGCGGCGATCAGAGTACGCGGCCTCATGGTGTCGCCTCTGCGGCGGGCTGCGCGGCGGTGTCGATGTCCACTTCAACCGACATCCCCGGACGCAACTGCGCCATATCCTGCTCATTGATGCGGATACGAACCGGGATCCGCTGGGCGATTTTGACGAAGTTACCGGTGGCGTTGTCGGGAGAGATGGCGCTGAATTCCGAGCCCGCCGCCGGCGAGATAAACTCCACCTGACCGTTAAAGCGTTTGCCATCCAGGGCATCGACCCGGATGCTCACCGGCAGCCCAGGGCGGATATGTGCCAGTTGAGTCTCTTTCAGATTAGCGATAATCCATTTGCGATTCGGCACCACGGAGGTCAGACGCGTTCCGGCGGTGACGTAGGCGCCGGTGCGCACCGAGAGCTGCCCAAGCTGCCCGTCATCGGGCGCGGTAATCCGGGTATTAGCCAGATCGATCTCCGCCAGCTCCAGCGCGGCACAGGCGCTGGCGACGTCGCCCGCCAGCGCGCCACGATTGACGATCACGGTTTGCAGATTCTGCTCAGCCACGGCGATCTGGGCGGCGGCCTGGCGCACCTGCGCCTGCGCCTGGGCACTGGCGGCGCGGGCAGCATCGCGCTCACGCACCGACAGCGATCCATCTGCCGTGAGGTTTTCGACGCGCTTCAGGTCAAAGCCGCTTTTCAGCGCCTGGGCTCTGGCATTTTCCAGCGCCGCCTTGTTGCTCTGAATGGTGGCTTCTGCGCTGCGTCGCTGTTGCAGGTTATTGTTCAGCGCCGCCTGCTTCATCGCCAGCTGCGCCTGCGCCTGATGCACCCGCTGGCGATAGATACGGTCATCAATTGTCATCAGCAGCTGCCCTTTTTTCACCGGCTGCAGATCGATTACCTCGACTGAAGTGAGATAACCATTGACCTGCGGACTGATAAAGGTCACCTGACCGCGCACATAGGCGTTTTCGGTGCTCTGTATGGCGCTGGTAAAGGGCCAGAGCTGCCAGGCATAGAGAATGACCAGTACGCCAATGACGACGATGCCGCTGCCCGCGGCGATGGAAAGGATACGACGACGATTCGCGCGTTCGCGTTCGGCCGCCTGAAGCTCATCCTGCTGACTCATTGTTTCTCCATTGATTCCTGGGCCATCTGTTGCTGCTCACGCAGGTTAAATTGCGCCTGACGCCAGTCAAGATAACGACGCCGGGTTAAGCGCCAGAGCACCCACATCAGGGTAATGAGTGCCAGCGCGGCGGTTAACAGGTAAGTATCGTTATAGGCGAGTACGTTGGCCTGCAGCGTGGCAACCGTCTGCAGCTGGCTGGTGCTCTGCGCGCCGCGTAGTACGTTGTCGCCCACCAGCGAATTAAACAGGGCATTATACTGGCTGAGCCGTTCAGTGACGTTGGGGTCGAGCAGTGAGAGCTGATCGCCCAGCAGGCTGGAGTGATATTTCTCCCGCCAGACCTGAAACGTGCCGAGGATCGCCGAGCCGATCAGTCCGCCGAGGTTCTGGCTCATGCCAAACAGTACAACGAAGCTCACCAGATTTTTCGGCTGCGTCACGACGCTGCCAATGCCCATCAGCATCGCGGGTGCCATAAAGAAGGCGCTGCTGAATCCCAGCAGAAACTGGCTGAAATACATTTCGGGGCCACGGGTCAGCGGGCTGGACTGCGCATCCATCAGCGACGCGATAATCATCACCACCAGCGAGGCCACGATCGGCCAGTTAAGATGGCTGGGTTTGATGGTCAGCGCGCTGGCGGCGATGCCAACGATCACCCCGGCAATGATGGCCAGTGCCAGACCGCGCATCTGGTCATTCTGCAGTCCAAGCTGCTGCAGAAAACCGACCGCGCCGGTGTTCTGCTCGGCCAGCACGATACGGATCATAATCATCACGATGCCGAGGCGCACCATCATGCCGCTGCTGAGCCAGCGGGTATTGATCAGCGGATTACGCCGGTTGTGCTCAATAACAATCGCCGCCACGATCAGCGTCAGGGCGATGGCGGTACAGATCCCGAGCCACGGTGTGGTAAACCACCACTCAATGCGCCCCAGCGTCAGGACGCCGCACAGCAGCGCCATACCGGGCGCCAGCAGGATAAAAGTGACGAAATCCATCTTTTCAAAGGTTTTGATGCGATCGCCCGGCGGCAGTTTGACGAGCAGAACCCCACCCAGCGCAATCAGCGCCAGTCCGAGTTCAAACAGATAGAGACCGCGCCACTCGTTGAGCTGCAGCAGTTCCGAGGAGAATAAGCGAGCCAGCGGGATTGCCAGCTGCGAGACCGTCAGGCCAATAACCAGCGCTTTGAGACGATGTTTTGCGGGCCAGGCCTGAACCTGATAGTAGATACCCAGCGAACTGAGTGCCGCCGCCACCATGCCGTGCGCGGTGCGCACGATAATTGCCGAGTTCAGGTCGTTGGCAAACAGGTGGAAAAACGCCACCAGCACATAGAGCACCAGAAACGCTTCGGTAAAGACCCGCAGGCCAAACTGCTGTCGGAACTTCACCAGTAGCAGGTTGATAGAGATATTGCCCATTACGTAGACCGCAGGCAGCCAGGCAATTTCGTTTGACCAGGCCGCGAACGTTCCCTGCAGATTGACCAGATTCGCCGTCACCAGCGCATTACTCAGCGCACCGGTCAGCGAAATCAGTAAACCAATCAGGCCAAACGCCAGGCGTTTTGGCATCGGATGCAGCGGAGTCGAAGGTGAACCCGGCAGCATCGGTTTTTCATGCGGCAACCACTCGCGTGCAGCGTAGGGATTTCGCTTTGCCACCGTTACATGCTTCCCATACGGCTCAGCAATTGTTGCAGGACGCGCTCGGTGACGGCCAGATCCTGCGGGGCGATATCTGCCAGCATTTGGGTACGCAGAGCATCCGCTTCTGTTTTCACTCTGGCGAACGCTTCATTACCCTGTTCTGTCAGCACCAGATGGCGTTTGCGGCGATCCTCGGGGGGCTGCACCCGCATCAGCAATGACTGTTTTACCAGCCGGTCCACCAACGGCACCATGCTGGCATCTTCCAGCCCCAGCATCTGCGCCAGTTCGGTCTGGGTCATGCGTTGCGGCTCGCTGGCAATCAGTCCGATAGCCATCCAGCTGCTCATACTTAATCCGCTATCTTTAAGGTGACGATCAACTGCCAGACGCCAGGCGTGCGCGGTCAGATGCAGTAAATGGGTAAACGTGCGTGTATGTTCAGACAAACGTTAGCAGCCTAATAGTAAGATATCTAATTGAGAGAGGACGTTATTATACGCAAAGGGAATCGCGAATGAAAAGCGTCCCGTCTGTTAAAAATTAGTGGATCGCGGCAGAATGTCCAGAGGCCGCCACCAGGAGCCCGATACCATGCCAAAGCCCTCAGAAAACTGGGTTGACCTGCGCCGTGATGCCGTAAGCGGTATTGAGGCGTTGCGCGCCCACTTCACAGGTCATGCCTATGATCTTCACTGGCACGACAGTTACCTGATTGGCGTGACTGAACAAGGCGTACAGCAGTTTCATTCACGGCGCAAACAGCACCAGAGCCGACCCGGCACGGTCTTTATGCTGGAACCGGAGGAGCTGCATGATGGCGATGCCATCAACGATAATGGTTTCACCTACCGGATGCTCTATCTTTCGCCGCAGCAGATAGCGCAGCACCTCCCCCCGGTCACAGCCGACGGGGCAGCCCGTGAACTGCACTTTGCCACCACGCTGCGCGACGACCGTTCGCTGGCCTATGCGGTCTGGCATGCGTTCGACGCCCTGTGGCATAACCACCCTGCCCTGATCAAAGATGCGGCGCTCGATCGGCTCGCCGCTCAGCTCACACCGCACCGCGAGTGGTTACAGCCTGCAGTGCCAGCAGCCAGGGATAGCCTGCTGGCACTGCAGGCGCGTGACTGGCTGATTGCTTACCATGCAGACAACCCAAACCTGGCGCAGATGGCGCATCACCTGCAGGTCGACCGTTTCCGGCTATCACGCCTGTTCCGGGCACACTGGGGACTGCCTCCGCACGCCTGGCTGGTGCAGTGGCGGCTGAGTCAGGCGCGTCGTCGGCTGGCACAGGGCGAGCCCGTTGCTGACGTGGCCGCCGCACTGGGCTTTGCCGACCAGAGTCACCTGGGACGCTGGTTTAAGCGTGCCTGCCAGCTGTCGCCCGCACGCTATCAGCACGCCTGCACAAATCTTCCAGACCCCGGTTAACCCCCCTGTCACAATGCGTTCTTTTCATTCAGGAGAAACGCAATGCAGGACCTCAGATGTGTGATGATACTTAACAGCGTGCTGACACCCGGTAAAGCCGCCAATGCGGCTGCCGTGATGGCGTTAACCCTGGGGCAGCGACATCCGTCGCTGGTTGGCCCGCCCCTGGAGGATGCAGCAATTTGCCCTTCGCCCGGTCTGATCACTACCGGCATCCCGGTGCTGGTGGCGACAGACCCGCAGCTCGATGCCCTGCGGGAAGCGAGTGAACAGGCCTGTGATCTGGTGCTGTTTCCGGAAGCGGGCCAGACCACCACCGATTATCAGGCGCTGCGCGACGTACTGCGAACACAGCCGCGGGCAGAATGGCGTCTGCTGGGCATGGCGGTTGTCGGCGAGAAAAAAGTCCTGCGTAAGCTGACGGCAAAGCTGGCGCTTTTCAGCTGATTTGCTGACGGGAAACAGGCCAGCGTTTCCCGTTTTTTTCAGTTCCGCCTTTAACGGGCTTCTTTGTATAGGTTATTTGTACAGATTTTGTTTCAGAATAATCCTTATAAGCTACTGAAAAGCTACGAATAGCACGTTTAGCCAAAGGATCCGATTGTACAAATTGGCTTTCATTGTATAACTTTACCGCCATGAGTTGTGGTACGACTCTGTAACGAATGATGCATTTGCGTCGCCTCTGAAGGTGTCTGTGGATTTCCACCTTCAGAGGTTATTTTATCTGCTCACGTTTTGAGCTGGCACCATCGCATCTGTCCATGTGATGGTTTTGATCGATTTTGTCCTGACATCCGAACCGGAAGCGGGCTGTTATAAAGGGCTTACACATGCAAGAGAGTCTTCCCCGAACCGATAAAGAAATTTCAGACTATTTTAATGCGGCTGCCAACAGGCCAGCCAGTGAGATGGAAACGCTGGGTATTGTGATTGCAGAAATCCTTCAGTCCGGCATGCCCGTTAACAACAAAGCCATCATCTCAAAGCTGATTCACCGGCTGGAGCTGGAAAGCGACAGGGCGTCACTGGATGTCTACCGGCAGCTGCTTGAACTGGTGGTCTACAAAACGCCGGACGATTTTTCACTGTAACTTCACCGATTCCATGGAGGGATTCATCCGCCTTTTTCTGGTATCTTTTCAGCACGCCCGGTAATATCTGCCCCTCACCTGCTATGCCGATTTTCCCGCCCCTCGCGCGGGAGCAAAATAACTCAAGAGCCTGCAATCTTTATGACTCAATCCAATGATAAGGCCGCAACCGAGGTTGTGGCTGCTGATATCAGCGTGGGACGCGTTCTGCGATCGCCTGCCCTGCTGACCCGTGAATGCCTGGCCGGAGTGATTACGGCACTGGCACTCATCCCTGAAGTAATCTCCTTTTCCGTTATCGCGGGCGTTGACCCGAAAGTCAGCCTGATCGCCTCTGTCGTCCTGTGCCTGACACTGTCGATTCTGGGTGGCCGGCCAGCGATGGTAACGGCAGCAGCCGGATCGGTCGCACTGGTAATCGGCCCGATGGTTCATCAGCACGGTGTGGCATATATACTGCCCGCCGTAGTACTGGGAGGCATAATTCAGATCCTGTTTGGCGTGGCGGGTCTGGCGCGCATGATGCGTTATATTCCCCGTTCCGTCATGCTGGGGTTTGTGAATGCGCTCGGAGTGCTGATTTTCTTTGCACAGGTGCCACACGTCTGGGGGCAATCCTCACTGGTCTGGATTTTCTTCGCCGTGACGCTGGCTATCGTGCTGGTGTTGCCGCGGCTGATCAAGAGCATTCCCTCTCCGCTGGTCGCTATTGTTGTCGTAACGACCGTCGCTGTGCTGATGGGCTATCGCATGCCGAACGTGGGTGATGAGGGGTCGATGAGTCCGGGCCTGCCTGGCTTTAATAGCCTGCTGGTTCCTCTGAATCTTCAGACGCTACTGATTATCTGGCCTACCGCACTGAGCATTGCCTTTGTCGGCCTGATGGAGTCTTTGCTGACCGCCAAACTGGTTGATGACCTGACTGATACGCCTTCCAGCAAGCGTCGCGAATCCTGGGGCCTGGGTGTCGCAAACATTCTGGCGGGCTTCTATGGCGGGATCGCTGGCTGCGCGATGATCGGTCAGACCATCGTCAACGTGGAACTGGGCCGGGCGCGCAGTCGGGTGTCGACAGTCGCGGCCGGTCTGGTGCTGCTGCTGCTGGTGACCGGACTGAGCCGGATTATGGCGCAAATCCCGATGGTGGTGCTGGCCGGAATTATGATGGTCGTGGCCGTGAAAACCGTAAACTGGCACAGCCTGCAGCCCGCCACGCTGAAGCGTATGCCGTGGTCCGAAACGCTGATTATGGTCCTGACGGTCGCGGTGACGGTCTGGACCGGTAACCTGGCGCTGGGCGTACTGGCTGGGGTGATTCTGGCCATGTTACTGTTTGCACGCCGCATTGCCCATGTTATTCATGCGGAACGCGAGCTGAGCGCGGATGGCGAGTCGGTGCGCTACGTGGTGCGTGGCCCGCTCTTTTTTGCCAGCAGCAACGATCTGTTCGAGCATTTCGATTATGCCCACGATCCAAAAAAAGTGACGATCGATCTGACCCACGCGCAAATCTGGGATGCGTCCAGCGTCGCGGCGCTGGATGGCATTGAGTATCGCTATCAGCGTTATGGCACAGAAGTGGTTATTGAAGGCCTGGACTCAAGAAGTACCGACTTCCATCAGCGCCTCACCGGTAACTTTGGTTAACTGAGGCTGTTCTGCTGCCTGCCGGCAGCAGAACTGATTACGCCTGTTGCCGCCGCGCCCGATAGCGGCCGACCATGGTGATCAACGCCTGATAAATTAAACCCGCGTAGAGACTGGTCAGAATGGCCAGACCGGGCTCTTTACCCTGCGCCTGCCACGACATAAACCACATGAATACGCCCCACAGAACAGAAAACACCAGCCACCCGCGGACGAACTTCATCATGCCATTCATAACGTCTCCTCTAAAATGAAGCGCTACCTTAGCGCGGGACGCCACGAAACGCATTGGCAACATGCGTGAGTTGCGAGGCGTTTCAAATAATCCTGACCAATTTTCCTGATTATCAGGGAGCGGATTCGCTTCAGGCGATTTTATGGCGCTTATCTATACTTAACGCTCCGCTTAACCAATCAGGGAAATATGATGAAACGTTCGGCTTATCTGTTATCCACTCTGGCCATTCTCGCCACCCTTACGGCCTGCGCACCCCCTCCACCAGGGAGAGATGCTCCTCCTCCACCGCCGCCGGGTAAAGACGCGCCACCGCCACCGCCTGGGGCACCCGGCACCATGGCCCCATCAGGACAACCGCATGCCTGACGGGCTTCAGCCAGCCTGCGTGTCAGGCTGGCTGATACCCTATATCCGCCATTTGCAGTCTCATCCTTTGCCAGCCTGATAATCGCGACACACCCGCTACCTCTCTCCGTTTTCTTCTGTCTGTTGCAGGCGGTTAACGCGTGGGCCGGGATCGGGTCATCAGTAAGGCAGAACCATTCCGTCCTCCTACCTTTCTTCTTAAAGGAATCAGACCGCGAGCTGGTGGCCAACGGTGGCGACACTGACCAGTCAGGAGATAAGAGATCGGCCACATACGTACTCTGTAGCAGTAGCCGAAAGCCTGACAGCCCGAGCAAACACAGATTTCAGGACGCCGGGTCGCAGAAATAAATCAAAGGCGCGGTCAGCGTGCAAAGGTGGACGAGAAAACCGGGAGAGAGAAAGTGGACCGGGCAGCAGGAATTGAACCTGCATCGTCAACTCATGCTGAGTTGCAGTAATACCTTTATACCATGCCCGAGCAGTGTGCCTGAAAAGGCAACGGTTCCAGATAAGGGTAGCGCCACTTCCTGAACAGGCAAGCGCAAGCGGCACCTCTTTTTCCCGCCTGCCCCCGGCGTCAAAAATCAGGGATCGCGGGCTGTGCAGCGCGATAATTCAGCTAACCTTACCTGTTAAGACAACCTGTTCCGGCCAGAACGCCGGGCCATTTTTATCGCGAGGTCCGTACTATGCCTTCAGGACAGTTTTATGTCGTCGATCAGCCTGAGCTGAATTTCACCGCCAGTTACCATATTGATAAGGTGAGCGAACAACCCGCTGCCTCTGCATCACGGATGGTGCTGGAGATCCAGAAGCGGATACAGGCTACGGAGGCGTTCGACGCGCTCAGTATCGGTAATGAAGTGACGTTTGTTTCCTCCAGCGGCGAGGCGCAAAAGATGATTCTGGTGAGTAACACCGAGGAGCAGCTGGTATTCAGCTCGCGTGGCTGAACAGCAGGGGATAAAAGAAGTCAATATCTCAGACAGCGGGCACAAAAAAACCGCCTCTTAAGGGGCGGCTTACGACACTGCTTATCATTGATTTTATAGGTAAATCGATATGGTGCCCGGGGCGGGACTTGAACCCGCACGACCTTACGATCGAGGGATTTTAAATCCCTTGTGTCTACCGATTTCACCACCCGGGCAGGGTGTAACTGGAGGCGCGTCCCGGAGTCGAACCGAGGTACACGGATTTGCAATCCGCTGCATAGCCACTCTGCCAACGCGCCTTAAACTGATGTGCCGTCAGGTTAACCTGACCTGCGAATCTGGAGCGGGAAACGAGACTCGAACTCGCGACCCCGACCTTGGCAAGGTCGTGCTCTACCAACTGAGCTATTCCCGCAAATTTCAGCAACTTTATCGAACCTGCTGATTTTACTTATCTTCTGGCAGACTCGCTGCCTTTCGATGCGTTGCATTCTACTGACCTGACGGATTGAGTCAATAAAATTATCCTCCCAACCCGTCCGTTTGCTGCTTTTTAAATCGTATCGATCACGGTTCGAGCAAATCGCCGCGCGCGGCGCTGAGATACTGGAACATTGACCAGAAAGTCAGCACAGCAGCAATGTATAATGCGACGACACCGATCGCGATGACGGTGGCATCCGGACGCCATAACAGCGCAAACAGGGAGAACATCTGCGCAGTAGTTTTGACTTTGCCAATCCACGAAACTGACACGCTGCTGCGTTTGCCAATCTCCGCCATCCACTCACGCAGCGCAGAGATGATAATTTCACGCGCAATCATGGTCGCTGCGGGCAGTGTGATCCACCAGGCATGGAAATATTCGGCCACCAGCACCAGCGCAATGGCCACCATCACTTTGTCAGCAACAGGATCGAGAAAAGCACCAAAGCGTGTCGTCTGCTTCCAGCGACGCGCCAGAAATCCATCAAACCAGTCAGTGATAGCTGCAAAAACAAAGATTAAGGCGGTCGCGAGCGGCGCCCAGTAAAACGGCAGATAGAAAGCCAGCACAAAGAACGGAATGAGCACGACTCGAAACAGGGTGAGACACGTCGGAATGTTTAATTGCATATGCCGGTAACTGTCTGGATATAGATAGAATTTATCCTATGTTCCTACATTGCCCCCCCTGTTTCAATGCTAGTGTTTCAGGGAGTAGTATATTTTTTCTGCCAGCGCGTGCGAGATACCTGGCACATTGGCGATCTCCTCCACCGACGCATTCAGCAGCGGTTGCAGGCCCCCCATGTACTTAAGCAGTTGCTGACGCCGTTTTGGCCCTACCCCTTCGATGCTTTCCAGCGCACTGGTGTTCTTCACTTTAGCCCGTTTTTTACGGTGGCCCGAGATCGCATGGTTGTGAGCATCGTCACGAATATGCTGGATCACATGCAGCGCAGGGGCATCCGGCGGCAATGATACGCCCTCGCCTTCCGCTTCGAAGAACAGCGTCTCCAGACCCGCTTTACGATCGCTGCCTTTAGCGACGCCCAGCAGAATGGGCTGGCGCTTGTCCCAGGGCACATCCAGTTCGGCGAAAACCTGCAGCGCCTGAGCCAGCTGGCCTTTACCGCCATCAATCAGAATGACATCCGGGATCTTATCTTCTTCAATCGCCTTACCATAACGGCGGCGCAGCACCTGATTCATGGCGGCATAGTCGTCGCCTGGCGTGATGCCACTGATGTTGTAGCGACGGTAATCGGCGCGCAGCGGACCATTCTGATCAAACACCACGCAGGAGGCGATGGTCTGCTCACCCATGGTGTGACTGATATCGAAACACTCCATCCGCCTGATTTTGTCGAGCTCAAGAAACTCCGCCAGCGCCATAAGCCGCTGATGGATGGTCGAATGCTGTGACAGGCGGGTCGTCAGCGCCGTCGCGGCGTTGGTGCGTGCCAGCTTAAGGTAACGGGCGCGATCACCACGGGGCTTGCTCTGAATATTCACCCGCCGTCCCGCCAGTTCACTGAGCGACGCGGCCAGCAGTTCGCGTTCCGGAAGAGTGAAGTCCAGCAGAATGTCGCCCGGCAGCGTTCGTGCCTCGCTGCCCTGCAGGTAGAACTGCCCGACAAAAGTCTGCACGACCTCCGCCAGGTCGGTATCCACTGGCACCTTCGGAAAGTAGCTGCGGCTGCCCAGCACTTTACCCTGGCGGATGAACAACACATGCAGACAGGCCATGCCTGCGTCATACGCGACACCCATGACATCCAGGTCGTCGCCCTGATTCGAGACAAATTGCTTTTCGGTAATGCGGCGCACGGCCTGGATCTGATCGCGCAGTTGTGCTGCTTCCTCGAAGCGCAGGCCGACGCTGGCCTCTTCCATACGTTTCACCAGCTGGTTGAGAACCTGATCGTCCTTACCGGCCAGGAACAGCCGCACGTAATCGGTTTGCTGCGCGTACTCCTCTTCGCTGACCAGCCCCGCCACGCAGGGCCCAAGGCATCGGCCAATCTGATACTGCAGACAGGGCCGCGAGCGATTACGGTAAACACTGTTTTCGCACTGACGAATAGGAAAAACTTTCTGCAGTAATCCCAGGGTTTCCCGCACCGCATAGCCGTTGGGGAATGGGCCAAAGTAATCGCCTTTGGCATGCTTTGCGCCACGGTGTATCGCCAGTCGCGGATGGGTATCGCCGCTCAGAAAAATGTAGGGATAAGATTTATCGTCGCGCAGCAGCACGTTATAGCGCGGCTGATAAAGCTTGATGTAGTTATGCTCAAGCAGCAGCGCTTCGGTTTCGGTGTGGGTAACGGTGACATCGATGTGCTGGATATTGCTGACCAGCGCTTCGGTTTTTCGGCTGCCGACCTGGGTGCGGAAGTAGCTGGTCAGACGCTTCTTCAGGTCTTTGGCTTTACCCACATAGATGACAGTGCCTGAGGCGTCATACATGCGGTAAACACCGGGCTTGCTGGTTACCGTACTCAGAAAGGCTTTGGAATCAAAAACGTCATTCACTACTGATTAACGGCTCCGCATTGAAGAGACCATGTCGAATGGCCAGATGCGTTAACTCGACGTCGCCACTGATGTTCAGCTTACTGAACATCCGATAGCGATAACTGTTAACGGTTTTAGGACTGAGATTTAACTGCTCGGAAATTTCCGTCACCTTTTGTCCTCGGGTGATCATCAGCATAATCTGCAATTCCCTTTCCGACAAACAGCTGAAGGGGGATTCCGCTTTTTGCGGTTCAATCTGGCTCAGTGCCATCTGCTGAGCGATGTCCGAAGCGATGTAGCGTTGCCCGGCATTCACTGAGCGGATAGCGTTGACCACCTCCTGTGGCGCAGCCCCTTTACTCAGGTAGCCTGCGGCACCTGCCTGCATAACTTTAGCAGGCAGGGGATTTTCCGTATGAATGGTCAGCATAATAATCCTGATATCGGGATTGTAGCGCACGATTTTACGCGTCGCCTCCAGTCCACCGATGCCCGGCATATTCATATCCATCAGGATGACATCGACCGGGTTGGCCCGGCACCACTTCACCGCATCCTCGCCACAGTTCACCTCTCCGACCACGGCCAGACCCTTGACATCCTCCAGGATGCGACGGATGCCGGCACGGACAAGTTCATGGTCATCAACAAGAAGTACACTGATCAACGGGGAAACTCCGGAGGCTAAAAAAGGGGAAATCATTCACAATTCAGGAGGCAATCATACCCGCTTTTACCTCAAAAGCACATCAACAAAGTCAAACAGTGGGCGCTTTATAAGATTCGTAACGGATACAGGTAACGTGCATAAACAGCATTTTCACAGAATCAGCCGGGCTGCTTAATAACAGGATAATCTCTTTTATATCAGCACATTAACATCGTAACACGGCATAATTCTGCTGGCTGATTCTGTTCTGTAACGCCGTCTGGCATGGCAGTAATTACTTTCATAGATTGATTAGTTTCACTGGACAAACCAGCTATTTATCGCAAAGCGAAGCCATTGCAACGGCAACCCCCTGCCCCTGTGATATACTCACGCTTTGCTGTGCGGACAGAGGGCCGGCACGTTGTCATTCACCAAGGAGAAAATCATGAGCGATGAAGATTTTGCCACTTCGCAGGAAGCCCAGAAATTAGCGGATGAGATCGCGGGTCTTAAGATGATGATCACCCTTATCCTCAAAGGTATGGGTCAGGCTGATGCCGGAAAAGTGATCATCAACATGGAGCGCTATGTGCAGACTTTGGGCGATAAGCCACAGGCCGAAGTGTTCAGCAATACCATCAAACAGATTAAAACGGCCTACCGCCAGTAAGCCCTCTGCCCCCGCCCGGGGGCAGACTGGTCAGTTATGTGCCTGCCAGTTCACTGACACGCCCAGCGTCGGCAGTACCTCTTCCGGGCTGAAACGCCGCGTTCCACGATACTTCTCGGCCAGCGCAGGCTGAACCACGGGGATGCGAATTGCAAACAGGTTATCTTCTGACAGAATGAGTCCTGGCGTCAGCGGTTCATAGACGACCTGGTGCTCCTCAAACATTTTCTCCAGCATCGGCGTGGCCGAGCTGATGATATATTCCATTCCATTCAGTTCAGCCAGCTGCACGGCGTGCCACAGAATATTCAGCGGCAACTCAGCATCCACTTCCAGTCGGGCTGAGAAGCGCGACATCTCCCAAACTTTCTCATGACTGAAAGGCAACACGATGCCCTCGCTCTGCTCAGGCTCGAACCACGGCATCAGGCGCGCGCAGCCGCTGATCCCGAAACGGGCGTTCCAGGCGATAAGCCAGGTGACGTCTGAACGATCGTAGCGATCATACTCCTGTCCTGGCGTGCTGAGGCGGGGAGGAATAGACCACCCCTCGCCGCGTGCAAAGACGCTGTACCGATAGCTGCCCAGCTCGGCAAGTAATGAGGATGGCATATCCTTTAACTGTGTTTGCACTATTTTCATTATGCGCCTCTGACATCCTCATGTTGCTGTGATTTCTTTGCGCCAGCCTGGCAAAGTTCCGGCGCAGGGTAGACAACTGCCCTGAACAAAGGAACTGCTAAAAGTGGCAGTTGTTTATTGTTCAAATCAGCCCGATTGCCGCTGCATAACAGGCAATTTGCGTTTTATTGGAGACACTGAAACGCTTTTGCATATTTTTTTGATGAAAATTAACGGTATGTTCTGAGATGGATAAAATCAGCGAAATTTCTGCCGCTGTTTTTCCTTCGGCTGTCCATTTCAGAATTTCCAGCTCACGCTGGCTGAACGCATTCTTCAGCACCATCATGGCATCATCGCGAATACGTTCCAGCGTATCCAGGCTTAGTTCCGCTAAGAGGTGTAGTTTTACCTCCAGCTCAGCATGGCAGAGCTGAACTGGAATGGGCTGTTTCGATGATATAGATAATATACCAATGACGCGATTTGGTGCCATTGCAGAGCATGAAAAACCACTCATCAGCCCATGTTCTCTTGCCTCAGCCCACAGATCGCCGGCGTCAGCGAACAGCTCCTGTGACCACGCCATCCCCCGGCCCGGTTGCTGACAAAACGTGAGCACCGGATCGACAGCGTAATAATTCTGCTTCTCATAACGCTTCACCCAGAGTCCGGGATAGGTGCTATGCAAATGTATCTGAGGTCGGGTAAAAGGCACCGGATGCTGAATCAGAAAGGCAAAGTAGTCAAAGCCTAATGATTCAGTAAAGTGTTGCAATAACGTCTTCAGTTCAGAAGAAAGCGTTAATGCCTGAAATTGTTTTTTCACCTCACTTCGCCAGGCGAAATAATTTTCAGTGCTCATATTGCCTCAGCGTTTTTCTACTCGCCCTTACGGTGTTATTCAGTCGGATTCATCCGTTAAAATAAATTAGCAGAAAATGATTAATTTATTCCTGACGTGAGCCGTCGCATTCTGCAGCGCATTTAACCTTTCACCACGGTCAGGGAGTGAAGACCTGTCTTCGTCAATACAATGTGAGGCCTGTCACAGCAATTTCAATCGCCCACAAAGAATAAGATTTTTCTGATAGGATTTCAATCCCTGCAAATGAGCTTAAAAAATTCCGTGCCCGATAAAGTACACGAAAAATAGCCTGGAGGAATGCGTCAGTTGCGTATTTAATGCGTAAACAAAGTGTTAATAATGGAGTCGCGCGCTGAATAGAAACAGGAACGTTCGACATATTTTTCAGCAGGAAATAAGCGTTAAGCCAAATAAAAGCACACCCATTTCGTTTTTCTGTTAACAGAGCGATTCGCCGGCCATAAAGATTGCCTGCTCGCGCGCTGCCCTGACGGCTCTGACCGACCAGGCTCACGCTGTTAAGGCGATGGCCGAAAGAGATAACGAGCGGCTATTTTCACAGACCGTTTTGCATCTTATTCTTCGCGTCTGTCACCTCTCTTCCTGTTGCTCTGCACCTCTGCTTTTTTACAGCGCGGATAATCTGACTGGCAGAAAAGTGCCGAACGCACTCAGATTTGACTTAATTTCTCTGTCGGCCCGAACCCGGTGCAGGCGATTACTATTGCTCATCCCAGCGCGCCATTCACTGACTCTATTTTAGTCATGAAAATCACTTTACCGATAGTCACGCTGCTGACGTATCTGAAAATAAATTTTTATCGGAAACGCTGCGCGTTATTCCTCAACGACTCCGGGTAAATAAACAATTAATTTCTCTTAATCCACGCTCGCTTCACCCTGAAATAATTTCATTCAGTTGGCTAAAGTAACGAGTCAGAAATGCAGAAAATCTGATCAATTTGTTTAGCCCGCCAACACATTACTGTTGAATTAACTGGCACTAAAAAAACCACAATGCATTTTACGCTTACTTGTGTTCAGAGACAGGCGATGTCAGGCAGGATGCACGCCCCCTATTCAGCGGTTGTATTTCTACTGGTCCGGTCAGTGCCTGATTGATGACGGCCTTGATCTTTTCAGATTTAGCGGCAATAGCCTGTACCACGCATACCCAGATGAAAATGGGTGGCGTGCGCGGCGTTATAGTCTGGTCCGAGCGCATTACCAAAGACCGCACAGCCTCCGCGCCAGAGCGTATGCAGCATGGCTGCTTTCTCTGCCGGCTGTTGCCAGTGACGACTGACAACCAGTTGCTGGCCATCCGCCAGTTGAAAGCCCGTAATATCCAGCGCATCGGCGGTCGCATGTTCGCTACGCCGTCCCTGTGCGCGATGGTAGATGTTACGGCAGGCATAGCTGCCCACATGGTTAATCCGGACCAGTGGACTGTGCATATCGCGGATCGTCTGCTGACGGCTTTGCAACGCATACATAGTGCTGGCCACTGCCATCGGGCAGCTCGCCAGAAAACTGCTGCTCAGGCTGACCGGCCCCAGTTTCTGAATCCGCAGCGGATGACTGATTGGGCACTCTCCCGTAATCGGGGGACGCTCACTGAAGCTGACCCAGCCCGCCTGTTGCGCCCGACGCATGACGTCCAGACAGGCGCTGGCATTACCGGCAAGTCGTTTCATCTTCATCTGTGTCATCCATCCGGGCGGATCGGTAACAGAAAGCGGAGTAAAGGGATTGAACGGCGGCGGCAGATGCTGCTTAAGCCAGGGTAAGCTGCCCCATCCCAGTGCGATTAACAGCAAAAACAGGATAAGCGTGCGCATAGATCCCTTCGCAGCATGATGATTAACAGACAAAAAGTGTAGAAGCAGATCTCCTTTTCCGCGCTGGGCCTGACACATCGTGATGAATAATTACGCAGACTGACGCAGGAGTGACCAGAACCGCCTGTTAATAGTGCTCATGAGGCCACAGGCTTCACAATTGATAAAAAAGCGTTACCCGGTTCAGGCCCTCTTCCTCTATCTTATGCCGACTTGC
Source organism: Pantoea sp. (assembly GCF_032114055.1). Taxonomy (GTDB): domain Bacteria; phylum Pseudomonadota; class Gammaproteobacteria; order Enterobacterales; family Enterobacteriaceae; genus Pantoea. Next base: position 638,074 of record NZ_DAMCTB010000001.1, read on the forward strand.
CTCCGGGCAGACGCGCTTACTAACAGCCAGCAGAGCTGACACAACATCAAGACAGGAAAGACAATTCTATGGTTGATCAATCAAAAGAAACCACACGCGCACTTGAGGCGCCCGACAAGCTCCAGCGTAATCTGCATAATCGTCACATCCAGCTCATTGCCATTGGTGGTGCGATCGGTACCGGCCTGTTCATGGGCTCAGGAAAAACGATCAGCCTGGCCGGTCCCTCGATTATTTTCGTCTATATGATCATCGGCTTTATGCTGTTCTTTGTGATGCGCGCGATGGGGGAGTTACTGCTCTCAAACCTCGAATATAAGTCCTTCAGTGATTTTGCCGCTGACCTGCTCGGCCCGTGGGCGGGTTATTTTACGGGCTGGACTTACTGGTTCTGTTGGGTTGTGACCGGCATTGCCGACGTGGTCGCAATCAGCGCCTATTTTCAGCTCTGGTTCCCGGGCTTTTCAATCTGGATGAGCGCCCTGCTCTGCGTCGTGGTGTTTCTGGCGCTGAACATTGCCACCGTCAGACTGTTTGGCGAAATGGAGTTCTGGTTCGCGATCATTAAAATCGTCGCCATTGTGGCGCTGATCGTCACCGGCATCGTGCTGGTGTCGCTTCACTACCCCTCGCCTGGCGGCGGTACGGCGGCTCTGAGCAATATCTGGGAGCACGGCGGTCTGTTCCCGAAAGGCATCAGCGGCTTCTTTGCCGGCTTTCAGATTGCGGTCTTTGCGTTTGTCGGTATCGAGCTGGTGGGCACCGCGGCGGCAGAGACGCACGATCCGCATAAAGTCTTACCGCGTGCGATTAATGCCATTCCATTGCGGGTCATTATGTTCTACGTGCTGGCGCTGATGGTCATCATGGCGGTAACGCCGTGGACCCAGGTCATGGCCGATCGCAGTCCGTTTGTCGAAATGTTTGTCCTGATTGGCCTGCCTGCAGCGGCGAGTATCGTCAACTTTGTGGTGCTGACCTCGGCAGCTTCCTCAGCCAACAGCGGCATTTTCTCCACCAGCCGTATGCTCTATGGTCTGTCTCAGCAGGGTGTGGCGAGCCGCGCTTTTGGCCGGCTCTCGGCCCGTTCAGTGCCCACGACCGGCCTCTTCTTCTCCTGCCTCTGCCTGCTGGTGGGCGTGGCGCTGATCTATCTGATCCCGGATGTGATGAAGGTCTTTACCCTGGTGACGACCGTGTCAGCCATTCTGTTTATGTTTGTCTGGACCATCATCCTCTGTAGCTATCTGGCCTACCGGAAGAAACATCCGCAGCGTCATGCGGAGTCGGCGTTTAAAATGCCGCTGGGCAAATTCATGTGCTGGGTCTGTATGGCCTTCTTCGCCTTTGTGCTGGTGCTGCTGACGCTGCAGGACGACACGCGTCAGGCGCTGATGGTGACGCCACTCTGGTTTGCCCTGTTGGGCACAGGCTGGATGCTACGCCGTCGTCGCAGCCGCTGATTCTTAGCACAGTGAAATCAGCCCGGTCATCTGACCGGGCTTTTTTTTACAGCCGTTCCGCCAGCGCTGCGAAAACGGCGGTGAAGGGCGGACGCTCATAAGGCAGACGCTGCGGTCGCGGATCGGGGTGCGCCGCCGTGCCAAGGCCGAAGGTAAAGGTATAGGCTTCCCCTTCCCCCATGCGCAGATCGGCTATCGTCGTTTGCCCACGTTGCTCGCGGAGGGCGTAGAAGCCGTGGCTGAACCAGGCAACACGCTCTGCGTGCCAGTTACCCCGGAAACGGTCAAACAGTTCGGGATGTCGCGGATACCACTTCACCTGCAATGGGCGCGTCGGCGATAACAGCGACCAGTAAACCTCGCCATAGCGGTCGGCCGTCATCACCACGCCACGCCAGACCAGTGTGTTAAAGGGGGTGGGCGTGACCAGCACCCGGTCAGCCGGAATCCCCTGCTGCGTCAGCGCATCGTTAATCTGCCCGCCTGCAATGCCCTGAATGACCACACTCCACGCCAGATAGAGGGTACTCAGCGCGAGTCCGATCCGGTTTGCGCGCAACCCGCTGTCGCTGCGCCGCCAGAGCGCCACACCCAGACCGGCAAGCAGCGGCAGCGTATAGAGCGGATCGACGATATAGATACTGCCGACCGCATAGGGATAATCGGTCAGCGGAAGGCCCAGCTGAGTGCCATATACCGTCATCAGATCCAGCAGCGGATGCGTAATCAGCGCCAGCCAGATCGCGGGCCACCACTGCGGCCATTTCACTCCACGACGAAACAATCCCGCCACCAGCCAGGCCACCACGGGAGAGAAAAGTGTAAGCCAGAGCAGTGCATGACTCTCTGTGCGATGCAGGGTCATGTTGCGAATCGCATCACCGTGATCCAGAAAAACATCCAGATCCGGCAGAGTGCCGCAGACGCCACCTGCCAGCGCAGCCTGCCAGACCGGGACCCGACGCCCCATTACCGTTACACTGACTGCGGAACCCAGCACAAACTGCGACACAGAATCCATGCTTTCCCCTCCTGCTCCCGATGATTGCGCCTGTTTCAGCGCACGCGAATACCTTCAATGATCATGCGCTGCACATTATCAACAGTCTGGTCGAAAAACGCCGGATCGCTAAGTGTCTGGCCGGTTACCGCCTCGACCTGCGTGGCAAAGTCAGCATAGTGCTGCGTGGTGGCCCACAGCATAAAGATAAGATGCTGCGGCTGAACGCCCGCCAGACGCCCTTCAGCTATCCAGCGTTCAATGATGGCCGCTTTGTCATCCACCAGTTGCTTGAGATCGCCTGCCAGCTCCCCTTTCAGCAGCGGCGCGCTCTGCAGCATCTCCAGACAGAAGAGCCGTGATGCCTGCGGATGGTCGCGCGAGACTTCCAGTTTCAGCCGGATGTAGTGCCGGATGGCCATCAGCGGATCCTGGTCATGCGTCAGCGCGCGCAGGGGGGCCAGCCAGACATCCAGAATCTCCTTCAGTACCGCCACATAGAGGGCTTCTTTAGAAGGAAAATAGTAGAGCAGATTGGTCTTGGAGACGTCGGCCAGCTCGGCCACCTTGTCGAGACTGGTGCCGTGAATACCAAACTGAGAGAAGAAGGTCAGTGCCGCGTCAAGTATGGCGGCCCGCTTCGCTGCAACGGCGCGCGAACGACGCGTTGGCTTTTTTTCATCGGTTTTCACAGGTTTACCTCATCCATCTGGTGTCAGCGCATCATAGCAAAGGCCGGAAGATGTGACTAACGGCCCGCCTGCACCTTTTTTGCTCAGCCTGCATGCAAAACGTGCAGCGATTTTTGACCAAACGGTCTGAAATGGACCCGACAGTCTGCATACCTCTTTCGGGTTAAATTTAACTTATTGTTATTTATCACAATAAAAAATGTGGCACACAGTTTGCAAAATTGTGACTGAGCGCAGCCCACAGGGATGTAGCAGGATGCAGTGCCGCGCGTGAAACACCTTTCCCCCATTGCAACGAGGTTTCACATGAAGATAGGCGTCTTTATTCCGATTGGTAACAATGGCTGGCTGATTTCGTCCAACGCGCCGCAGTACATGCCGACCTTTGAACTGAACAAAGCGATTGTGCTGAAAGCAGAGCATTACCATTTCGATTTTGCGCTCTCGATGATCAAACTGCGCGGCTTCGGCGGAAAAACCGAATTCTGGGATCACAATCTGGAGTCATTCACCCTGATGGCTGGCCTGGCGGCCGTCACCTCGCGCATTGAAATCTATGCCACCGCTGCCACCCTGACGCTGCCCCCGGCGATCGTGGCGCGCATGGCCTCCACTATCGACTCTATTTCGGGCGGGCGTTTCGGCGTCAATCTGGTGACTGGCTGGCAGAAGCCGGAATATGAGCAGATGGGTATGTGGCCCGGCGATGCGTACTTCAGCAGCCGCTACGCCTATCTCACCGAATACGTGACAGTGCTGCGTGACCTGTGGGGCACCGGCCGCTCAGACTTTAAAGGTGAATTCTTCACCATGAACGACTGCCGCGTCAGTCCACAACCGCAGCGTCCGATGAAGGTGATCTGCGCCGGGCAAAGTGATGCCGGCATGGCCTTCTCGGCGCAGCACGCAGACTATAACTTCTGCTTCGGCAAAGGCGTCAACACGCCAGCAGCATTCAGCGCAACGTCGGTGCGCATGAAGCAGGCGGCAGAGAAAGCGGGCCGCGATGTGGGTTCTTACGTACTGTTTATGATCATCGCAGCGGAAACCGACGAAGAGGCGCGGGCAAAGTGGGAATATTACAAAGCCGGTGCGGACGAAGAGGCGCTCTCCTGGCTCACGACACAAAGCCAGCAGGACACCCGATCAGGCAGCGATACCAATGTGCGCCAGATGGCGGATCCGACCTCGGCTGTCAATATCAATATGGGCACGCTGGTCGGCTCCTGGGCCAGCGTGGCGAAGATGCTGGATGAGGTGGCGCAGGTAGAGGGCACCCACGGCGTACTGCTGACGTTTGACGATTTCCTGCAGGGGATCGAAAACTTCGGCCAGCATATTCAGCCATTGATGACCTGTCGCAGTGCCCTGCTGGATGCACAGAAGGAGGTCGCGTGATGAAGACGGTTTACTGCGCGCACATCAGGGATATTCCTCAGGTGGAACTGCCGGCACGCCCTGAAGCAATCGCCTTTCCCCCTGCTCAGTCGGCGCTGATTGTCGTGGATATGCAGAATGCCTATGCCACTGAAGGCGGCTATCTCGATCTGGCGGGCTTCGATGTCTCCGAGACAAAGCCGGTCATTGCAAAAATTCATCAGGCAGTGACGGCGGCCCGCGCGGCAGGTGTCCAGATTATCTGGTTTCAGAATGGCTGGGACAGTGACTATGTGGAGGCGGGCGACGCCGGTTCGCCCAACTTCCACAAATCTAATGCGCTGAAAACCATGCGTAAGCGGCCCGAGCTGCAGGGCTCGCTGCTGTCGAAAGGCGGCTGGGATTATGCGCTGGTCGATGAACTGGTGCCGCAACCGGGTGACATCGTGCTGCCAAAATCGCGCTACAGCGGCTTCTATAACACGCCACTCGACAGCATGCTGCGCAGTCGTGGCATCCGCCATCTGATCTTTACCGGCATCGCCACCAACGTCTGCGTAGAGTCGACCCTGCGCGATGGCTTCTTCCTTGAGTATTTCGGCGTGGTGCTGGAAGACGCTACATATCAGGCTGGGCCGCCGTCGGCTCAGCAAGCCGCACTGTTCAACATCGAAACCTTTTTTGGCTGGGTTTCGGATGTCGAAACGTTCTGCGAAAGCCTGAATGCCCACTAATTCAACCCGAGGATGACGCTATGCCGAAAACCGTTATCGTGCCGCCAGGCACCACCACCCCTATTGCGCCGTTTGTGCCAGGCACGCTGGCGGACGGAGTGGTCTATGTCTCCGGTACGCTGCCGTTCGATGCGGAGAACAACGTGGTGCACGTCGGGGATGCTGCAGCACAGACCCGCCACGTGCTGGAAACCATTAAAAAAGTCATTGAAACCGCGGGCGGCAGCCTGGCGGATGTGACCTTTAACTCGATCTTTATCACTGACTGGGCCAACTACGCGGCGGTTAACCAGATCTATGCCGACTATTTTCCCGGCGACAAGCCCGCCCGCTTTTGTATTCAGTGCGGACTGGTTAAGCCGGATGCGCTGATTGAGATCGCCTCCGTGGCGCACATCGGCCACGCGGAGGTCTGATGCAGCTGGATATTCTGGGTCTGCAGGATCCCGATGCGCCAACGCTGGTGCTCGCTTCCGGTCTGGGCGGCGTGGCGGGATTCTGGCAGCCACAGCTGGCGGCCCTGACCGCACGCTATCGGGTCGTACTCTATGACCAGCGCGGCACCGGGCGCAGCAGTGAACGTCTGCCGGAAGATTACAGTATGGCGATGATGGCAGCCGAGCTGGCCGACGCGCTGGCGCAGCACAACATCCTGCGCTTCAGCCTGATCGGTCATGCGCTGGGCGGTCTGATCGGGCTGCAGCTGGCGCTGGATTTTCCGACGCGCATCGAACGGATCGTGGTCATTAATGGCTGGCTGGCGCTGCATCCTCATACCCGCCGCTGCTTTGAGGCGCGCCAGGCGCTGCTGCTCAACAGCGGTGTAGCGGCCTTTGTCCGCGCGCAGCCGCTGTTTCTCTATCCTGCGGAGTGGATGGCACAGCATCAGGCGCGAATGGAGCAGGAGGATCATCATCACGTTGCTCATTTTCAGGGCGAGCATAACCTGATGCGGCGGCTGCATGCGCTGATGCACACCGACTTCAGCACACAGGCTGAGCGTATCACGCAGCCGGTGCTGGTTATCGCCAGTCAGGATGACCTGCTGGTGCCCTGGAGCTGCTCAGCGGCGCTGGCCGGGGCGCTGCCCGCCGCCACCGAACAGAGGATGGCCTGGGGCGGACATGCCATGAGTGTCACCGACGCCGAAAACTTCAATGTCCTGCTGCTGCAGTGGCTGGATCAGACGGATGATGTGCAGCCGCTGCGGCGCGTCGCCCTCACCTTTTAGGAAGAAAATTATGAGCCTGGATATCCTTAACCCCGCCGTTGAGAAGATGGCGTTCCGCAATGCGATGTCGCGGCTGGGTGCCGCAGTCAACATCATTACTACCGAAGGCCCGGCCGGACGCGCAGGGTTTACCGCCTCCGCCGTGTGCAGCGTGACGGACTCGCCGCCGACGCTGCTGGTCTGCCTGAATCGCGCCGCCTCCGTTTATCCGGTGTTTCGCGAAAATATGCAGCTCTGCGTCAACACGCTGGCGGCGGGTCATGAAGACCTTTCCAGCCTGTTCGGCGGCAAAACGCCGATGGCTGACCGCTTCAGCGCCGCAGAGTGGTCAGCGGCGGTAACCGGCTCGCCGGTGCTACGCGGCGCGATCGCCTCTTTTGACTGCCGCATCACCCAGATTGTCAGCGTCGGCACGCATGACACGCTGTTCTGCGAAGTCGTGGACGTGGTTCACAGTGAGGATAACCACGGACTGGCGTGGTTTGATCGGGGATACCATCCCCTGAAGCGGCAGGAAGCCCGTTAACGTTTTACCGCACCCACCGGCAGTTATGATGCTCTGGAGTAGACGATGGCAAAATCCTGGTTTCCACAATGGCAGAAGAAGTCGGCTTTAACAGAAAACGGTATTATCGCCCCGGATGAGACACTGCCGCTGGGGCAGACGCTGGTGCTGGGGTTACAGCATGCGGTGGCGATGTTTGGTGCAACGGTGCTGATGCCGCTGCTGATGGGGCTGGATCCGAATCTGGCGATTCTGGTTTCGGGTGCAGGTACGCTGCTGTTCTTCTTTATTACCGGCGGCCGGGTGCCCAGCTATCTGGGTTCAAGCGCCGCCTTCGTCGGTGTGGTGATTGCGGTCACCGGTTTCAGCGGCCAGGGGCTCAATCCTCACCTCAGCGTCGCGCTGGGCGGCGTGATCGCCTGCGGCCTCCTCTACACTCTGATCGGGCTGGTGGTGATGAAGTCCGGTACGCGCTGGATCGAAAACCTGATGCCGCCGGTCGTGACCGGCGCGGTGGTGATGGCGATTGGCCTGAATCTGGCACCTATTGCGGTGCACAGCGTCTCCGCCTCGGCGTTTGACAGCTGGGTCGCAGTGATGACCGTGCTCTGCATTGGTCTGGTGGCGGTATTTACCCGCGGGATGGTTCAGCGTCTTCTGATTCTGGTCGGGCTGATTCTGGCCTGGGCGATCTTTGCGCTGCTGACCAACGTTATGGGGCTCGGCAAACCGGTCGACTTTACCCTGCTGTCGCAGGCCGCGTGGTTTGGTCTGCCTCACACCACCGCTCCGACCTTTGATCTGCAGGCGATGGTGCTGATCGCGCCGGTAGCGATCATTCTGGTGGCAGAAAACCTTGGCCACCTGAAAGCAGTAGCGGGCATGACCGGACGGAATCTTGATCCCTGGATGGGTCGCGCTTTTGTGGGCGACGGTCTGGCGACGCTGCTTTCCGGATCGGTCGGCGGCAGCGGCGTCACCACCTATGCCGAAAATATCGGGGTGATGGCCGTGACCAAAGTCTACTCCACGCTGGCGTTTGTCGCCGCCGCCGTCATCGCCATTCTGGCTGGTTTCTCGCCTAAGTTTGGCGCACTGATCCACACCATTCCGGCTCCCGTCATTGGTGGTGCCTCTATTGTGGTGTTCGGGCTGATTGCGGTGGCGGGCGCACGCATCTGGGTGCAGAACCATGTCGATCTGGGTCAGAACAGTCATCTGATTATGGTGGCGACTACGCTGGTGCTTGGCGCAGGCGACTTCGCGCTGAAAATTGGCTCTTTTACCCTGGGCGGTATCGGCACGGCCACCTTTGGCGCAATTATCCTTAACGCACTGTTGCGTCGTCGCACTGCGCAGCAGCAGGATAAGCCGCTGGCGCGACAGCAAAGCTGACTATTCCAGCGGTGTGGCCGCAGGCTGCACCGCCTTTTTCCGTTTCAGACGCAGTTCGCTGACGATTACCCCGCAGACAATCAGCGCCCCGCCCAGCAACGCCAGCCCGGGCAGACGCTCACCCGCGATGCGTCCCACCACGCCCGCCCAGACCGGTTCGCCGGCATAGATCACCGTCGCGCGGGTCGGCGAAACGCTGCGCTGCGCCCAGTTCATCGTTACCTGAATCAGCGCGCTGGCGGCACCCAGCCCGAGTGCGCTGAGCAGCAACGGCGTAGAAAGTTCAGGCATCCCTTCACCATTGGGGATCATCAGCCCAAAGGCACACAGCGAAGCCACCGCCAGCTGGATGAGCGTGACGCGACGCACATCCACCCTACCGGCATAACGACTGATCAAGATGATTTCGGCAGCGATCGCCAGGGTACTGAGCAGCGTCGCCACTTCCCCTCTGTTCAGGCTGATACGCCCATCCTGCGGTCCGGCCACCAGCAGCAGGCCGGTAAAGGCTAGCGTGATCCCCAGCCACGACATCAGTCCGGGCGGCCGACGCAGAAACAGCCACTGCAGCAGCGGCACAACCGGCACATAGAGCGCGGTCAGGAATGCTGACTGGCTGCTGGAGATGGTCTGCATACCCCATGTCTGCAAGCCGTAGCCACCAGCGATCGACAGGCCAATCAGTACGCCTGCCCTGACCTCCAGCCAGGTGATGCCGGCCAGATAGCGCCGGAAAAAGAACGCCAGCAGCAGTGCGGCAGTGGCAAAACGGAGGCCGACAAAGAAGAACGGCCCCGAATAGTGCATCGCGCGATGCACCACCAGAAAGGTTCCGCCCCAGATCATCGTGATAAAAAGTAGCACCAGTTCCTGCCGCGTCAGGCGCAGGGTTAGCGCGCGGGATGTGTCCGACATAATTCACCTGATAGGGTATCCGGACAGTATTGTGAGGAGAGCCAGGGGTAAAAGCAATGACGTTCACCGCCGGTCTCACCCGGCGGCGTAGTGAGGTCAGGCGTCCGCTTTTTTAGGACTGCTGCGACCGCCTTTCTCCCCGGCACGCGCGGCGCGCTCCGGATCGTTCTTAAAATTGCCGCCGCTATTTTTTCCGCCTTTACGTCCTGCTTCTGCGGCCCGTTCACGATTTTCGGCAAAATTGCCTGAACCTCCACGATGTGTGGCCATGATCTGCTCCTGTCGCGTAGTGCGATAAATAAGAATAAAACCCAGAGGGCTGAAGCGCCGATTACAACCCCGGCCCATGCTTAAATATTAGCCATTTTTTGCTTGCGCCCCGCTGACAGTCACATTTAGCAACAGACTAAACACCATAAATTTGATTAAAAAGCGCATATTCTGCCGTTAAACAATCGATTAGCTGCTGAATTATTGCCCGCCTGGTCTGTCTCCATTCCCCCGTCTCACCCATATAACAAAAGCTCTTCTATACTTTTTCTGCACGTTAAAACCACCCGGAGAGATCTATGGCCAGAATTCTGGTGCTTTACTACTCGATGTACGGACATGTTGAAACGATGGCGAACGCGGTTGCAGAAGGCGCTCGTCGGGTTCCCGGCGCGGAAGTGGATATCCTGCGGGTACCAGAAACGATGGAGGCCGATCGCTTCGCAAAGGTGGGCGGCAAAACCGATCAGCAGGCCGCAGAAGCGACGCCTGACGTTCTGCCGCACTATGACGCAATTATCGTTGGTACCCCTACCCGCTTTGGCAATATGTCCGGCCAGATGCGCACGTTCTGGGATCGCACAGGCGGTCTCTGGGCTTCAGGTGCGCTTTACGGCAAGGTGGCCAGCGTCTTTACCTCTACCGGTACCGGCGGTGGCCAGGAACAGACCATCACCTCCGTCTGGACCACCCTGGCGCATCACGGCATGGTGATTGTGCCTATCGGTTATGGCACTAAAGAGCTGTTCGATATCTCTGAGGTTCGCGGCGGCACGCCTTACGGCGCGACGACGCTGGCGGGCGGCGATGGTTCGCGTCAGCCGACCGAAGCGGAACTCAACATCGCCCGTTTCCAGGGTGAGCATGTTGCCGGACTGACTGTCAAACTTAAGGGCTGATTTCATTAAAGGAGAAAAGTATGTCTACTGAACAATCAAAAGCACATCACGTCGGCGAATGGGCCAGTCTGCGCCATACCTCCCCGGAAATTGCTGAGGCCATTTTCGAAGTGGCTGACTACGATGAACGGCTGGCGGAAGAGATCTGGCGTCAGCAGGGCAGCGATGACGTTCTGATCCGTGCCTTTAAAAAAACCGATAAAGATCTGCTGACCTGGGATGATAAGCCCGTCGAGCGCAAAAACGTCTGATTCAGGGGCGGGACTTTCCCGCCCTCCTCGCTTTAGCGCACCAAGGAGAACGCGATGTCTTCCTATCAAAGCATTAATCCCGCAAACAACCAGTTGCTGAAAAGCTGGCCTTCACACGACGCCGACGCCGTCAGTCATGCGCTGGACGTGGCCGATCGCCTGTTTCATTCCTCATGGAGTAAAGGTGATATTCAGCCGCGCCTGCAGGTTCTGCAAAAACTGGCTGACCTGATTGATAGCCGTGCGGAAGAACTGGCGACGATTGCCAGTAAAGAGATGGGCAAGCTGATCGGTCAGAGCCGCGGTGAAGTGAAGATCTGCTCGCAGATCGCCCGTTATTACGCCGAAAATGCCGAACGCATTCTGCAACCGGAAGCCTATCCCAGCGCACTGGGCGAAGCCTGGGTCGAATATCATCCGATTGGCGTTCTGGTGGCCGTCGAGCCGTGGAATTTCCCTTATTATCAGTTGATGCGCGTGCTCGCGCCAAATCTCGCGCTGGGTAACCCGGTGCTGGCCAAACATGCCAATATCGTGCCGCACTGCGCCGATGTTTTTGAGAAACTGGTGCGTGAAGCCGGTGCGCCAGAAGGTGCCTGGACCAATCTGTTCATCTCGAATGAGCAGGTCGCCGATCTGATCGCCGACGATCGGGTGCAGGGGGTGGCGCTGACCGGGTCGGAACGTGCCGGCAGCGCCGTCGCTGAGCAGGCGGGCAAGTATCTTAAGAAGTCGACGCTGGAACTGGGCGGCAACGATGTCTTTGTGGTGCTGGATGATGCGGATCTTGATGAAGCAGTACGTCAGGGAGTACAGGCGCGTCTCAGTAACTGCGGCCAGGTCTGCACTGCCGCCAAGCGCTTTATTCTGCATGAGAAGATTGCCGATCAGTTCATCAGTCAGTTCAGCGCTGCGCTGAGTTCTGCGACGCTGGGCGATCCGCTGGATGAAAAGACCACACTCGGGCCCCTCTCGTCTGCCGATGCGCGTGACCGCTTGGTGAAACAGGTCGATGAAGCTGTCGCCAGTGGCGCAAAAGTACTGACCGGCGGCAAAGCGGTTGAAGGCGTGGGCTGCTATTATCAGCCGACAATCCTCACCGGCATTACCCCGGATAATCCGGCCTACTACCAGGAGTTTTTTGGCCCGGTTGCGCAGGTTTATGTGGTAGGTAATGATCAGGCTGCCGTCGCGCTGGCGAACGACTCTCACTATGGTCTGGGGGGCTCTGTCTGGACCCGCGACACTGCACGTGGTCGTCAGCTGGCGTCTGCCATCGAAACCGGCATGGTCTTTATCAACTCGCAGAGTGATACCTCAGCGGAACTGCCCTTCGGCGGAGTGAAACGTTCTGGCTATGGCCGTGAACTGTCCGATCTGGGCATCAAAGAGTTCGCAAACCAGAAGCTGGTGGTGGTGGCGGGATAACCGTTCCGGTGCCATAAAAAAACCCCGTCTCGACGGGGTTTTTTAGTATTGGCAGGCGTAGACGATTACTGTGTCGCCACGGCCGCCGGTTTAAATTCGTCCTTGTTCGCAGCGGCAGGCGCGTTCGCAGCGTTAACATTGTCCGCTTTATCACTGCCTGCGGCTTCCGTCGGTGCCTTATCAGCTTTCGCTTTTTCAGCAGCCGCTTTGTCTGCTTTTTCCTTTTCAGCTGCCGCTTTCTCTGCTGCCGCCTTGTCCGCTTTCGCTTTTTCAGCTGCTGCTTTGTCCGCCGCTGCTTTGTCCGCTTTCGCCTTCTCAGCCGCCGCTTTATCCGCTGCCGCTTTGTCGGTTTTGGCTTTCTCTGCAGCCGCTTTATCAGCATCAGACTTCTCTTTCACTGCTGCGGCTTTATCTGTCTGCGCCTTATCCGCCGCCGCATCCTGGGTTGCTGCCGCCTCCGCACTGTCATCAGACTTCACAGCCGCTGCCGGTTGTGGCGCTGCTGCAGGCTGCATTGGGGTTCCCTGCAGCGCGCTATTCAGCACCTGAGCGAACTGATCCCAGCTGCAATAGCCGTTTGCATCAGTTTCACAACCCGCCAGCTGCAGCGTGACACGCTTCGGCGGATTCTTCAGGCTCAGCACATCAGCATTACGCAGCTGGTCGGCGCTCTGATAAACATACTCCACCTTGAGCAGATCTTTGTCGTTTTTCGCATCATGCCAGCGCTCAAATACCACCTGACCGCCAATTGGCGTTTTTTCGTAGGTATCCGGCAGCTCATAAGGTTTGACCTGTAGCGCACTCAGCAGCGAGGCGATATTGGAATCATGCCCTACCATCAGCGTCACTTTCGGCGCGTTGGCTTTGTCCTGATCCACTAATTGGCTGCGGATATAATCCACCAGCGGCGCGGCGACTTCACGGGACACATCCGGGCTGGTGAACAGCGCATCCTGATAGCCATTTTTGATGGCCGACAGCGCTTTCCACTGCTCAGGCGTCTTGATCTGGCCCCATGCCACCTGATCCAGCGGGAACCCTTCATAGTATTGCAGCGTAAAGGCATCCATTAATGAGTTACCCACTTTCAGCGGGCCACTGACGTTCGGCTCTTTGCCGTTTTCTGCGCTGAAGGTGTTCTGACCGCTGCTTAAATCACACGACTTTTTGTTATTACAGGCCGGTGAGGCTTTGTAATCGACAATCTTTTCCAGGCGCTGGAAGGCGGGCTTCAGCGACAGTTTCTCATTCGCGGCAGCCATCGCAGCCAGCGCTTTTTTGTTGAATGCCTCACTGCCGTCGGTGATGACCGGATTGAAGATAGGATCCATGGTGCCCATTTGATCCTGATGGGTGACGGCGACATCACAGCCAGGGAAAGCACCATTAACAAAGAACTGGGCGGTCGCCACGGTGCGCTGCAGGCTGTTGGCATACACAAAAATGTTATTGCTGTCCGGACAGCTGCCGTTTTTCACCAGTCCCTGCTGTGCCAGCCACTGACGGGTGTAGTTACCCATGTAGACTTCCAGCACGCCACCTTTGGTGGTCAGTTGTCCGCCGGGAACGTCCCACTGCGGCCAGCTTTTTTTCGTCGACTGTTCCAGCACGCTGCCATTGTCCGCCAGCGGTGCGCGCAGATTGTGGCGACTTAACATCAGCACCTGCTGGAGCTGCATATTACTGTCAGCCGCCAGGGCTACTGTACCGACCGGCAATGCAGCGAGTACTGACACTGCGCAAAGACTCAGTTTATTGATCATTGTGCCTATTCCATTCATTCAGTAAAGAAACACTCTGGCTATCAACCGATTAGCGCGCTTCAGAGCGATGTAATCAACAGTGTAACTCAGCTCGCCTCAGAAAAGCGCCAGATGTTTGCAAAAACAGTGAGTGGACTATAGCAGAGATACAACGGAGAAAGGCGTGTGCGGTGGTGCATCCGGGAGACCAGTCCGATTTTTGGCAAGGAATGCGTCTGGGGAGGGCAGAAACGAAACAGGCCAGCACTGCGTGCTGGCCTGTAAAATCTGGCGGAGGAGGAGAGATTCGAACTCTCGGATGGTTTCCCATCGGCGGTTTTCAAGACCGCTGCCTTAAGCCACTCGGCCACCCCTCCGTTTTAAAACTTTACTGCATCGGCAAAATCGTCAGATTCTGCCACTTTACGGTCCGCTGATGATACAGGGAAGATAAAGTGGCGGAGGAGGAGAGATTCGAACTCTCGGATGGTTTCCCATCGGCGGTTTTCAA
>NZ_DAMCTB010000001.1:652589-892875 GCF_032114055.1 Pantoea sp.
GACCGCTGCCTTAAGCCACTCGGCCACCCCTCCGCAATGACGCGCACTATAAACACCCCGTTTCGCGATGTAAAGCATGATTCTGTCTGTTCGCCTGAAAAACAGTCAGATTGTGATTTTTCGCTGCGAAAATCGCCACTCCGCTCAAACAATTAGCAGTTTAACGCGTAAAGAAGGGTAAAACGCCTTTTCCCGCTTTTATGGCCTGCGTATTCTCAGCGCATAACTGCTGTTCTGCTTAAAGGAGCGCAACATGGAAAGAATTGTCACCTCATCGCAGTCCTCACTGCTGTCAACGCATCGGGTTCTGCGCAATACCTATTTTCTGCTTGGCCTGACGCTGGCCTTTTCAGCGGTGACGGCAACCGCCAGCACCCTGCTCGCCCTGCCAGCACCAGGACTGATCCTGATGCTGGTCGGCTTTTATGGACTGATGTTCTTAACTTACCGTCTTGCTAACAGCCCGATGGGCATTCTGGCCGCCTTTGCTTTCACCGGTTTTCTGGGTTACTGCCTGGGCCCTATCCTCAGCGCATTCTTAACCGCGGGCATGGGTGATGTCATCGCGCTGGCGCTGGGTGGAACGGCCCTGGTCTTCTTCTGCTGTTCAGCCTATGTGCTGACAACCCGTCGTGACATGTCTTTCCTGGGCGGCATGATGATGGCTGGCTTTGTCGTGCTGCTGGTCGCAGTGATCGCAAATATCTTCCTGCAGCTGCCTGCGTTACATCTGGCAATCAGCGCCTTGTTTATCCTCTTTTCAGCCGGTGCGATTCTGTGGGAAACCAGCAATATCATTCACGGGGGTGAAACTAACTATATCCGTGCAACGGTCAGCCTCTATGTTTCGCTCTACAACATCTTTGTCAGCCTGCTTAGCCTGCTGGGATTCGCCCGCAGTAACTGATGCGCGCTTTGCTACACGACAAAACCCCGCTCCGGCGGGGTTTTTGCTTTTTCTGACCGTAAGGTTTGATAAACTGCGCCGTCATCAACCAAGAGGATGTCACGTGAATTTTAACGGTAACGAAATCGCCGTCGATGCCGAAGGCTACCTGAAGCATCCCGGCGACTGGAGTGAAGCGCTGGCGGCGCAGATCGCCCAACAGGAAGGTCTCGCCATGACGGAGGCGCACTGGGAAGTGGTTCATTTTGTGCGCGCGTTTTATCTTGAATACAATACGTCGCCGGCCGTGCGGATGCTGGTGAAAGCGATGGCACAGAAATATGGCGAGGAGAAAGGCAACAGTCGCTATCTGTTCCGTCTGTTTCCAGAGGGACCGGCTAAGCAGGCAACCAAAATTGCCGGCCTGCCTAAACCGGCTAAATGTCTGTAGTTAACTGATGCGGAAATCGCGCGGCGGCTCCGCAGGCTGATGCGGCTCTACCAGCACCTGATCGACCCGCGCACTGCGGGGCCCGCCCGCTTTAAGCCAGGCGAGCAGTGCATCAACCTGCTCTGCCTCACCCCAGGCCATGACCTCCACGCTGCCATCGTCCAGATTCCGGGCATAACCCAGTACCCCCAGCGTTCTCGCTTCCGCCTGGGTGCTGTAACGGAACCCGACACCCTGCACGCGGCCATGCACCCAGGCCTTAAAACCGGTAGCTGACATGATTCTCTCCTGCTGCTGTTCGTTGCAATTTCCCGTTATCCACCGGACAATGGCGCCTCTTTTTTTCAGGTAAGCATAGCAAACTATGACAGTCAGATTGATTCTCGCAAAGGGACGTGAAAAGTCCCTGCTCCGTCGCCATCCATGGGTCTTTTCCGGCGCCGTTGCGCGGCTGGAAGGCAAAGCGCAACTGGGTGAAACCATCGATGTCTGTGACAGCAACGGTAAGTGGCTGGCACGCGCCGCGTATTCACCCGCGTCGCAGATTCGCGCCCGCGTCTGGAGCTGGCAGGCCGATGAATCCATCGATATCGCCTTCTTTGTCCGCCGTTTTGAGCAGGCACAGCAGTGGCGCACCTGGCTGGCGGCCCGTGATGGTCTGGACAGCTATCGCCTGATCGCCGGAGAGTCTGACGGTTTACCGGGCGTCACGATCGACCGCTTTGGCAACTTTTTAGTCCTGCAGCTGCTCTCCGCAGGCGCAGAATATCAGCGAGCGGCCATTATCACCGCCCTGCAGCACTGTTTCCCGGGTTGCGCCATCTATGACCGTTCTGACGTCGCCGTGCGTAAGAAAGAGGGTCTGGCGCTGGCGCAGGGTACGGTAACGGGTGAATTGCCGCCGCCGCTGCTGCCGATTACCGAACATGGCATGAAGCTGCTGGTCGATATCCAGGGCGGACATAAAACCGGTTATTACCTGGATCAGCGGGACAGCCGTCTGGCCACGCGCCGCTATGCGCAGGATGCTCGTGTGCTGAACTGCTTCTCTTATACTGGTGGATTCGCTGTTTCTGCCCTGATGGGCGGCTGCAAAGAAGTGATCAGCGTCGACACCTCTCAGGAAGCGCTGGACGTTGCACGCCAGAACGTAGAGCTGAACGAGCTGGATCTCTCCCGCGCGCGCTTTGAGCGTGATGACGTCTTCAAGCTGCTGCGCCGTTATCGGGACAGCGGTGAAAAATTTGATCTGATCATCATGGATCCGCCTAAGTTCGTTGAAAACAAAAGCCAGTTAATGGGTGCCTGCCGCGGCTATAAAGATATCAATATGCTGGCCATCCAGTTGCTGAATCCGGGCGGTATTTTGATGACGTTCTCCTGCTCTGGTCTGATGGCGACCGAACTGTTCCAGAAAATTATTGCCGATGCTGCGCTCGATGCCGGTCGTGATATTCAGTTCATCGAACAGTTCCGTCAGGCCGCCGATCACCCGGTGATCGCCAGCTATCCGGAAGGCCTTTACCTGAAAGGTTTTGCCTGTCGTGTGATGTGACTTGAAAAATCAGCGCCTGCCCCCATATTGAAAGGAGCATGTTTTTTTCGGAGGTCACTATGATTGCCAGTAAATTTGGTATTGGTCAGCAGGTTCGTCATCGTCTGTCCGGCGTACTGGGCGTTATTGTCGATGTCGATGCTGAATACTCACTGGATGAGCCTAAAATCGAAGACGTGGGTGCGGAAGAGAAGATGCGAACTGCGCCCTGGTATCACGTCGTGATGGAAGATGAAGAAGGCGATCAGGTGCATACCTATGTGGCTGAGATTCAGCTTTCAGGCGAAACCAGCGTGGAACATCCCGAACAGCCTTCGATGGATGAGCTGGCCGCGTCAGTGCGACAGCAGCTTCAGGCGCCGCATCTGCGGCACTAATCTGTGGCGGCACCCTCTGCCGCCACATCTGCTTTTTAGCGCGTGATCCCCAGACGCGGGATTTCAATTTTCGGACAGCGATCCATAATCACCGTCAGCCCGGCATCCTGAGCCAGCACTGCCGCCTGCTCATTGATCACACCCAGTTGCAGCCACAATGTTTTTGCCCCGGCCGCAATGGCATCCTGCGCCACCCCCCACGCGGCTTCAGCGTTGCGAAACACATCCACCATATCAATCTCGCCTGGCACATCCGCCAGCGTGGCGTAGGCCTGCTGTCCCAGCAGCGTTTTGCCAGCCAGTTTTGGACTGACCGGAATGACCTCATAGCCCTGATCGAGCAGATATTTCATTACACCAAAGCTGGGACGCTCGGGACGATCGCTTGCCCCGACTAAGGCGATACGTTGCGTGCGCGTCAGCACATCACGAATGGTCTGGTCGTTCATGTTTATCTCCTTTCAGGCCAGAGTTGAGTGTAGATGCGTGCGCCTCCTGTCGGGTAAGGCGCTCTCAAAATTTATTGAGCTCGCGCACGAATAAATATGTTTAAATGTAAATTAACTGCCATAATGTAAAAATTTGCTACACATATTCTTTCTGTTACTGGTTATCGGAGTTGAAATGAAGCTGTCGCTGGCTGTCACGGGGTTACTGTCTATCCTCGTGTCGGCGTCCTGTTCTGCCATCACATTGAAGCTTGATCCTCAGATTGATCTGCTGGTGCTGGATGGCCGAAAAATTTCAGGTTCACTGCTTAAAGGTGCAGACAGCCTGGAGCTGGAACGCGGTCAGCATCAGTTTCTGTTTCGGATCGAGCAGCAGCACAAAGGCCATAAAGATCACCTGATCGCCTGGCAGTCGCTGCCGATGATCGTCACTTTCACCGCCGCTGCCAAAACCCTGACTATCCGGCTGCCGGCTCTGGAAACAAAGCGCGAGCGTGTTCATTTCGATCGCAGCCTGAATTTTCAGCTGGTCGATGAAAAAGGCCTCGAGATCAGCAGCGTGCGTGATCATCTGCCCGCAACGGCCCTCCCGGATATGGAAAAGGCGATGCTGAACTACAATCGCACCCGTCAGATCGCCTCAGTGCCCCGTTTTGCACACACCGCCGTTGATACCCCCTCTTCCGTGCAGTACACCGCCGATCTGGACTGGACAACCCAGGCAGAACTGCCTTCGCTGCACCGCTGGTTCCAGCGCTTTGACGAAGCTACCCGTCAGCAATTCCTGGCGCTGGTCAAAATGTTACGTACGAGTTGATAGTGCTGAAAAACCAGAGGTAAACTCATGATTTTCCGCCTGCAGACAGGCGTATGAGGACGCTTCGATGGAACAGACTATTCGCACTCTTGGCATCAAAAAACATATCGCCCTGGTCGCCCATGACCACTGCAAAGCCGCTCTGCTGGACTGGGTAAAACAGAATCAGCCTGCGCTGGAACCTCATCACCTTTATGCTACCGGCACGACTGGAAATCTGATCAACCGCGATACCGGTCTGAATGTGACCGCCATGCTGAGCGGCCCGATGGGCGGCGACCAGCAGGTTGGCGCGCTGATTTCAGAAGGAAAGATCGATGCGCTGATTTTTTTCTGGGACCCGCTGAATGCGGTGCCTCACGATCCGGATGTGAAAGCCCTGCTGCGTCTGGCGACGGTCTGGAATATACCTGTCGCCACGAACCGCTCCACGGCTGACTTTATTATCCGGTCCCCTCTCTTTGCACAATCCGTCGACATCCAGATTCCGGACTATGCGCGCTATCTGGCCGATCGTCTGAAGTAACTCAGGCTTTACGCAGCACCGGCACACCCAGCTCGCGGAAATGGTCAGCAAAGGGTGACGGCGCGGCTTTATCGAACATCAGAAAGACCTGCTGGCGCGCGCGCGTCAGCGCCACATAAGCCAGACGGCGCTCTTCCGCATCCGGAAACGCCTCAGGCTGCGGCAACAGACCCTGTTCGATCACGGACTCGCGCACCTCTGCCGGAAACCCCTCTTTACCCTGTCTCAGTCCCAGCAGAATGACGTAGTCCGCCTGCTGACCTTTGCTGGCATGAATTGTCATAAAGGTCAGATTGAGTTTTGGCCAGCGGGTCCGGGCTTTATCCAGTAAGTCAGGACGCAGATAGTGATAACGCGCCAGCAGCAGGATCCGTTCATCCGGCTTCGCGTAGCCGCTGAGTTTATTCAGCAACGCTTCCAGCTGATCCTCTGCCAGCAATGCAATCGACTTTTTATTGCCTTTTGTAATGCTGTTGAGCGGTTTTGCCAGCTGCTGGGGGTTCTGCTGGATAAACCGGTTGGCGATATCACCGATGCGATCGTTAAACCGATAAGTTGTATCCAGCACACAGCGATCGCCCTCACCAAAATAGTGGTGAAACGCTGTGGTCAGCGTCATCTCTGCACCGCTGAAGCGGTAGATGGCCTGCCAGTCGTCGCCGACCGCAAAGAGTGCAGTGCGCTTATTTTGCTGGCGCAGGGCGCTGAGCAGTGCGGCGCGCTGAGGCGAAATATCCTGGAACTCATCCACCAGAATGTGTTTCCACGGGCTGATGAATCGCCCTTTGTCCAGAATGGCGATCGCCTGATGAATCAGGCCGGAAAAATCAACTGCCCCTTCCTCTTTCAGCGCGTTTTTCCAGGCTTTCAGCAACGGCGCCATCAGTTTAATCCGTTTGCTGAATTGCTCCCGGATCGCCTCCGGCACCTCTGCAATCATGGCGGCCTGGGCACCGCCATGCATGCGCATCAGGCCAAGCCAGCGTTCCAGCCGCGATGACAGGCGTTTTGCCAGCCTGTCATCCTCCCAGAAAGCGCCCTCCGGCACCTCCCACGCCAGTTCGTCGCGCAGCCACTGACGCCAGCCGTTGGCCTGAGACTTTTTCTCGTGGCATTGCTGCCGCCACGTCTCAATCAGCAGGGCTCGACGCGCATCGGCATCACTCTCCAGCTGGCTGACAACCGGCTGTTTGCTGCTGCCTTCGCGAATAATGTGCAAGGCCAGCGAATGAAAGGTTCTCGCCTGAATCTCACTGGCCGACAGCCGCGACTGAATACGTGCATTCATCTCTTCGGCGGCTTCCCGGCCAAAGGCCAGCAGCAGGATCTGTCCGGCGCTGGCCAGATTACGCTGCATCAGCCAGCCCGCCCGCGCGACCAGCACCGAGGTTTTTCCGCTGCCTGCGCCCGCCAGCACCAGCAGGGAATCCTCACCATTCACGACCGCCTCACACTGTGACGGATTGAGTGGCGTGCTTTCGACGCTGGCGAAGAAGCTCTGATAGCGGCTCAGCATGGCCGAAGTCCAGTCGCGATTACGCCGGAGCAGGGCCGCCTCGCCCTGCTCCAGCCACTGCTGACAGAACGCCAGGTTATCACGGCAGTCAGCAAACGCGTTGAGGCGGGCAAGCGGCAGGGGCAAAGCATCGAACTGGTTGAGGATGCGGCTTTTCAGCCCCCGCAGCTCGTGGCGATTCAGCCAGCGGTCCTGCCCGCTGAAGAGCCGAATCTCATCGCTCAGGGCCTGAAGCACCTCACGGCACACCGCGCTCATCTCCAGACTCCAGCGCTGCCAGGCCTGCATCAGATAGTGGTGAAAACGCTGCGTCTCCTGCCATTCCGTTCCGTGCAGCCGCACCACTTTTTCATCCGCCAGTAAAAACTCCAGCTCGCCCCATACCAGTCCGCGCTTGCAGGCGATATCCAGTAGCTGGTTAAAGGGGATCAGATACTCGTGCTTATCGCCACTGACTTCGACGCCCGCCGTCAGCAGACGGACACGATTATAAGGATGCTGGGCAAGCCTTTTGCCCATTGAAGTTGCTTTCAGTTCCACGCCGACACCAACGTCAGAGAATAGGATTCAGGGGAGTTTACCTGCCAGACTCTTGGCGCTCCAGCCTTAAAACAGGCTAAACTTGGCGTCACATCTTGCGGAATGCAAAAGGAAAAGAAGATCATGCGCACCGTTTTAAATATCCTGAATTTTGTTCTGGGTGGCTTTTTCACCACCCTGAGCTGGCTGTTTGCCACCCTGGTCAGCATCGTGCTGGTCTTTACCCTGCCGCTGACGCGCTCCTGTTGGGAAATCACCAAAATCTCGCTGCTGCCGTTTGGTAACGAGGCGGTGCATGTTGATGTGCTGCGTCCCGAGAGTAAAAGCGCCATCATGAACACCGGCGGTACCTTTCTGAATATTTTCTGGCTGATTTTCTTCGGCTGGTGGCTCTGTCTTTCTCATATTTCTGTGGGCATCGTGCAATGTCTCAGCATCATCGGCATTCCGGTTGGGATTGCTAACTTTAAGATCGCCGCCATCGCGCTCTGGCCGGTCGGCCGCCGGGTGGTGTCGGTGGAAGAGGCACGTGCAGCGCGCGAAGCCAATGCCCGCCGCTATTAATATGATGTCATCGACCCTGCCGGGCTGGCGGAAGTATCTCTTTAACAGTACCTGGCGATATCTGCTGCGGATTTTGTTCGCGCTGAGCGGCTGTGCAGCAATCCCCTGGTGGCTGCAGCAGATCGAATGGACTATTCCGCTGACGCTGGGAGTCGTCGCGGCGGCACTGGCCGATCTCGACGATCGGCTGACCGGCCGCCTGAAAAATCTGCTGATTACGTTGCTCTGCTTCTGCATCGCCTCAGTGTCTGTCGAGTTGCTTTTTCCTTATCCCCTGGCGTTTATTGCCGGTCTGGCGATCTCCACCTGGGGCTTTATTCTGCTGGGTGCGCTTGGCCAGCGCTACGCCACCATCGCCTTCGGTGCGCTGCTGATTGCTGTCTATACCATGCTCGGGATCGGCCTGTTCAGCCAGTGGTATATGCAGCCGATGCTGCTGCTGCTGGGCGCGCTGTGGTACAACCTGCTGACGTTGCTGGGTCATCTGATGTTTCCTGTCCGGCCGGTCCAGGAGCAGCTGGCGGGCAGTTTTTCACAACTGGCACGTTATCTGGATGCCAAGGCAAACCTGTTCGATCCGGATGCCGGCGATCAGGATGATGCTGCGTTTATTGATGCGGCGATGGTTAACAGCCAGCTTGTGGCCCAGCTTAACCTGACCAAAACCACATTGCAGAGCCGTCTGCGTGGCGATCGCGGTTCGCGCGGCACCCGCCGCAGCCTGCACTACTACTTTGTCGCGCAGGATATTCACGAGCGAGCCAGCTCTTCTCATCTGCAGTATCATCTGCTGCGCGGCGACTGGCGCTATAACGAAATTCTGTTTCGCTTTCAGCGCCTCCTCAATATGCAGGCTCAGGCCTGCCGTCAGCTGGCGCACTGCATTCTGATGCGCGAACGATGGGTCCATGACAGCCGGTTTGAGCGCGCCTTTGAACGTCTGCAAAAGGCGATTGAACGTCTGGCACAGCATGAACCTGAAGCCGCCCATACGGGAGCGCTGTTCTGGCTGTTGCGCAATCTGCGCGCCATTGATGCACAGCTGGCGTCGATTGAATCAGAGCAGACGCTGGCCGGTGACGATCCCCAGCACAGTGATAATCTGCTGTCACGGGAGGGTTTGAGCGGCTGGAGTGATATCCGGCTGCGCTTCAGCCGCCATCTCTCCCCCACCTCTGCGCTATTCCGGCATGCGGTGCGTATGTCAGTCGTGCTCTGCATCGGCTACGGTTTTATTCAACTCACTGGTTTGGAACGGGGATACTGGATTCTGCTGACCAGCCTGTTTGTCTGCCAGCCCAACTACAATGCCACGCAGCGAAGGCTGGCATTACGTATTGGCGGAACGCTGGCCGGAATTGCGATTGGTCTCCCCGTGCTATGGCTGGTCCCCTCTACTGAGGGCCAATTAATTCTGGTGGTGATTTCCGGCGTCCTCTTTTTTGCTTTCCGTCAGGTCCAGTATGCCCAAGCCACCCTGTTTATTACCCTGCTGGTTCTGCTCTGCTTTAACCTTCTGGGGGAAGGATTTGAAGTCGCGCTGCCCCGGGTCGTGGATACATTACTCGGCTGTGGTCTCGCCTGGCTGGCGGTCGCGTTCATCTGGCCAGATTGGCGTTTTCGTCAGCTACCGGCAGTGGCAGAACGGACGCTGAAAGCCAACTGCCGCTATCTGGACGCGATTATGGAGCAATACCATCAGGGCAAAGACAACCGGCTGGCTTATCGCATCGCCCGGCGTGACGCCCATAATGCAGATGCTGAACTGGCCTCGGTGGTGTCAAACATGAGCAGCGAGAGTCGCACCAGCCAGAAGATGCGCGAATCAGCTTTTCAGCTGCTCTGCTCTAATCACTCTTTCCTGAGTTACATCTCGGCGCTGGGCGCACATCGCGATAGAATTACGGCGCCGGAGTTGCTGACATTACTGGATGACACCGTCTGCTATGTTGAAGATGTCCTTCAGACGGATGTGGTCAGTGATGAACAGGCTGAAACAATGCGTCATCAGCTGGCTCAGCGAATCAGCCAGCTGGCCGCACATGCGGATATGCGTGCGCCGCTGGTGCTCCAGCAACTCGGTTTACTGGTAGCATTGATGCCTGAGATCGCTCGCCTGCGCCGCACGCTGATTACCGATCAGCCTTCGCCGCTTCTGGGATCGGCGCTGGATAACAGTGTGCGCTGAAACCAGGCGTTCAGCTCGGCCCGGGTAGCCTGCGGTAGCGCAGCGGCATGATGCCCCGTAATGGCCCCCTGCAGCGCCAGCAGGGTCTGGAAACCAACGTGCTGATTGATCGCTTTAAGCTTCAGCCAGCAGCGTTTGGCTCCCATCTGATAGAGATGATCAACACTCAGAACACCCGCCTCATAGAGCATCATCTCCATACGCACGCTGAGATTAGGCAGGTCTTTTAATCGCGGAGAAGCCTGCCGATCTTCCAGCTCCAGTTGCGCCGTTTCTAATGAGGCAGCCGAGAGCGCCAGCAGATGTTCAGCATCGTGCCATAACGTTTCATCGACCCGAAAATAATTAAGGCTGACCAGCTTACCGCGCTTGCGAAAGATCAGGGGCTGAAGGGGACGCTCAGTGAGATATTGCCGCAGAGACTCACTGGCACGCAGGTAAAGCTCATCTTTATTGATCAGGGCGAAGACCACATTTTCAACCGCCAGCGCATAGCCACCGAACTGGGTACGGGACTCTATCGCGCCCAAAGGCGCCAGGTGCGCACAGGAGCGCTCTACAACCGGATTCACCTTTTTCATCACACCACCTCCATGTCAGGGATATCTTGTAAATTGCTTTGGGTATCAGGCAATTAGAAGATAGAAAAAAGCGACTACAGGTTCAATGAATAAATAGGGCTTCACCGCAGGTTGTCGCGTTTTTGCGAGGCGTTTTCAGAAATTTGGGTTGATCTTTATCCAGGATGACAGTACTGTATATTCATACAGTCCACTGCTGGTGATTACCTTATGCGAACACAACATCCTGATAATGCACGCTATGCTCATCATTATGCCTCCTCATCTCTGTCGGCTTCTCAGCCCGGTGGCATCACTGAACTACGCTATAGCGAGCAGCCTGGAATGATGCAGATGTTACTGCTGCCTTTGTTACAGCAACTGAGTCAGCAATCACGCTGGCAGCTCTGGTTAACACCGGCACATAAACTGAATCGCAGCTGGCTTCAGGCATCGGGACTGCCGCTCGATAAAAGCATGCATATTGCTGATTCTGAACGCCTGAATGCGGTGGAAGCGATGGTCAAGGCGCTGCGAACAGGAAATTACAGTGTCGTTCTGGCCTGGATTCCTTACGAGCTTGATGAAGATGAGCGTCGTCAACTCGAAAATGCGGCGGCGGAGGGTGAAGCGATGGGGTTGATTTTGCGTGCAAGTGGAACGCATGAAGCGCCACTCAGACCGCAATCAGCCATAAAAATTCAGTCGGATTTGTTTCATTAAGTAAAAATCAGAAGTTTCTCAAGCTATTTTTCTTATCTGTCGCCGCTAAACCACTGATTCTGTTAGTTCGAGTATTGACAATGGTTTAGCATGTTTTCAGGGCTTTTTGCCGCGACAATACTACCAGGCTAATTGTTAGAATTTGTGTATAAACCGCTGTTTTTTTACAGTCGTGCCTCACATCATACTTGTAAGTTTCCAATCTCGTTGTAGACTTTATCTCGCCAGGGTGCTCAATAACCTCCGTTTTTTTGCGGTAGAGTCATAAGCGAGCGTTTTGACCCGGCGAAGGATTTAAACCAAGAGCAACCTTTTTGCTCATTGCCTATTTGGATGATAACGAGGCGCAAAATGAAAAAGACAGCTATCGCAATTGCAGTGGCACTGGCTGGCTTCGCTACCGTAGCGCAGGCCGCCCCTAAAGATGACACCTGGTACACCGGTGCTAAACTGGGCTGGTCTCAGTATCACGACACTGGCTACTACGGTAATGGTTACGAAAACAATGACGGTCCAACTCATGAAAGCCAGCTGGGCGCAGGTGCGTTCGTTGGTTATCAGGCAAACCCATACTTGGGCTTCGAGATGGGCTATGACTGGCTGGGCCGCATGCCAAACAAAGGCAATGTGACCAACGGCGCGTTCAAAGCACAGGGCATCCAGCTGGCTGCTAAACTGAGCTACCCAATTTATGACGATCTGGACGTTTACACCCGTCTGGGCGGCATGGTATGGCGTGCAGATTCAACGCAGACCAACCCAACTACTGGCCGCATCAGCGACCACGACACCGGCGTTTCTCCGCTGGCAGCTGTTGGTGTTGAATATGCGCTGACCAAAAACTGGGCTACCCGTCTGGACTACCAGTGGGTTAACAACATCGGTGATGCACAGACCGTTGGTACACGTCCAGACAACGGCATGCTGAGCGTAGGCGTTTCATACCGCTTCGGTCAGGATGACGTCGCGGCGCCAGCTCCAGCTCCGGCTCCAGCACCAGCTCCAGTTGTTGAAACTAAGCGTTTCACTCTGAAGTCTGACGTTCTGTTCACCTTCAACAAATCTACCCTGAAGCCAGAAGGCCAGCAGGCTCTGGATCAGCTGTACAGCCAGCTGAGCTCAATGGATCCTAAAGATGGTTCCGTTGTCGTACTGGGCTTCACCGACCGTATCGGTTCAGAGCAGTACAACCAGAAACTGTCTGAGAAACGTGCTCAGTCAGTCGTAGATTACCTGGTTTCTAAAGGCATCCCTTCTAACAAGATCTCTGCACGTGGCATGGGTAAATCTAACCCAGTTACCGGCAACACCTGTGACAGCGTGAAAGGCCGTAACGCCCTGATCGACTGCCTGTCTCCGGACCGTCGCGTAGAAATCGATGTTAAAGGCATCAAAGACGTTGTAACTCAGCCACAGGCTTAAGCTAAAGCGTCATAAAAAACCCCGCCACGGCGGGGTTTTTTTATGTCTGATATCAACGTTGTTCAGGGTTCAGGTTCAGGTTGATGCCCTGCCCGGTCAGTCGTTTTCCGTTCCCGATTTACCCAGGATAGCCTGCAAATCCTGCTTCAGACTCGACATCTGTGTGGCATACTTCTCTTTGCGTTCGGCATCTTCAATCAGCTGAACGATCGTTTCCGAAAGGGTACAGCCGCGCCGTTGCGCCAATCCCGCCAGTCGCTGCCAGACCAGGTACTCCAGGTCGATCGACTTTTTACGGGTATGCTGATGTTCAGCGTTAAAATGACGTTTACGCCGGGCACGTATGGTCTGCTTAAGCCGGTTATCGAGATCGGCGTGAATATGTTCCGCAATCCAGTCATTCACCGATACCGGATTGTTCTCCATCGCCAGCAGTTTATCGACCGCTGCCTGCGCCGCACTCAATTCAAGGTGACGCGTGATCAGTTCACCTTCCCGATGTTTTTTCACCAGGTATTTCCACTTCCATCCACTTTCAAGATTTTCGAGTTGCTGGTATTTCATCGGAATCTCATCGTGATCACGTAACGAGCTAAGAATAACAGCTTTTTTCCCGGATGCAGCAACGAAAAACATGCTGTCGTCATCACATCTCCGACGGGAAGTCTGCAGTGCTTAACAAAGGTGAATCCTGTATAATCCCGCTTTTCTTCAAACAGACAAATGCGATTATTTTGACCAGCACCCAACTTACGTGGCAGACCTTACAGCCGGATAGCGCGCAGTACCAATCCGTTTTCTCCCGAATTGCTGATGAAGAAACTGATGCTCTGGCAACGGTGCAGCCCCGGTTGCTGAATGCGCTGGCGCATTTACATCACCAGACACAGGGATTCCCGTTGCTGCTGGTGCGCAGCCAGGAGAATCGCGATTATCTGGCACTCATTGCCCAGGCCGCACAGCGGGTCATGACCGACAGCAGCACGCTGTGGGGCGGTGACTACCATATCATGGCAGACAATGTCACGCTTCAGCCTCCTTCCGATCCCCAGCGTCCCTTCACCAGCCAGGGCGGCATTCATTTTGCCGAGTGGGTTGAAATGGAGCAGTTGTTTGGCTGCGTGCGCCAGTATAAAGATCGGATTCAGCTGGAGCCGGGACTGATTCATCAGGCAAATGGTGGCACGCTGCTGCTGTCACTGCAGAGCCTGATCGCGCAGCCGATTCTCTGGTTACGCCTGAAAAAGTGTATTGAACAGGGTTATGCTGAGTGGACCTCTCAGGATGAACGCCGGCCGCTGCCGGTGTCGATTCCACCTTTACCCCTCAGACTCAATCTGGTCCTGTGTGGCGACCGTGAGACGCTGGCCGCGTTTCAGGAACTTGATCCTGAAGCGCATGAGATGGCTATCTATACTGAATTTGAAGAGAACATTCAGATTCTGGATGAGGATGACATGCTGGCCTGGTGTCGCTGGAATGCTGACCTGGCGCAGCAGGCGGGTCTGCCCCAGCCGGAGGCGGACTTCTGGCCGGAGCTGATCAAAGAGGGCGTTCGCTACAGCGGCGACCAGGAAACGCTGCCACTCTGTCCCCGCTGGCTGCAACGGCAGATGCGTGAGTCTGCGCTAATGGGCGATGCACTGAATGGTGAAGCGCTGCGTGATGCGCTGGAAGCACGCCTGTGGCGCGAGAACTATCTCAATGAGCGGATGCGTGATGAGATCCTGCTGCGCCAGGTTCTGATAGAAACTGAAGGCGAAGTGGTCGGCCAGATTAATGGTCTGTCGGTTGTCGAATATCCTGGCCATCCCCGTGCGTGGGGCGATCCTTCGCGGATTACCTGCGTGGTGCACCCCGGCGATGGTGAATTCATGGACATCGAGCGAAAGGCTGAGCTGGGCGGTAACATTCATGCGAAAGGCATGATGATTATGCAGGCTTACCTGATCGCTGAGCTGGAACTTGATCAGCAACTCCCCTTCTCAGCCTCAATGGTTTTCGAGCAGTCCTATTCCGAGGTGGATGGTGACAGTGCATCACTGGCAGAACTCTGTGCCCTGATCAGCGCGCTGGCTAACCAGCCGATCAATCAGCAGATTGCCGTGACCGGATCGGTCGATCAGTTTGGCAACGTCCAGCCGGTCGGCGGCCTGAACGAGAAGATCGAAGGTTTCTTCGATATCTGCCACCAGCGGGAACTGACGGGTCAGCAGGGTGTCATTATTCCCGCGTGCAATGTGCGCCATCTCAGTCTGAACCAGGCGGTGGTCAGTGCGGTTGAACAGGGGCGTTTCCATATCTGGGCGATCGATCGCGCCGACGAGGCGCTGCCGCTGCTCACCGGTAAAATCTGGAGTACCGAAGATGGCCTGGGCGATTGCCTGCTGAATAGCATCCAGGAACGCATCAGCCAGTTCAATCAGCCGGAAGTTCCGCCACGTCCCTGGGCGCTGCGCTGGCTTAACTGGTTTAACCACCGGTAATCTGATTTGCTCAGCGTACAACTGTTCGCTAATATTCGTGATTCACTAAAACAAGGCTTATTGAAAACATGGTAGATAAACGCGAATCCTATACCAAAGAAGATCTGATCCTGTCAGGTCGTGGTGAACTGTTTGGCGAAAATGGTCCGCCGCTTCCATCTGGCAACATGCTGATGATGGACCGCGTGGTCAAAATGACCGAAGACGGCGGCAAATATGACAAAGGCTTTGTTGAAGCGGAGCTGGATATCAATCCTGATCTCTGGTTCTTCGGCTGCCACTTTATCGGCGACCCGGTGATGCCAGGCTGTCTGGGCCTGGATGCAATGTGGCAGCTGGTCGGTTTCTATCTTGGCTGGCTGGGCGGCGAAGGTAAAGGCCGTGCGCTGGGCGTGGGCGAAGTAAAATTCACCGGTCAGGTTCTGCCGGATGCGAAGAAAGTCACCTATCGCATTCACTTCAAACGCGTTATCAACCGTAAACTGGTGATGGGCGTGGCAGATGGCGAAGTACTGGTTGACGGCAATCTGATCTACACCGCCAGCGATCTTAAAGTCGGCCTGTTCAAAGACGCATCGGCTTTCTAAGCGTTTCCCCGGAAACAAAAACCTCCGCGCATGGCGGAGGTTATTTCCCTTTTCAGTGACAGCCGGTTATGCAGCGACCGACCTGTCCTCCATGGCCTGTCGCCAACCTCCCAACCAGTGAGACTTAGCGTCAATCAACTGATACGGACACATCTCTTTTGAGCGTCCAGTAATGCCTGCCTGATAACCACGTGAATGGGCGCGTTCGAGGCGGTCTCGTTTCTGTCTCTTCATACTCCGTGTCCCTCATGTAAGGTCTGTGGAATCTGGTGGAAAGAAAAGTGGTGAATTAATGTTCAACCACCTTTATGTTCTACCCCCTGCGCACGCAAAGATCAATGCCCAATCTTCATCCACCTGTCATAAATGTGACCTTATTCGGTAAAATTATTGGCAGATTGTGATGTGACCGACAGCAGTATCCTTCTGATTAAGCTAATAAAAAAGCCCCTGAGCCTGGTCGTTAAATCGCGACCATCGCTCAGGGGCTTAGCTTATTTATTCACATTAATCTTAATTTAACGCAGCCACACTGTTGGCAATTTTCTGTGCCGTCTGCTGCCAGCCGACGGCCAGTGTTCTGACCATTGCGTCATAGCCATCTTCGGTCTGCGGCAGTACCACGTTAAAGGCCTGTTTGGTCAGCCTGCCCTGATGTTCCAGCGTCCATTCGCCGCTGACAATCGCTTTGCCATCGTAGCGTCCCTGGAAACCGGTCACGGTCACGTTCAGCGTGTCGTGTTGCGCACCTAATGGCGACCCTGCCACCAGCCGGCCCGGCAGCGCCTTACTGAGGTTAGTAATCAGCGTCTGCTGGAGCTGCTGGTCGAGCGGGCTGGCCCAGAGATTGTTGGCGGCGATGACATATTTAACGTCGCTGGTCTGATAAACCAGGCCGTTACCGGCCAGGTAGTCCGGCACCGTCACCTGCTGCACCCACAGCATCGGCTCGGCTTCGGTCAGCTGACTGCTGCTGACCTGCATGGAGGCCGCCCCGGAGGGCAGCTGATACCAGGTATCTTTAACGCTGCTGCTGCACGCGCTCAACACCAGCGCCGCAGAAAGTATCAATCCTTTCTTCACTGTTTTGCCCTCTTCGGCTGGGGATCCTGTCCCGGTTTCGCCTCGAATACCAGCGCGTTGCTCTTGGTGTTAAGCGTTCTCAATACCGGCTGCAGCTCACGCAGTACCTGATCCAGTCGCTGCATATCGCCGACCAGCTTAGTGTAAGCCGGTGAGCCGGGTTGCAGACCTTTCATGCTGCGATTCAGTTCACGCAGCGTCTGCTGCAGATCGTCAGGCAACGTTTTCATGGCCGGGCTGCCGGTCACTTTATTGATGTTGTCGATGGTGCGCTGCAGATCGCGCATCGTTTTCTGGCTCTCTTTCAGCGTACCCGTCGCTTCATTGACCATGCCGTTCAGCGGCAGGCTGTTGATCTTATCCAGCGCCGCCATCAGTTTCTGCTGAATCTGGCTCAGGCCACCGCTGACCGTTGGGATCACCTCATAGCCTGACACTTTCTGCGGCCCTTTATAGGCTGGTGCATTATCATAGAAGTCAAGGTCGACATAGAGCGCACCCGAGAGCAGGTTACCGGTTTTCAGCGTGCCGCGCAGGCCACGCTTCTTACCATCCTGCAGATGCTGTTGCAGATTGAAATTCTCACCCAGCCGGTTGATAAAGCGATCCGGCTCAATACGGATCAGCACCGGTACGCGATAGTCGTTGTTCAGCGCCTGGTCCAGCCCCGCCTTTCTCAGCGGTGCCTCTGCGACCGTACCCAGACGAATGCCGCGGAACTCAACCGGTGCGCCGGCCTGCAGGCCACGGATGGAGTCCGAGAAGAACATCACGTAGTCGACATGGTTGGTATAAAGCGATTCCTGGATGCTGCGCTGATCGTCAAAGAGATGATAATCTGACTTATTCTGCGCAGGCTCACCCAGTTCCCAGCCATCCGGTACGTCAAAACTGACGCCGCCGCTGAACAGCGTCGTCAGCGAGCCCATCTCTACCCGCATGCCGGAAGCGGACATATCCACAGCGATACCGCTGTCCTTCCAGAAACGCACATTGGTGGTAATCAGTCGATCGTAAGGCGCCGCAACAAACAGCTGATAAGTCATCATGCGTTTATCGGTGTCGAAAACGCTGGTTTCAACCGTGCCGACGCGATAGCCGCGGAAGAGTACCGGGTCACCCGGATTGAGCTGACCGGCTTTTTTGCTGTCGAGCACGATGCGGATCCCTTTGGCATCCGGTGGCGCTAACGGCGGCGAATCCAGCAGTTTAAACTGCTCCGGTGCCTGCGCTTTAGTGCCTGGCTGAAGTTCGATATAGGCACCTGACAACAGCGTACCCAGACCGCTGATGCCTTCACGCCCCACCTGCGGTTTGACTACCCAGAAAACGCTGTCGCTGTGCAGCAGTTTTTCCATGCCCGCATTCAGGCGCGCTTTAATTTCCACATGGTGAAGGTCGTCGCTTAACACCGCGCTTTCCACCACACCCACATCCACACTGCGGCTTTTGATCGTAGTTTTGCCGGCTACGATGCCCTCAGCGTTTTCAGTGATTAAGGTCACTTCCGGGCCCTGATGGCTGAAATGATAGAAGAGGATCCATCCGCCGATTAATAAGGTAACGATGGGGACAATCCAGACTGGAGACCAGCGTTTGATCTGCTCCACCTTTGCATGGCCGTGATTAGTTTCCGTCAAGGCGCGACTCCTTCCTGTTATTTTCGCGTACACGATCCCAGAGCAATCGCGGGTCAAAGGTCATGGCCGCGATCATAGTGATTATCACGACCATCGCAAACAGCACCGCTCCCCACGCGGGATACACATTCATTAACTGCCCCATACGCACCAGCGCAGAGAGCACGGCAATCACAAACACGTCGATCATCGACCAGCGGCCAACAAACTCCACCACCTCATAAATTTTGTGCATTCTGTGACTGTCGCGCCGGCCTCGCCCACTGGCATCCCAGCAGAGCCAGCCGATCGCCACCATTTTTAGTGAGGGCACCATGATGCTGGCAATAAAGATGACCAGCGCCACCGGATAGGAGCCCTCCCCCCATAGCAGAATGACGCCCGCCATAATATTGGAAGGATAGGCGGTGCCGAGCGTTTCCGTCACCATGATCGGCATCAGGTTCGCCGGGATATAGATCAAGACGGATGTCATCAGCAGCGCCAGCGTCCACTGCAGACTATGCTTGCGGCGCGCCTGAGCAGTGACGCCGCAGCGCGTACAGACAGGCGCTTCAGCGGGCTGGATAGCCGTACAGCAGGGACAGGAGCGCAGCCCCTGCTCCAGTCCGCTGATGCCCGCTTCAGGCAGATGGGGCAAGGCGGGCTGAGGTAAAAGCCTGTCCCACAACTCGCGGCGGTCAACGCACTGGAAAGCCCGCAGCTGCAGCAGGCAGAACAGCACCCAGGGCCAGAAACTGGTTTCCAGGCCGATCTCGCCGTAGGCCATCAGCTTGACGAAACTGACCAGCACGCCAGCCATAAAAATTTCTGCCATGCCCCAGTTTCGCAACCGGAACAGAATGCGTGCCAGCCCGACCCTGAGGGAGACAGGCAGCGGAATCGGGTTAACCAG
The DNA here is from genome assembly GCF_032114055.1 of Pantoea sp. Lineage (GTDB taxonomy): Bacteria > Pseudomonadota > Gammaproteobacteria > Enterobacterales > Enterobacteriaceae > Pantoea. The sequence goes on from NZ_DAMCTB010000001.1 coordinate 671,855, forward strand.
CAGGATAATGGTGATCATGCAAAAGGCCGGTACCGCCTGCACAAACAGCAGGAAAAGCGTCGCCAGGCTACTGTAATCCTCTGACACCATGACTTTGGGGATCTGCGCCAGCGTAATCTGACTGGTCAGGCCCGCCACTTTCATGGAGATAAAAGGAAACAGATTCGCCAGCAGCAGCATAAACAGCGCCGCCAGCGCATAGCCCGTGGGCCGTTTACGCGGTTCGTGCCAGCTGGCCGTCAGCGTGGTGTGGCAGCGCGGGCATGAGGCACGGCTGCCGACGGGAATATCCGGCAGCTTAATCATTAAATCGCACTGTGGACAGAGCATCCACGCGTTATTTTTCACTGCTGAACACATCCGTTCACCCCGCCTTACGCGCCGTTTTTCAGCGATTCCAGCTCTTCCCAGCGTGCAAAAGCGGTTTCCAGCTCCTGCTCGGTCTGAGCCAGCTCATCCAGCACTGGTTGTGTCTGATCGTGTGCCTGACTGAAGAAGTCCGGATGACTCATTTTCGTCTGCAGTTCACCGATGCGGGCTTCCAGCTGCTCCAGTTTTTGCGGCAACTGTTCCAACTCACGCGTCAGATTGTAGCTGAGTTTATTCGCGCTACGCTTAACTTCACTTTTTTCAGCAGCGGGCTTAGCGGAGGATGCAGCGGCTTTAGCCGGTGCCACAGTGCGGTGCTGCTGGTAAGCGGCGCGCTGCTGCTGCGCATCGTGATAGCCGCCAACGAAGGTGCCGATCTCACCGTTGCCTTCGAAAATCCAGCACTCGGTGACCGTGTTATCGACAAACTGACGGTCGTGGCTGACCAGCAACACAGTGCCCTGATAGCCGGCGATCAGCTCTTCCAGCAGCTCCAGCGTTTCAACGTCAAGGTCGTTGGTCGGTTCATCCAGAATCATCAGGTTGCTGGGACGCAGGAACAGACGCGCCAGCAGCAGGCGGTTACGCTCGCCGCCCGAAAGAGCACGCACCGGCGTCATGGCACGCTTGGGATGGAACAGGAAGTCCTGCAGATAGCCCAGCACGTGGCGCGGCTTACCGTTGACCATGACCTCCTGCTTGCCTTCTGCCAGGTTGTCCATCACGGTGCGATCCGGGTCCAGTTCGGCGCGATGCTGGTCGAAGTAGGCCACTTCCAGTTTGGTGCCGGCGTGCACGCGTCCATGATCGGCTTTCAGCTGCTGCAGCATCAGTCGCAGCAGCGTGGTTTTACCGCAGCCGTTAGGACCGATCAACGCTATCTTGTCGCCACGCAGCACCTGCGCAGAGAAATCCTTCACCAGCGTTTTACCCTCTACCGCGTAGTCGACATTTTCCAGTTCAAAGACGATCTTACCGGAGCGGGAGGCTTCACCCACCTGCATGTTGGCTTTACCCATCACTTCGCGACGTTCGGAGTGCTCACGACGCAACGCTTTCAGCGCACGCACCCGACCTTCATTACGGGTACGGCGCGCTTTGATGCCCTGACGGATCCAGACCTCTTCCTGCGCCAGCTTGCGGTCAAACTCCGCGTTCTGCATCTCTTCAACGCGCAGCGCTTCCTCTTTGCCTTCCAGATAGAGGTCGTAATTACCCGGCCACGAGACCAGCTTGCCACGGTCGAGATCAACAATGCGCGTCGCCATATTGCGAATGAATGAACGGTCATGCGAAATAAAGACGATGCTGCCGCTGAAGCTCTTCAGGAAGGTCTCCAGCCAGTTGATGGTTTCGATATCCAGGTGGTTAGTCGGTTCATCCAGCATCAGGACGCGCGGGTTACTCACCAGCGCCCGGCCCAGCGCCGCTTTACGCAGCCAGCCGCCAGAGAGCGACGACAGCTCAGTATCGGGCTTCAGGCCAATCTGCTCCAGCACATCGTTGATGCGGCTCTCCAGCTGCCACAGATTATGATGGTCGAGAATGCTCTGCAGGCGCGCCATCTCATTGAGATTTTTATCGCTGGGATCTTCCATTACCACATGGGAAATGGCGTGATAGGCTTTAAGATGCTCAGCCTGCTCTTCCACGCCCTCGGCCACGAAGTCATAGACCGAACCGGTAATATTGCGCGGCGGATCCTGCTGCAGACGCGCCACCACCAGATCGGTTTCATAAATAATGCGGCCATCATCCAGCGGCTGTTCGCCATTGATGATTTTCATCAGCGTGGATTTTCCCGCACCGTTACGGCCTACCAGACAGACGCGCTCGTTCTCTTCGATATGCAGTTCGGTGTTGTCTAACAGCGGCGCATCGCTGAACGAGAGATAGGCACCGTGTATACTGATTAATGACATGTAATCTTATTCCTTACCGGCATGGGTGATGAGCCAGCAGTTGTGAATCTGACGGTTACGTGCGAAGTCCTGCGACTGTGTTTTCTGGGTAATATCCTGCGCCTGCAGGCCCAGAGCTTTCAGGCCATCCATGTCCATTTTAAAACCGCGTTTGTTGTTGGAGAACATGATGGTGCCGCCGCGACGCAGCAGACGCTTCAGGTTACGCATCAGCATGAGATGATCGCGCTGGACGTCGAAGCTCTCTTCCATACGTTTTGAGTTGGAGAAGGTTGGCGGATCAATAAAGATCAGGTCAAAGTTCTCGTCACTTTCGTTCAGCCAGCTCAGACAGTCTGCCTGCATCAGACGGTGCTGACGCCCGGTCAGGCCATTGAGGCGCAGGTTGCGCTCCGCCCACTCCAGATAGGTTCGCGACATATCGACGGTAGTGGTCGACCGCGCACCACCCAGACCAGCGTGCACGCTGGCGGAGCCGGTGTAGGCAAACAGGTTGAGGAAATCTTTGCCCTTGCTCATCTGACCGAGCATTTTACGGGCGATGCGATGATCGAGGAACAGACCGGTGTCGAGATAATCGGTCAGGTTCACCCAGAAGCGCGCATTAAACTCTTTAACTTCAAAGTAGTCGCCTTTCTCGTTGAGCTTCTGATACTGCGCTTTGCCTTTCTGACGTTCGCGCGTTTTCATAATCAGACGATCGGCAGGCAGCTGCAGCACGCTCAGCGTCGCGCTGATCACGTCGAACAGACGCTGACGCGCTTTATTGGGGTCGATGGTTTTCGGTGGCGCGTACTCCTGAATTACCACCCAGTCCGCATAGCGGTCAACCGCAACGTTGTAGTCTGGCAGATCGGCATCGTAAATACGGTAACAATCAATGCCTTCCTGTCGCGCCCACTTCTCCAGCTTCTTAACATTTTTACGCAGACGGTTAGCGTAGTCTTCCGCAATTTGTCCGGCATTCTCGCTGCTGTTAACCGCCAGCTGATAATTTTTCTGCACGCAATCCAGCGGGCCGTTTTTCGCTTTAAACTGGCGGTCGGCACGCAGTTGCAGGCAGCTCAGCAGCTCTGGTGAGGCGCTGAACAGGGAGAGATTCCAGCCGCCGAAGTGCTGCTTCATCAGACGTCCGAGCTGGCTATGCAGGGCTATCAGAGCAGGCTCGCTTTCCAGACGTTCACCGTAAGGCGGGTTGCTCAGCACCGTGCCGTGAACGGAGGCATCGACCGGATTGGTCAGCTTCAGCAGATCCTGCTGCGCGAACGTGAACAGGTCAAAGACGCCGGCACGGCGGGCGTTCGCCTGCGCCCACTCCAGCACTCGGCCATTATTGTCATAGCCGAAGAAGCGCGCCTGGGTGGCGGCGGTACCAGCCCGCGCACGGCTCTGCGCCTCGGTTTTGACCGCCTGCCACAGCGCCGCATCGAAGCGGTTCCAGGCGGTGAAGCCCCAGTGTTTGCGCAGCAGGCCCGGTGCGCGATCGCTGGCGATCAGCGCGGCTTCAATCAGCAGCGTACCCGAACCACACATCGGGTCGATCAGCGGCGTGGAAGGTTCCCAGCCGGAACGCAGGACAATCGCCGCCGCCAGGTTCTCTTTCAGCGGCGCCTGGCCGGTCTGCTGACGATAGCCACGCTGATGCAGTGAGCTGCCGCTAAGATCCAGCGCGAGGCTGGCGCGGTCACCGTTCAGCCAGACATTGATACGGATATCAGCCTGCTCGCGGTCGACGTCGGGTCGTTCAAGATTCTGACGGGTAAAGCTGTCCACAATCGCATCTTTTACTTTCAGCGCACCAAACTGGCTGTTACGGATAGATTCGTTGGTGCCACTGAAATGCACGACAAAGGTTTTGTCATTGCTGAACAGGGCTGGCCAGTCCACGCTCTGCACACCCAGATAGAGATCGAGATCGCTGTAGACGCCGAACTCTCCCAGCGGCAACAGGATGCGTGATGCTAAACGGCTCCACATCAGGCTCTGGTACATGACGCGATCGTCGGCTTCGTAGTGAACGCCGCCCTGCACCACGTGCAAATCCTGCGCGCCCAGCGCGTCCAGCTCACTTTTTAACAGCTCTTCGAGCCCACGCGCCGTGCTGGCAAACAGAGAATTCATATCGTCACTTTTTAACTCTTGAGAAAATTGTCGCGCATTATAGCGAATCGGAGACCTATGTCATAAAGTTAGCTTCTTTTGTGTTGCGCGTCGGGTTTCAAGGAGAACACCATGATCACGCTTTCCCGCTTATTCATTCACCCGGTAAAATCGATGCGGGGGCTGGCACTGTCGCATGCACAGGTCTCTGACAGCGGGCTGGCCTTTGATCGGTTGTTTATGGTGACAGAAACCGACGGCACCTTTATTACTGCGCGACAGTATCCGGAGATGGTGCGCTTTACGCCCGCACTGTTACCGGATGGCCTGTCGCTGACCGCTCCCGATGGCAGTCACGCTCTCATCCGCTTCAGCGATTTTGCCGATCAGGCGCAGCCTACTGAAGTCTGGGGTAACCGTTTTACCGCGCGCATCGCCCCGGCGGCGATTAATCAGTGGCTGAGTCAGTTCTTTCCACGCGCAGTCGAGCTGCGCTGGATCGGCCCGCAACCTACCCGCCGGGTAAAAGCCTGGGAACATATTCCGCTCAGCTTCGCCGATGGCTTCCCGTTTTTGCTGGTCAACAACGCCTCGCTGCACGATCTGCAGCAGCGCTGTCCGGCCAGCGTGCGCATTGAGCAGTTCCGGCCGAATCTGGTCGTCAGCGGCGCGCCCGCCTGGGACGAAGACAGCTGGGCGGAGATACAGATTGGCGACGTGGTCTTTGAGGTAACGAAACCCTGCAGCCGCTGTGTGCTGACAACAGTGAGTCCTGAAAGTGGACGCAAACATCCTGACAGTTATCCGCTGGCGACGCTGCAGACGTTTCGTACCGCTCAGGATGGCAGCGGTGATATCGATTTTGGTCTTAACCTGGTGGCACGTAACAGCGGTGTGGTACGTGCCGGTGATAAAATGCAGATCCTGAAACGCTGCGCGCCGCGCGCATACGGCGCGGGCGATGTGGTGGAAAAGTTACAACCCGAACGTCAGGCACTTCACGCCGTGACCATCACCTTTCAGGGGCAGTCGTTTACCGGCGATAATCAGCAGGTGCTGCTGGATCAGCTGGAAATGCAGGGCTTCCGCATCCCCTACTCCTGTCGGGCGGGAATCTGCGGCAGTTGCCGGCTGAATCTTGAGGCAGGTGAAGTGAAAGCATTAAAACAGGGCGTCGTGCGTCCGGATGGCACGCTGCTGAGCTGTAGCTGCATTCCGGCGGGCGACATCGAACTGCGATAATCAGACCGCCCGGGCGTAGCGCGGCGCGGCATCCTCATACCAGGGCTGCAGGCGATCGTTCATTACCTTAATGGCATCGCCGAGCACCATGTTTTTTCCCGCCAGCGTTAACCCTGGCTGCGCCAGCAGACAGAGCGCGGCGTTATTGCCGCTTTCCACCACCAGCAAACGGACCTGCTCGCCCTCGTCGGCCAGCGTGACCTGCACCATTTCACCGGCACACGGCTGCATTGCCGGAGCGTACGCGGCAAAGTGCCAGCTTTTTGGCATCAGCGGTTTCAGGAAGCGGGCGGCGACCAGCGCATTCAGCACCAGCTCTGCACGATGGCTGCCACTGAGTCTGCACTGCCGGCAGGTTTCGTCAAAGGTGTAGTAGAGGGCGGCATCATCAACACAAAAACCGGTGTCACTGAAAGCATCCGGCGTCAGCATCTTGCGGGAATAACGGGAACGAAAAAGCATTCCGTCAGCCAGATCGAGCATCATTCGGTCGTGACCACTGTCATAATACCAGCGCCAGTTATCGTCGGGTTTAATGTTCATCCTGTGCCCTGTATTTACGGCTGCGCCAGACATCGCGCAGAATTCAGCGAAAAAGAAATATAAGGAAAAAGCTGAAAAAGCGTGCAGCAGGACAAAATATAAACGAGCCAGGGGGAGAAATAAACCCCCTGGCCGGTCATTGTGAGAATTGTCTTAGAGATGAGTCACGATGTCTTTAATTAATCCTGGCCCCTGATAAATAAAGCCTGAATAAACCTGAACCAGCGTTGCGCCTGCGGCAATTTTTTCCCGCGCGGCGGTCAGCGAGTCAATACCTCCCACGCCGATAATCGGCAGACGGCCCTGCAGTTCCTGCGAGAGGCGCTGAATGACCGCGGTGCTGCGCGACTGGACTGGCCGTCCGCTCAGCCCCCCCTCTTCCTGCGCATATCTGAGACCGCTCACCAGCGAACGGTCCAGCGTGGTGTTACAGGCAATCACGCCGTCGATCTGATGACGGACTAAGCTGTCCGCCACCTGAATTAACTCCTCTTCCGAAAGATCGGGCGCAATTTTTACGGCCACCGGCACATATTTAAGATGACGCTGCTCCAGCTCTTTTTGTTTCTTTTTAATGGATGCGAGCAGATCGTCGAGTGCCTCGCCATATTGCAGCGAACGCAGGCCTGGCGTGTTGGGCGAGGAGATATTGATGGCGATATAACCGGCGTGGGCATAGACCTTCTCCATACAGATCAGGTAATCCTCTTTTCCCTGCTCGACCGGCGTGTCTTTATTTTTGCCAATATTGATACCCAGCACGCCGTCAAAACGCGCTTTCTTCACATTTTCGACCAGATGATCGACGCCGAGATTATTAAACCCCATCCGGTTGATAATGCCGCCCGCTTCGACCAGCCGAAACATTCGTGGCTTGTCATTTCCCGCCTGCGCGCGTGGCGTAACGGTGCCGACTTCAACAAAACCAAAGCCCATCGCCGCAAAGGCATCAATGCATTCGGCATTCTTATCCAGACCCGCAGCCAGGCCAAGCGCATTTTTAAAGGTCAGACCCATACAGGTGACGGGGCGCGACGGAAGATTCTGGCGGTAGAAGAGATCCAGCGGCGTGCCGTTCATGAAGCGCAGTTGCTGAAAGGTAAGTTCGTGCGCGCGCTCGGGGTCGAGTCTGAACAGCGCCGGTCGGACAATAGGATAAAACATGCACTCTCCTGAAAGACGGAAGCAATCGTTAAAGTCGGTGCACGGGAAATTGTGCGCCAGAATGGTAAAGTGCTCTGGCGCAAAAGTAAATCGAACGGCGGGGAGCGTGAAACTTAACGTAAATTACGTTGATCTCACGCGGCGGAATCGTTTACCGGCTGGCTTTTTACCTCAGAGGGAAACAGATATTCCCGCAGGATGCCGTGACGATGCATGATGGCAAAGATACCAAAGCAGACAAAGGCTTCCGCGCCGACCATCGACCATGCCGCACCGATCGCCCCGAACTTCCACGCCAGGAAACAGCATAGCGGCACGTTGATTACGCCTGCGGCCATCATGACCCACATACGCTGGCGAGCCAGCCCATGCGGGATCAGGATCTGTAAGCCAGCCGGATAAGCGACGTTACCGAACAGGAAGCAGAGCACAAAGACGCGCAGCACATCTGCCGACGGAATAAAGTCTTTACCCAGCAGAATAGAAACGACGAGATCGGCAAAAGCCCAGGTAAAGATAACGATCGACAGACTCAGCCCAAATGAGAGCAGCAGACTTTTGCGCGTCGCCGCTATCGCGGCACGTTTATCCCGGCCAAAAAGATGACTGACACGCGGGAAAAAGGCGCTGCCAATTTGCTCAGGTACGGAGTTCGCCGCTTTGCGCAGGCGATCTGCACCATTGTAGATCCCGACCATGTAGGTCGACGTAAAGGATGCAAGAATCACCACGTTGACGCTGTTAAACAGGTTAGCACCAGCAATCGCGATAAACACATCCAGGCTGTCGGTGATGCGCTGTTTGATTTCACGCGGTTCAAAGCGATAACGGCCAATGACCTTCATCTCCAGCACGAACTTCAGGGTAATCGCTGCGCTGATGATCGAGACCGTGCCCGGTATCAGGGCGGCCAGCCAGGTATCCTGCGGGGACTTCACCAGCAGAAAGGTCAGTGGAATCGCGCAGAAGTTACCAAAAGTGGCGATCATTGCTGTCTTGCCCAGCTTCTCAAAACCCTGCATCAGCCAGCCGAAGGAGAAAAGTGAACCAATCAGCGTGGTGCAGTTCGCCAGGATGATAAAGAACAGCGGATGCCAGGCAGGATTGAACCAGGTCGCCGTCAGTAATGTGCCGCTGGTGAGCACCAGCAGCATCAGCTTGGCATTAAACGTTGACCAGAAGAGCTGACTGACACGCTCTTTGTCATCACGATGGTGAGCAATATCTTTGGTCGTAAAGACATTGAACCCCCAGTCTGAAATGGTACTGCAATAGAGGACGCAGGCGATAGCCAGCGCCAGCGTACCCATCTGCTCTACCCCCAGAACACGGGCCAGATAAGGCAGCGTAGCCAGCGGAAACAGGAACGACGCACCGCGATATGCCAGCAGCGAGAAAATATTAATTACCAGACTTTTATCAAGAACTTTTGCCATGACGCAACAACCTTATACACATTGCATGTCTCACCTTCTCATTTCGCAAAGGCATAAACAATATTGCTTCACACTTTTCAGAATCAGGCTAATTTTCAGATTCAGGCGGCGCGCTTCAGCTCTTTTTTAACCTTGTAGTGCTGCAGCGTAATAAACAGTTCAGGCCGGTTGAACAGTAGCCACTCTTTGAAATTCTCTGTTTTCACATTCTGACCCATAAAGCGGATGGCATTAATCACATATTCCGGGACCGGCGTACCGTTATAGAGCGATAAATAGATCATCAGGCGAAACGAGTGCACTAAATAGGCTTTTTCCAGCTGACTGCGCCACGCAGATTTGACCTGCGAACCGGTTAAGGTATTCCAGGCATGCATAAAGGCATCGTAGCGCTGATAAAAAAACTCGTTACTCTTGGTACTGTTGGTCAGTGAACCGTGACGAATGCGCTGTTTATAATAGACGTGGCGGCTGACCCAGGCCTGCTGACTTTTGATAAACGCAGAGAGGGTAAAGTTATGATCTTCATGAACGCGTTTCACGAACCGCAATTTGTGTTGCTCAACAACCCGTCTGCTGACGATATAACTCCAGGCGGCCGAGGTATATCGGCCATTTCGCAGCAGGTGTAACAGGACCTCCTGCGGCTTTTGCTGTCCAAAGATGTCGTGACGCACTTTTGGCGAGGTGACATCGATCTGACCATCGCGGTAGACAGAAGAGTTAAAGCAGAACAGGTCCGTTTCCGGATGCTTTTCCGCGACAATCGCCAGTTCAGTGACCAGTCCATCCGTCACCACATCATCCGGGTCGCAGAAGAACAGGAACTGGCCGCGAGCCGCCTCAATCCCCACATCCCGGGCGTGACCGGCACCGGCGTTTTCCGTTGTAATTATTTTCACCTGCGGCAGATGTGCATAATTCTGTTCAAGCAAAGCCAGCGTTCTGTCGGTTGAACCATCATTCACAATGAGGATTTCATTGGGCGATTTAACCTGGCGTAATAAAGAATCCACGCACTCAACAATATATTTCTCAACATTGTAAGTGGGAATAATAACGGATAACAGGATGTCAGACATGTGCAATTCTCTGCTGTTAGAAAATAACAATACGATTCACCTGCCAGATGCAGGACCTGACCCAGGGCGAAACGTCGAAAAGAGTAGGGCTCTGTTATTATGATTGACGGAGTTGAGCCTGATTATCTTAAACCGGTTATCCAAAAAAAGACCAGTCGTAAAAAAATCTCTCAATCCCTCTTGCGCATATCACTGTTAACCAAAGTGCATCTATAACGCATAATGATGTTAAAAGCGTTGAGGTTCGATTTAAAATAGCCTGACCAGGCAGATGTAACCAGGTGGCGAAAAGCGTAAACGAATATCTGAAAGAGTGAAAAAAAACACCATTCCTTCATTTTTATTACACTATGCGATCTGCGATTTATCTTAATATTCTGCCGCTCTCTTCACACCGACGCTGATTTCTGGCTACTTAACCGGCCTGTTTTCTCTGCCGCTTCGTTTTAATTTTTTTCTGACCCCAAAATAAAACATTAAGCAATCAGACGAAAACGCGTTTTTTTCGCCAGCGGCTGATTCTGCCCTTCTTATATCATTTCTTTTAATGAATCTTTCACCTGTCTGTGCCCGATTTAAGAATAATCGGAAGCGCAGACTGACTTGCAGCTGTTGCCGCATCTATTTGCAGATTTCGCCCTTGCTTTGCCGGATAAATCATTTAAGCCCATTCCCCGGTTCTGACAGTATGAGGACATTAGTTCTCAATATTCGAAAATTAATAACTTTTAATTATAAGGAGTGATCATGCGCGTCATTACGCTGGCAGGCAGCCCACGCTTCCCCTCCCGCTCAACCTCACTGTTGACAATCTGTCAGCACAAGCTTGAGGCCCGTGGGGTTGAAGTCATTCCCTGGAATATTCACAACTTCCAGCCAGACGATCTGATTAATGCACGGTTCGATGCGCCTGCGCTGCTGGCACTGCGTGAAGATCTGGCGTCGGCAGATGGCCTGATCGTCGCGACCCCGATCTACAAAGCCTCATTTTCAGGCGCACTGAAGACGCTGCTTGACCTGCTGCCTGAGCGCGCCCTGGAACATAAAGTGGTGTTACCGCTGGCCAGCGGCGGCAGTGCGGGTCATCTGCTGGCAATGGACTATGCCCTGAAGCCGGTACTGAACGCCTTAAAGGCACAGGAGATCCTGCATGGCGTCTACGCCGGGGACCACCAGATTAATCACTATGACCGTCAGCCGGAACTGCAGGACGCTCTGTCTCAGCGTCTGGATGAAGCCGTTGCCGCTTTCTGGCTGGCACTGACGCGCCACCACCACCCCGTCGCGCAGGCGGTATAAGGAAGCGTTATGAAACTAAGATCAGGAATATGGCTGGTCGCATCACTGCTACTGACCAGCCTTCAGGTTAAGGCTGCCGAATCCGATCCGGCAGAGATTCGCATCGGCTATCAGAAGGGATCGGTGAGCATGGTGCTGGCGAAATCGCACCATCTGCTGGAGACACGTTTTCCCGATACGCAGATTAAATGGATAGAGTTCCCGGCGGGGCCGCAGATGCTGGAAGCGCTGAACGTCAACAGTATCGATCTCGGCAGCACCGGCGATTTACCGCCGCTGTTTGCGCAGGCTGCGGGCGCGGATCTGCTCTATGTGGGCGCGGAACCGCCAAAACCTAAAGCGGAAGTGATCCTGGTGCCCAAAAGCAGTCCACTGAAACAGGTCGCCGATCTGAAAGGGAAAAAAGTGGCGTTTCAGAAGGGCTCCAGCTCCCACAATTTACTGCTGCGCGCCCTGCAGCAGGCTGGCCTGAGTATTAAAGACATTACGCCGGTCTATCTGACGCCTGCCGATGCACGTGCCGCCTTCCAGCAGGGTAACGTGGATGCCTGGGCAATCTGGGACCCCTACTACTCCTCAGTGCTGCTGCAGGGCAATTCGCGCCTGCTGACGGATGGCAGTTCACTTAACCTGACCGGCTCCTTCTATCTGGCGACCCGCAGCTATGCCGAAGCGCATGGCGCGTTTATTCAGAAGGTGCTCAACACCTTCAGCGAGGCCGATGCGCTGACCATCAGCCAGCCACAGCAGAGCATCACGCTGCTGGCACAGGCGATGGGCCTGCCCGAACCGGTCATCGCCAGCTACCTCAGTCACCGGCCACCTACCCGGATTTCGCCGGTCAGTGCCGAAACCGCTGCGGCGCAGCAGCGTACCGCTGACCTCTTCTATGCCAATCATCTGTTGCCCGTAAAAGTGACGATCCAGGATCGACTCTGGCAACCGCATACCCTGACGCAATAAGGAGCAACAATGAGCGTATCTGTTTTCTGGTTTCTGCCGACCCATGGCGACGGTCACTATCTTGGCACCGCTGAAGGCGCCCGTCCGGTTGACCACGCCTATCTGCAACAGGTGGCCCAGGCCGCTGACCGTCTTGGTTTTGGTGGCGTCCTGATCCCCACCGGTCGCTCCTGCGAAGATGCGTGGCTGGTTGCCGCCTCGCTAATCCCTGTGACACAGCGTCTGCGATTTCTGGTGGCTCTTCGTCCCGGCGTGATTTCACCGACCCAGGCCGCACGCCAGGCCGCGACCCTGGATCGCCTCTCGAACGGTCGGGCGTTGTTCAACCTGGTCACTGGCGGCGATCCCGAAGAGCTGGCGGGCGATGGCGTGTTCCTCGATCACCGCGAACGTTATGCGGAATCAGCGGAATTTACCCGCGTCTGGCGTCGGGTGCTGGAAGGCGAAACCGTCGATTACGAAGGCAAACATGTGAAGGTGCGTGGTGCGCGCCTGATGTTCAGACCGGTGCAGCAGCCTCGCCCGCCGCTCTGGTTTGGCGGATCGTCTGAACCGGCGCAGGCGCTGGCGGCGGAACAGGTCGATGTTTATCTCACCTGGGGTGAACCTCCAGCTCTGGTCAAAGAGAAGATTGATCAGGTGCGCGCGAAAGCGGCTGCGCAGGGTCGGACAGTACGCTTTGGCATCCGGCTGCATGTGATTGTGCGGGAAACCACCGAAGAGGCCTGGCAGGCTGCCGACCGGCTGATTGCCCATGTCGATGATGCCACGATCGCGAAGGCGCAGGCGGCGTTCCAGCGGGCAGACTCTGTGGGCCAGCGCCGGATGGCTGCGCTGCATGGCGGTCGTCGCGACAAGCTCGAAATCAGCCCTAACCTCTGGGCTGGCGTCGGTCTGGTGCGCAGCGGTGCCGGAACCGCACTGGTTGGCGATGGTCCGACCGTCGCCGCCCGTATTAAAGAGTATGAAGCGCTGGGCATTGAAACCTTTATTCTCTCCGGCTATCCGCATCTGGAAGAAGCTTATCGCGTTGGCGAACTGCTGTTCCCGCATCTTGATCTGCAGGTTCCGCTGGTGCCTCAGCCGCGCGTGGTGCAGGCACATGGTGAAGCGGTCGCCAACGATTTTACCCCTGAGAAAAAAGCCGCCCGCGGCTGAGGAGAGGATGATGGCCAGAACCCGAAAACGCCTTGCGGATACGCTGGTGCCGTGGCTGCTGCCGACGCTGCTGATCGTGGTGTGGCAGATTGCCTCGCAAACCGGCTGGTTATCGACCCGCATTCTGCCCGCGCCTGAGAAAATTGTGACCACCTTCTGGCAACTCACCGCCAGCGGCGAACTCTGGCAGCATCTGGCGATCAGCAGCTGGCGGGCATTGATCGGTTTCAGCATCGGCGGTTCCATCGGTCTGGCGCTCGGGTTGATAACCGGCACCTCCAGAACCGGTGAACGCCTGCTGGATACCTCGTTACAGATGCTGCGCAATGTGCCGCATCTGGCTCTGATCCCACTGGTGATCCTCTGGTTCGGCATTGATGAGTCGGCAAAAATCTTTCTGGTGGCGCTGGGCACCCTGTTCCCTGTCTACCTCAATACCTATCACGGCATCCGTAATATCGACCGCGGGCTGGTGGAGATGGCACGCAGCTACGGGCTTTCCGGCTGGAGCCTGTTTATCCAGGTGATCCTGCCCGGTGCGCTGCCGAACATCATGGTGGGGGTGCGTTTCGCGCTGGGGCTGATGTGGCTGACGCTGATTGTTGCCGAGACGATTTCAGCCAACGCCGGGATCGGCTATCTGGCTATGAACGCCCGTGAGTTTCTGCAGACCGACGTGGTGATGGTCGCCATCATTCTGTACGCCCTGCTTGGCAAACTGGCGGATGTTGCCGCGCTGCTGCTGGAACGTCTCTGGCTGCGCTGGCATCCCGCTTATCAACTGAAGGAGGAGAACGCATGAGCCAGACTTTTTCACCAGCCCGCCTGAACAGCGGCACGCCGGTTGGCATAAACGGCGTCAGTAAAGGCTATGGCAATCGCACCATTCTCAACGAAATCGATCTGCATATCCCCGCGGGTCAGTTTGTGGCCGTGGTGGGCCGCAGTGGTTGTGGTAAAAGTACCCTGCTGCGTCTTCTGGCCGGACTGGAGCAGAACACCCGCGGTGAACTGCTGGCGGGCAATGCGCCGCTGGCGTCGGCGCGTGATGAAACCCGCCTGATGTTTCAGGATGCACGGCTGCTGCCGTGGAAAAAGGTGATCGACAACGTCGGGCTTGGCCTGCGCGGGCGCGAATGGCGCAGCGCGGCGAGGGAGGCACTGTCGGCGGTAGGACTGGCGGACCGGGCAGAGGAGTGGCCCGCCGCCCTCTCCGGCGGCCAGAAACAGCGTGTGGCCCTGGCCAGAGCATTAATCCACCGGCCTGGTCTGCTGCTGCTGGATGAACCATTAGGCGCTCTGGATGCCCTCACCCGCATTGAAATGCAGGACCTGATAGCATCGCTGTGGCAGCAGCACCATTTTACTGTGCTGCTGGTCACGCACGATGTCAGTGAAGCCGTTATAATGGCGGATCGCGTCCTGTTGATCGAAGAGGGTAAAATCGGGCTGGACCTGCTGATCGATCTGCCACGTCCACGGCGGCGTGGATCGGCGCGGCTGGCCGAGCTGGAGGCGGAGGTACTGGAGCGGGTGATGCAGCGCACAGAACAACCTCAGCCGTTACGTTACGCGCAGCATCGCTAAAAAAAGGCGGAGATCGTTCCGGACGCTCCGCCTTTTTGCTTTTGCTATCAGGCGTTCAGGGCGCGGCTGATTTTCTCGTAGAGGTCACCCGAGAGGTTATCCAGCTCCAGTAGCTGCTCAAGTGCCTGACGCATCAGCGCCTGACGCTCTTCGTCGTACCGTTTCAGACGAATCAGCGGCTCCACCATCCGCGCCGCGACCTGCGGGTTGCGGCTGTTCAGATCGGTGAGCATCTCGACCAGGAACTTATAGCCGCTGCCATCCGGAGCGTGGAACGCGGCCGGGTTAGCGGAGGCAAACGCACCAATCAGCGAGCGAACGCGGTTCGGGTTGCTCATGGAGAAAGAGCGGTGGTTCAGCAGGTTATGCACGTTGCGCATCACGTTCGCGGCCGGACTGGTTGCCTGCAGCACAAACCACTTATCCATCACAAGACCATCCTGATGCCAGCGCTCATCATACGCCGCCAGCAGCGTATCCCGACACGGCAGCTGGGCCGCCACGGCGGCAGAAAGCGCCGCCAGCGCATCGGTCATGTTAGTCGCCTGCTCATACTGCGTCTGCACCAGCTTATCCGCCAGCTGCGCATCGCTGAAGGCAAGATAGGTCAGGCAGACATTTTTCAGGCTGCGCTTGCCGATCGCGTGATGTTCCACGCGGTATTCAGGTTGCTGATTGGCGTTGTAGATGGCAAAGAACTCATCGGCGAGTTCGCGGGCCAGCGTACGCTGCAGCGCATCGCGCACCAGCGCAATCGCCTGCGGATCGATGGTATCAAACAGTTCGGCAATCTCATTCTCTGACGGCAGCGTCAGGATCAGCGCGGTCAGCGCCGGGTCGCTGTCGGTATCGAGCAGCACCGCACGGAAGGCGTCGGCCACATGCAGCGGCAGCGACAGATGCTGGCCCTGCTGATAGCGGGCGACGTTCAGCCGGATATAGGTTGCCAGCAGGCTCTGCGCCGCATCCCAGCGGGAGAAGTCGTTGCGGGCGTGACGCATCAGGAAGGTCAGCTGCGCATCACTCCATTTATAGTCGAGCTTCACCGGCGCAGAGAATTCACGCAGCAGCGACGGCACCGGCTGGAAGTAGACATTGTCGAAGATAAAGGTCTGGAACTCCTCGGTGACATTCAGCACCGAAGAGACCGGATGACCATTGTTCTGCAGTGGGATCACCTTGCCTTCGCCGTCATAGAGTTCGATATCCAGCGGAATATGCAGCGGCAGCTTCTCTTTCTGATCGGCAGTCGCCGGGGTGTGCTGCGTGACGTGCAGCGTATACTGCTCCAGCTCCGGATTATAATCATCGCGCACCGTCAGCACAGGCGTGCCCGACTGGCTGTACCAGCGGCGGAACTGCGAGAGATCAACGTTTGAGGCATCTTCCATCGCCTGCACGAAGTCGTCACAGGTGGCGGCACTGCCGTCATGACGATCAAAGTAGAGTTTCATGCCTTTCTGGAAGTTCTCTTCGCCCAGCAGGGTGTGCATCATGCGGATCACTTCCGATCCTTTCTCATACACCGTCAGGGTGTAGAAGTTATTCATCTCCATGACCTGATCCGGGCGGATCGGGTGTGCCATCGGGCTGGCATCTTCGGCAAACTGCGCACCGCGCACGATACGCACGTTGTCAATGCGGTTTACCGCGCGCGAACCCAGATCGGAACTGAACTCCTGATCGCGGAACACCGTCAGCCCCTCTTTCAGGCTGAGCTGGAACCAGTCGCGGCAGGTCACACGATTACCGGTCCAGTTATGGAAATATTCATGGCCGATGACCGCTTCAATCCCCAGATAATCTTTATCCGTCGCCGTTTCCGCTTTCGCCAGCACATATTTGGCGTTGAAGACGTTCAGCCCTTTGTTCTCCATCGCGCCCATATTGAAGAAGTCAACGGCCACAATCATAAAGATGTCGAGGTCATACTCCAGGCCGAAACGCTCTTCATCCCACTTCATACTGTTTTTCAGTGAGGTCATCGCCCAGTCCGCACGATCCAGATTGCCGCGATCGACGAAAATCTCCAGGGCCACATCACGACCTGAACGCGTGGTGAAGCTGTCGCGCAGGACGTCAAAGTCGCCCGCCACCAGCGCAAACAGGTAGCAGGGTTTCGGGAAGGGATCTTCCCATTTTACCCAGCTGCGCCCCTGATCATCGCGGCCGCTATCAATCCGGTTACCGTTGGAGAGCAGGAACGGATAGCGTTCACCGTCGGCATAAATGGTGGTGGTAAAGCGGGCCAGAACATCCGGCCGATCGAGATACCAGGTAATATGACGGAAGCCCTCTGCCTCACACTGGGTGCAGAGCGCCTCGCCCGATTTATAGAGTCCTTCCAGCGCGGTGTTCTGATCCGGATGAATTTCGTTGACGATTTTCAGGGTGAAGCTGTCCGGCAGCTGACTGACGATCAGCGCGCCCTCTTCTTCCCGGAAAGCGGTCCAGGGCTGCCCGTCGACCTCCAGCGCAATCAGCGTTAAATCTTCGCCGTCCAGACGCAGCTCTGCCTGGCTGTCGCCCTGTCGTTTAACCTGGCTGATGGCCGTGACCCGCGTGGTCGACGCATCCAGCTCAAAGGTTAAATCAATGTCAGTAATGGTGTAATCGGGCGCACGATAGTCGTGGCGATACTTGATTTGGGGCTGTTGCGTCATATTGCGTCTCGCGTTGTTATAAGTTTACCGGCAAAGTCTAAGCTGGTTACTACAAGCTTGCCACGCACAAAACACCGGAATGATTAAATGGCTACAGTTTGTTAACAAAGGCACAGATTGGCCTCGACCCGACCGACTGAAATATGCTGTGATCGGCTTCAGATAGTGAATTATACTTTTGCGTCTTTATGACTGTGTACAACACCGGGCTCTGCGCCACCGAACAGGATGCTGAAACGCGCCATGACAGGACATGCTTCCCCGATACTGACCTCGCTGCTGGATACGGACGCCTATAAGCTCCATATGCAGCAGGCCGTTTTCCACCGCTATCATGACGTCACGGTGAAGGCGGAGTTTCGCTGCCGCGGCGACGAACAGCTGGGTCTCTACGCTGACGAAATTCGTGACGCGATCGCTACCATGCAGGATCTGGCGCTCTCTGATGAAGAAGCGACATGGTTGTCTCATCTTCCCTTTTTCCGTCAGGACTATCTCCACTGGCTGCGCCAGTTTCGCTATAACCCGCATCAGGTTGAAGTCCGTAATCATCACGGCATGCTGGATATCCGCATTCAGGGGCCCTGGCGTGAAGTGATTATGTGGGAAGTGCCGTTACTGGCGCTGATCAGCGAGATCGTGCACCGTCATCGCACGCCGCAGGTTACTACCCAGCAGGCGGTCGACCATCTGCACCAGAAACTCAGCGCCTTTAAAACGGAGGTCGCTGACCTTGATATGTCACGCTTCCGCCTGATGGATTTCGGTACCCGTCGCCGCTATTCACAGGATGTGCAGGAGGCAATTGTCTCTACGCTGAAGCAGGATTTTCCATGGCTGATTGGCACCAGTAACTATGATCTGGCCCGGCGTCTCTCACTGACGCCGGTGGGCACCCAGGCGCATGAGTGGTTCCAGGCGTTTCAGCAGATCAGCCCGGTGCTGGCTAACAGCCAGCGTGCGGCGCTGCAGGCCTGGCTGGATGAGTATGATGACCAGCTGGGCATTGCCCTGACGGACTGTATTGCAATGGATGCGTTCCTGCGCGATTTCGGGCCTGTCTTCGCCAGTCGCTATCAGGGACTGCGCCACGACTCGGGCGATCCGGTCGAATGGGGAGAGAAAGCGCTTGCCCACTATCAGAAACTCGGTATCGATCCCCTCAGCAAAAACCTGGTTTTTTCTGACAACCTGAACCTCGACAAAGCGCTGGCGCTCTATCGTCATTTTGGTCAGCGCACTAACGTGGTCTTTGGCATCGGGACCCGCCTGACCTGCGACATTCCGGGCGTGACGCCGCTGAATATCGTGATCAAACTGGTGCAGTGCAACGGCAAGCCGGTCGCGAAACTCTCCGACAGCCCGGGTAAAACAATCTGCCAGGACAAGGCCTTTGTCCGCGCCCTGCGCAAAGCCTTTGATCTGCCTCTGGTGAAAAAAGCGAGCTGAATCCCGCTTAATCGGGGCGTTGATACGCCCCGCCTCTGCTGTAATAAATCCGCATTCCCCCTGAATTTTGCTTGTTTCCTGAAGACTCGCAAGTAACATAGCAAAACCCCGGATGGGGCAACTTTTTACTCACTTCTTCTATATAGAGAGATATTTATGAGCGTAGTGCCTGTAGCGGATGTACTGCACGGTCGCGTCGCGGTTGACAGTGAAGTCACCGTACGTGGTTGGGTGCGTACCCGAAGAGATTCAAAAGCCGGTCTTTCCTTCATCGCCGTCTATGATGGCTCCTGCTTTAATCCCGTTCAGGCTGTCGTCAATAATTCTCTGAATAATTATCAGGATGAAGTGCTGCGTCTGACCACGGGCTGTTCCGTTATCGTCACCGGTAAAGTGGTGGCCTCGCCAGGTCAGGGCCAGGCTTTTGAAATTCAGGCGACCGGCCTGGAAGTGGTGGGCTGGGTCGAAGATCCCGATAGCTATCCAATGGCAGCGAAACGCCACAGCATCGAATATCTGCGTGAAGTGGCGCACCTGCGTCCCCGCACCAACCTGATTGGTGCGGTCGCCCGCGTCCGTCATACGCTGGCGCAGGCGCTGCATCGCTTCTTCCATGAGAACGGCTATTTCTGGGTCTCTACCCCGCTGATTACCGCCTCCGATACCGAAGGCGCCGGCGAAATGTTCCGTGTTTCCACGCTGGATCTGGAAAACCTGCCGCGTAACGACCAGGGCAAAGTTGACTTCAGCGAAGATTTCTTTGGTAAAGAGGCGTTCCTGACCGTATCGGGTCAGCTGAATGGCGAGACCTACGCCAGCGCCCTGTCGAAAATCTACACCTTTGGCCCGACGTTCCGTGCGGAGAACTCCAACACCAGCCGTCACCTGGCGGAATTCTGGATGCTGGAGCCGGAAATTGCCTTTGCTTCACTGGATGATGCGGCTGACCTGGCGGAGGCCATGCTGAAGTATGTCTTTAACGCGGTACTGGAAGAGCGCGCCGATGATATGGCCTTCTTCGCAGAGCGCGTAGACAAAGATGCGGTAGAACGTCTGCAGCGCTTTATCACCACCGATTTCGCGCAGGTCGACTACACCGATGCGGTTGAGATCCTGATGAACTGCGATCAGAGCTTTGAAAACCCGGTTTCCTGGGGCATCGACCTCTCTTCTGAGCATGAACGCTATCTGGCAGAGAAACACTTCAAAGCACCGGTGGTAGTGAAAAACTACCCGAAAGAGATCAAAGCGTTCTACATGCGCCTCAACGACGATGGTAAAACCGTGGCGGCGATGGATGTTCTGGCGCCAGGCATCGGTGAAATCATCGGCGGTTCGCAACGTGAAGAGCGTCTGGATGTACTGGATGCGCGCCTGGAAGAGATGGGCCTGAATAAAGAAGACTACTGGTGGTATCGTGACCTGCGTCGCTACGGTACCGTGCCACATTCTGGTTTCGGTCTGGGCTTTGAACGTTTAATCGCCTATGTCACCGGCGTACAGAATGTCAGGGACGTTATTCCCTTCCCGCGTACGCCACGCAACGCGAGTTTCTGATATTCAGCATTAAATATAAGAAATTCATATATATAAAGAGGTCGGCACTGCCGGCCTTTTTTTATTTTTGTAAATTTTGAGATGTCTCACAAAGTTCCGTATTTTTTACATTTTGTAATACATATTTTCCTTTAGAAACCAGATTACGAGTTTAGTAGCATTTTCGCGCTAGAATTACGGCGGGGGGGATGGAAAGATGCGTGCAGACACAGGAAGACACCAAACTTCGTTCAGGGTTCCGTAAAGATTTCCTGACGGCAGTGGCAGGTGTACAAATAACTCCAATGAGGGTAATGAATAATGATGAAGCGCAATATTCTTGCAGTGGTTATCCCTGCTCTGTTAGCCGCCGGCGCAGCCAATGCTGCCGAAATCTATAACAAAGACGGCAACAAACTGGACCTGTACGGTAAAGCTGTCGGCCTGCACTACTTCTCTGACGATGCAGACAACGATGGTGACCAGTCTTATGCTCGCTTCGGCTTCAAAGGCGAAACACAGATCAATGACCAGCTGACCGGTTACGGCCAGTGGGAATACAACATTCAGGCAAACAATTCTGAAGGTTCTGACGCACAGAATGGCAACAAAACCCGTCTGGGCTTTGCCGGTCTGAAGTTTGGTGATGCGGGCTCAATCGACTACGGCCGTAACTACGGTGTGGTTTATGATGCAATCGGCTGGACCGATATGCTGCCAGAGTTCGGTGGTGATTCAGGATACTCAGATAACTTCATGAACGGTCGTAGCACCGGTCTGCTGACTTACCGCAACACCAACTTCTTCGGCCTGGTTGATGGCTGGGACTTCGCTGTTCAGTATCAGGGTAAAAACGAACGTACCGGTACCGACGGCCTGCGTCGCTCTAATGGCGATGGCTACGGTGTGTCAACCAGCTACGTTTCGCCAATCGGTGTAGGCTTCGCAGCGGCATATAGCAACAGCGACCGTACTGATGCGCAGGCAGCAGGCGCACAGACCACTATCACACCTAGCGCAGCGAATGGCGGCGGTGCGGCAGTTACCACTGTGACCGGTCAGGGTGCGGGTAAACGTGCTGAAAACTGGGCAACCGCTCTGAAGTATGATGCAAATAACGTTTACCTGGCCGCAATGTACGGTGAAACCCGTAACTCTACGCCGATCAGTACTTCAGGTACTCTGGCTAACGGTAACGCGTTCTCTGTTAGGGGTTTTGCAAACAAAGCTCAGAACATCGAACTGGTTGCACAGTATCAGTTTGACTTCGGTCTGCGTCCATCTCTGGCCTATGTACAGTCTAAAGGCAAAGATATCGAAGGCGTGGGCGATGCTGACCTGGTTAAATACTTCGACGTTGGCGCGACTTACTACTTCAACAAAAACATGTCTACCTATGTTGATTACAAAATCAACCAGCTGGATGACAACAACCGCCTGAATCTGAACACAGACGACGTGGTTGGTGTTGGTATCGTTTACCAGTTCTAATCCTGCTTCAGCATGTTGAAAAACGGGGCTCTGGCCCCGTTTTTTTATGGCTGCTCTTTCCCTGCATCGCGCTTCCTCCCGCTCTGTTACTCTGCCTGAACCTCTTCATTTCCCCATCGCGCTATTCGCACCGCAAAATAGAGGAATTTGTCTCGCAAACGGTTGGCATTTATCTGGCCGGACGTTAACCTGATAGCCCTCTTGCTAAAGTTCACGCTAATGGACCTGACACATGTTTGAATCGATCTCTGCTGCACCCGCCGATCCTATTCTTGGGCTGGCCGATCTGTTTCGTGCCGATGACCGCCCTGAAAAAATCAATCTGGGTATCGGCGTTTATAAAGACGAAACCGGCAAGACCCCGGTGCTGACCAGTGTTAAAAAGGCTGAGCAATACCTGCTGGAAAACGAAACCACAAAAAACTATCTCAGCATTGATGGTCTGGCAGATTTCGCCCGCTGCACGCAGGCCCTGCTGTTCGGTAACCAGAGCCCACTTATCACCGCCAGCCGCGCGCGCACCGCGCAGACCCCAGGCGGTACAGGCGCACTGCGTGTTGCAGCCGATTTTCTTGCCACGCAGACTGCGGTGAAGCGGGTCTGGATCAGCAATCCGACCTGGCCTAATCATCACAATGTGTTTCACGCCGCCGGTCTTGAAGTGTGTGACTATCACTATTACGACGCAGAGACCCATTCGCTGGACTTTGAAGGGATGATCGCGTCACTGCAGCAGGTTCAGCCGGGTGATGTGGTGCTGTTCCACGGCTGCTGCCATAATCCGACCGGGATTGACCCGACGGCGGAGCAGTGGCAGCAGCTGGCGCAGCTCTCACAGGCCAATGGCTGGCTGCCGTTATTCGACTTCGCCTACCAGGGCTTTGCCCGCGGTCTGGAGGAAGATGCTGAGGGTCTGCGCATCTTTGCCGCCTCACATCAGGAGCTGATCGTCGCCAGCTCTTACTCCAAAAACTTTGGTCTTTACAATGAGCGCGTGGGTGCAATTACGCTGGTTGCGGCGGATGCCGGTGTAGCCGATGCCGCATTCAGCCAGGTGAAATATACTATCCGCTCCAACTACTCCAACCCGCCGGCTCATGGTGCAGCTGTGGTCGCCACGATCCTGGGCAATGACACGCTGCGCACGATCTGGGAGCAGGAGCTGTCGGATATGCGTGAGCGCATCCAGCGCATGCGCCAGTTGTTTGTAAATACCCTGGCGGAAAAAGGCGCACAGCGCGACTTCAGCTTTATTATCAGGCAGAACGGTATGTTCTCGTTCAGCGGCTTAACCAAAGAGCAGGTGATCCGCCTGCGGGAAGAGTTCGGGGTTTATGCCGTCAACTCAGGCCGCGTGAACGTGGCAGGCATGACGCCAGACAATATGTCGGCGCTGTGTGAAGCGATTGTCGCTGTGCTGTAATGCAGACGACGAAACAAAAAATGGGCCGGATGGCCCATTTTTTTATGGCAGGAAAACCGCTGAGGTTTTACTGCAGGAAAGGGTTGCTGATGCGTTCATGACCCAGCGTGGAGATCGGGCCGTGACCGGGCAGAAACGTCACATCATCGCCCAGCGGCAGCAGTTTGCTGCGGATAGCCGCGATTAACTGCTGATGATCGCCCTGCGGGAAGTCAGTACGCCCGACGCCGCCATTGAAAATGACGTCACCTGAAACCAGCAAGCGCCCCGGACGATCAAAGAACACGACATGCCCGGGCGAGTGTCCCGGACAGTGCAGCACCTCCAGCGTGGTCAGGCCAACCTGCACACTCTCGCCCTCTTCCAGCCAGCGGTCGGGAGTAAAAGGCGCGCACTCTTCCAGTCCGAACATCCGGCTTTGCGTGGGCAACGCCTCCAGCCAGAAAGCATCGCGCTTTTGCGGCCCCACAATCTGAATATCATAGAAGGCGGCCAGTTCCACGGCGGCCCCGACATGATCCAGATGGCCATGCGTCAGCAGGATCTGAGCCGGTTTAAGGCTGAGCTGCTCCAGCGTTTGCTTAATCAGTTCAGCATCGCCGCCGGGGTCGACCAGCGCGGCTTCGCGCGTGGTTTCACACCAGATAACAGAACAGTTTTGAGCAAAGGCTGTAACAGGAATAATGTGGTAGTTCATAACGCTCCATGACCGGCTCACGCAGCGTTGCCGGTGTCGTTACCAGTGCCTGACCGGCCCGGTGTCAATGTGTACAAAGTTACTGCGGGGGTAATATCCTACACCACCGGCGCGCAGAGATAACGCCGCTTTGCGTACATTCGCTAACGAAACCCCTTCGATATGAAAATCCATCGCCTGACCTTTGGTGTGATAGCTGTGCCTGGCTACCCCGGAACCGCTTTCCCGCAGCATATTATTGGTGGCCAGAGAGCGATAACCTGACACCAGCTGTATCGGCTTGCGCACGCCCAGCAGGGCCTGGAGACGGAAGATTTGGTCAAACAGATGGGGGTCGATGCTTTTGACTTTGTTAGCGCGATAATCCCGGAAGAAGTGATTTAATCGTGACAACTCATCCTTGTCGTAACTCTTACCATTAAAAAACTCAGTTTTAAGGGTTTCACCGGTATGAAGGTTATTGAGCATCAACACACGCGGACGAGAGGTTGAAAGCGAGGCCCTGGCAGAAGCTGGCAGAAGTGCCAGTCCGGCGGCGGCGCTACCGCAGAGCAGTAGTTTGCGACGAAAAGAATCAATAGTAGACATGTAGCGGATTACCTGAGAGTCAAGCCATAGTCATGTGCAAAAAGCGCACAGGCCGAACCATAACTTTCTCTCAGGTGAGCGTCAACCCACCCGCAAGCCGTCTGCGAGGCGACCCGCACCGGGATCGCCGCTGACGCGCTTTTGTGTGTGCACTGCTAACGATGCAAAATCAATCACTAGAGCAGCAATTGCTCTGCCCGGCTCAGTGCCTGACTGCCTGAACGCGCGGTGTCATCATAATTGTAAATATCTGTACGGAACTGCGGTTTGCCATCATCCGCAACCCATGCCGTCAGATAGTAAAGATTAACCGGAATGCGATGGCGGATCGGCACATAGCGGGTATCGCCCTCTTTCAGCGTGCTGGAAATACGGGAGTCGTTCCAGCCCGCATCCTGCAGTAACAGACCTGCCAGTTCAGAGGCCTTATTCACCCTGACACAGCCTGAGCTGAGCGCACGAATATCGCGCTGGAACAGATTGTGATTAGGCGTGTCGTGCAGATAGATCGCATCGGAACTGGGCATGTTGAATTTATAACGACCCAGCGCGTTGGCTTCACCCGGTGCCTGAATCAGCCGGTAAGGAAACGAGGAGGCGGACACCATGCGCCAGTCGATCATGCTGGGATCGATCACTTCGGCATCCGCGCTCCAGCCCGACAGCAGAGTGTAGCCATGCTTGTAGAGATAGGTCGGGTCCTGCTTCACTTTGGGAATGATATCTTTGCGCACCAGCGTCGTCGGCACGTTCCACGGCGGATTCAGCACCACATTATTCAGCGCACTGCGCATCAAAGGCGTTTTGCGATCGGGGCGGCCGACAATCACCCGTGAGGAGAGAATCTTGTTGCCGTTGTTGTAATAGATGAGCGAGTAGTTGGCGATGTTAACCATGATGCCATTGTGCATGTCGTCCGGCAGCAGACGCAGCCGCTGAATATTCAGCGCCAGCAGCGAGGCACGCATCTGCGGAGAGACATTGAGCCACTGCCGTGTTCTGGTCCCGATAGCCCCATCGCCGTCCAGTCCCTGCCACTGCTGGAAACGCTTCACCGCCGCCACCAGCGATTCGTCATAGATATTGGCCGTGTTGCCTTCCAGCGTCTGACTCCGGACGTTGCCAGGCGCCTGCGGCACTGGCGCAATCAGATGGGTAATTGGCGCAGCAGAAGGGCTGACCGTCACCGGCTGGTCACTGTGCGTCACCGGTGAAGGTGCCACGGGCACCGCATCGTCATCAGGTGCGGGTGCATTCACCTGCGCCGTTAACATGCCGCTGCGCTGCAATATTTCACGCAGTGCCGGCACATCCTCGCTGACCTGACCTGGACGCAGCGTTTCACTGCTTTTCAGCTGGGGCCAGGGTTGTCTGTCGCTGAGCAGCTGCTTCAGGGCGGCATGCATCAGTTTATACTGTGGATGCTGCGGCTGGAGCGAGGAGACAAAGTGGCTGGCCGCCCCGGCGTTCACTGCATTCTGCCATTGATTGACAACCGCGACCGAGGGTTGCGTGAGCCTGTAAGGCACGTTGCTGTAGAGCCAGGTTTCCCCCTGGGTCGGGACACTGGAGACGAACTGCAGATAGCCGAGCATCGCATCAGAGAGGGTGACATCCCGTGCAAAACCGGTAATCGACGGATTTGTCAGACGCTCAACCCAGCGCGTGAACTGTGGCTGCACGCCGGAAAGCGCTACCTCAGCCAGCTGCTGCTGGAACTTCTCCACTGCCTGCGTATCCTGCCAGAGCGGCTGCATATTGCGGGACGCATAAAGCGTCGCCAGTGGCGCCTGGTAGAAAGGCTGGTCGGCGCTGGAAAAAGCCTGGCGGATACGTTGCTGACTTTCAGAGACGGAGAGCGCCGCATGCGTTTTACCGGGCAGCGCAGCGATAATCGCGGCCTGTGGTAGCGTAAATGGAACAGCAGTTAGCGCCAGCGCTAACAATGATACAACGCGATGATGATTAACCTTTTTTACCAGCAACATCCCTGCCCCCTTATCTTCTCAACTCCGCAGCGCTCCCTGTAACGACTGCGTTCGGGCTGCTACTCATAATGTTGAGTATACAAACAAAAACGGCATTTGCCTCCTGTGACAAATGCCGTGACCAGATTAACCAATGGTTCAGTTTTTGACTACGTTTCTGCCCCGGAATTTTCAGCGGTTAAATCGGGTAACGCCTCTGCGTCGCTTCCCGGCCGTACCGGTGAGGGATCGGCGGCAAAACCACGCAACCCGACCACATGGACGTGCTCAGTGTTATTGAACACTTTACGCACCAGTTTGTAGGTTGTGCCTTTCTCCGGACTGATATTTTCCGGCGCGGCAATCACCAGCTGCATCTCCAGTCGCTCACACAGTTCAAACAGCGTGGCGATTGAGCGGGCATCCAGACGGGCCGCCTCATCAAGGAACAGCAGGCGGCATGGTGAAATGTCTTTACCGCGCAGACGACGTGACTCCTCTTCCCAGCTCTGTACCACCATCACCAGGATAGACATACCGGTACCGATCGCTTCACCGGTTGACAGCGCACCGCTCTCTGCCCGCAGCCAGCCATCTGATCCACGGTTAACTTCTACTTCCATCTCCAGATAGTTGCGGTAGTCCAGCAGCTCTTCACCGATAGTCTGCGGCGTGCGCTGCCCCATGTCGATATGGGGGTTCAGCCGCTGATAGAGCTTCGCCAGCGCCTCTGAGAAAGTGAGGCGGTTGCTGTTAAACAGATCCTGATGCTGTTCATGCTCTTCCGACAGGGTATCCAGCAGCATTGCGTGGGTTTCACGCACGTTTACGTTAAGCCGCACGCTGCGGACCTGACCGAAGCTGACGGTCTGCAGGCCCTGGTTAAGCTGGCGGATACGGTTCTGCTCGCGCTGAATGGTTTTACGGATGATATTCGCCGCACTGCGGGAGCTGATCGCCAGCGTTTGTTCACGCGCTGTCAGCTCTTCGGTCAGTCGGTTCAGCTCGATTTCCATCTGCTCGATGGCTTCCACCGGATCGTCCGTGCGAATGATATCCTGACGGATACGTTCGCGCAGATGCTGGTAGACCGCAATGAAGAACTGAATTTTCCGTTCCGGACGCTTTGGATCTTCCGACAACCGCAGCACGTCGCGCAGATGTTCGTTGTCCGCCACCGCCAGACGCAGCGCACCCAGCGCTTTATCGGACATTGAACGCAGCTCATCGCCACTCAGGTAGGCCAGCTCGCGTCGATGCAGACGGCGCTCCACACCATTCTCTTTCACCAGACGCAGCACGGTACACCAGCCCGCTTTCGCGCTGACCACCTGTTCACGCACCTGATGATAATTTCGCTCCAGCTGGCGCAGGCGCTTCTGCAGGTTGTCCATCTCCGCTTCACAGAAGGTCAGCTGTTTTTCCAGCTGATTGCGGCGGGCGCGGTTGTGGCTCAGGGCTGTGTAAAGCTCATCGCGACGCACGCGTGCGCGGGCTTCTGCACTGCTATCGGCCTGAACGCCGATAGCCTGCATCTCCTGCTGCAACTCTTTCAGCATGTCACGTTTGGCATCCCAGGCACTCTTCAGCGAAGCGAGCACCTGGTTGTACTGTGTCAGCTGGGCCTGATGTTCACGCAGGCGATCGCGACAGCGGCTGCGTTCGCTTTCTGCCTGTTCCAGACGCTGGCGCAGCTTATCACTGAGATCGTTGTTGCCGTTGAGCATGCCCGCAGAGTCTTCATAGCTGAAGTGCGCGCGGCGCTGAACCACTTCGGTCAGAGCAAAGGCCTGCTGACGTGCGCTGCGCTGCTGCTGCTGCGCCTGCTGATAATCCGCCTGAAGCTGCTCATGCTGTTCCGGATCGCTTTGCAACACTGCAAGGATGGGTTCGAGCTTCGCCAGCTTAGCGCCATGCTGATGCAGGAAGCGCGCTGCGTCCTGTGCGGCATCGACCTGTTCACGAATCTCTTCGCAGCGATCGGCCAGGGTATCATCCAGCAGCAGATTGACGCGAGGCAGCAGGCGGTTTAACTGCGACACGCCCTCTTTCGCCAGCTCATACTGCTGACGCTGCTGCTGATTGTTGCTTTCATGCTGATTCAGCGCCCGCTCCAGCTCACCCCGGCGCGCACCCAGCTGACGGATTTGCGCTTCCGGATCGTCATCAAAAGCGACGGCCAGGTGTGAACCGATAAAGCGGCTGAAGGATTGATGCAGACGCTGGGTTTTTTGCACATCGAACGACAGCGTCGCATAGCGTTCCGCCAGTCTGTCGCGTTCGAGATGCAGCTGCTCAAGCTGATTCTCACGCGCCGCACGACCAAACAGCGGTATTTTTGGGAAGCGTGAGTAGCGCCACTGACGATCCGCGACTTTCACGACAACGGCATTCTGCAGCTCATCGACGCTGAAGACGCTGTCATCGAAGGACTGCGGATCCCCTTCGATCAGATAGAGATCTTCCGGGCACTCTTCCAGCCCGTCCAGCATCTCGCGCACCTGCGAGAGATCAGGTACCACAATCGCATGACGCGACGGACCGTAGAGCGCCGAGAAGTAAGGCGCATCATCCAGGGTCACATCATCATAAATTTCAGCGAGCAGGACGCCGCCAAAGCGTTCGGCCAGCTGGGTCAGACGCGCATCTTCCGCCCCACCAGGCTGGCTCAGTCGCTCGATCTGCTGCTCAATATCGCGTTTACTGGCGGCCACTTCGTCGCGCTCGACGGTCGTTTCGCGCTCACGCTCCAGCAGCTGCTGCATATATTCGGTGACATCCTGGCTGCTGCTGAGCGCCTGGCCAGTCTGCTCGCTGAGCTGCGTCAGGATCTCCTGGGCCGCCAGCCAGTGGGGTGCACGCGCCGTCAGACTGGTGATGCGCTCACGCAGCTGCTCCAGCTCCTGACGCATCTTCATGCGCTGCTCACCGGCGTCCGACACGCTGCTGTTAAGCTGTTCGATCTGAGCTTCCAGCTCCTGCTGCAGGCCTGCCAGCGCATCGGCTTCGTAGTGCTGCCCCTGACGCTTGCAGAATTCGGCCAGCAGGCGCTCCGCCTCATGCTGCTCACGCAGACGCTGTTCCAGCTCGTTAAGACGCAGACGCAGCGACGAGAGCTGCTCAGCGTGATGACGCTGGTTGCTGGCGTCACGCAGCAGTTCACGGCCGGTCTGCCACGCATCCTGCCGCGTCACGTTACCGGCAATGCTGGTCACCAGCGCCAGTGCCTGTTCAAACTGGCTGTGCGCCGCTTCCGCCACGCTCAGCTTCTGTTCCAGATGCAGCAGACGTTCCGTCGCCTCTTCCTCTTTCGCCTGGAAGCTCTCCTGCCATTCAGTCGCATTATCGATGTTCAGCTCGGGCAGCTGGCAGAGCGTCCGGGCGCGCTCCAGCGCCTGCAGCGCCTGCTGATACTGGATGGCGCGGGTCTGCTGCACGTCGAGCGCCTGCTGGAAATCGGCCAGCTGGCTCTTCAGCTCATCCACTTCCAGTTCGGCCGCTTCGGCACGCGCTTCGTTCTCTTCCTGAATTTCGCGCGCTTCGGCGACCACTTCGGTCTGCTCTTCCAGCCGCAGCGTCAGATCTTCGATATCCGCATCGTAGCGTTCGATCTTCTCCTGCTGACGCATCGCGGTCTGCACCAGGTTCAGGTGATCGCTGGCGGCCTGATAATCGACTTCGAGATCGTTTTCCGCACCGCTGTGTTCAGCCAGTTCGCGCGCCATTTCAACGTGACGATACTGTTCGGTCGCGAGCTGCTTACGGCTGCTGAACAGCTCGTTGCGCAGCTGCAGCGCGCTGTCGAGGTGTCCCCGGCGTTCATTGGCGTGGCGCATGTAGTCCGCAGAGACGTAGCTGGTCGCCTCGGAGATCAGGTGCTTGAAGAGATCGCGGTCAGACTGGGTCACGCGAATCGCTTCCAGCGTCATGCGGTTCTCGCGCAGCGCGGCTTCCATATCCTGAAACGCCTTCCGCACCCCGCTGTTTTCAGGCAGCAGGTAGTCACGCAGCGATCGGGTGATGGCGCTGGAGATCCCGCCATAGAGCGAGGCCTCAATCAGGCGATAGAACTTGCTGCGATCGCTGGCTGAGCGCAGACGACGCGGCACCACGCCAAGATCAAACATCATGGCGTGATAGTCGGTGACCGAGTTATAGGCGCGGAACTGCACGCCCTCCTGCGCCTCGACGCGCTCTTTGACTTCGTTCAGCGGCAGTACGCGCGCCTGACGGCTGTTCAGCACTTCCGTCAGCATGTCGGTTGGATTGGTGTCGGTTGGCAGGCCGTGAATACTGAACGGCTTAATATCGACTTTTTTATCGCGTCCCGCGACCTGCTGCAGGCGGACGCCGACCACCACGCGCTGATGACGTGAGTTCACCACATCCAGCATCGAGTAGCAGACCCCGGCGCGCAGTTTACCGTGCAGACCTTTGTCGCGGGAGCCGGAGGTGGCACCCGCTTCGGTGGTATTACGGAAGTGCAGTAGCGTTAAGTCGGGGATCAGCGCCGTGACGAAGGCCGCCATCGTGGTGGACTTACCTGCGCCGTTACCGCCTGACAGCGTGGTAACTAACTCATCAAGATCAAAGGTACGGGCAAAAAAGCCGTTCCAGTTGATCAGCGTAAGCGAACGAAATTTTCCGCGCTCAATCATGCCTGTTCTTCCTCTGCGTTCTCACTCGCGTCGCTTTCCTGCCCTTCACCTTCGTCGGTGTCGACCGGTGCTGTTGCATTTTCCAGTAGCATGGCTTCGCCATCCCGAATCAGGCGAAGCTGCGCTTCGCGGGCATCATCGCCGCCGCGTACATCGGCACCAAAACGGAACACCGATTCAGTGATACGAAATTTGCTGCTGTCGTTGCCGAAAAACCACACCATGCCCAGGCGACGCAGACGGCTCAGTGAGGCACGCACTTTCTCCTGCAGTTTGGTGCGGTCCAGATCGGAGCCGGTTGAACGCTGGTTAACCAGCTTCAGCAGACGGTTCTCGTCCGCCAGGGAGAGCAGCTCGTCATACAGCTCCTGCTGGGTAAAGATCCCTTCATTGGCCAGCCTTTCCGGGCTGAGATAGAGATAGCAGAGGATCTTGCCGACCATCATATCCAGCTCAGACAGGACAGAACGCGGGATCAGGGTGGTTGAACGCGGACGCAGATAGAAAAACCCTTCCGGCGCACGAATTAACTCCACGTGATAGCGGGTGTAAAACTCTTCGAGGAAAGACTGGTAGTCCATCAGAAAAGCGTGGTTATCCAGCTCTTCGATACCGATATGGCGTCCGGCGCGTAACTGGCTGTCCAGCGCAGGAAAAATCGGATTGGCCAGTGCCTGTGCCAGCTTAACCGGCATCACTTGTTCAATATTTGTCGATGACATGTGCCTGCACCTTGGCTCCGTAATCATTGATGGCTTGCCATTCCACAGGCAAACCGGCTAAATCAGCTTCCGCTACGCCGAGGCATACCGCCTGGTCGACCACGATGCGCGCCAGATCGAAATGACGGGCGCGGGGGTACTGAGCCAGGTAGTCGCGCATCACTGACGCGAGGTTAAGCGGTTTCTGTTGCGCTTTATAGACCTGCAGCGCCTCTTCAATCATCGCTGCCAGCTGTTCGCGAATTTCATTGATCTCTTCGTACTCCATCTCCGGCGGCAGTTCGCCCATGACTTCGTCATTCCGTAACGTCAGCGCCTCATCGCGCATGTCATACAGGCGGTCGGCGTTGGCGTAGGTCAGTGCCCAGGGGGAGTCGAAGTAGTTCTGCACTGACACCCGCAGGCGCTGCGCAAAGACGCGGTTTTTATCCATGTCGATGGCGGTACGGATAAATTTGTGGACATGGCGGTCATAGCCGATCCACAGGTCGATGGCCTGCTGGCCCCAGCTGGTAATGCGGTCGAGCTTGCTTTGCAGATCAAATACCAGCTTATCGACGAAGCCCAGATCGGGGCTGTCCAGCGTGGCATCCTGAATACGCAGCAGATTTTCCTGGAGTTTGTCCCCCGCCGCCTCCAGTGTATCCTGCAGTTCACGCAGCGTGCCGGAGGTTTCAGAGAGCAGCATTTCACAGCTGGAGATCGCCGCTCGCCAGTCTTTGTTCAGCAGTTCGGCGATGTCGTTTTTCACCGCCTGTTGCTGTTCATCCATCAGGCGCTGGGTCATATCGATGCTGTCGAAGATCTCCGCCACCGAATATTTCAGCGGCGCAAAAACGTTGCGGTGCCAGTGAAACTCATCGCCATTTTCCTGAGCAGCATCGGCAGCCCGTTTCAGTTCACTGGCGACAATCGAAAGCTGCATTGACAGGCGCAGCGTCGAAAACTCACGCTGGCGGATGTAGTAGTCAGTGATGCCGATCGCCAGCGGCGTCAGTCGATAGATGGCGTTGCCTTCGGTCAGCTCGCTGGTAAAACGATTGAGCAGGCGCTGCCGTACCATATCGTTGATGGCGTTGTTGGCACGAACCAGTACAGTTTCATGGGTTTGTTCGAAAGCTTTACTGACATGGCGAAAAGCATCAATCAGATCGCCCTCGCTCATTTCGCCATCCATTCGCTCACCGTTAAGGGTGGCGATAGCCAGCAAAAAGGCCAGACGTTCCACTGGCAGCGCAAGGGAAAAATCATTTTTGCGTGCCCAGGAGACCAGTTCAGGTACCGTCTGGGAAAATTCACTCATAATTCATCCTTCTGCCCGGGTTTACGCGCGGTTACGTGAATGTAACGCCCTAAGCTCAAAAAGGGTTCCTGACGGCAGTAACGCCGCTCCATCTCAATAATTTCATCGTCGCTTTTAGGCTCGCCCTTAGGCGGCTTCATGTAGTCGCTGAACACCCGGATACCGGCACGCTGCTCAATCACAAAGCCACAGGCTTCAAGCCAGCGGTAGACCTGTTCAGGGTCGCGCGGATAGTCAGGCGACAGCGTACGCTTTTTGCGTTTGGTCAGATTCGTGCGCAGATAGCCGAAGTTTCCCAGCGTCAGGGTACGCAGTGTCAGGCCGTGCAGATTGTAAAACATCAGCGACATGACGCCGCCCGGACGCAGCAGATCAAACAACGCCTGCAGTACCGTCTCCGGCTCAGCGACCCACTCAAGCACAGCGTGGAACAATACCAGATCCACCGGCTTATCCAAATGTTCGCCCACCTGCTGAGCGCTAATTTGTCTGAACTGCATGTTGTGGCTCACACCCTGTGCTGCCGCATTTTCTTCGGCCCGACGCAGCATCTCACCCGACAGATCGCACAGCAGAACCTGATGGCCCTGCGCAGCGAGTCCGCTGGAGATTTGCCCCACACCACCGCCTGCGTCCAGCACGGAGAGCGGGGAGGACGACAGGCTGGGTACGATCGTTTCCAGCTCATCCCAGAGAATGGCCTGGCGTATTTGCCCTTTCGTGGTGCCGTAAATATTTTGCGAAAATTTATCCGCGAGATCGTCAAAGTTACGATCCTGCATGGCGTGCGCTCCGGTATGCTGCGGTGAGACTTGTGCTATTTTGTCACAGGCACCAGAAGAATGAACCTTTCATCCCCATCTTCCCTTCCGGGTGCTCTATTTTCGGACAACAGGACGCATTTTTAATGTTATTTACCCTGAAAAAAGTCATTGGCGGGCTGCTTTTGCCCTTGCCGCTGCTGCTTTCGCTGATGGCGCTGGGCATTTTACTGCTTTGGTTTACTGAATGGCAGAAAAGCGGCAAAAGCGTGATCTCTGTCAGCTGGCTGCTTCTGCTGCTGCTGAGCCTGCAACCGCTGGCCGATCGTCTGCTGCTGCCGCTGGACAGCCGCTATCCGACCTGGAACGGCACGGAGAAAGTAGATTACATTGTGGTACTGGGCGGCGGTTATACATTTAATCCGGACTGGGCACCGAGCTCAAACCTGCTTAATAACAGCCTGCCGCGCGTGGCGGAGGGCATCCGCCAGTGGCAGCGGAATCCACAGGCCACTCTGATTTTTACCGGCGCGGCCGGAGGCTCCAACCCCAGAAGCAGCGCCTGGGTAGCCGCGCAGGTAGCGGAGAGTCTGGGCGTCACCCGTGAACATATTCAGATTCTCGATCGGCCGCGCGACACGTCGGAAGAAGCTCTGGCGGTGAAAGAGGTTGTGGGCGAACATCCCTTCCTGCTGGTCACCTCCGCAAACCATCTGCCGCGCGCCATTCGCTTTTTCCACGCGGTCGGGCTGAAACCGATCGCCGCGCCCGCGAATCAGCTGGCGATCACCTCTCCCCTAAATGGATGGGAACGGGCTATCCCCTCTTCAATCTGGCTGAGTCACAGTGAACGGGCCATCTATGAAACGCTGGGTACAGTGCTGCAGCGGCTCAGGGGCGGGAACGTCAGCTCAGCCGAGCCAGGGCAGTAGCTGCGCCCGCGCGTGATCAAAACGGGCCCGGTTGAAAAGGCCGGTCTGAACCAGCTGATCGATGCAGTCCCAGAGCTGGTAGACCCATCGCCGCCAGAGAAACCCCTCGGAAACCGGTGCCCGCTGCAGATAAGCGCGCAGCAGCTCTGTTTCTGCGGGCGAACCGTTCAGGTGAATCAGATCGTATTCACGTGGGGCCCAGAGAATCGTGCCCGGCTGCGTCATCGCAATCAGCTGATCGCTGCGGCTGTTTTTCAGCATACTCTGCAGCCGCACATTACCGTGAACCATCACACAGGGATCGTCGAAGTCGCGGAACAGATGCGCCAGCCGCGCCCGGCAGCGAAACAGCACCTGCCGATCGTCCAGCGTAAAGGCTGGCGGTCGCAGGTAGCCCAGTGTGGCCCATAACACCTCCACCCGCTGCGCGTACCAGGCGGGCCAGCGATTCTGCTGGGTGCTGTCGACCGTTCCCACCAGGCCGTGACTGTCGAGCCGGTGCCAGGCCAGCAGCCCTTCGACCACCTGTCCGCAGAACTGATTCCAGCGTCCGGCATCCCGCGCAGGGGCCTCCGCCGTCACGCCATTCAGTCGTGCCAGCAGCAACATTTCATGCGCGGGAGGGTGCTGACTCATCACCAGACCATAGACAGCAGGCACGGCGATCAGTCCGCCCTGACCCAGCAACGTCAGCTTTCTGGCTTCCATCGCTGCCCGGCCCTGATGACGAAAATATCGGGCCACCACAGGCATCGGTCGCCCTTCCCGATCGTAGAGCGCATAAAGCCGGGTCGGCGGATGTTCGCTGATGATTTCGAGGCGGCTGATGGTTTCACCCAGCGCCAGCGTGAGTTCCGATTTGAGCTGTTCCATAGGGCATCCTCCTCAGATGAAGATCACACTATCCTGAAGGAAGTCCGGGCGTTTAGCGGCGGATCAAATTTACGCTGAAGCGGGGAGACAGGCTCCCCGATTTTTTTCAGGCGAGCATCGCCTTGCGGACGCGTTGTAAATCCTCTGGCGTATCGACGCCAACGCTGGGGATCGCTTTCGCTACGGCAACGTGAATTTTCTCGCCGTACCACAGCACACGCAACTGCTCCAGCAGCTCAATCTGCTCCAGAGGACAGGGTGCCCAGGCGACGTAGCGCCGGATAAAACCAGCACGATAGGCGTAGATGCCAATGTGACGCAGCAGGGTATCGCCGATCAGGTCGCGCGAGCTGGCATAACGCTCACGATCCCAGGGTATGGTCGCCCGTGAGAAGTAAAGTGCGTAACCTTTCTCATCCATCACGACCTTTACCGCATTCGGATTAAAGGCCTCGTCGGCATCGGTGATGGGCACGGCCAGCGTCGCCATTCCGGCTAACGATCCTGCCAGATTCGTGGCCACCTGACGCACAATCTCAGCCGGGATCATGGGCTCATCGCCCTGCACGTTGACGATGATTTCATCGTCGGCAAACTGATATTTTTCGACCACTTCTGCCAGCCGCTCCGTGCCGGACTGGTGATCGACGCGCGTCATGCAGACTTCGCCGCCTGCCGCTTCCACCGCCAGCGCCACGTCAGGATGATCGGTAGCAATAATGACCCGGCTGGCACCCGATTCGCGGGCACGCTCCATCACATGCACGACCATCGGCTTACCGTGAATATCGAGCAGGGGCTTTCCGGGCAGGCGGGTTGAGGCATAACGCGCCGGGATGATGGCGGTGAAACTCATGGATGAATCTCTTCAACAGAGAGCGTGCGCGCTTCCGTTTCCAGCAGCACCGGAATACCCTCTCTGACCGGGAAAGCCAGGCCGTCAGGTTTACAGATGAGCTCCTGCTGAGCATTGTTAAAGTAGAGTTTGCCATTACAAACCGGGCAGGCCACGATTTCGAGTAAACGATGATCCATATATCCTCCGTCAGGAAGCGAATGCTTGAGGGGTCAAGCATACCATAGCGTGACGCAGGCGGGATGGGGTAAAACGTCTTCGGCGGTCAGCCGTAACATCAATCACGTCAGCGTCCAGTGCGCGGGCCATTGATCCCTGAGTGAATCGGGTGCCTGCAGGAGAGTGACGCTCTCTGCTCCCTGCCAGGCCGCAAAGCGTTCGATGGCGCGCCGGATGTCGGTGACGAAACGCGCCGTGACGCGGGTCCCCTCTTCGAGCCAGATGTTTTTAATCTCCAGCTGTCTGGCCTGCCGCAGCATGCGGGCATCGAGCCGCCCTTTTATCTCGCCGCGATGAAGGATGGGCAACACGAAATAGCCAAATTTGCGCTTTTCCGCCGGGGTGTAACATTCGATACGGTAGTCAAAGCCGAACAGTTCCAGCGCGCGTTTGCGATCCCACACCACCGGATCAAACGGCGACAGCAGCGCGCTGTGCGTGGCCTGAAGAGGTGTCTCCAGCAGCGGCAAAAGGTCACGATGCAGCCACATCGCGCCCAACGCTTCAGAATGAACGGCGATCAGATCGCCCGCCGCTTCGGCCTTCGCAACAAAGGCGTTCACGGGCGCCCGCTTCAGACGATAGTAGTCGGCCAGCCAGGCCGCGCGGAAAACGCCTAAGCTGCGGGCGCTGTTCAGCAGCATCTGGCGGGTGGCTTCCGCCTCGCTGATGCCATGCTGCGCATCCTGCCACTCTGGCATCACGCGGCTGCGCAGATCGTAAACGCGCTGGAAATTACGGCGTTCAGCGACCATCAGCTCACCGGCGCTGAACAGATTTTCCAGATGGCGTTTGTGAGGTTTCCATGCCCACCAGCCCGAGGGTGTCTTAACGGAAGGGGTAAAATCGGCGGCGCGCACCGGGCCGTTTTCCCGTATCAGTTGCAGTAATTCCACTATCTCCTGCTGATGTTCAGCGACCCACTGCGCGTTATATTTCCAGCCCAGCCGTTCCGGCGACAGCATGCGATGTCGGAGCAGCCTGTAATCAGCTCGCGGAATAAAGCAGGCTTCATGTGCCCAGTACTCAAAAATTTCGCCCTGGGCCAGCGCCTGCTCGAGCCAGATCTGAGGATAGTGACCCAGACGACTGAACAGAACCAGATAAGGACTGCGGGCCACGACGTGAATGGAGTCGATTTGC
Source organism: Pantoea sp. (assembly GCF_032114055.1). Taxonomy (GTDB): domain Bacteria; phylum Pseudomonadota; class Gammaproteobacteria; order Enterobacterales; family Enterobacteriaceae; genus Pantoea. The sequence goes on from NZ_DAMCTB010000001.1 coordinate 710,001, forward strand.
AGCAGCGACATGCGGGAGATACAGTCAAGCAGATCCTGATAAACCGCGCGTTTTGCCGGGGCTCGCAGCAGGCCCTGTGCGGCAAGATGAAGATGACGTACCTGTTGTAATGAAAGTGAATGGGGCGTGTTCATTCTCTTCCTTATCAGGTTTCACCTGATTGTGTGCCGCTTTCAGGACGGACGGCGGCAGAGTTGCTCGATATCGTCCAGCAGCGGTGTAACAGCGTGGCCGGTCAGACGGGCATCAACCGGCAGATACCACCACGCAGGCTGAGCAAAGTCGCGGCATTTCACCGCATCTTTTTCGGTCATCAGTAACTGCTGACTGGCCTGAAGCAGTCGGGTCAGCTCTTCTTTACTGTAGGCGTGATGATCGGCAAAGGCGATCTCAGCCACTGGCGTGATGCCCTGCTGTTTCAGCGTGGTGAAAAAACGGGGAGGATGGCCGATGCCGGCCATTGCCACAACCTCACCCAGCTGTTCAGGCGGGCGGGTTTCACCGGTGAGCAGGTTGGTCGCCAGGCCGGGCTGGAGCTGCATGGCGATCTCGCCAGGCTGGGCTTCGCCGCCGTTGACGATCACGGCATCGACCTGATGCAGCCGGTCAGCCCGTTCGCGCATCGGACCGGCAGGCAACCACCAGCCGTTTCCGAAGCGGCGCACGCCATCCACCACCACAATTTCCCGATCGCGCTGCAGCGCATAATGCTGCAGGCCATCGTCCGTGATGATCACATCCAGCGGGCCCTGGGCCAGTAAGGCTTCTATCGCCTGTCGCCGTTTCGGCGCAACCGCAACCGGGGCTGCGGTGCGCTTAGCAATCAGCACCGGTTCATCACCGGCCTGTTCCGTGCTGGTCTGCGCGGTAACCCGCAAAGGATAGCGTTCCGCCTTGCCGCCATAGCCTCTTGAGACGACGCCCACCCGCAAACCGCGCTGTTGCAACGCATCGACCAGCCAGATCACGACCGGCGTTTTACCATTACCGCCCGCCGTTAAATTTCCGACCACCACCACCGGTAGCGGCGCGCGCCAGCTTTTACGCCAGCCACGCCGGTAACTCAGGCGTATCAGCGCCGTGACCGCCCCATACAGCAGGCTGAAGGGCCACAGCAGCAGCCACAGTGGTGAGCGCCCGCTCCAGATGCGTTCAATCATTGGCCGAATTGCATCTTATGCAGCTGGGCATAGGCACCGCGCTCTTCCAGCAGCGCCTGATGCGTTCCGCGTTCCACAATCTGACCCTCTTCGATGACGACAATCTCATCCGCTTTTTCAATCGTAGAGAGCCGGTGCGCAATCACCAGCGAGGTCCGGTTCTTCTGCAACTCGTCCAGCGCCGACTGGATAGCGCGTTCCGACTCGGTATCCAGGGCAGAGGTCGCTTCATCGAGGATCAGGATAGGGCAATCACGCAGCAGCGCACGAGCAATCGCAATACGCTGACGCTGCCCACCGGACAACAGAACGCCATTCTCACCGATCACGGTGTCCAGGCCTTTATCCATCTTATTGATGAAGTCCATCGCATGTGCCATGGTGGCCGCCCGCTCAATCTCTTCACGACTGTATTGCTCACTGCGCGCATAAGCGATGTTATTGGCGATGGTATCGTTGAAGAGATGCACATTCTGCGACACCAGCGCGACCTGATTACGCAGCGAACGGAGAGTGTACTCACGCAGATCGTGACCATCCAGAAGGATTTCACCTTCCTGAATGTCGTAAAAACGGGTGAGCAGGCTTGCCATCGTCGATTTACCGGAACCGGAACGTCCCACCAGCGCCACCGTCTTGCCGGCTGGCAGCGACAGATTGATATGACGCAGCGCCGGGATGTCACGACCCGGGTAGGTGAAGGTCACATCCCGGAATTCGATATCCCCTTTTGCGCGGGTTATTTCGCGTGTACCGTTATCCGCTTCCTGCTCGCTGTCCAGAATAGAGAACAGGGTCTGACAGGCCGCCATGCCACGCTGGAACTGAGCATTGACGTTGGTCAGGGATTTCAGCGGTCGCATCAGCGCAATCATTGAGGAGAAGACGACGGTGATCGTACCGGCGGTCAGGGTATCCATGACGCTGGGGAAGCTGGCGGCATAGAGGACAAACGCCAGGGCCAGCGAAGCAATCAGCTGAATAACCGGATCGGAGATGGAGGAGGCCGAAACCAGCTTCATCCCCTGCTGACGCATACGGTTACTGACGCGGGAAAAACGTTCCGTCTCAATTTCCTGCCCGCCAAAGATCAGTACCTCTTTATGCCCTTTCAGCATCTGCTCGGCGCTGGTCGTGACCTGCCCCATGGTGTTCTGCATGCTTTTGCTGATTGAGCGGAAGCGTTTAGAGACGGTACGGATCGCAAAGGAGACGATGGGGGCCAGTACAATCAGGATCAACGACAGCTGCCAGCTGTAGTAGAACATCATGATAAACAGACCAATGATGGAGGCCCCTTCGCGCACCACGGTGACCAGTGCGCCGGAAGAGGAAGAGGCGACCTGCTCAGAGTCGTACGTAATGCGCGACAGCAGGGTACCGGTCGACTGCTGATCAAAAAATGACACCGGCATGCCCATCATGTGGCTGAACAGCCGACGACGGATGTTCATCACAACATTGCCAGAAACCCAGGAGATGCAGTAGCTGGAGACATAACTGGTTACGCCGCGCACCAGCATCAGGCCAATGACCACTAACGGCATCCACAGCATCACTGAACGGTCAGCTTTACCAAAGCCGTCGTCCAGCAACGGTTTCAACAGGGAGAGCATTAAGGCGTCGCCCGCAGCATTAATAATCAGGGCGACTGAGGCCACAATTAATCCCGCTTTATTAGGCGCGATCATCGGCCAGAGTCGGCGAAACGTCTGCCACGTAGAGAGATCTTTATCTTGATGCATTATTTATTCACGCTGTTGGAAATAGCCGGCCATTCTACCTGGATTCGCGTTTGACGCCAAACCACTGATGATACCAGCGGGGCATTAATTGCTCACGCAGGCCAGAAACCTGCACCCTGCCCTGTGTTATCCGCAGCGTGATTTGTCCTGACTGCCCTGTATCCAGCCAGCGAAACCCGGCTATCCGGTAGTTTTCCAGCACGCTTTTCGCCGGCATTCGCCAGGCATTGTAACGTGCCAGAGAGGCGATAGCGGTATGACCTGCCGCCCTGCGCAGCAGCAGCGAGGTTGATGAAGTCCGGCTGCCATGATGCGGTACCTGCAGGATATCGATCTTTAACGCCTGCTTCTCCAGCGCTACCAGCTGACGTTCCGCTTTCGCTTCGATATCCCCGGTCAGCATCAGCCGGACCCGACCATCATCAACGATAATGACACAGGAGTCATTGTTATCCCCCGGCACAGGCGCCGTCAGCGGCCAGACTACCCGGAAGCTGAGCTGCTGCCAGCGCCACTCTGTCCCGCGTACACAGGGCAGATGCGCCTTTACTCCCAACGCGCTTCTGACCGGCACTGCTGGCCAGCGTTGCGTGATGGCTGCCAGTCCACCGGTATGATCCAGATGCTTATGACTCAGAATGATCTGTTTTAACTGTAACTGCCTGCGCTCCAGCCATGGAATGATAATCCGGCTACCTGCATCATCGTGCTGCCAGCGTGGTCCGGTATCATACATTATCGCCTCACTACCCTGGCTGATCACCACGCTGAGACCGTGGCCGATATCCAGCATATCAATTCGCCAGCCCTGTTCTGGCGAGGGCTGGCGGTTCAGTATCATCGCCAGCGCCAGCGCACAACTGCTGAACGGCAAAGCGAAGAAGAGCTGCGTACGCCAGAGAATCAGACCGCCCCATACCATAACGGAAAACCAGGTCGTGTCATCCAGTGGCCACCATCCGGCGGGCAGCAGCGTCAGACAATACAACAGCGCGCGCAGCGAGAGATCGGCTGCCTGCCAGAAGAAGGCCGACAGCGCGGTGATCGGCAACAGCATGGCGAGCGTGACCAGCGGCATGGTCAGAAATGAGACGACCGGAATCGCGACAATATTTGCCAGCAGTGCGGTAAGGCTGATGCCGTTAAAAATCGCCACCTGTAATGGCACCATTAAAATCATCATGCCTGCCTGCAGATGCAGCAGCTGTAAGGGGATCCAGCGCCGCTGATAACGGAACGCCACCGGTAGTGGAAACCAGTGGTACCAGACCAGCAGCATGCCGACCGCCAGGAACGATAGCCAGAAGCTGTCAGAAAGCACGGTTAATGGATCCGTCACCAGCAGCAGCGCACCACAGAACGTCCAGACCTGCCAGCTGTTCAGCTGTATACCGGCAAACCGGGTGGCTGCCCACAGCGTCAGGGCCAGCAGCGAACGTGCTGCGGGAGGCTGCGCACCGGAAAGCCAGGTGTAGAGGGCCGCAAAAAGCCAGCTGACGATGAGAGGAAAAAGGTAGCTGACAGCGCGGCCAGGCAGAATAAATTGCACGCCACGCGCCATCAGCCAGCCGGTGCTGGCGGCCAGTGCGATGTGCATGCCGGATATCGCCATCAGATGTGCGGTGCCGGTGTCCCGCAGTAGCTGACGTATCCGGGGACTCATCTCATCCCTGATGCCAAACGCCAGCGCTTCGAGCGTGGCCCGGGTAGACATTGCGCGGTTTCTCTCACGCTGTTTCAGAATAAACTGCCAGCGGGCATCGCAACGCCTGTCCTCCGCACTCTGACTGAGGATATGGCCCTGTAGCGGCGTAGTATTCGCCAGGGCAAAACGCTGCGCATCGAAATCGCCCTCATTGAGACGGGCATGAACCGGACGGAGACGGAGCTGCATCGTCCAGCGCTGACCTGGGCAGTACATCTCCGGGTCAGCGTCGAACCCAATCCAGGCAAAGCGAGGCGGAAAGATCATCCTGTCCTGCCGGGTTAACAGACGAACCCGCATCTGTTTTCGCTCCCCGCGAACCTCACTGATTTGAACAGTGAAGGCTGCAGGTCGTGCGGAGAGCTGTTCAATATCCCGCACCATCAGGCGGGCATCGTTGCAGACCCACGCCAGCAGCAGCAGTGTGATAGCGACCAGACGGACGTAAGGATATTCGCTGTGCTGCAGAAGCAGGCCGGCAAGCAGCAGACATCCTGTCACTGCGCCTGAAGGCAGCTGGGGCATCAGCAGTAAAGGTAGTGTGGCAATGATTGCCAGTCGCGCCAGAACAGTCCATGTCAGCATAATCGCGTCCCGTCATTTAGTCCGGCTATTCTGAGCAAAGGGCGAAAAAGAAACAGGAGAGGATTGAACAGGTTCGGGATGCCTCGCAAAAAAAATGTGGCATTACCCCGCAGATGACAGTGTGATGGATCTCAGGCCGACGCGTGAATGGCAGGCAAAAAAAAACGACATCCGGAGATGTCGTTTATCTGGTTCGGTATCAGCTTAGCCGTAGATATTTGCGCGATCGCGCAGCTCTTTGCCTGGTTTAAAGTGGGGAACGTATTTCCCTTCCAGATCCACTTTGTCACCCGTTTTCGGGTTACGTCCAGTACGCGGAGCGCGATAGTGCAAAGAAAAGCTGCCGAATCCCCGGATTTCGATACGTTCGCCCTGTGCCAGCGTAGTGGCCATGTGCTCAAGCATCTCTTTTACTGCATCCTCAACGACTTTCGCCGGTATATGAGTATGCTGTCCCGCCAGTCTTTCAATCAGTTCTGACTTGGTCATGTAACCTCCGGTTTATCCCTGTTGGAATGAATGACAGCTTTTACCGAAACCGGGTGGTTGCCCACCCGGTGCTTCAGGTCGATTACTCGCCTTTAGCCGCTTTGAATGCTTCAGCCATGGCGCTGGAGAAATTGCCTTCTTCCTGTTTGGTGTTAACAGTATTGATGGCTTCTTTCTCGTCAGCCTGGTCTTTCGCACGGACAGACAGGCTTACGACACGGTTTTTGCGATCTACGCCGGTGAACTTAGCTTCAACGTCGTCGCCAACGTTCAGAACCAGAGTGGCATCTTCAATGCGATCCAGTGAAGCTTCAGACGCGCGCAGGTAACCCTCAACGCCGTCTGCTAATTCAACTGTAGCACCTTTAGCGTCAACTGCAGTCACTTTACCGGTGACGATGGCACCTTTCTTGTTCAGAGTGATGTAGTTGTTGAACGGATCTTCTGCCAGCTGTTTAACGCCCAGAGAGATACGCTCACGCTCTGCATCGACCTGCAGTACAACGGCAGCGATTTCGTCGCCTTTTTTGTACTCACGAACGGCTTCTTCGCCGGTCGCGTTCCAGGAGATGTCAGACAGGTGAACCAGACCGTCGATGCCGCCGTCCAGGCCGATGAAGATACCGAAGTCAGTGATTGACTTGATTTTACCTTCAACGCGATCGCCTTTGTTGTGCGTCTCAGCGAACAGCTGCCATGGGTTAGATTTGCACTGCTTCAGACCCAGGGAGATACGACGACGCTCTTCGTCGATGTCCAGAACCATAACTTCAACCACATCGCCTACGTTGACAACTTTAGACGGATGGATGTTTTTGTTGGTCCAATCCATTTCAGAAACGTGTACCAGACCTTCAACGCCTTCTTCGATTTCTACGAAGCAGCCGTAATCAGTCAGGTTGGTCACACGGCCGGTCAGGCGGGTGCCTTCCGGATAGCGTTTAGCGATAGCAACCCATGGATCTTCGCCCAGCTGCTTCAGACCCAGAGAAACACGGGTACGCTCGCGGTCGAACTTCAGCACCTTAACGGTGATTTCGTCGCCCACGTTGACGATTTCGCTAGGATGCTTAACGCGCTTCCACGCCATGTCAGTGATGTGCAGCAGGCCATCAACGCCGCCCAGATCGACGAATGCACCGTAGTCAGTGAGGTTCTTAACGATACCTTTAACTTCCATGCCTTCCTGCAGGTTTTCCAGCAGCTGATCGCGCTCTGCGCTGTTTTCGGATTCGATAACCGCACGACGTGAAACCACGACGTTGTTGCGTTTCTGATCCAGCTTGATTACTTTGAACTCAAGCTCTTTGCCTTCCAGGTGCAGCGTATCGCGCACCGGGCGCACATCTACCAGTGAACCTGGCAGGAACGCACGGATACCGTTGAGCTCAACTGTGAAGCCGCCTTTAACTTTGCCGTTGATAACACCGGTAACAGTTTCAGCGTCTTCGTAAGCTTTCTCCAGCGTGATCCATGCTTCATGGCGCTTAGCTTTCTCACGGGACAGCAGGGTTTCACCGAAGCCGTCTTCCACTGCATCCAGAGCAACATCAACTTCGTCGCCAACCTGGATTTCCAGTTCGCCGGCTGCGTTCTTGAACTGCTCTGCAGGAATTGCAGATTCAGATTTCAGACCCGCATCAACCAGAACGACATCTTTGTCGATAGAAACGACGATGCCACGAACGATAGAACCCGGGCGGGTTTCGATTGATTTTAAGGATTCTTCAAATAGTTGAGCAAAAGATTCAGTCATATTGATAATCTTCAGGATTCTTCAATTTAACGTCCATCTGACTTCATGTCGGATGGGGTTGTTTCACATGCCCTACACCGGATCCGTGGTACGGGGTGATAAATTCAGTTAAGCCGGAATGCCCAGCTTTTCGCGGGCATAATGTAGTGCTTTTTCAATGACCTGGTCGATAGACATTTCGGTAGAGTCCAGCACCAGGGCATCGTCAGCAGCAACTAAAGGCGCAATTGCGCGGTTGCGATCGCGGTCGTCGCGTTCTTTTATCTCGGCTAAAAGGCGGTCAAAGTTAACATTAAAGCCATTATCCTGCAACTGTAGCATACGGCGCTGAGCACGCTCTTCCGGACTGGCATCAAGGAAAATTTTCACCGGCGCATCCGGAAAAACGACGGTGCCCATATCACGACCGTCAGCAATCAGGCCCGGCATTTCGCGGAAACCGCGCTGGCGGCGCAACAGTGCTTCACGCACCCGCGGAAAAGCGGCTACGCGGGAAGCAGTATTACTTACCTCCTGCGTGCGGATTTCACCGGTAACATCTTCACCTTCAAGAATGACCTGCATTTCACCGTTTTGTGATAAGAAACGCACATCAAGATGCGCTGCAATCGGCACCAGTGCTTCTTCAGACTCAATATCTACCTGATGATGCAGTGCAGCTAACGCCAGCACGCGGTAAATCGCACCGGAGTCCAGCAGATGCCACTGCAGCGATTCCGCCATGGCTTTGCACAGGGTTCCTTTTCCCGCTCCACTAGGCCCATCAATAGTTATGACCGGGGCAGTTACTGTCATTATTCCCTCCTGTTGCTGCGTGCCTTATGACCATCTGGTCACCAATAATGCATAGCATTATACGCTGCATAGCACGGCTTGGTTACCCTTTCGCACTGACAGGGTTCGAAATCTTAGTTAAATCAGAGGATCTTTGCGTCATTGCAGCCAGATTAAACCGGGGATATCCGGTGCGAAATCGCACCGGAGAGGAGGGATCAGGCAGGCTGGCTGATTTTGGCCAGTTGAACAAAATAGTCCGGGAACGTTTTTGCGGTACAACCCGGATCCAGAATAGTCACCGGCGTATCAGAGAGTGCAACCAGAGAAAAACACATTGCCATACGGTGATCGTTATAGGTGCCGATATCAGCATGGATCAGCGTAGCGGGCGGCGTGATACGAATGTAGTCATGTCCCTCTTCAACCTCTGCGCCGACTTTGCGCAGCTCAGTGGCCATGGCGCTCAGGCGGTCGGTCTCTTTTACCCGCCAGTTATAAATGTTACGGAGCTGGGTCGTCCCCTCGGCAAACAGAGCCGTGGTGGCAATAGTCATGGCGGCATCCGGAATATGGTTCATGTCCATATCGATCGCCTGCAGCTTTCCTGCTGTGCAGGCAATGTAATCATCGCCCCACTCGACGGTTGCGCCCATCTTTTCCAGCACGTCTGCGAACCGGATATCGCCCTGCACACTCTGGCGACCAATCCCGGTGACCCTAACCGTGCCGCCTTTGATAGCGGCAGCCGCCAGAAAATAGGAGGCGGAAGAGGCATCGCCTTCAACCAGATAGTCACCCGGCGACTGATACTGCTGCTGTCCCTTAATCAGGAAGCGCTGGTAGTTCTGATTTTCCACAGCGACGCCGAAGCACTGCATCAGGTTCAGGGTGATGTCGATGTAAGGTTTGGAAACCAGATCGCCTTTAATCGTGATGCAGGTATCCTGCTGCGCCAGCGGTGCAGTCATCAGCAGTGCGGTCAGGAACTGGCTGGAAACACTGCCGTCCACGCTAACGTCACCGCCGGTGAAACCACCCCGTAAACGCAGCGGCGGATAGTTTTCGTTTTCCAGGTACTCAATAGTCGCGCCGCCCTGACGCAGTGCATCAACCAGATGTCCGATAGGACGCTCTTTCATGCGCGGTTCGCCTGTCAGCTCCAGATCGTGCTCGCCCAGGCAGAGCGCCGCAGCCAGCGGACGCATCGCGGTGCCGGCATTGCCAAGGAACAGTGACAGCGGCTGCGCAGCATGCAACGGCCCGGCGTTACCGGTGACTTCACACACCGTGCGATCGCTGGAAAGCGTATAGCTCACGCCCAGCGCGGTCAGCGCATTCAGCATGTGCCTGACATCATCGCTGTCGAGTAAGTTGGTGAGACGCGTGGTGCCTTTAGCCAGCGCAGCCAGCAGCAAAGCACGATTGGAAACGCTCTTTGAGCCTGGCAGATTTACGGTGCCATTGACGCGGGCAATGGGCTGGAGAGTCAGGGAGTCCTGCATGTGAAACGAAATCCTCAAAAAATACAGAGACCTCGCTATATAACGAGGTCTGGCATCAGCATAATTGCTGAGAGCTTAATAATCAGCCGTGACGGCGTTCAAAATCGACCATGAAATCAGTCAGTGCTTTTACGCCTTCAAGCGGCATCGCATTATAAATAGAAGCACGCATTCCGCCTACAACACGGTGCCCTTTCAGTGCATGCAGACCCGCCTTGAACGACTCTTCCAGGAAGCGCGCATCCAGGGAAGCATCAGCCAGCTGGAAAGGAATATTCATGCGGGAACGGTTCTCTGTTGCCACATCATTGCGATAGAAGCCACTGTGGTCGATGACGCCGTACAGCAGGTCAGATTTTGCCTGGTTGATGCGATCAATTTCGGCCACACCCCCCTTCTCTTTCAGCCATTTAAACACCAGCCCGGAGAGATACCATGCAAAGGTTGGCGGGGTGTTAAACATCGAGTCGTTATCGGCCAGCACTTTGTAATCAAGAATGGAAGGCACAGAGGCATGCGCCTGACCTAACAGGTCTTCACGCACGATCACCAGTGTTAATCCGGCTGGCCCCACGTTTTTCTGCGCACCTGCATAGATGACGCCATAGCGGCTGACGTCGACAGGGCGTGACAGAATGGTCGAGGAGAAGTCAGCGACAACCGTTTTGCTGCCAAAATCGGGCTGCTCATCAATAGCGATGCCATCAATGGTTTCGTTCGGGCAGAAATGCAGGTAAGCGGAGTCTTCACTGATTGCCCACTCGCGCATTGGCAGAATGGCACGTTTGCCATCGCGGGTAGTTTTGACATCCAGCGTGCGTGGAGAGCAATATTTTTCCGCTTCTTTAATTGCACTATGGGCCCAGTAACCGCCATCAACGTAGTCGGCGCTGGTCGCACTTCCCAGCAGGTTACCCGGCACAGCGGCAAACTGCGCACGCGCGCCGCCATGACAGAATAAAACTTTGTAATTGGACGGTATTTTTAGCAGATCACGGAAGTCCTGCTCGGCTTCTTCAGCCACCTGGATAAACTCTTTGCTGCGGTGACTGATCTCCATTACAGAGGTACCCAGACCGCGCCAGTTCGTCAGTTCCTGTTCTGCACGACGAAGGACTTCAACCGGGAGCATCGCCGGGCCAGAGCTAAAATTATAAACTTGCGTCATTTCCCCTCACCACTGTCATATCGAACGGTTATGAATAATCATCCGGTTTTATCACTGCAATCTGATAGCTGCAATCATAAATCAGGGCGCGGTCACATTTTCTGAATCCGGCCAGCCGGAGGTTATGTTACCAATGCAAATCGGCACGGAATTTTGTGAGGTTTCATCCGGTCTCACCCATCTGCATCTGGCTGGCGTACCGGTCTGATGAAAACTACGCCGGTAAAATTATCTGCCCTGATAGCGGTCGGTCAGCAAAGTCCGTATCATGGCGCGCTTTACGCACCCTATGACAACTGAGAGAGCGCCACAATGACGCAAACATTTATCCCGGGCAAAGATGCCGCACTGGAAGACTCCATTGCGCGTTTCCAGAACAAGCTGCAGGATCTTGGCTTTAATATTGAAGAAGCTTCCTGGCTTAATCCTGTTCCCCATGTCTGGTCAGTGCATATCCGCGACCGCGATTGCCCGCTCTGTTTTACCAACGGTAAAGGGGCCAGCAAAAAAGCAGCGCTGGCGTCTGCGCTGGGCGAATACTTTGAGCGTCTCTCAACTAACTACTTTTTTGCTGACTTCTGGCTGGGCAAAGAGATCGCCAGCGGCGATTTCGTGCACTATCCCAATGAAAAATGGTTTGCAGTCCCTGACGATGAGTCACTGCCTGAAGGGATTCTGGACCCGCGCCTGCGTGCGTTTTACGATCCTGACCAGGCGCTGACGGCGTCCGGCCTGATCGACCTGCAGTCCGGTCATACCGAGCGCGGGATCTGCGCCCTGCCCTTTACCCGTCAGTCTGACCAGCAGACGGTTTACATTCCGATGAACATTATCGGCAATCTCTACGTTTCAAACGGCATGTCGGCAGGCAACACGGCGAATGAAGCGCGCGTTCAGGGCCTGTCTGAAGTGTTCGAGCGTTATATTAAAAATCGCATTATTGCTGAAGCCATCAGCCTGCCTGCGATTCCTGATACCGTCATGCAACGCTATCCTGATGTGACAGAAGCGATTGCACGTCTGGAAGCAGAAGGCTTCCCGATTTTTGCCTATGACGCCTCACTTGGCGGTAAATACCCGGTTATCTGCGTGGTGCTGTTCAATCCTGCCAATGGCACCTGCTTTGCCTCCTTTGGTGCGCACCCGGACTTCGGTGTGGCACTGGAGCGTACCGTGACGGAACTGCTGCAGGGCCGCAGCCTCAAAGATCTGGATGTCTTTACGCCACCGACCTTTGACGACGAGGAAGTCGCTGAACATGCCAATCTCGAAACGCATTTCATCGATTCAAGCGGTCTGATCTCCTGGGATCTGTTTAAAGAGACGGCTGATTATGACTTTGTTGACTGGTCATTTGCGGGCAGCACCGAACAGGAATTTGCCACACTGATGGCGATCTTTGCCGCCGAAGATCAGGACGTCTACATTGCCGACTACGAGCATCTGGGCGTATACGCCTGCCGCATTATCGTACCGGGCATGTCCGACATCTATCCGGCGGAAGATCTCGTCCTGGCGAACAACAGCATGGGCGCAGGCATCCGTGAAACCCTGCTCTCCCTGCCTGACAGCAACTGGAATCCGGAAGAGTATCTGGACCTGATCGGCCAGCTCGACGATGAAGGCTTTGATGACTTCACACGTGTTCGTGAGCTGCTGGGTCTGGCCACCGGAAAAGACAATGGCTGGTATACGCTGCGCGTGGGCGAGTTAAAAGCCATGCTGGCACTGGCGGGCGGCGATCTGGATCAGGCACTGATCTGGACTGAATGGACAATGGAGTTCAACAGCTCAATCTTTACGCCAGAGCGGGCAAACTACTATCGTTGCCTGCAGACACTGTTGTTACTGGCAATGGAAGATGAGCGCGATCCGGTGCAGTATCATCATGCTTTCCTGCGAATGTATGGCGAGAGTGCGATGGAGGCGGCTTCAGCCGCTATCAGTGGTGAGAGTCCATTCTATGGCCTCCAGCCCGTAGATGAAACGCTGCAGGCATTCCCGGCGCATCAGTCCCTGCTTGCTGCCTACGAAAAACTGCAAGCGGCTAAGCGTCAGTTCTGGAAAAACGTGTAACATCCGACGGGATAATTTCACACCATCCGTACTTTGTGGCACTGGATTTTTCTGGTGCCATCATTCCCGCCCCATGTTCAGATAAAATATTCGCTGCATTAAAATCCTTTTCTATTACATTGCATCCTTTGATTTAACATTCTATCGGTTTACTCCCGATGCCCGCCTTTAAAAAAATGCATCCCCTCAGCGATTAAAATATTTTTTGTATTTTTAAAATTTATTTAATTAATGAATTTCAATATCTTATAGAGAAATTATCTCTTAATCACCCGATACCCGCTGCCAATCGTTCTGGCAAATATGATCTATATCAACCCCCGCCATCTGCGCCTTTGTTACCATTTTTTCAGACCAGTTCAGGAGTAAGTTAGTGTGAAAACTGACAACCCTTTTAATCTTTTATTACCTGCCGCAATGGCGAAAGTCGCCGAAGAGGCCGGTGTTTATAAAGCCACCAAATCTCCCTTTACCACTTTCTTTCTGGCGATTAACGCTGGCGTATTTATCTCAATTGCGTTCGTTTTTTACATTACGGCGACCACCGGCAGCGGTGCGATGCCCTACGGCCTGACCAGACTGATTGGGGGTGTCTGTTTCTCCCTTGGCCTGATGCTGGTGGTGGTTTGCGGTGCCGATCTCTTTACCTCCACAGTGCTAATTGTCGTTGCTAAAGCCAGCGGACGCATCAGCTGGGGACAGCTGGCCCGCAACTGGATCAACGTCTACGCCGGTAATCTGGCAGGCGCCCTCTTCTTTATGGCCCTGATGTGGTTCGCCGGTCAGCATACAGTGGCAAACGGCGCATGGGGTCTGAACGTGCTGGAGACCGCCGATCACAAGATGCATCACACTTTTCTGGAAGCGGTATGTCTGGGCACGCTGGCTAATTTGCTGGTCTGCCTCGCCGTCTGGATGAGTTATTCAGGCCGTACACTGACCGATAAGCTGGTCGTAATGATTCTGCCTGTTGGGATGTTTGTCGCCAGTGGGTTCGAACACAGTATTGCCAATATGTTTCTTATCCCTTACGCCATTACGCTCCGCGACTTCGCGACACCGGCATTCTGGCAGAGTGTGGGCTCGTCGGCAGCCCAGTTTCCATCGCTTACCGTCAGTCACTTTATTCTCGACAACCTGATCCCTGTGACGCTCGGTAACATCATCGGCGGCGGCGTGCTGGTCGGGCTGACCTACTGGGTTATCTATCTGCGCAAAGGAAGCCAGACACACTGATTCTGAATCTGACGGCACAGCATCAGAGCTGTGCCTGACCGTAAAGTCTCCTCATATAAGGCAGGTATATTATGACCGAACTTAATGCAAAACTGGCTTCAGCATGGGAAGGATTTGCTGAAGGCGAATGGCAGAATAGCGTCAACGTGCGCGACTTCATTCAGAAAAACTACACCCCTTATGAAGGTGATGAATCATTTCTGGCGGGCGCGACCGAAGCGACCACCCGACTGTGGGAAAGCGTGCTGGAAGGCATCAAAATTGAGAACCGCACCCACGCCCCTGTCGACTTCGACACCGACCTCGCCTCAACCATCACGTCCCACGACGCCGGTTATATCAATAAGTCACTGGAAAAAATCGTTGGTCTGCAGACTGAAGCGCCATTAAAACGTGCCATCATTCCTTTCGGTGGCATCAAGATGGTTGAAGGTTCCTGCAAAGTCTATGGCCGTGAACTCGATCCTTCACTGAAAAAAATCTTCACCGAATACCGCAAAACCCACAATCAGGGCGTATTCGATGTCTACACCCCTGATATTCTGCGCTGCCGTAAATCGGGTATCCTGACCGGTCTGCCTGACGCCTATGGCCGTGGCCGTATTATCGGCGACTATCGTCGTGTAGCGTTATACGGCATCGACTTCCTGATGGCCGATAAATTCGCTCAGTTCACCTCACTGCAGCAGGATTTAGAGAATGGCGTGAACCTGGAAGCTACTATCCGTCTGCGTGAAGAGATCGCCGATCAGCATCGTGCGCTGGCGCAGATCAAAGAGATGGCGGCGAAATATGGCCATGATATTTCCGGCCCGGCGACCAATGCGACAGAAGCGGTGCAGTGGACTTACTATGGCTACCTGGCCGCCGTGAAATCACAGAACGGTGCGGCGATGTCTTTTGGCCGCGTCTCGACCTTCCTCGATGTTTACATCGAACGTGACCTCAAAGCCGGTAAACTGACTGAAGAGCAGGCACAGGAACTGATTGACCATCTGGTCATGAAGCTGCGCATGGTACGTTTCCTGCGTACACCGGAATATGATGAGCTGTTCTCCGGCGATCCTATCTGGGCGACAGAATCCCTGGCCGGTATGGGCGTCGATGGCCGAACCCTGGTATCAAAAAGTACGTTCCGCTTCCTGAACACCCTCTACACCATGGGTCCTTCACCTGAGCCGAACATGACCATTCTGTGGTCAGAAAAACTGCCGGTTAATTTCAAAAAATATGCCGCTAAAGTCTCTATCGACACCTCATCCCTGCAGTATGAGAACGATGACCTGATGCGTCCTGATTTTGATAACGATGACTATGCCATCGCCTGCTGCGTGAGCCCGATGGTGGTCGGCAAACAGATGCAGTTCTTTGGCGCCCGTGCCAACCTGGCGAAAACGCTGCTTTACGCCATTAACGGCGGCGTGGATGAGAAGCTGAAAATGCAGGTTGGACCGAAAGGTGACAAAATCAGCGACGACGTGCTGGATTTTGATACCGTCATGGCGCGTATGGACCACTTCATGGACTGGCTGGCCAAACAGTATGTAACCTCACTGAATATCATTCACTACATGCATGATAAATACAGCTATGAAGCGGCACTGATGGCCTTACACGATCGCGATGTCTACCGCACCATGGCCTGTGGTATCGCCGGGCTTTCCGTGGCTGCCGACTCACTCTCTGCCATTAAATATGCCCGGGTGAAACCGGTGCGTGATGAAGATGGTCTGGCTATCGACTTTAATATTGAAGGCGAATATCCGCAGTTCGGTAACAACGACCCCCGGGTGGATGACCTGGCCTGCGATCTGGTTGAACGCTTCATGAAGAAAATTCAGCAGCTGGCCACCTATCGTAATGCCGTCCCAACACAGTCTGTTCTGACCATTACCTCTAACGTGGTTTACGGTAAGAAAACCGGTAACACACCGGATGGACGCCGCGCAGGGGCGCCGTTTGGCCCGGGTGCCAACCCGATGCATGGCCGCGACCAGAAAGGTGCCGTTGCCTCGCTGACATCCGTTGCCAGACTGCCGTTTGCTTACGCGAAAGATGGTATCTCCTATACCTTCTCCATCGTGCCAAACGCACTGGGTAAAGATGATAACGTGCGTAAAACCAATCTTGCTGGTCTGATGGATGGCTATTTCCATCACGAAGCCAGTATCGAAGGCGGTCAGCACCTTAATGTCAACGTTATGAACCGTGACATGCTGCTGGACGCGATGGCGCATCCGGAAAAATATCCGCAGCTGACCATTCGCGTCTCTGGTTACGCGGTACGCTTTAACTCGCTGACCAAAGAGCAGCAGCAGGATGTGATTACACGTACCTTCACACAATCCCTGTAATCGCCGTTCTGAGTAATAAAAAGGCTCCTCGCGGAGCCTTTTACTCAAAAGTCTGTTCTGGTCGTCATCCTGTCAGGGTGCCTGCCAGAACCGATTTCCTGCCCTGAGCGCAACAGAGATTGCGCCGTCTGTCCCGGCAGACTTACTGGAGAAAACATCGCAATGTCAGTTAACGGTCGTATCCACTCATTTGAATCCTGCGGAACCGTTGATGGTCCCGGCATCCGTTTCATCACTTTCTTTCAGGGCTGTCTGATGCGCTGCCTCTACTGCCACAATCGCGATACCTGGGATACCCACGGCGGCAAAGAGATCAGCGTCGACGCGCTGATGGCTGATGTGCTCTCCTATCGCCACTTTATGAACGCTTCGGGCGGCGGCGTAACGGCATCAGGAGGCGAAGCGATTCTTCAGGCTGAATTCGTCCGCGACTGGTTCCGCGCCTGCAAAGCAGAAGGCATCCATACCTGTCTCGACACAAACGGGTTTGTCCGCCGTTACGATCCGGTGATCGATGAGCTGCTCGACGTAACGGATTTGGTGATGCTCGATCTGAAACAGATGAATGATGAAGTCCATCAGATTCTGGTTGGCGTATCCAACCACCGGACGCTGGACTTTGCCCGTTACCTGCAGAAGAAGGGAAAACGCACCTGGATCCGGTTTGTCGTGGTGCCCGGCTACTCCGATGATGATGACACGGCGCACCGGCTGGGTGAGTTTACACGGGACATGGAGAACGTGGAGAAGATTGAGCTGCTGCCCTACCACGAGCTGGGTAAACACAAATGGATCGCGATGGGTGAAGCGTACAAACTGGAGGGCGTCAAACCGCCCACCAAAGAGACAATGGAACGGGTGAAAAACATTCTTGCCAGTTACGGCCATGAAGTAATGTATTAAATGTGATAACAGCAAAAAGGGAGCCTGTGCTCCCTTTTTGCGTTTCCGCCCTCAGGCGTGCGCCACCGGTGTGGCATGCTGATCGGCTTTGCGCAGCAGCATCACCAGATAGATCAGCGACACGGCGGCGATCATCACAAACAGCAGGCGGTCAGAATAGTTCTGCATCAGCATTGAGGTCATGGCCGGGCCAAGCAGACTGCCAACGGTATAGCTCATCAGTAGCGCCTGATTCATCGCAACCAGCTCGTGATGTGCGACGGTCTCACACGCCCAGGACATCGCCACCGGATAGAGCGTAAAGCCCGCCAGCCCCAGAACAAACAGTGCAGGTGCCATCGCGGCATTGCTTAACATCGCCATAGCGCCGAGGATGACGACAAAGACCTGCACACGCAGCACCAGCAGCCGGCCAAAGCGATCGGCCAGACGCCCCACCGGCCACTGCCCGACAATCCCTGCGCTCACCAGCAATGCCATCCAGTAACCGACATTGGCGTCGCTCATGCCCTGATGTGACAGGTAGAGCGGCATCAGACCATAGAGCGAGCCGAGAACGATGCCGGAAATAATGCAGCCATTGATACCCAGGCGTGAACTCCGGCGACGCAGCATCGGCCAGATACGCGGCTGAGCCGTTTCCGCCGCTTCCGCACGGGCGGAAACGCGGGTAAAGGCCAGCGGTAAGACCGCGCACAGCACCAGCGAAGTGACCCAGGGGATGACGCTGAGCAGCTCCGTGGAAAGCCTGCTGACCAGCAGCTGCCCGGCAACGGTGCCCAGATAATAGACAATCATATAGGCTGCAAGCAGCCGTCCGCGGTTACGCACGGTGCCGCTACAGAGCAGCGCGCTCTCGACCACCACCCACATCAGCGCACAGCCTGCGCCTGCCATAAAACGCAGCGCGCTCCATAGCCAGAATCCCTGCATCATCGCCAGACACACCGTCGCCAGCGCAAAGAGTCCGGTCGCCAGGTAGTAGCTACGATTGAAACCATACTGGCCGATCAGCCAGCCCGCCAGCAGCGTGCCGGCAAGATTTCCGGTGTAATAAGCGGAACTGACAATGCCCACCTGCCAGGTGGTGAGGAGATCATGAGTCAGCCACAGGGGAACCAGCGTATTCAGCACGGCGATGGCGACAGTCATTAACATCAGGCCGCATAGCAGCAATATCACAGGGCGTGACCAGGTGGACATAGGGGATAAAAACCAGAATAGAAGAAGGAAATTGCGCGCAGTTTGCCATCCGCTAGTATAAAGTCAATGGGCGAGAAATGACCGCAGCACATTTTGCTGGCCGACAATTTAATTTACTAATCTTCAGTGGGTTACAAACGTTATAACTGGCGGGAGGTTAATAGCTATCTCTATGAAAAATGAGATTTTTAGGCGTTTCGGCAGGTCTGATGTCGATAACGTTTATTTGTGATAAATTCTGGCCTGTCTGTATGGGACATGATGATACGGCGGCATAAAAAAACCCGGCCGGAGCCGGGTTTAGTGTATCAGTAGCACTTAACCGATCATTTCGACGCCGTTCATATAAGGGCGTAAAACTTCTGGCACCGCGATACGACCATCTTCCTGCTGGTAGTTTTCCAGCACTGCAACCAGGGTACGGCCGACAGCCAGACCTGAACCGTTCAGGGTATGCACCAGACGTGGCTTCTTATCCTGCTTGCTGCGGCAGCGCGCCTGCATGCGACGTGCCTGGAAATCACCCATATTGGAGCAGGATGAGATTTCACGATAGGTATTCTGCGCCGGGAGCCAGACTTCCAGATCGTAGGTTTTAGTTGACCCGAAGCCCATGTCGCCGGTGCAGAGCAGCACCTTACGATATGGCAGGTTCAGCAGCTGCAATACCTTCTCAGCGTGACCGGTCAGCTCTTCCAGCGCCTCCATAGAGTGCTCCGGGCTGACGATCTGCACCATTTCCACCTTGTCGAACTGATGCATACGGATCAGGCCGCGCGTGTCACGACCGTAGGATCCCGCTTCAGAACGGAAGCATGGGGTATGTGCGGTCAGCTTAACCGGCAGACTCTCCTCTTCGAGGATCTCGTCACGCGCCAGGTTGGTCAGCGGCACTTCTGCGGTAGGGATCAGCGCATAGTGGCTGCTGTCTGACTCTTCTTCCAGCGGACGGGTATGGAACAGGTCCTCACCAAACTTCGGCAACTGGCCGGTGCCATACAGCGTTTCATGGTTAACCAGATAGGGCACATAGGTTTCGAGGTAGCCATGCTGCTCGGTGTGCAGGTCGATCATGAACTGGCTCAGTGCGCGATGCAGACGGGCAATCTGCCCCTGCATCACCACAAAGCGCGAGCCGGTCAGCTTCACGGCAGCCGCAAAATCCAGACCTTTGGCTGCTTCGCCCAGTTCAACATGATCTTTCACCGGAAAGCTGAACTCACGCGGAGTGCCCCAGCGGCTCACTTCCTGGTTTTCACTGTCATCTTTGCCCAGCGGCACTTCATCTGCCGGAATGTTCGGCAGCGCCAGCGCGAAGTCACGGATTTGATTCTGCAGTTCATCCAGTTCTGCTTTTGCGCTATCCAGGCGTTCGCCCAGTACGTTCACTTCCTGACGCAGCGGCTCGATGTCTTCCCCACGTGCTTTGGCCTGACCGATGGATTTGGATCGGGCATTACGCTCAGCCTGCAGATTTTCTGTTTCTACCTGCAACACCTTGCGACGCTCTTCGAGCGAACGCAGCGTGTCCACATCCAGTTTGTATCCCCGGCGTGCCAGTTTTTCTGCGACTGCGTCTGGCTCATTACGCAGCAGATTGGGATCGAGCATGCTTATCCTGTGTATTAAAAGTTGGTTAAAAGAAGGGACGCACCCCGTGGAATGCGTTGAAAACATTGCTCACATTACCGTAACGTCTGTTTCAGCGGTAGCGTTTTGTCGGGCTATTTTGATCCTGCTCAGCCAGCCAGCTTAGCTTTTCGCCAATCTTACCCTCCAGTCCGCGCGTGGTCGGGGTGTAATAGCGTGCACCGGCCAGCGCCTCGGGAAAATAGACTTCACCTGCGGCATAGGCGTGCGTTTCGTCATGCGCGTAACGGTACTCTTTACCCAGCCCCATCTCTTTCATGAGCTTAGTCGGCGCATTACGCAGATGTTCCGGCACATCGTAGTCGGGATGGTCGCGGGCATCGCGCATCGCGGCCTTGAAGGCGGTGTAGACGGCGTTACTTTTCGGCGCGCAGGCCAGATAGACGATCGCCTGAGCTATCGCGCGCTCCCCTTCGGCCGGCCCCACGCGCGTAAAGCAGTCCCAGGCGGCAATCGCCACCTGCATCCCGCGTGGATCGGCATTGCCGACATCTTCCGAAGCGATAGCCAGCAACCGCCGCGCGACATAGAGCGGGTCGCCGCCTGCGGTAATGATACGCGCATACCAGTAGAGCGCCGCGTCGGGTGCGGATCCGCGCACCGACTTGTGCAGCGCCGAGATAAGATCGTAGAAACGATCGCCCTTGTTATCAAAGCGCGCAGAGCGCTCACCCGACACTTCATTGAGCAGTTGCGGCGTCAGCTGCCGCTGACCTGACGCGTCGGCTTCCGCCATGTCCGCCATCATCTCCAGCGTGTTCAGCGCCCGGCGGGCATCGCCGTTGACCAGTTCAGCAATCATCCGGCGCGTATTGTCCGGCAGCACGATGTCACTGTCACCATAACCCCGGGCTTTATCCTGCATCGCCTGATCCAGCACCTGTTCAATATCCGCCTGCGTCAGGGATTTCAGCAGGTAAACGCGGGCGCGCGACAGCAACGCCGAGTTAAGTTCAAACGAGGGGTTTTCGGTGGTCGCACCAATAAAAGTGATAGTGCCATCTTCAATGTGCGGTAAAAATGCATCCTGCTGGCTTTTGTTAAAGCGATGCACCTCGTCCACAAACAGGATGGTGCGCCGCCCGGCATGTTTGTTCTGCCGCGCACGCTCGATCGCCTCCCGGATCTCTTTTACGCCTGAGGTCACCGCCGAGATGCGCTCCACATCGGCGTTACCGTAATGCGCGATAATCTCAGCCAGCGTGGTCTTGCCGGTCCCGGGCGGCCCCCACAGGATCATTGAATGCAGGTGCCCTGCTTCAATCGCGCGCGGCAGAGGTTTGCCCGCGCCCAGCAGATGCTGCTGACCAATGTACTGTTTCAATGTTTCTGGCCGCATACGCGCGGCCAGAGGTTTGAAATTTTCGGTGGAAAAATCCAGGGACAGGTTACTCACCATGACCTCACTGACGTTGGTCGTCCACCGTTACGCCTTTAGGCGGTGTGAACGTGAATTTATCCGGGCTGATCGCCCCATTCTGCTGGCTCTTCAGCTGGTAGTCGCTGCGCTGACCATCCTGCTCAATCGCGCTGAAGCGATTGATAGTACCGCCAGGCGTGACCTGAATGGTGAACTGCTTCAGATTGCCGTCGCTGTTTTTCGGCGTCAGCTCGAAGTTGTCACCCTGCTGTTTAATGTTGTACTGCTTCCAGTCGTTTGACTGGTTGCGGGCAATCAGCATAAACGGCGTGTTGCTGGTCGCATTCTGCAACAGGCTGACGGTCGCCTGCTCAACAAACGGATTGTAGAACCACAGCGATTTGCCGTCGGAGATAATGATGCTTTCATCCGGCGCGGTCATGTGCCAGTTAAACAGGCTGGGGCGTTTTACCCACAGTTCGCCTTCGCCATCCTGAACGTTAGCGCCGCTGCTGTCGGTCACTTTTTGCGTGAAGCTGGCATGGAAGCTGTTGACCTTGTTCAGGCGCTGTTGCAGGTCACTGGAAGCATCAGCCAGAACACTGGCTGAAGAAAAGGTGGCCAACAGGCCCAGAGCGATTACGCGTAGTTTCATCTGCTGCAATTCCTTATTTAAATGTTCCCGTCGATTACTGCATTAAGCCTGGTCGCCGTTCCGTCATCAGAACAGAGGAAAAAACCGAAACCTGACTAAGATATGGGGGTAAGCCCCCTAAAAACAATGAGCCAGTATAAACTGGCTCATTGAATCATGTTTCAAAACATATCGCTGGCTACATATCGTGCGGCGGCGGCGACAGCACTTCACGGTTGCCGTTGTGTCCGGGTGCGGAGACGATGCCCTGTGCTTCCATCTGTTCAATGATACGCGCCGCGCGGTTATAACCAATGCGGAACTGACGCTGAACGCCTGAAATTGACGCCCGGCGCTTGTCGATGACAAAGCTCACGGCCTGATCAAACAGCGGATCCAGCTCCTCATCACTGTCCATTCCGCCCGCGCTTTCGCTCTCTTCGCCAGCGGTAATGCTGTCGATATATTGCGGACGACCGCGGGCTTTCCAGTCCTGCACCACCGCATGCACTTCCTGGTCACGCACAAACGCACCGTGTACACGAATCGGCAGCGAAGAGTTAGGCGGCATATAGAGCATGTCACCCATGCCCAGCAGGGACTCTGCACCGCCCTGATCGAGAATAGTACGGGAGTCAATTTTGCTGGACACGGTAAAAGCGATACGTGTCGGGATGTTCGCTTTGATCAACCCGGTAATGACATCCACTGAAGGACGCTGGGTCGCCAGCACAAGGTGAATACCGGCGGCACGGGCTTTCTGTGCCAGACGCGCAATCAGCTCTTCCACCTTTTTGCCCACGGCCATGATCAGGTCGGCAAACTCATCGACCATCACCACGATGTAAGGCAGTTTTTCCAGAACCGGCGGCGTCATATCCATGCTGTCGCCCGGCTTCCAGAACGGATCGGGGATCGGACGACCCATCGCCTCGGCCTGCTCCACTTTTTCGTTATAACCCGCAAGGTTACGCACGCCCAGCGCCGACATCAGCTTATAGCGACGCTCCATCTCACCCACACTCCAGCGCAGCGCATTGGCCGCATCCTTCATATCCGTGACGACTTCGGTCAGCAGATGCGGAATGCCTTCATAGACCGACAGCTCCAGCATTTTCGGGTCAATCATGATGAAGCGTACTTCTTCAGGCGTCGCCTTATAGAGCATGCTGATAATCATGGCATTCACGCCGACAGACTTACCGGAACCGGTGGTACCGGCGACCAGCAGGTGAGGCATTTTGGCCAGATCGGCGACCACCGGCTGTCCGGCAATGTCTTTACCCAGCACCACAGAGAGCGGTGACGGGTTATCGCGGAATTTAGGGCAGTCCAGAACTTCACGCAGGTAAACGGTCTGACGATGCTTGTTCGGCAGTTCCAGACCCACGTAAGGTTTCCCGGGGATCACCTCCACGACACGCACCGCGACGGTAGAGAGTGAACGCGCCAGGTCACGCGACAGGTTGGAGATTCGCGCCGCTTTAACGCCAGGCGCCAGATCGAGCTCGAACCGGGTGATCACCGGGCCAGGCGAGATGCCGACGACTTCCGCCTTCACGCGATAATCGCCGAGACGCGCTTCGACCAGACGGGCGGTCTGCTCCAGCGAGAACATATCTACCGGCTCTTCCTCGGCCGGAGGAGCGGTCAGCAGATCCATGGAAGGCAGAGGTGTAGAAGGTTTCTCCAGCGGCTGTTCATGACGCATCAGGAACGGGTGAATCAGGCTGTCATGCAGTGACGGTTTCGCCTCTTCAACAGGTTCAGGCGCGGCAGCGGGTGTACCATAGACCGCTGACGGGTAAGCCGGTGCCGCAGGAGACGCGGGTGCGCTGTAGGCAGACGTCGCGGCAGGCGTGGTATAGGCCGGTTCGGCCGGGGCGTCCGGGCCACTGTAAGCAGGTTTGGCCGGGGCACTGTAAGCCGGTTCGGCCGGGGCGTCCGGGCCACTGTAAGCAGGTTTGGCCGGGGCACTGTAAGCCGGTTCGGCCGGTGCAGGTACCTGAGCCGCAGCCTGCGGCTCTGCAACCTCGCTCACCTGCTGCCAGGGCTCATGTGAAACCGCGGGCGCTTCCGGTTCCGGCGTCGCCGCAATGGTAAACAGCGGCTCGGTCGGGCCATCATCCACCAGATCTTTCATCGGTGAAAAATCAAACGCAGAGGCGGTATCGATATTCAGTACCGGCTCTTTCTTTACGTCAGACTGGTAACGCTGCTGTTGCTGTTCGGCGAACTGACGCGCCAGCGCAGCCTGCTGCTGTGCATCCTGTTCCTCTTCTTCATCCTGCTGCCAGCTGGTGCCGTAGCGCTGCTGCTGCTCAGACTGGAAGGCCTGGCGCAGTTCAGCCTGCTGTTGCGCCTCTTCAGCCTCCGCCACAGACGCCTGACTCTGAGCCGGGGCCGTTTCACGCTCTTCCGCACGGGCTTTCTCTTCAGCCATGCGCTGAGACGGCAACTTGATACCGTAAGAAGCCAGCTCGCGGCGGGTCGGCAGTTTAACCGGATTAGGACGTGGTAACGCCGGTCCGATGCCCTGTTTAACCTGCGGATTTGGCGAAGTTTCCGGTGCTATGTCGAACACAGGCGTGGTACGCGTAGCCGATGCCGCGGCGGCTGTCGCTGCCGTTGCGGCCGCAGCGGTGGTGGCAGGCACCGCTGCCGCATCCCGCCAGTTGCCCATTCTGGGCTCATCATCATCATAAGCGCTGAACGATGGCGCGGCTGGCGCCTCGTCCGGCATTTCGAAATGATAGAGCGGCGGAGAGGCCGCCGGAGCAGACGCAGACGGCGCCGCTGCCGGAGTGGAGTAAGGCTCGGGCGTAGTCTGCGCGGCGGCCGAAGCACGGTAGGATTCCGGGGCGATTTGCGCAGCTGGCGGGGCAGTGTAAGACGCAGGGGCGCTCTGCCCGGTTGCCGGAGCACGGTGAGGGTCAATGGCGCTCTGCGCAGCCGCTGGGGCACTGTACGATGCAGGGGCGCTCTGCGCAGGCGTAGCCCCAGGCTGCGATGCCGGAATGGTGGCGGCCGGTGCAACTGGCGCTGGCGCAGTGCCTGCTGCTGCAGGCGCAGGTGTGCCCGCAGCAGCCGATGCGACCACGGCAGGCGTGACGCCAGCCGCTTCGGTGGTCGCCGCGACGGCAGCGCTGGTTGCTGCGGCAGCTTTCGCCAGCAGCGGATCGGGCTGTGACGGCGCGGACGCCGCACGCGGCGAAGAGAGCAGCACATCGTCGTCCTGATCCGCCCCGCTCATCTCAGGCAGATCGGCATATTCGCGCGTATCGCGCTCGTCATCCTCTTCCAGCCACGGCTCATCGTGACGTGAGCGGTTACTGGCAAACGTCAGTACACCCATCACCACACCACCAATCCGCTCTGCGATGGTCAGCCACGACCAGCCGGTATAGAGCGTGATGCCCGCCGCCCAGACGCAGAGCAGCATCAGCGTGCCACCCGCCGGACTGAACCACGGGGCGATCGCATTACTGACCAGGCTGCCAATGACGCCGCCGGAGGCGAAGTACCAGATATCGTCGGCATTCAGCGCCGCCATACCACAGGTCGTCACCACCAGCGCAAGCACGCCAATTAAGCGCAGCCCGACCGCAAAGTAGTCGAAATAGTCCTGATTATCGCGCTGCCGGAAAGCAATCCAGCACAGCCCCAGGATGACGGGCGGAATGGCATACGCCATCACCCCAAAGATGAAGAGTAAGGTATCGGCCAGCCAGGCACCGGGGCTGCCGCCGAGATTGTGAATGGGTTCATGCCAGGCCGTCTGCGACCAGCTCGGGTCGGAAGGATTAAAGCTGACCAGAGAAACCATCAGGTAGATGGCAAACAGCGCCACCAGAATGAGCATCGCTTCCAGCAGACGACGTCCACTGCTCAGCGACTGTAACGAAACGTCTTTATCTTCTGTGTATTCCTGGCTCAAGAGGACTCTCCAGGTGCCTGTAAAGTAAGAAGCAACAGCGTCGGGCAAGCCCGACGCTGATCCTGTATGAATGCACAGGAGTGTACCGAAATCTCACAGGTTTTGCACCTGCGCCGCATCAGCGGGTTTTGATCACCAGCCGGTTGCTCTGTTTGACCTCTTCCATCACCACATAGGTTCGCGTGTCGTTTACGCCCGGCAGGCGCAGCAGGGTTTCACCGAGCAGCTTACGATAGGCAGACATATCAGGAACGCGGGTTTTCAGCAGGTAGTCAAAATCACCAGAAACGAGGTGACACTCTTGAGTTTCCTCAAGTTTTTGCACGGCGGCGTTAAATTGTTCAAATACATCCGGCGCGCCACGATTCAGAGTAATCTCAACAAATACCAGCAGAGAGGCATCCAGATAGTGCGGGTTCAGCTGCGCGGTATAGCCAAGGATAAAACCCTGACGTTCGAGGCGGCGCACGCGCTCAAGGCATGGCGTAGGTGATAAGCCTACGCGTTTGGAAAGCTCTACATTTGAAATGCGACCATCTTTCTGAAGTTCGTTCAGAATATTCCTGTCAATTCTGTCGAGGTCTTTCCCGGGGCGTTTCTTATTGTCTACCATTATTATTGTCTCTCTTCATTCCTTCCCTTTACCTGCCACGCCCTGAAAACGCTCATTGTTCGGGGCATTTCTGAAGTGAGCTAACGGAGCCTGAGTAATAAGACTTATCGATATGACGCATGTTGTCTGTCCACATCATGCGTCATTATCCATATCAGACTGCTTTTATCCGGCGTTACGTGCAAAACAGGCGATGAAAACCTGTTTTGTGCCGATAAATGTTATTCACTTCTGATAATGTTTTCGCAAATGCGCAGGCGATTGTCAAAGTAAAATCACCAAATTCAGGACAAGATGCCAGACAGACCGCTGGGTATCTGTTTTTAAATGAATATTTTTCCGCTCATGCACCGGTTTAACCCGAGTTTTGCCCCCTTCTGGCGCATCGGGCAGGCAAAACTGCCACTCATCGTCTACGCCGTTTGCAGCTATCGTTAACAAAATTGGCTAAGCCTTGTCATTGCTGCCGGATATTCCCTACAATCGCAGGCTATGTCAGCCGAATGAAACTGAGGAACGCATGAGTACGGCCAAACACAGTAAGTTACTCATTCTGGGCTCTGGCCCAGCGGGTTATACCGCAGCCGTTTATGCTGCACGCGCCAACCTGAATCCGGTGCTGATTACCGGTCTGGAAAAAGGCGGACAGCTGACCACTACCACTGAGGTGGAAAACTGGCCGGGCGACCCGCACGATCTGACAGGCCCATCGCTGATGGAGCGCATGCATGAGCATGCCGAAAAATTTAATACTGAGATCATTTTTGATCATATCCATACCGTGGATCTGCAGAACCGTCCGTTCCGCCTGACGGGCGACAGCGGCGAGTACACCTCGGACGCGCTGATCATCGCGACCGGTGCGTCAGCGCGCTATCTGGGCCTGCCCTCAGAAGAGGCGTTTAAAGGCAAAGGTGTCTCTGCCTGCGCGACCTGTGACGGATTCTTCTACCGCAACCAGAAAGTGGCCGTCATCGGTGGCGGCAACACAGCGGTTGAAGAGGCGCTTTATCTGGCGAACATCGCTGCCGAAGTGCATCTTATTCACCGTCGCGACAGCTTCCGCGCTGAGAAGATCCTAATTGACCGTCTGATGGAAAAAGTGCGCAACGGCAATATCGTGCTGCACACTCATCGCACACTGGAAGAGGTGACTGGCGATCAGATGGGTGTAACCGGTCTGACGCTGCGCTCTACCCAGAACAGCGATGAAACGGAAACGCTGGACGTCGCGGGCCTCTTTGTCGCGATTGGACACAGCCCGAACACGGCCATCTTTGAGGGCCAGCTGGCGCTGGAGAATGGTTACATTAAAGTGCAGTCAGGCCTGCACGGCAATGCTACCCAGACCAGCATCCCTGGCGTCTTCGCGGCAGGCGATGTCATGGACCATATTTACCGCCAGGCGATCACGTCAGCAGGCACCGGTTGTATGGCTGCGTTAGACGCTGAGCGTTTTCTTGACGGGCTGGTTAAAAACGATCGGTAAGTTGTTAACTCTCTGATCTCAAATGTTCCAGGCGACGGTTTTTCAGTCGCCTTTTTTATTGCCCTCATGCTAGATTCTTGCCTCTGAAGCGCGCAAAACGCGTTTCCTGTTTTCCCCCTCATCGACATTTAGCATGGTCTCGCATGGACAAATCGCGGCAGCAGCATCTTACCCGCTGGCTTCGTCAGCAACGTCGTTTCGCCGGTCGCTGGTTGCGGCTCAACACGCTGCTGGGCACGGCAGGTGCCCTGCTGATTATCGCCCAGTCGGCCCTGCTCGCCTCGCTGCTGCAGGCCCTGATTATTGACCGGCAGCCGCATGAAACCCTGACGTTTAGCATCATGTTGCTGCTGCTCTGCTTTGTGCTGCGCGCCCTGATTAACTATGCCCGGGAACTGACCGGATTTCGTGCCGGGCAGGCCATCCGGCAGGCGTTACGCCAGCAGGTGCTGGACCGGTTAGCTGAACTGGGCCCGGCCTGGATTCAGGGAAAACCTGCCGGAAGCTGGGCGACGCTGCTGCTGGAGCAGATTGAAGAGATGCAGGAGTATTACGCGCGCTATCTGCCGCAGATGACCCTGGCGGCGCTGATCCCCTGCTGCATCCTGCTGACCATTTTTCCGCTCAACTGGACAGCTGGTCTGATCCTGTTTGCCACCGCCCCCCTGATTCCGTTATTCATGGCGCTGGTCGGAATGGGGGCAGCCGAGGCTAATCGCCGCAACTTCCTGGTGCTGGCCCGACTGAGTGGGAACTTCCTGGATCGCCTGCGTGGCCGGGAAACGCTGCGGCTCTTTCATCGCGGTGCAGCCGAGCAGCAGGCCGTGGCCGCCGCCACGACTGATTTCCGCCAGCGGACGATGGAGGTGCTGCGCCTCGCCTTCCTCTCCTCCGCGGTGCTGGAGTTCTTTGCCTCACTCGCGATTGCGGTAGTGGCCGTCTACTTTGGCTTCTCCTATCTGGGCGAACTCCATTTCGGCGATTACGGCCAGGGCGTCACGCTGTTTGCCGGTTTTCTGGTGCTGATCCTCGCCCCGGAATTTTTCCAGCCGCTGCGCGATCTTGGCGCGTTCTATCATGCTAAAGCGCAGGCGGTCGGTGGAGCCGATGCGCTTGAGGCTTTTATGCAGGCTACGCCCGACGTCGCGCCGCAGGCGGGCCAGCAACCTTTCACCGCCAGTGGCGCAGTTTCGGTGATCGCTACGGATCTGTGCGTCTGCGCGCCCGATGGCCAGGTGCTCTGCGGGCCCCTCACCTTCAGCATCGCGCCGGGCGAACAGATTGCGCTGGTCGGCCAGAGCGGGGCCGGTAAAACCGCCCTGATGAACGCCCTGCTCGGTTTCCTGCCCTACCGGGGATCCCTGACGGTCAACGGCACAGAACTGCGTGAGATACGGCGAACGGACTGGCATCAGCAGCTTAGCTGGGTAGGACAGAATCCTCAGTTACCGGCTGCCACCCTGCGCGACAACATTCTGATGGGAGCCACCTGTGAAGCCGACCGTTTTGACGCGCTGCTCGACTCGTGCGGTATTACCGAGTTTCTGCCCCGTCTGCCGCAGGGCATTGATACGCCGCCAGGGGAAGGGAGCAGTCTGCTCTCCGTGGGCCAGGCGCAGCGCATCGCGGTCGCGCGCGCACTCTGCAAGCCTGCCCATCTTTTACTGCTCGATGAACCCGCCGCCAGCCTGGATGCGCTGAGTGAACGTCATGTGATGGTGGCATTGAACCAGGCCGCGACCCGTCAGACCACGCTGATGATTACCCATCAGATCGACACACTGAGCCGCTGGCCGACCCTCTGGGTGATGGAAGCGGGTAAACTGGTACAGCAGGGAAGCTGGGCGCAACTCTCACAACAGCCGGGTGCCTTCAGTGAGATGCTGAAGCATCGCCAACAGGAGATCTACTGATGTCCGCCCTGCGTCCTTTTCTTCGTCTCTGGCAGCGCCACCCTTTTCGCCTGACGCTGGGTGTCGTACTGGCGATCGTAACCCTGCTGGCCAGTATCAGCCTGCTCACCCTTTCCGGCTGGTTCCTTGCCGCCTCGTCCGTGGCAGGCGTCGCCGGACTCTATACCTTCAACTATATGCTGCCTGCGGCAGGCGTACGCGGGGCCGCGATCATTCGCACGGCCGCTCGCTATGCCGAACGCCTGGTGAGTCAC
This sequence comes from Pantoea sp., assembly GCF_032114055.1. Taxonomy (GTDB): domain Bacteria; phylum Pseudomonadota; class Gammaproteobacteria; order Enterobacterales; family Enterobacteriaceae; genus Pantoea. Next base: position 740,510 of record NZ_DAMCTB010000001.1, read on the forward strand.
GACGCAACGTTCAGAGTCCTGCAGCATCTGCGTGTTCATACGTTTGGTCGTCTGATGGCGCTCTCGCCGGGCCAGCTGTCGCTGTTCCGTCAGGCAGACCTGCTTAACCGCTTTGTCGCCGATGTCGATACGCTGGATCATCTTTATCTGCGTGTCATCTCGCCGCTGACGGGCGCCTTTGTGGTGATTGTAGTGGTGACGCTGGGGCTGAGCCTGATCGCTGTTCCGCTGGCATTGACGCTGGGCGGGATCATGCTGGGCACCCTGGTACTGATGCCCGCGCTGTTTTATCGCCTCGGCTCGCCTGCCGGTATCGCGATTGCCCGGGGCCGTGCCCGCTGGCGTTCACAGCTGACGCAGTGGCTGTCGGCGCAGGCGGAACTCACGCTATATGGCGCGTCGAAGCAGTGGCGTCGGCAGCTTGATGCGGATGAACAGCGCTGGCAGCAGGCTCAGCGCCAGCAACAGCATCTGCAGGCGGCGGCGCAGAGCCTGCTGCTGCTGATCAGCGGCATGACGGTCACCCTGCTGCTCTGGCTCAGCGCCGCGACCATCAGCGACCATCAACTGCCCGGTTCGCTGATTGCGCTGGTCGTATTTTGCTCACTGGCGGCCTTTGAAGCGCTGGCCCCGATCGCCGGGGCATTTCTGCCGATGTCGCAGGTGATAGCGGCCGCTCAGCGCGTCAGTGAGGTGATCGATCAGCCTCCCGCGATCGCTTTTCCGGCAGCGTCGGCGGCGCGGCCTGGCAGCCTGGCCGTCCGTATCGACCAGCTTGATTTCAACTATCCCGGGCGTCCGGAAAAGGTGCTGAATGGCTGTCATCTGGCGGTGGCGGCGGGCGAGCGCATAGCGCTTCTGGGGCCGACCGGCTGCGGAAAATCTACGCTGCTGGCCCTGTTAACCCGCGGCTGGGAGAGCCAGCACGGGACGATCAGCCTCAACGATCGACTCATTAATGATTGGTCAGAGTCTGAACTGCGCCAGCGCATCAGCGTGGTCACGCAGCGTGTTCATCTTTTCAGTCAGAGCCTGCGCGATAACCTCCTGCTGGCCTGTCCCGACGCCAGTGACGAGCGGCTTATCCGCGCCCTGAACGATGTCGGTCTGCAGCGGCTGTCCGAGAACCCCGAAGGGCTCAACGCCTGGATGGGCGAAGGCGGCCGTCCGCTTTCAGGTGGCGAACTGCGCCGACTCGCGCTGGCGCGCGCGCTTCTGCATGATGGCGATCTCTGGCTGCTGGATGAGCCGACTGAAGGCCTGGATGCCACCACTGAGCAGCATATCCTCGCGCTGCTGCAGCAGTTAACCGCAGATAAGACCGTGATAATGGTTACCCATCGGCTCAGCGGTCTCGAACAGATGGATCGCATCTGCGTAATGGATAATGGCGAAATTATTGAACAGGGCAGTCATGCCGAATTAATCTCAAAATCAGGCCGCTACTGGCGTTTCCGGCAGCGTATTGCGTTATAGTCATAGCGAAACGCTGATGAGTAACATAACGCAATGAGACTGGTACAACTGTCACGGGACTCTCTGAACTTTCCGCCACCTGAAATGGCCCTGCGCGAACCTAATGGTCTGCTTGCCATGGGAGGCGATCTTTCTCCTGCCCGGTTACTTAACGCGTATCAGCACGGCATTTTTCCGTGGTTTTCGTCCGGTGACCCGATTCTCTGGTGGTCGCCCGATCCCCGAGCGGTGCTGCTGCCTGAGCAGTTTCATCTCAGCCGCAGCATGAAACGTTTCCACAGCCGATCGCCCTATCGCGTCACGATGAATCAGTCGTTTGCTGCGGTGATCGAGGGCTGTGCCAGCGGCCGCGATGAAGGCACCTGGATCACCTTTGAGATGAAACGCGCCTGGTTGCAACTCTATGAGCTGGGCCACGCGCACTCCGTAGAGGTATGGAACGAGCAGCAGCTGGTCGGTGGTCTGTATGGACTCGCGCTGGGACAAATCTTCTGTGGCGAGTCGATGTTCAGCCGTCAGGAGAATGCCTCAAAAACTGCACTCTGGGTATTCTGCCAGCACTTCATCAGGCATCGGGGGCAGTTAATTGACTGCCAGGTTCTTAATTCTCATACTGCTTCGCTGGGTGCACAGGAGATTCCGCGGGCTGACTATCTGCAGTATGTACAACGCCTGGTGAGCCAGTCAGTCAGCGAAGGGTGCTGGCAGACACAAACCCTTTTTTAGCCATGTTGAGATGTTTTGCACACATAAAGGCGGTTAAGTGGTATAATAGCCGGGTTTGGTATGTCGTCCGCGCTTCGCAAGCCTGAGCCGGAATTGCCAGGCTGGGAATCTCAACGCACTCTCGGAACTGTTTTCAATCGTGCGCGTATAACCGGTTGATACAGATTCTTAGCCCGCTAATCCCCTGCAGACGCCACATAAACACCCTAATTTTACCGGATGCACGCCCTGCCGTGCACCCCAGCAAAGCGTTGGCAAAATCGCCGACGGTTCTTTACATAAATCGTTGAATTGGGCATTATCTTGCCGATTCAACTGAAAGGTAGTACACCCAGAGGATTCGATGGCCAAAGAAGACAATATTGAAATGCAAGGTACCGTACTGGATACGTTACCTAACACCATGTTCCGCGTAGAACTTGAGAACGGACACGTGGTTACTGCTCACATCTCCGGTAAAATGCGCAAAAACTACATCCGTATCCTGACGGGTGACAAAGTGACCGTTGAGCTGACGCCGTACGACCTGAGCAAAGGCCGCATTGTCTTCCGTAGTCGCTAGATTGCAGTAATTTTATCGCCTTGCGTTAAGCAGCGAAAAAAAAGGCCGGATAATCATCCGGCCTTTTTCATTTCTGCAGCAGGGCTTAGTGCACCGTGCCTTCCGTTTTGCGTTTTTCTGCGCTCAGGAAGTGATAGGTAAGTTCACCCTTCTCACGATCCAGCGCCACCGACACTGAGCCACCATCCACCAGTGAACCAAACAGGAGTTCATTGGCTAACGGTTTTTTCAGGCTGTCCTGCACGGTACGCGCCATTGGACGGGCGCCCATCGCTTTGTCATAGCCCTTCTCAGCCAGCCAGTCGCGCGCTTCATCGCTGACTTCCAGCGACACGCCTTTAGCATCCAGCTGCGCCTGCAGTTCGACAATAAACTTGTCGACCACCTGATGGATCACCTCTGTTGACAGATGACTGAACCAGATGATGTTATCGAGACGGTTACGGAACTCTGGCGTAAAGATCTTTTTGATCTCTTCCATCGCATCGCTGCTGTTGTCCTGATGAATCAGACCGATGGATTTACGTTCGGTCTCGCGTACACCAGCGTTCGTGGTCATGACCAGCACCACATTACGGAAGTCCGCTTTGCGACCGTTGTTGTCGGTCAGCATCCCGTTATCCATCACCTGCAGCAGCAGGTTGAAGACATCCGGATGTGCTTTCTCGATCTCATCCAGCAGCACGACCGCATGGGGATGCTTAATCACGGCATCGGTCAGCAGACCGCCCTGATCAAAGCCGACGTAACCCGGAGGCGCACCGATCAGACGGCTGACGGTGTGACGCTCCATGTACTCGGACATATCGAAACGCAGCAGCTCAATACCCAGTGCTTTCGCCAGCTGCACGGTGACTTCCGTTTTACCGACACCGGTCGGACCGGCGAACAGGAAGGAACCGACCGGCTTACGATCCTGACCCAGACCGGCGCGGCTCATCTTGATCGCTTCGGTCAGCGCCTCAATAGCGTTGTCCTGACCAAACACCAGCATTTTCAGGCGATCACCCAGATTTTTCAGCGTATCGCGGTCGGTTGCCGACACGCTCTGCTCCGGAATACGGGCAATACGCGCCACGACCGTTTCAATGTCAGAGACATTGATGGTTTTCTTACGCTTGCTGGCTGGCATCAGGCGTGCACGGGCGCCCGCCTCATCAATCACATCAATCGCCTTATCGGGCAGATGACGATCGTTGATATATTTCACCGCCAGCTCCACGGCGGCGCGCACCGCTTTCGCGGTATAACGCACATCGTGATGCGCTTCGTACTTGGTCTTCAGGCCATTGAGGATCTGCACGGTCTCTTCGACAGAAGGTTCCGTGATATCGATCTTCTGGAAACGACGGGCCAGCGCACGATCTTTTTCAAAGATGTTGCTAAACTCCTGATAGGTGGTGGAGCCCATCACCCGAATTTTGCCCGAAGAGAGCAGCGGTTTGATCAGGTTAGCCGCATCGACCTGGCCGCCCGACGCCGCACCTGCACCGATAATGGTATGGATCTCATCGATAAACAGGATGCTGTGTTCGTCCTGCTCCAGCTGCTTCAGCAGCGCTTTGAAGCGTTTCTCAAAGTCACCACGGTATTTGGTGCCCGCCAGCAGCGAACCGATATCCAGCGAGTAAATGGTGCACTCTTTCATCACTTCCGGTACGTCGCCCTGCTCGATACGCCAGGCGAGACCTTCTGCAATGGCGGTTTTACCCACGCCCGATTCGCCCACCAGCAGCGGGTTATTTTTACGACGACGGCACAATACCTGAATGGTACGTTCCAGCTCTTTATCGCGACCAATCAGTGGATCGATCCCACCGACGCGAGCAAGCTGATTAAGATTGGTGGTGAAGTTTTCCATACGCTCCTCCCCGCCTGCTTGCTCTTCGTTAACCTGATTTTCCGTGCCAGGCGCCTGGCCCGGCTCGTCTTTGCGTGTACCGTGAGAGATAAAGTTCACCACATCAAGGCGGCTCACTTCATGTTTGCGTAACAGATAGGCGGCTTGCGACTCCTGCTCGCTGAAAATGGCGACCAGCACATTAGCCCCGGACACTTCGCTGCGACCAGATGACTGGACATGGAAAACCGCACGCTGCAGGACGCGCTGGAAGCTGAGCGTCGGCTGTGTGTCGCGCTCCTCTTCGCTGGCGGGCAGCACCGGCGTGGTCTGTTCGATGAAGGCTTCGAGTTCCTGCCGCAGAGCCACCATGTCCACCGTACAGGCTTCCAGTGCCTCTCTGGCCGACGGGTTACTGAGCAACGCCAGTAACAGATGCTCGACGGTCATAAACTCATGACGGTGCTCACGCGCTCTGGCGAAAGCCATATTTAAACTGAGTTCCAGTTCTTGATTGAGCATTAGGCACCTCCCCCAATTATCGCCCTTACCTGTTCCTATATGGAGACGGGTTCAGGCTTTTTCCAGCGTACACAGCAACGGATGATGGTTTTCCCGCGCATAGTTGTTCACCTGGGCCGCTTTTGTTTCCGCGACTTCTGCAGTATATACACCACAGATCGCTTTGCCGTGATAGTGAACTTTCAACATCAGTTGCGTTGCACGTTCAACATCATAAGAAAAGAACTTTTGTACAACGTCAATAACAAATTCCATAGGTGTATAATCGTCATTATTCAGAATGACTTTATACATTGAAGGTGGCTTTAACCCTTCACGTACTTTGTCTTCGGCCAGATGTTCAAAGTTAAGCCAGTCGTTTGTGTTTGCCATAGTGTTCCGTTGAGATTGTGCTTTAGCCTTTCTGGGGCTTCATGTTGAAAGTTTAACATGTCTGTCAAGCGGCAGATCGCTGCTGAAAATTTATTCAGAAATTTCCCTGCGCGACCTGCATCACAAAATTCGTAATAGCGTTAACTGCCTCAAATTTTGATGAATTTTTCCCCACCTGGCCCGGTGGTTTGCTTGACGCCAGCGGCGCTTTCTCTACATTCTACCTGCTGCTGATTGAGTTTTAATCAAATGCAACTCACAGCGCTAAGACCTCACCTACTTATAAAATGTCTTGCGAGGGAAGTAAAAGCATGGAAACGGGCACAGTTAAATGGTTCAACAATTCCAAAGGCTTTGGCTTTATCTGTCCGGTCGGTGGTGGCGAAGATATTTTCGCGCACTACTCCACCATCCAGATGGAGGGCTACCGGACGCTTAAGGCAGGCCAGCAGGTTCAGTTTGATGTGCATGAAGGCCCGAAAGGCAATCACGCCAGCCTCATCGTGCCGGTCGAGGCGCCGCAGGCCGTTGCCTGACTGCTGTCTGCCGCTGAACCCGATCCACAAATGCCAGCCAGTGCCGCTGGCATTTTCCTTTGCGCGAAACGTTAATCTGCCTGTCCCTGCGCCAGCCCGACGACCCGATCAAACATCTGTCGCAGCAGCGCCGGAATAGCCTGCGTGCCCCGTTCGGCGGCGGCGCTGGCGACGGCGATCGCCAGTTCTGGCTTCGAACTCTGATGGATGGCTTTGGTAATAATACGCCTGGAACTCATCGGAACGTTTAACGGCAGGTGCGCCATCTCATGATAGACAGCCTGAAACCCCTGGTGATAGAGAAAATTCTCCATATCAAGGGCGGGCAGCTGCGTGAGAAAACGGGGTTCGGGCTCACCCGGCTGCAGCTGCGCGCGCGCCGTGCTGGCATATTTATTACCCGCCTGATCGCCATCCGTCAGGACATGCCAGGCTATGCCCATCCGCCGGGCGAACTTCAGCAGCGGCTTTAAGCCCGACTGCGCAAACTCAATCACTTTTACCCCTTCGGCCGCGAAGTTGTAGCCGCACTGCTGCGCCAGCTCATGCATGATCCAGACCTCGGTTTCGCCCTCCACCAGTAACCAGCAGCGGGCAAACAGCGCGGCTGGCCGGTTCACCCGGATATGAAAGCCGATGCGCCGGCTCTCCTCGGCACTCAGCCCTTCCGGGCCGATGTGCCAGGCCGCAACACGTGACGGACCGCGCACCAGCCGGCAGACGTGCTCCATCGGCACCTGCGACAGCAGCTCGGCGGAATTGGTGGTGGCGATTTTCTGCAGGGGCAAGAGCCTTAGCAGGTTCCAGGCCACTGACAGCATTATCGGATGGAGCCGGGTTTCCGGATCTTCAATCAGCAGCAATGGCCGCGCATCGGCGGCCAGCGACACCTCTCCCCGCGCCGCTATCAGCAGGGTAAACATCTGCAGCAGGATCAGCTGGCGGCTGCGGGAATCGGTGCCGGCAATCAGCTGATTCAGGTGATCCAGTGCTCGCCAGCCATGCATGCCGTCGCGCGTGTGCGATTCCCGGTCGCGCGGCACGTTAATGGGCACCGGCGGCTGCACCAGAAAGTAGTGCTGCATCAGCTGCTGCATGGTTTTCAGCCCCTGCCGCAGGACCTCGTCACTGAGCTGTTGTGGATGGCGCTCCAGGTCACGTGCCAGACTCTCCATGCCCGCCAGCAGCTCCGGATGCGCGGAGGTGACAGGCGCACGATTCCGCGTCCGTTTACTGAAGCGGGCATCGCGCAGGCGCAGCACCGGATAGCGCTTCAGCAACAGCGTAATCGCCGCCGCGCAGTTCTGCTCCGTTAAGAGCTGCCCCTTCTCGTCCACAAAACGGCGACGGGATTCGATGCCGCTCTCCCGCCAGGTCGCACTGACGCTGTAACAGATCCAGCGCTGGCCCTGCGCATCCTGCTGCCAGAAGGGGGAGAAGATCGCGTCCGGATCGCGACCATCGTCCCGATAGTGAAACACCACCGACAGGCGCCGCATGGCGTCGGTGACGTCGCCCGGCGTGAAGTGAAAATCGCCCTGAGTAAAGACGTAGGCCGGTTCATGGGGCGAAAGCAGCAGGCTCAGGGCATCCAGCAGGCTGGATTTCCCCTAGGCGTTTTCACCAATCAGCAGAGTGGTCCGGGTTAAGGGCAGTGAGAGCTTATTGATGCCGCGGAAACCGCGAATGTCGATATGTTCCAGAATCATAGGCGTCCCTCCTCCGGTTATAATGAGCATGGTTGCCGTCAGCCAGCCGGTCAAGCCGCAATGGGGTTTACTCCGTTACGCTTTTTCGCTAGCGTGTGGCCTCTTTCCTCCATGGATGGCCTCTGCTATGTATTCCGGACTCCTGATTATTCTGCTGCCCCTGATCGCGGGCTGGCTGTTACCCTTTCGTCAGACGGCCATGCTGCGCCGCGTCAATCAGCTACTGGGCTGGATGGTCTATGTGATCCTGTTCTTTATGGGGATCAGCCTGGCGTTCCTGGATAACCTCGGCAGTAATCTGCTGGCGATCTTTCATACCGCGCTGGTGGCGGCCTTCTGCATTCTGCTTTGTAACCTGCTGGCGCTGCGCGGTCTGGAAAAGTTTGCCCCCTGGCAGCATCGCCACCGGCAGGAGAAGCTGCCTTCGCGGCTCAATATGGCGCTGGACTCCCTGAAACTCTGCGGCGTCGTAGTCATCGGTTTTCTGCTTGGCCTGACCCAGTGGCCCCTCCTGCACCACGCCGCCACAGCCAGCGAATATGCGCTGATCTTTCTGCTGTTTCTGGTGGGGATTCAGCTGCGCGGCAGCGGCATGACGCTGCGCCAGATCATCCTTAATCGTCGCGGTATGCTGGTCGCCAGCGTGGTGCTGGTCAGTGCGCTTATCGGCGGCGTGATCGCGGCGCTGCTGCTGGACATGCCGGTGAAAACCGGTCTGGCATTATCCAGCGGCTTTGGCTGGTACTCGCTCTCCGGGATCCTGATGACCGAAGCCTTTGGCCCGGTCATCGGCAGCGCCGCCTTCTTTAACGATCTGATTCGTGAACTGGTCGCTATCATGCTGATTCCGGTACTGATTGGCAGCCATCGCTCCAGCGCACTGGGTCTGTGCGGTGCGACCTCAATGGACTTTACTCTGCCGGTACTGCAGCGGGCAGGTGGCAATGAGATTGTCCCGGCCGCCATCGTGCATGGCTTTGTAATGAGTCTGCTGGCGCCGATTCTTATCGCCCTCTTCTCTGCCTGACATTGTATGGGCCCGTCCGTAGCGCCCAGCCCCGCTACGGACACTGCCTGAAAACAGGGATCGCCATCGTGCGGTCAGGATCAGCCGTTTCGCGCTGATCCGCCTCTCTTCACCATCAAATGGCGGACCGTCAGCCGCGCCTGCGGCTATCCGCCCTCTCCACGCCGCGACTCTGCCAGCGCATTTTTTCACGCCTGCTTTTCTGCCGTGTCGTCTACGCTTCTTTTTTCAGTTCTGGTCACGTCACGTTGCTGGATGGATCGATAAAGGAGAAGCGCATGAAACAAACCGTAGCGGCACTGGTCGCTAAAACGCTGGAAAGCGCAGGGGTAAAACGCATCTGGGGCGTCACCGGGGATTCCCTGAACGGCCTGAGTGACAGCCTGAATCGCATGGGCACTATCGAGTGGATGCCCACGCGCCATGAAGAGGTCGCTGCCTTTGCGGCCGGAGCGGAAGCGCACATCAGCGGAGAACTGGCGGTCTGTGCCGGTTCCTGCGGGCCCGGTAACCTGCATCTGATCAACGGTTTGTTCGACTGCCATCGCAACCGCGTGCCGGTTCTGGCGATTGCGGCACACATCCCCTCCAGCGAAATCGGCAGCGGCTATTTTCAGGAAACGCATCCGCAGGAGTTGTTCCGCGAATGCAGCCACTACTGCGAACTGGTGTCGAATCCGGAGCAGCTACCGCAGGTGCTGGGTATCGCGATGCGAAAGGCGATTCTGAATCGCGGGGTCTCGGTGGTGGTACTGCCAGGGGATATCGCCCTGCAGCTGGCACCGGAAAGCGCCCGCGCGGAGTGGTATCCGCCGCAGTTGCCGCAGGTCCTGCCCCAGCCCGCCGAACTGGCGCAGCTGGCACAGACGCTGAACGAAGCCTCAGACATTACGCTTCTGTGCGGCAGTGGCTGTGCCGGGGCGCATCAGGAGGTGGTCGCGCTGGCTGAGGCGCTGAAGGCACCTATAGTGCATGCGCTGCGCGGAAAAGAGCATATCGAATACGACAACCCTTATGACGTTGGCATGACAGGCCTGATCGGTTTCTCCTCCGGCTTTCACGCCATGATGAACGCCGGAACGCTGGTGTTGCTGGGCACCCAGTTTCCTTATCGCGCTTTCTACCCGGAAAAAGCCCGGATTATCCAGATCGATATTAATCCCGGCAGCCTGGGTTCACACTGTCACGTCGACCAGGCCTATGTGGGTGATGTGAAAAGTACGCTGCAGGCGCTGCTCCCTCAGCTGACGCCGAAAAGCGACAGCCGCCATCTCGACAGCGCGGTAAAGCACTACGCCGGGGCGCGTAAAAGTCTGGACGAGCTGGCGCAGCCCAATGATAAGCAGGCGATCCATCCGCAATATCTGGCGCAGCAGATCAGCCATTTTGCCAGCGACGACGCTATTTTTACCTGCGATGTCGGCACGCCGACCGTCTGGGCGGCGCGCTATCTGAAGATGAACGGCAGACGCCGCCTGCTGGGTTCGTTTAACCACGGCTCAATGGCGAATGCGATGCCGCAGGCGCTGGGCGCGCAGTCGATCGATCGTCATCGTCAGGTCGTTGCGCTGTGCGGCGACGGCGGCTTCAGCATGCTGATGGGCGATTTTATCTCACTGGCGCAGCTGAAAATGCCGGTGAAAATCGTGATTTTCAACAACAGTGTACTGGGCTTCGTGGCGATGGAGATGAAGGCAGGCGGCTATCTGACCGACGGCACGGCGCTGAATAACCCCGATTTCGCCGCGATTGCCGAGGCGTGTGGCATCCGGGGGATCCGCGTGGAAAAGGCGTCGGATCTCAATGGCGCGCTGGAAGCGGCGTTTGCCCATGACGGCCCGGTGCTGGTGGATGTCATTACCGCTAAAGAGGAGCTGGCGATGCCGCCGCAGATCAAGCTGGAGCAGGCTAAAGGCTTCAGCCTCTATATGCTGCGCGCCATTATGAATGGTCGCGGCGACGAGGTGGTAGAACTGGCGAAAACCAACTGGCTGCGGTAAAACAGAGAGGCCATCAGGGCGGGCGCAAGGCCCGCCTTTTTTTCCGCCACGTTCAGGAGCATAAGGTGATCGATTTACGCAGTGATACCGTAACCCGGCCCAGCGCCGCCATGTTAAGCGCGATGATGTCTGCCGAAACCGGTGATGACGTCTATCGCGACGACCCGACCGTCAATGCGCTGGGGGCGGAAGCAGCGCGGCTGAGCGGCAAAGCCGCGGCGCTGTTTTTCCCGACCGGTACCCAGGCCAACCTGGTGGCGCTGCTCAGTCACTGTGAACGTGGTGATGAATATATCGTGGGCCAGCAGGCGCACAACTACAAATATGAGGCGGGCGGTGCGGCGGTGCTGGGGAGCATTCAGCCACAGCCTGTTCTGGCCGCAGAGGATGGCACCCTGCCGCTTGACGTGGTGGCAGCCGCCATCAAGCCGGACGATATTCACTTTGCCCGCACCCGCCTGCTGAGCCTGGAGAACACCCATCACGGTAAGGTTCTGCCGCTGGACTATCTGGAGCAGGCCTGGGCCTTTACCCGCCAGCATCAGCTGGCGCTGCACATCGATGGTGCCCGCATTTTCAATGCAGTGGTCGCCCAGCAGACTATGCTGGCGGCAATCGCACGCTACTGCGACACCCTGACCATCTGTCTCTCCAAAGGGCTCGGTACGCCGGTAGGCTCCCTGCTGTGTGGCGACACGGCGCTGATCGCGCGCGCGCGTCGCTGGCGTAAAATGACCGGCGGCGGCATGCGCCAGGCGGGTATTCTGGCGGCGGCTGGTCTCTACGCGTTAGAGCACAACGTGGCGCGCCTGCAGGAGGATCATGACAATGCCGCCTGGCTGGGCGAGCAGTTGCAGGCACTGGGCGTCAGCGTTATCGATCAGCAGACCAATATGCTGTTTGTGGCGGTGCCGGAAGAGCAGGTCACCGCTCTGGGTGACTGGATGAAGGCGCACGGCGTGTTAATTAGTGTCGGACCCCGTACCCGGCTGGTCACCCATCTTGATGCGGACCGGGCGGCGCTGACGCAGGTCATCGCCCACTGGAAGGCCTTTCTGCAACAGCGCTAACCGCGCTACTCCGCCGCGCCATACTTCTCCAGCAGTGCGGCGGCGATCGCGGCGGTTTCTGCGTCCGGCAGACCGCGATAATCCGCAGGTCGGAAGTGCATCTGAAACGCAGCGATCACCTTCTGCGCCTCGCGGGTGTTCATTCCGGCGGAAGCCGGATAGCCATAGCGTTGCAGGCTCGCCAGCAGGGATTCGGCAGGCACCACAGCATGCGGATCCTGCCCGGCCAGATAAAAGGCAACCCGGCCGGCGTCGGGCCAGGCTCCGATGCCGTGCTGCGCCAGCTGCTGCCAGGGAAACAGCGGCCCCGGATCCTGCTTGCGCTGCGGCGCAATATCACTGTGACCGACGATGTTTTCCGCTGCGATGCCGTAACGCTGCGTAATGTCACGCAGCAGCGCCGTCAGCGCGGCGATCTGCGCGGCGGTAAACGGCTGCCAGTCGAGACCCGTCAGGGTCCGGCGATAGCCCCGATTGACCAGCTCAATGCCAATCGAGGTGTCATTAATGCGGGTGGCCCCGCGCCAGAAGCTGGGACCGGCATGCCATGCAAGCTGCTGCTCCGGCACCAGCTGCCAGATGATCCCCTTTCCGGCGCGCTGCGGTGGCTGACGCGGGATCAGATAGTGGGCGCTGACCTCACGATCGGTGAGGGTCGCCAGCGATGAGGAGAAATCCTCAGCGGTGTAGTGAACCACGATGACCTTCACCCGCGGCCGCGCCCCCTGGGCCGGATGACGCTGATCGGCCCAGTAGCCCTCACGGGATTCGATTCCGGCGTGGCAGCCTGCCAGCAGCAGTGCCAGCATCAGCAGCAGGCCACGTTTCACCGGATAATGACCGCCGTTCCGGTAACGCTGACCATCAGCATGCTGCTCTCTTTGCCGACCGTTTCGTAGTCGATATCGATACCGACCACCGCGTTTGCGCCCAGCGATTTAGCCTGCTGCTCCAGCTCTTCAAAGGCGATCTCCCGCGCTTTGCGCAGCTCTTTCTCATAGGCGCCGGAACGGCCACCGACCACGTCACGGATGCCCGCGAAGAAATCGCGGAAGATGTTGGCACCCAGAATCGCTTCACCGGTGACCACACCGCAATATTCGCTAATGCTGTGACCTTCCAGTGTGGGGGTTGTTGAAAATTTCATCGCATTCTCCTTGTTGAAAACCGGGCCAGGGCTCTTTCGACTAAAAAGCACGACTATACTCTATGCTAAAAAGGGCACCTTGCCAGAGAACCATAAGGAAATCGAGATGAGAAACAATGCGTTTGCGCTCCTGCTCCCAGCGGCGCTGCTGCTCAGCGCCTGTACGACCGTTGAGCCCGTGACAAAGGATAATGGCCCGCGTACCGCACCCTGCATCGAAGGCGGTCCTGACCAGGTGGCCCAGCAGTTTTACGACCTGCGTATCGCGCAGCCTGTTCAGGGGCTGCCTGACAGTAACACACTGGCAAAATACCGCCCTTACCTGAGTGATGCCCTTTATCACTCGCTGCAGATGGCCAGCAGCAGCGGTGCAGGCACTCAGTGGCGCAACAACGATCTCTTTTCCAGTCTCTCTCAGGGTCCGACAGCGGCCAGCGTAGCTGACGCTTCCACCATCCCAAACCGCGACGCGCGCAATATTCCGCTGCGGGTCGATCTGAGCCGCGGCGATAAAAAGTGGCAGGATGAGGTGCTGATGATCCACCAGGGCAGCTGCTGGGTCGTGGATGACGTGCGCTATATGGCGACCCCTGCGCATACGCCCGGTGGCACCCTGAGCCAGGTCCTTGAGCAGGCGAAAAAATAATCCTGTTATTGCAAAGCAGAGAAGCGCAGTCGCCGCCCGGCACTGCGCTTTTTTCATGTCTGCTGTTCATCCCCGGGCCTGATGTGATGCCAGACAGCACATGATATTGTGCTAAACTTTGCGTGTTCAGGCCTGTTTTACAAAATTTAACCCACCTTATTTGCATAACTATTCTGGTGACGTTAAAATCCGCGATACTAATAGCTATTCAAATCTGGCGCATGAGTATTCAACTAAACGCAATAAACTGCTTCTACGGTGCTCATCAGGCGCTGTTCGACATCAATCTTGAATGTCCGCAAGGCGAAACCCTTGTGCTGCTGGGTCCCAGCGGTGCCGGGAAAAGCTCTCTGCTGCGGGTACTTAACCTGCTGGAGCAGCCCCGTTCAGGTCAGTTGCAGATTGCCGGCAATCAGTTTGATTTCAGCCAGAAGCCCTCTGATGCCGCGATCCGCGAACTGCGGCAGAATGTGGGTATGGTGTTTCAGCAATATAATCTCTGGCCGCATCTCACCGTGCTGCAGAATCTGATGGAAGCGCCCTGCCGGGTATTAGGTCTCAGTAAAAGTGAGGCCCGCGCCCGTGCCGACAAGCTGCTCGATCGACTGCGCCTCACGCCTTACAGCGACCGTTTTCCGCTGCACCTCTCAGGTGGTCAGCAACAGCGTGTGGCGATTGCCCGCGCGCTGATGATGGAGCCGCAGGTGCTGCTTTTCGATGAGCCAACCGCCGCGCTGGACCCTGAAATTACCGCACAGATTGTCAGTATCATTCGCGAGCTGGCACAGACCCGTATCACCCAGGTGATTGTGACCCATGAAGTGGAAGTGGCCCGTAAAACCGCCAGCCGCGTCGTCTATATGGAGAATGGTCATATTGTGGAACAGGGCGATGCCAGCCGTTTTACACAGCCGCAAACCGAGGCGTTTGCTCACTATCTTTCGCACTAAGTCAGGATGCTAAAAATGAAAAAAATGGTACTTGCTGCACTGCTTGCTGGTTTTAGCCTGAGCGCCACGGCGGCGCAGACGATTCGTTTTGCGACCGAAGCTTCCTACCCTCCTTTCGAGTTCGTGGACGCTGACAACAAGATTCAGGGGTTTGATGTCGATCTGGCCAATGCGCTCTGTAAAGAGATCGACGCCACCTGCACTTTCACCAATCAGGCGTTTGACAGCCTGATCCCGAGCCTGAAATTCCGCCGCTTCGATGCGGTGATGGCGGGCATGGATATCACGCCGGATCGTGAAAAGCAGGTGCTGTTCACTAAACCTTATTACGACAACTCGGCGCTGTTTGTAGCGCAGAAAGGCAAAGTCGCCAGCGTTGACGCGCTGAAAGGCAAGCGTGTCGGTGTGCAGAACGGCACCACCCATCAGAAATACCTGACGGACAAACACAGCGAGATCACCGTCGTGCCTTACGACAGCTATCAGAACGCAGTGCTGGATCTGAAAAATGGCCGTATCGACGCGGTATTTGGTGACACCGCTGTGGTCAACGAGTGGCTGAAGAAGAACCCTGCGCTGGCTGCCGTCGGCGACAAAGTGACAGATAAAGCTTACTTTGGTACCGGCCTGGGCATTGCGGTCCGCACCGGTAACACCGATCTGCAGACGAAATTCAATGGTGCGCTGGATAAGATCAAAGCCGACGGAACTTACAAAACCATCTACAGCAAATGGTTCCAGCAGTAATTTCTGATGAATGAAATGATGACCCTCGCAAGCGCCGCCGGTATGACCGTCGGCCTTGCTGTTTGTGCTCTCATCGCTGGCCTGGTACTGGCGATGATTTTCGCTGGCTGGGAGTCGCTGCGCCTGAAACCGCTGGCGTGGATTGGCACCGGCCTGGTGACGCTGATTCGCGGCCTGCCGGAAATCCTGGTGGTGCTTTTTATCTATTTCGGTGCCTCTCAGCTCCTGCTCACCCTCTCTGACGGCTTCACGCTCAACTTCGGGCTGTTTCAGCTGCCGGTTCAGATGCAGATCGAAAACTTCGATGTCAGTCCCTTCCTGTGCGGTGTAATTGCGCTGGCGATGCTCTACGCGGCCTATGCTTCGCAAACCCTCCGCGGCGCCCTGAAAGCGGTGCCGGTGGGTCAGTGGGAGTCGGGTCAGGCGCTGGGCATGAAGAAGTCGGCCATCTTTCTGCGACTGATTATGCCGCAGATGTGGCGTCACGCCCTGCCCGGTCTGGGAAACCAGTGGCTGGTGCTGCTCAAGGATACGGCGCTGGTGTCGCTGATCAGCGTGAATGACCTGATGCTGCAGACCAAAAGTATCGCGACCCGCACTCAGGAGCCCTTTACCTGGTTCCTGGTGGCCGCCGCAATCTATTTAGTGATTACCCTGTTAAGCCAGGCAGTGCTGCGTCGCATCGAGCTGCGCACGACACGCTTTGAACGGGGGAACAGCTGATGCTCGCCTATTTACCTGAACTTCTGAAAGGGCTGCACACCAGTCTGACGCTGACGGCCGCCTCGTTGATCGTCGCTCTGCTGCTTGCGCTGCTTTTCACCGTTGTGCTCTCTCTGAAAACGCCGCTGTTTTCGCCGCTGGTCAAAGGCTTTATTACGCTGTTTACCGGCACCCCGCTGCTGGTACAGATCTTCCTGATCTACTACGGGCCGGGACAGTTTCCTTCCCTGCAGCAGGTGCCGTGGCTGTGGCACTTACTGTCGCAGCCATGGCTCTGTGCGATGCTGGCCCTGTCGCTCAACAGCGCCGCCTACACCACGCAGCTCTTTTATGGGGCCGTGCGCGCCATTCCGGCCGGACAGTGGCAGTCGTGCGCGGCGCTCGGCATGAGCCGCAAAGATACCCTGCGCATTCTGCTGCCCTATGCATTTAAACGCGCCCTCTCCTCTTACTCTAATGAGGTGGTGCTGGTGTTTAAAGGCACCTCGCTGGCCTACACTATTACCCTGATGGAAGTCATGGGCCACGGTCAGCTGCTTTATGGCCGCACCTATGACATCACGGTCTATGCTGCAGCAGGGCTGATCTATCTCTGCGTTAATGGCCTGCTGACGCTGATGATGCGACTGATCGAGAAGCGCGCCCTGGCATTTGAACGACGTTCCTGACAGACGGGCGGGTTCCTCCCGCCCTTTTCGCCTGAAAAATCACACCAATTGCATAAAAATTCATTTTATGGCAGGGTATCGCCTTCTCTGGCTGACCACATCACAGGACTCATAAAATGAAAAAATGGATTATCGCCGCCGCGCTGGTTTCGCTTGCTATGAGCACCCAGGCCGCCGAAAAGATTCGTTTTGCCGCTTCAGCGACCTATCCGCCGTTTGAATCACTGGATCAGGAAAACAACCTGGTGGGATTTGATATCGATCTGGCCAAAGCGCTGTGCCAGCAGATGAAAGCGGAGTGCACCTTTACCAACAACGCCTTCGACAGCCTGATCCCGTCACTGAAGTTCCGCCGTTACGACGCGGTGATCTCCGGCATGGATATTACTGCCGAGCGCAGTAAGCAGGTTGATTTCACCCAACCCTATTACGCGAACTCCGCTATCGTGATTGCGCCTAAAGACAAATTCAGTAGCTTTAACGACCTGAAAGGCAAGCGTATTGGCGTTGAGAACGGCACTACCCACCAGAAATATCTGCAGGATAAGCATCCGGAAGTGAAAGTGGTGGCCTATGACAGCTATCAGAATGCGATTCTGGATATAAAAAGTGGCCGGCTGGATGGCGTATTTGGCGACAGCGCAGTCGTAAACCAGTGGCTGAAGAGCAATCCGCAACTCGCCACGGTCGGCGATCATGTCACCGATGCCGACTATTTCGGCACCGGCCTGGGCATTGCCGTGCGAAAAGGCAACACCGCGCTGCTTAATGAGTTCAATCAGGCGCTGGCTGAGCTGAAAACCAGCGGCCGCTGGCAGCAGCTTAATCAGAAGTGGTTCCCGGAGTAATTTCAGGCGGCGCCCCGCGGTGGGGCGCATGTCCGGCTCACTGCTGACGGCGGGTTAACAGCGTCAGCACTTCAAAATGGGCGGTATGCGGAAACATATCGAACAGCTGCACCTTCGTTATCTCATACTCGTCCAGCCGGGCAATGTCCTGCGCCATCGTCTGCGGATTGCAGCTCGAATAGAGCAGATAATCCGGCGCCATCTGGCTGAGGTAGTCACACAGCGCCTTGCCAATCCCGCGGCGAGGCGGATTCACCAGCACCAGCTCAGGCACTGCATCACGCGTGGTAGCAAACGCCGTGGAGTCCAGCGCCGCAAACTGCACCTTTTCCAGCCCCAGCATCTCAGCGGAACGCTGGGCGCATTTGATCGCCTCGGCGCTGATTTCGATACCGGTCAGCGTCATCTCCGGTGTTGCGCAGTGCAGGCCAAAACCGCCCACGCCACAGAACAGATCCCACATGCTGTTGACCGGCAACGCCCTGACCCAGTCGCGCGCGGTGGCATAGAGGGCGCTCGCCACCTGCGGGTTGGTCTGAAAGAAGCTCTGCGGCCGGATCCAGAGTGGCACGCCGTTAAAACGCTCCGGCAGCGCCTGCGCGGGCGTCAGCGCAATCTCCTCATCCCCTTCCAGAATCGCCATGTGCACGGGCTGAATATTGGCCGAGATCACCGCCAGCTGCGGCAGCTGCTGCTGCAGCCACGGCAGCGCGGCGCGCAGCTGTTCCACTTTGGCGGCTGAACGCAGAACGAAGCGCAGCATTACTTCCCCCTGCTGACTTTCGGTTATCAGCAGAAATTTCAGTTCGCCGCGTCTGCGCGCCACGTTATAGGGGGTCAGCCCGGCCCGGGCGATGAACGGTTTCAGAGCCGCAAAAAGCGGCTGGAAAGAGGCAGGATAGAGCGGGCATGCGCAGAGATCGACAGCCTCGCCATCCGGCCTGACCAGCCCCAGCAGCGGACGTTCAACGCTGCCGCTGACCACCATCTTGGCTTTATTGCGAAACGCCTGCTGCGGAGACGCCACCGGCGGCAGCCAGTGAGCTACCGGCCGTTCGGCCAGTAACTGCGCCAGTCTCGCCTGTTTGTCGTCCAGCTGCATGGGATAGGGTTTTTCGAGCCACTGACAGGAGCGGCAGCGGTCAGCGTCATAAAGCGCGCAGTGCATGGTAAAGCCTTAAAGATCGGGTCGGGCGGAGCGCGATTGTATCACCGCTTCCTGAAAAATGCGCGACTGCTGGCGGGCAGAAACAGCAGCATCAGCACCAGCAGGTCGGGGATTTTCTGCGCCAGCGTGTGATGGATGATCTGGACGTTATTGTCGCCATCGATACTGAAAATCTCCGGATAAATCCAGCCCAGCGAGGCGAACAGCATATAGGTCAGCACAATGATTTGTGTCGCGACATAGCCCCAGCGTCCCCGGTTACTGCCGCGCATCAGGATAAAGGCGCAACGCAGCTCGAACAGGAAGATCAGCTGGCTGGCAATGAAAATCAGCGTTGCGTCCCAGGACTGGGCGCTGCGGTGAACAAAGTTAGCGAGTTCGCTGTAGCCCAGCTCGTTTGCCAGCATCAGAACGCTCAGACAGCGGGTTGCAATAATCGCAATACCTGCCACCGTCACCGGCACCGGCGCGCTGTCCAGCGTAATACTGCTTTTGAAGATGTCTGACATAGTCCCTGACTCCACCGGATCAAAAAACGGGCCGGATAAACCGGCCCGTTCATATAGTGGCAAAGGTTAGCGATTTCAGCCACGTTTAGCTTTCTGAATATCACTTAAACGCTGTTTTTCTTCGTGTGCCATGAACCGCCAGGCGATAAAACCGACAAGGCCGACCACAAACAGAATCAGGGAAGCCAGCGCATTGATTTCCGGGTTAACGCCGCGTCGCACGGTAGCGAAGATTGCCATCGGCAGCGTGGTTGCGCCTGGTCCGGTAACAAAGCTGGCGATAACCAGATCGTCGAGTGACAGGGTAAAGGCCAGCAGCCAGCCGGTCACAATCGCTGGCACAATCATGGGGACGGTTATCACGAAAAAAACCTTCAGAGGCGTGGCACCCAGATCCATCGCCGCCTCTTCAATTGAGCGGTCCAGTTCACGCAGACGCGAGTTGATCACCACCGCCACATACGCCGTACAGAAGGTGACATGCGCCAGCCAGATGGTCAGCATGCCACGCTCAGACGGCCAGCCGATGGCATTACCCATTGCAACAAACAGCAGCAGCAGCGACAGGCCGGTGATCACGTCGGGCATCACCAGCGGGGCCGTCAGCATAAAGGCAAAGCCATTGTGCCCGCGAAAGCGCCCGAAGCGCACGATAATGACCGCCGCCAGCGTGCCCAGCACCACCGCCATCGTCGCAGAAAGCCCGGCAATGCTCAGGCTCAGCACGACCGCATCTATCATCGCACTGTCCTGAAACAGCACCTTATACCAGTGGAATGAGAAGCTCTCCCATACGGTTACCAGCGGGGAGCTGTTGAAGGAGTAAACCACCAGCAGCAGCATCGGCGCATAGAGAAACAGAAAACAGCAGACCAGAATGGCGGTCCGCCAGGGTGAGCGGATGGTGGGCAGATTATTCATGCCTTCTCTCCCATTTCACGGTTTTGATGCTTATGGAACCAGATAATCGGCAGAATCAGGATCAGCAGGATAATCACCGCCAGCGCCGAGGCTACCGGCCAGTCGCGGTTATTAAAGAACTCCTGCCACAGGATACGGCCAATCATGATGCTGTCCGGCCCGCCAAGCAGTTCCGGGATGACGTACTCCCCGACCGCCGGAATAAACACCAGCATCGATCCGGCAATAATGCCGCCTTTTGTCAGCGGCACGATCACGCTGAAAAAGGTCTTCAGCGGGCGCGCCCCCAGATCCAGCGACGCCTCCACCAGCGAGTAGTCAATGCGGGTCAGCGCGGTGTAGATCGGCAGCACCATAAACGGCAGATAGCAGTAGACGATACCGATATAGACCGCGGTATTGGTATAGAGGATCACCAGCGGATGATCGATCACACCAAGCCACATCAGGAAACGGTTCAGAATGCCATTGTTGTTCAGCAGCCCCATCCAGGCATAGACGCGCACCAGGAAGGAGGTCCATGACGGCAGGATCACCAGCAGCAGCAGGATGGTCCGCATCGACGGTTTGCTGTGCGCCACCGCCCAGGCCAGCGGATAACCAATCAGCAGACAGATCACGGTGGAGATCGCTGCCACTTTCAGCGACTGCAGATAGGCGTCAATATAGAGCGGATCGTCAGTCAGCGTCAGGTAGTTGCCGAAATTCAGCACGATGCTGAACTGGTCATCGGCCCAGCTCACCAGCTCGGTGTACGGGGGGATCGCGCGCGCAATGTCGGCGAAGCTGATTTTCAGTACCGTCAGAAACGGCAGCAGAAACAGCAGCACCAGCCAGACATAAGGCAAGGCGATGACCAGTTTGCGGCCATGCTGCATTTTAACCCGCGTGGCCCAGCGCTGCAGCGGCGTGCCGACCAGGCGGGCAGGCGCTTTAGCGCGTTGAAAAATCTGGCTCATCGTCGCTCCTTAAACCGTCAACACCACACAGCTGTCGCTTTCCCAGCAGAGACGCACTTCATCTCCCCAGGTCGGCAACCCTTTGCGATAGCGATGCGCGTTCTGCAGCTGTGCGCTGATCATCTGTCCGCTGTGCAGACGGACATGGAAGATGGAGAGATCGCCGAGATAGGCGATATGCACCACTTCACCCACCGCGAAGTTACAGCCGTCGGCCGGCACCTCATCGCACAGCATCACTTTTTCCGGCCGCAGCGCGACGTGCACCGGCACGTTATCCACCACGGAAACATCGGAGTCGACCTTCAGCGGATGCATCAGGCCGGGACTGTCGATCACCAGACCGTCCGCCTGACGTTCGCGCAGTAAGCCTTCGAAGACGTTCACGGAGCCGATGAACTCCGCACTGTAACGGCTGGTCGGATGCTCGTAGATCTCCTCCGGCTCGCCAATCTGCACGAACTTGCCGCGGTTCATGATCGCGATGCGGCCTGCCATGGTCATCGCCTCTTCCTGATCGTGAGTCACCATCACACAGGTGGCGCCAACGCGCTCCAGAATATCGACCACTTCCAGCTGCATCCGGTCGCGCAGTTTTTTATCCAGCGCGCCCATCGGCTCGTCCAGCAGCAGCAGCTTGGGGCGTTTCGCCAGGCTGCGGGCCAGCGCCACGCGCTGACGCTGGCCGCCGGAGAGCTGATGCGGTTTGCGTTTCGCAAACTCCTGCATGTGCACCAGTGCCAGCATCTCGGCGACACGACTGGCAATCTCCCCTTTTGGCAGCCGATCCTGCTTCAGACCAAAGGCGATGTTCTGCTCCACCGTCATGTGGGGAAACAGCGCGTAGGACTGAAACATCATGTTAATCGGGCGCTGATAGGGCGCCACGTGCGACAGATCCTGACCATCCAGCACAATCTGACCGCTGGTGGGCGGCTCAAAACCGGCCAGCATGCGCAGCAGCGTTGACTTGCCGCAGCCTGAGGCACCCAGCAGCGCGAAAATTTCGCCTTTATAAATGGTCAGGCTGACATCATCCACAGCGTGCTGGCCGTCAAAGGATTTGGTCAGGTTGCGAATTTCCAGCAGGGGCGTTAATGCCTTTGCGGTTTTATGTTGAGGGCGGGGAATAGCATCGTTCACAAAGGGTTCTCTCCGGAGCCAGGCGGAACATGGCGGCAAAATCCGCCGCTAAAAATGGCACAACAGAGGCCGACACTGCGCCTCTGTTGCTGATGCGTGACAGGTCAATCCGCTCGGGACGAACTACTTACCACTTTTTACTTTAGTCCATGCACGCGTACGCACACGATCCAGTTTCGGATCCTGGACTTTCAGCACAAACAATTTCGACATCGCTTCCGGCGTCGGGAAGATACCCGGATTGTTGCGGATGTCGGCGTTGATCAGCGGCAGCGACGCTTTGTTGCCGTTGGCATAGTTCATTTTGTTAGAGACATCAGCGATCACTTTCGGATCCATGATGTAGTTGAGCCAGGCGTAGGCACCGTCCAGATTTTTCGCATCTTTCGGGATCGCCATCATGTCGAAGAACGCCAGCGCCCCCTCTTTCGGCACGCTGTAGCCCAGATGCACGCCGTTTTTCGCGGCATCGGCACGGTTTTTCGCCTGCAGAATATCGCCTGACCAGCCGATCGCCACGCAGGTGTTGCCGTTCGCCAGATCGTTGATGTACTGGGACGAATGGAAATAGCGGATGTTCGGGCGCAGCTTCAGCAGCAGATCCGTGGCCGCACCAGAGTAATCTTTCGCATCGGTGCTGTTCGGATCTTTGCCGAGATAGTTAAGCACCGTGGCGAAGATCTCCTCTGGCGCATCCAGGAAAGAGACGCCACAGCTTTTCAGCTTCTCCAGGTTTTCTGGCTTCAGCACCAGATCCCAGCTGTTGACCGGTGCATCCGCACCCAGCGCGGCTTTCACCTTGTCGATGTTGTAGCCGATGCCGGTGGTGCCCCACAGATAAGGAATGGCATATTTGTTACCCGGATCGTGCTGGGCCACCTTTTCCATCAGCGCCGGATCGAGATTCTTGTAGTTAGGCAGTTTGCTCTTATCCAGCGGCTGGAAGACGCCGGACTGCAGCTGACGCGCCAGGAAGCTGGAAGATGGCACCACCACATCGTAGCCGGTGCTGCCCGCCATGAGTTTGCCTTCCAGCACTTCGTTGGAGTCAAACACATCGTAGACCACTTTAATACCGGACTGCTTTTCGAAGTTCGGCACCGTGTCTGGCGAGATATAGTCGGACCAGTTGTAGACATGCAGCGTTTTATCTTCCGCCATGCTGCTGGCCGAGGTGGCCATCAGCGCAGCAGCTACCACAGCTGACAGCCATTTCTGACGTGAGTTGAACATATTTTCCATCCTCCTGAGCGGGTCATTACAACGCTGCAAATCAGAGATCCCTGCATTGCGTTCTGTACAAGACGTCAGTGACACAATGAATCATTATTCAGCGGGAGTTTAATAGCAAAAACCTATAGCCGGGGCGAAGTTACGCGCCTGTTACAGCCCCGCAAGCATAGCCCCCCCGGTCAGGCTGTACCAGACCCCAGCGTAAAAAACGCCTGAAACCGATATTTTATGCATGTTTGAGCTATGAGGTTCGGCTTTGATGGCATAAACCACGACAAATATCTGGCGTTAAAGGGCAAAATGCAGAATAAAAAAAGGCGACGGCAGGCGGCGGGCATAAAAAAGCCGTCTCATGGACGGCTCAGTGGGTGACCCTGTCAGGCTTAGTGCAGCACGGAATGGACGCTGGTCACCGGAACGTGCTCTTCTTCTTCGCCGACAATCAGCAGATTGTTGGCGAAGGCTTCCAGGATCACCATGGAGATCTGCTCCTCGCTCTGTTTCATAAAGTGCGAGAACTGACCAAAGGTTAATCCGGCGGTCGTGACCATAGACTGACAGACAATGAGCTTCGGCAGATTATCATCCTGAATGTCGACAAAGGCTTTCACGGTCAGTGAACTTGCATTGATTTGCGACAAATCACCGACCAGGGGGATCAGTGCCGTCGGCTTCACTTCAGCCAGTGCCGAAAAGAGAATGACGTTGTCGACCAGATCGATTTTGGCGTCAAACACCCCATCGAAGTTTTGCATGTGTGGCAGATGAAGTGCCTGACAGGCATCGCATTCGAACCAGGTGATATTTTGCTGATCCAGCCAGCGACGCAACAGGTCGATATCCGGAACGACAAGAGAATCCATCGTAAAATCTCTGTGGGGTGATAAACAGGCGACTTAGCTTACGGAAAAATGCGCGACGATGCCACGAAAACTACTGAAAAGCGCGGATCAGCCAGCGGTTTTAGGACGGCGCCCGGGGGTAGCCTGCTGCTCGATATGCGCGATCATCAGGCCGGCGATGTTGAGCTCGCAGCAGCGCTCAATACCTTCCAGACCGGGTGAGGCGTTGACTTCCATCACCAGCGGACCACGATGGGCGCGCAGAATATCAACGCCCGCCACGTCCAGGCCGAGCGTCGCCGCTGCCTGCACGGCGATCTGCCGCTCCTGCTGCGTGATCGCCACCGGATACGCTTTACCACCACGGTGCAGATTAGAGCGAAAATCGCCCTCTTTCGCCACCCGCTCAATGGCGGCCACCACCTGATCGCCAATCACCAGACAGCGGATATCGCGCCCTTCGGCTTCTTTAATAAACTCCTGCACCAGGATATGCGCATTCAGGCCACGAAAGGCATCGATGACACTTTCCGCTGCCTGACGGGTCTCTGCCAGCACGACGCCGATACCCTGCGTGCCTTCGACCAGCTTTACCACCAGCGGCGCCCCGCCTACCATCGCCATCAGATCCTGGGTGTCATCGGGTGAAGAGGCAAAGCCGGTGACCGGCATGTCGATCCCCTCCCGCGCCAGCAGCTGCAGCGAGCGCAGCTTGTCACGGGTACGGGTAATGGCGGCGGACTCATTGAGCGGATAGCTGCCGCACATCTCAAACTGCCGCAGCACCGCCGTGCCATAAAAGGTAATGGCGTTGCCGATACGCGGGATCACGGCATCAAAATGCGCCAGCGGTTCACCCCGATAGTGAACCGCCGGAGAGGCCGGGTTGATATTCATATAACAGGAGAGCGGATCGATGATCTGCACAGCATGGCCACGTGCAGCTGCCTCGTCACGCAGTCGCTGACTGGAGTAGAGCGTCTCATCGCGTGACAGAATGGCTATCTTCATTTCAGCTCCCTGTTTCAGGTTTACCGCGTAGCCCAGCCCTGCTGATGCAGATAATCCAGCATGAACGGGCGTGTCTCTTTGATGATCAGGCGCTGAATCAGCTCGCTCCAGGTTTCGCTACGCTGGTTGCTGTCGCGCTGCTGATAATAAAGTTCGGTGCGGCTATCGTATTCTTTCAGTACGGCCGGATCCAGCGGATGGTAGCGGTTCTCATGCACCAGCATCGCGTGCGGCATACGCGGTTTCACGTCCGGTTTTGACTCCGGATGCCCCAGGCAGAATCCGAACAGCGGCAGAACAAATTTTGGCAGACCCAGCAGTTCGGTCACTTCCGCAATACTGTTACGGATGCCGCCGATAAAAACGCCACCCAGCTCAAGGGATTCGGCAGCGACCATCGCATTCTGCGCCATCAGCGCGGTGTCCACGCAGCCCAGCAACAGCTGCTCGGCACGGCCCAGCTGCGCATCCGGACAAATCTGCAGATGGCGATTAAAGTCAGCGCAGAAGACCCAGAATTCCGCTGCATCCGCCACCCAGGTCTGCCCGCCTGTCAGGGGAACCAGCTTGTCGCGCAATGCTTTATCAGTAATACGCACGATCGATGAGCACTGTAAAAAACTGGAGGTGGAGGCCGATTGCGCCGCAGTAATAATCGCCTCGCGTTGCTCATCGCTGACGGGCTGGTCAGTAAACGCGCGAATGGAACGGTGGCTACACAGTAAATCAATGGTCGGTGTCATAAAGTCTCCAGCAATATTATCTTTTTTTATCAATCTGATTAAACAACTGTGGCGCGATCGCTTTCGCGGTACGCCACATTAACAGCCAGGCCGCAGGCAGCATCAGGAGCACACCCGTGATAAACAGCACCGTGGCCGGTGTGCTGGCATCCATCTGACCGGGCAGCGGCAGCCAGTGATTTATCAGCAACAGCGCGCCCAGAATGAGCAGGCCACCCGCCGCTTCAAGCAGCACAACCACTCGCGGTAATCGGGCCATACTTTGCATCACATCCTCCTGCCTTTGCGGATGACTGAGCGTCAATTATGGTCAACAACCCCAAAATTGCGCGGGATACGCTGCACCGCGGGCGAAAAAGCATCAGATTCAGACGCTTCCTGACCGTGCGGCTATAGCGAGCGGGCATCAGACTAACAGGCAAATCCTGCTTTCCTTAAGCGATACGAGCGGGCATCATGGATCCCCTTCCCTGTTTTGTTGTGTGACATCCATCACACAATAGTCGCCGTAAGGAGTTCTCAATGATTGCTGTAATTTTTGGTCGCCCAGGCTGTCCCTATTGTGTCCGTGCTCATGAACTGGCCGACAAACTGACGGCTGAACGCGATGACTTCAGCTACCAGTATGTGGATATCCAGGCTGAAGGCATCACCAAAGCCGACCTGGAAGCCAGCGCTGGCAAGCCGGTCAGCACCGTGCCGCAGATTTTTGTGGATGAGAAACATATCGGTGGCTATACCGAGTTTGCCGCCTGGACCAAAGAAAATCTGGGCTTTGTTGCGTAAGCAGTGAGGTCAGAAGCAGAAAAGGCGAGGCAGGATATTCCTGTCTCGCCTTTTTATTGCCTGCCCGTCAGCCGCTACTGAAGTGACGCCATCACAATCTGCATCAGCCGTACCAGCAGCGCCCCGCAGCCCGCCCAGAAAAGTGCGCTCAGGCACCAGGCAAGCACGAAGAGTGTGCTGCTGTAAACAAACAGGCTGTTATTTAACAGGATTGCGCCCAGTAATGTTCCCCATAATCCCATCATTAGCGTGCTTTTTAACGGGCTTTCCACCTGCAACAGGGCCATCACGATGCCGGGCAACATAAACAGCAAGAGTTCGGGCTGGCCACGAAGCGGACCGGGACCGACCTGCCAGAAATGACAGGTAAAGACAAACACCAGACTGTACAGCACCACGCCGCACAGGCGGGTACTCCAGAGATAAGAACGCTGCGGCATATCACCCCACTGATGAAAAGTAATTCTGACAATAACCTGCTGTTAACCCTGATGCGTTCTGATGGAAATAAAAAGAAACAGTTCGCCGTGGCAATGAAAACAACGTGCCAATGGCTGAGGATGATATTTGTGATTAGAATAGCGCCGCACTAAAGGTTCCATTGGCAGTGTTGATACAACGGTTTTTCAACGGCCTGCTCACGATAGCGAAAAACAGGCCACTCTTCAACAGGTTACATGTAAACAAGAAGTTAAACAGTGAATATTAACGTCGCAGGATTGTTAAGCGGAAATGACATTTTGTTATTATTTGTCGTTTTGGCGCTCGGCCTCTGTCTGGGTAAGTTACGCCTTGGTTCGGTTCAGCTGGGAAATTCAATTGGCGTATTGGTTGTTTCTCTCCTGTTAGGCCAGCAGCACTTCACGATTAATACGGATGCCCTGAGCCTGGGCTTTATGCTATTTATTTTTTGTGTGGGTGTGGAAGCCGGTCCCAACTTTTTTTCTATTTTCTTCCGCGACGGAAAAAACTATTTCATGCTCGCCATCGTCATGGTGGTCAGCGCGCTGGCGCTGGCACTCGGGCTGGGCAAACTCTTTGGCTGGGATATCGGTCTTACTGCGGGCATGCTGGCTGGGTCAATGACCTCCACGCCGGTTCTGGTCGGGGCAGGCGACACGCTGCGGCAAAGCATCGGCGATCCAAAGCAGCTTGCCATGATGCAGGATCAGCTGAGTCTCGGCTATGCCGTGACCTATCTGATCGGTCTGGTCAGCCTGATATTTGGCGCGCGCTATCTGCCCCGGTTGCAACATCAGGATCTTCCGACCTGCGCCCAGCAGATTGCCCGTGAGCGCGGACTGGACGCCGACAGCCAGCGCAAAGTCTTCCTGCCGGTGATCCGCGCCTACCGTGTCGGTCCGGAGCTGGTTGCGTGGAGCGGGGGTAAAAATCTGCGCGAACTGGGCATCTACCGTCAGACCGGTTGCTATATTGAACGCATCCGCCGCAACGGTATTCTTGCCAGTCCCGATGGCGATGCGGTGTTGCAGCTCGGCGATGATATTTCACTGGTGGGTTATCCCGATGCTCACGCCCGGCTTGACCCCAGCTTTCGCAACGGCAAAGAGGTCTTCGATCGCGATCTGCTGGATATGCGTATCGTCACCGAAGAGATCGTGGTGAAGAACCATAATGCGGTTAATAAACGCCTGAGCAAATTAAACCTTACCGATCACGGCTGCTTCCTGAACCGGGTTATCCGCAGCCAGATTGAGATGCCGATTGACGACAGCATCATGCTCAATAAAGGGGATGTGCTGCAGGTCAGTGGCGAGGCGCGTCGGGTAAAAAGCGTGGCGGATCGCATTGGCTTTATCGCCATTCACAGTCAGATGACCGATCTGCTGGCATTCTGTGCTTTCTTTATTGTGGGGCTGATGATCGGGCTGATCACGTTCCAGTTCAGCAACTTCAGTTTTGGTATCGGTAACGCGGCGGGTCTGCTGTTCGCCGGGATCATGCTCGGCTTCCTGCGAGCCAACCATCCGACCTTTGGCTATATCCCGCAGGGCGCCCTGACGATGGTCAAAGAGTTCGGTCTGATGGTGTTTATGGCGGGCGTGGGATTAAGTGCCGGCAGCGGCATTAATCACGGCGTCAGCAGCGACGGTGCGCTGATGCTGCTGTGCGGCCTGCTGGTCAGCCTGGTGCCGGTGATCCTCTGCTATCTGTTTGGTGCCTACGTGCTACGGATGAACCGCGCCCTGCTGTTTGGCGCCATCATGGGCGCACGCACCTGTGCGCCTGCCATGGAGATCATCAGCGACACGGCACGCAGCAATATTCCGGCGCTGGGCTATGCCGGCACCTATGCTATCGCCAACGTTTTACTGACGCTGGCCGGCACGCTGATTGTGATTATCTGGCCGATATTGCCTTTATAAAATTTTTTTGACTGCGTCCAGAACTTTATTGTTAAGCCGCAGTCCTAATAAGTGCCACTGCTTTTCTTTGAAAATCCCCAAATTGTGGAGCCCGCTGGTCTTTTTCCCGGCGGGTTTTTTTATGGCTTTTATCGCTCTCCGGCCCGCAGGATGCCTGCCGAATCGGCAACTTACCGTCTCTGAATTGTCATAAAACTTAAACCATTCCACAACTTCCCCCCAGATTAAGAGCCTTTCTATAGACGGACTGCGTTGTAAAAAGCAGGATAGACCGCTGTTTGATTAGCAATTTGTGCTGATTAATTGGGGGAGCGCACTGTCGCCGATCGTTTTTTGCCGCGGTTATCTGACGGCCTGACGCTATGTCATCCGCTGCCGTTAACCCTGCTGCCTGCTGAGGAATTTATCCCGAAATGGAAGAGCTGAATCACGCCTTATTTACTGCTATCAACGCCACACCGGCATCGCCCGCCTGGTTACTGCAACTGGCGACCTTTATTGCCAAAGATCTTATCGCCATTGTGCCGCTGTTAATTGTGGCGATGTGGCTCTGGGGACCGCGCGATCAGGTCTCTTCACAGCGGGTGCTGGTTCTGAAAACCGGCATGGCGCTGATCTATGCGCTGGCGATCTCCTGGTGTGTCGGCCAGCTGTTACCGCATCCCCGCCCTTTCGCCATTGGTTTAGGTTATCAGTTCCTGCATCATGCGGCCGATGACTCCTATCCCAGCGATCACGGCACCACCATATTTACCTTTGCGCTGGCCTTTATCTTCTGGCATCGCCTCTGGTCGGGTGTGGTGCTGATGGTGGTGGGTTGCGCTATCGCCTGGTCCCGGGTCTATCTGGGTGTGCACTGGCCAATGGATATGCTGGGCGGCTTCCTGGTGGGGCTGTTAAGCTGCCTGGCTTCGCATCTGGCATGGCAGTTCTACGGCGAACGGCTGCTGGCGGTCATTAATCCGCTTTATCGCGCGCTGTTTGCGGTGCCGATTCGCAAAGGCTGGACACAGGACTAAGAAAGAGAGTCGGGGTCAGGATCTGATCGCAATGGATAAGCGAACGCGAGCGAAACAGGAAAAGTGAAACAGAGCGTCCCGCGCCATGAACGGCGCGGGACGGGCATCTCAGGGAGAAACAATGTTGCGTTTTACCACGCTGATCGGTTCCGGGAGCAGACTCTGTTCTGCCGCTCGGGGCACATGAATCAACGCTCTCAGGGAGATCTCAGCGCACCCCGCCCGCTTATGAGAACCACTTCCCGAACCAGCCGTTGAACTTCATCATCACGAAGTCAAACATGCGGCTGAAGAAGCCCCCTTCCTGCACATCCTGCATCACCACCAGCGGCCGCTGTTCAATCGTCTTCCCATCCAGCTGGAAATCGATGGTGCCGACCACCTGATTTTTCTTCAGCGGCGCTTCCAGCTGTGGCGTAGTGAGTTTGTAGCTTGCCTTGAGGTTCTTCATCTGCCCTTTCGGGATGGTCAGCGCGGCATCTTTCGCCACGCCCAGGTTGACCTGACTGCGATCGCCGAACCAGACCCGCTGCTGCGCAAAAGGTGCATCGGCCTTAATCGGCGTGACGGTCTCAAAGAACCGGAAGCCCCATGTCAGCAGCTTTTCGCTCTCGCGGAAGCGGATCGCATCGCTGGCGGTGCCCAGCACCACGGAGATCAGACGCATGTCGCCTTCGGTCGCCGACGCCACCAGGTTATTGCCCGCGCCGGAGGTATGCCCGGTTTTAACACCATCCACCTTGAGGTTGGTGCTCCACAGCAAGCGGTTACGGTTAATCTGGCGGATTTTGTTAAAGGTAAACTCTTTCTCTTTGTTCAGCGCATACTCTTCGGGCACATCGCGGATCAGCGCCTGCGCAATCAGCGCCATGTCGCGCGCGGTGCTGTATTGCCCCTCGGCATCCAGACCGTGCACCGTCATAAAGTGGGTATTCTGCAGGCCCATCGCCTTCACGTAGTTGTTCATCAGGCCGATAAAGGCGTCCTGGCTGCCCGCGACATAGTCCGCCAGCGCGATACAGGCGTCATTGCCGGACTGAATCACGATACCTTTGTTCAGCTCGTGTACCGGGATGCGATCGCCCGGCTTGAGGAACATCAGCGAAGAGCCGCGCAGCTTAGGGTTGCCGGTGGCCCAGGCATCCTGACCAACGGTGACCATATCATCCGGCTTGATTTTACCCGCCTTGATCGCCTGACCGACGACGTAGCTGGTCATCATTTTCGTCAGGCTGGCGGGATCGAGGCGCTGATCGGCGCTCGATTCGGTTAACACTTTGCCGCTGGCGTAGTCCATCAGGATCCACGCCTTCGCGTCGATGCCCGGCGCGGCGGGGGCCTGCTCAGCAAAGACGCTGACGGGGGCAAGAATCAGTATTGAGGTGGCAGCGAGGTGCCGAAGGCGAGATGTAAAGCGAGTGTTTGTCATGGGCTTGGCCGGATTGTCCTTGTTGAAACGAAATTCCCGAGGCAGAAAATTCTCACTCAAACGCTAACCGTTGGCGGCGGCGAAAAAAACCGTCGAATCGTAAAGTTTTTTAAAGTTTAGTCGAATCAGCCCGGACGGGTCGCCGCCTCAGGGCATTCTGCCACCTTAGTAGCGCCATCCGAACTGCGTGAAATTCCGATTTTTCGCAGAAAAGTTAAGCCCGTCACAATTTTCGGCTAACCTGAAAGCCACTCAGCCGAGGAGACCGACCATGGACTTAGCCCTTTTTGATCTCGATGAAACACTGATTTGTGAAGACAGTACCAGCCTGTGGCTGCGCTGGCTGGTTTCACAGGGATTCGCCCCCAGCGAACTGATCGATCAGGAACAGGCATTAATGAGTCACTATTATGCCGGCACGCTGTCGATTGAAGAGTATATGAACAAAACCCTCTCCCCGCTGGCTGGTATGGCTACGCTGACCGTCGAGGGCTGGGTGCGCCGCTTTATTCATCGCGACATCCTGCCCCGCGTCTTCCCTGCCGCCCGTGAACGGATCGAGTGGCATCGGGCGCGCGGCGACAGAGTCATGATCATCTCCGCCAGCGGTGAACATCTGGTGGTGCCGATTGCGGAAAAACTGGGTGCCTGCGGCGCGCTGGCGATTGGCGTGGAGATTGTCGATGAACGCTACAGCGGTAACACCTACGGCACCATGACCTATAAACAGGGCAAAGTGACCCGGCTGGGGGACTGGAAAGCGCTGCAGCAGGATGAAACCTTTGATCGCACCTGGGCCTACAGCGACTCGATGAACGATCTGCCGCTGCTGGAGCAGGCCGATCATGCCTATGTCATCAACCCGGATGAACAACTGCATCGGGAAGCGGTTAACCGCGGATGGCAGGTCTGTCACTGGGCGCGCTGACTTCGCGCCTCTGCCCGCAGGTGCCAGCATGGCGGGCAGTCCGGACCGGAGAGTGCGGAACACCCCGCCCTGCTCACCGTGAGGGGGAACTGTGCCCGGCCCGGACAGGCAGATAAACCGGACGTTTAGCCGCGGGACGCACCAGCATCCTGCGCTAAGCCCACCTTCAGCAGCTTACCGTTGGCCTCATCGGTCAGCACATAGAGATACCCATCCGGCCCCTGCCGCACATCGCGGATCCGGGCTTTCTGATCGTCCAGCAGGCGCTGCTCCTCCACCACTTTTTCGCCGTTGAGCGTCAGCCTGATCAGGTTTTTCTCTTTTAACGCACCGATAAACAGCGAGTTTTTCCACTGCGGAAAACGGGCGCTGTTGTAAAAGGCCATGCCGCTGATCGCGGGCGAAACCTTCCAGTGCCAGAGAGGCTGTTCAGTGCCCGCAACGTGGGTGCCCTGCGACTCCGGCACCTTGTCACCGCTGTAATCGATGCCGTAGGTTGCCAGCGGCCAGCCGTAATTTTTCCCGCGGCTCATGATATTCACTTCATCGCCGCCGCGCGGGCCGTGTTCACTCTCCCATATAATGCCGGTCCAGGGATTAAGCGCCAGCCCCTGCGGATTACGCAGGCCATAGGCCCAGATTTCGGGTCGTGCGCCGCGCTGTTTCGCAAACGGGTTATCGTCCGGCAGGCTGCCATCCGCATTGAGCCGCAGTAGTTTGCCCTGCAGCTTATCAAGATCCTGCGCTGCGCCACTGACGAAGTTATCGCCGAAGGCGATCCAGAGGTAGCCCTGCGTATCAAACGCCAGCCGGGTGCCGATGTTGTTGCCGCTGGAGAGCTGCGGCGTCTGACGAATAACTTCACGGAAATCAGTAAGCCTGCGGTTGTCCTGGCTCAGCGTGCCCACGCCCACCACTGCGCCCGCTTTGCCGTCGCTGTTCGCTTTGGTATAGCTGAGCCAGACATGACGACTGGTGGCGAAATCCGGCGCCAGCACGACATCCAGCAGGCCGCTCTGCCGCTCTGCCCAGACCGCAGGCACGCCGGCGATCGGCTGCGACAATCCCTCCTGAGGGCTCCAGCTACGAAGCTGGCCGCTGCGTTCGGTAATCAGCAGGGTCTTATTGTCGGGCAAAAACGCAACCGACCATGGATGTTGTAACTTATCCTGTAACACCTCTACCTTGACGTCGGCGGCAAACAGCGGCGAGGCACAGAACAGTGTACTGCTCAGCAGCAGGACAGTGGAAAGACGGGACATAGGGTTCTCCTGGCGGGGTAACGTGCCCTTAAGCGTAGTCACACGACGCGCGGTGAACCTGAGGATTTACAAAAGATTAAACAGAAAGCCCGCTGCCGGTTGCAGCGGGCGAAAGGCATTATTCGAAGCAGGTATCAGGGTTATCAGACAGGGTGATGAACTGCTTGCCCCCCTGGGTCAGCGCCATGATGGTGCCGCTTTCGATATCGTAAACCCAGCCGTGCAGGCGCAGCTTACCGTTGCGCAGTGCCACGGAAACCGAAGGATGGGTTTTCATGTTGTTAAGCTGAGCGATAACGTTCTCTTTAACCATTTCGTTCAGCTTCTTCTCGGGTGAATCATACTGACGCTGCTCGACCACGGCTTTCGCCGCATCAGCATAGCGCAACCAGTGCTCAACGGCAGGCATGGTATCCATGCATGCGCAGGAAGCAATAGCATTCATTGCACCGCAGTTGGAGTGACCGCAGATGATGATGTCAGAGACACCCAGCGCAACCACAGCATATTCGATTGTGGCCGAGACACCACCTGGCTCCGGACCAAAAGAAGGCACGATGTTGCCCGCATTGCGGATAACGAACAGCTCTCCTGGCTCCTGCTGCGTAACCAGTTCAGGCACCAGACGGCTGTCTGAACAGGAAATAAACAGCGCTTTTGGATTTTGATTTGACGCCAGGCTTTTGAAAAGAT
This sequence comes from Pantoea sp., assembly GCF_032114055.1. Lineage (GTDB taxonomy): Bacteria > Pseudomonadota > Gammaproteobacteria > Enterobacterales > Enterobacteriaceae > Pantoea. The sequence goes on from NZ_DAMCTB010000001.1 coordinate 775,112, forward strand.
CCTTCCTTTCAGGAAACACATTCTGCTGGAAATTCAGAAATCCGTTGATGATCTCTTTCATTATTTAGCTCTCACATTATCCATTTCATTACCTGAGGGGCATAGCCCCCTCAGTGGGGTTAGCGGGTTTATTATTAATGAAAACAAGTCAATATCAACCCACGTTTTTCACCTGACGCGGAAATCCCGCCACGGCCAGCGTTTCGCTTATCCGCGATTCGACGGTTTCAGCACCAATTTCTTTTTACAGCACCGCAGGTTACTGGAAATGAGGGGATGCAATCCTGCTGCATTTTTCCATCAGAAAGGCGACGCGCTTTTACGCGTTTTTTCACTACTTTACGCCGGGGACGACCGTGAAGCGCGATTTTGTGCGCAGTCCCAGCCCGATAGCGCGGCGGCGTCAGGCGACCCTGCCGGCCGTCTGAAACGCCCGGTATCGCACAGCGGGACGCAGAAGGATCCGGGGTTCGCAGAGACAGGATGCAGGGAGGAGACGGGATGGTCGCGCCCGACCGGATCGCGCAACAGCACACCGGTCTGCGCAGTCATGCACGACGGTTCAGCCGCTAGCCATACTGCTGCTGATGCGCTTTCTTGCGTCGCAGGTAGTCCTCGTCCTCACGCAATTTATCCCAGTAGCCCTTAAAAATCGCCGCCGCTGCGGCTTTTTCTTCATTGATGCCGCGCGGCAGCTCCTTGCCGTCAGCATCATATTTGCGTCCCCCTTTATGATTGCTGTAACGGCGCGCCCGGGTGTAACCCATCTGAATGAATTTGCGCGCCATATCCATGCCGACGAAATCGTCCTGACGCCGGTACTCCTCAAACAGCGCCATGATTTTCTCTGCCGACTCTTCAGCAATGGGGACAGTACGAAATCGCCAGTACGGCAGAATTTCGCTCTTATAAGGCTCGACCATCAGCACACCCTGCTCGCCGCGCCCGACCTGATAACGTTCAGGGTGCTGGCGGAAGTCGATTGTGCTGAAGTCCTGATCATAATCGAAAGGTTTTATTGTCATCGTTTAAGTTTAGGATCAAGCGCGTCGCGTAGCCCGTCGCCGAGTAAATTAAATGCCAGAACAGTGAGGAAGATCGCCAGGCTGGGGAAAATGGCGACGTGCGGGGCGATCACCATGTCAGCCCGCGCCTCGTTGAGCATCGCGCCCCACTCTGGCGTGGGCGGCTGCGCCCCCAGGCCGAGAAACGACAGGCTGGCCGCGGTGATGATCGAGGTGCCTACCCGCATGGTGAAATAAACCACAATCGGTGAGACGGTGCCGGGCAGGATATGGCGCATCAGAATCGTCCAGTCTGAAGCCCCGATGCTGCGTGCCGACTCGATATAGGTCTGATGCTTCAGTACCAGTGTGTTACCGCGTACCAAGCGGGCAAAAGCCGGGATGCTGAAGATCGCGACCGCCACAATCACATTGCTCATGCCGCTGCCCATAATGGCCACCACTGCAATCGCCAGCAGAATGCCGGGAAAGGCAAACAACACGTCGCAGATGCGCATGGTGATGCGGTCCCACCAGCCTTCGTAATAGCCTGCCAGCAGCCCGAACAGCGTGCCAATCAGCGCGCCGATCACCACCGAGAAGAAGCCGGCAATCAGGGAGATGCGCGTGCCGACCAGCACCCGGCTGAAAATATCGCGGCCCAGCGAATCGACGCCAAACAGATGTACCAGCGACGGTCCGTCGTTAAGCCGGTCATAATCGAAATAGTTTTCTGCATCGAACGGTGCAATCCACGGCGCCACCACGGCCAGCACAATCAGCAGCAGCACAAACGTCCCGGCCAGCATCGCCACCGGCTGACGCCTGAAGCGTCGCCAGAACTCACGCCACGGCGTGCGTACCCGGTTCTCCGCGATGAGCGGCATCGTTTTCAGTGCGGCTTCACGTCGCCAGTTTTTCATCGCGACTCCTTAAAGCGAATAGCGGGGTTGATCACCGCATAGAGCATGTCGACAAACAGATTGATCAGAATAAATTCCAGTGAAAAGAGCAGCACTTCAGCCTGAATAACCGGATAGTCGCGCATCGCCACCGAGTCCACCAGCAGACGCCCCAGACCCGGCCAGTTGAATACCACTTCGACAACGATCGAACCGCCCAGCAGAAAGCCAAACTGCAGCCCCATCATGGTCACCACCGGGATCATGGCGTTGCGCAGGCCATGTTTCACCACCACCAGCGATTCCCGCACCCCTTTGGCCCGGGCAGTGCGCATATAATCTTCCTGCATCACCTCGACAAAGGCGGCGCGGGTAAAGCGCGCCATGACAGCCGCCACCGCTGCGCCTAAGGTAATGGAGGGCAGGATGTAATGCTGCCAGCTCTCCGCTCCGACCGTGGGCAGCCAGCCCAGCTCCACCGAGAAGACCTGCATCAGGAGCATGCCCAGCGCAAAGGCGGGAAAAGAAATACCTGACACGGCCAGCGTCATGCCCAGCCGGTCAGGCCAGCGGTTACGCCAGACGGCGGAGACGATGCCGATCGCCATGCCCAGAATCACCGCCCAGATCATACTGGCCAGCGTCAGCCACAGGGTCGGCATAAAGCGCGTGGCGATCTCTTCGGCGACCGGTCGCTTCGACACCATCGACTGACCAAAATCGCCCTGCAGCGCGTTCAGCATAAAGTGCCCGAACTGCTGCGGCAGCGGCAGATCCAGCCCCAGCTCCTGACGCACCAGCGCCACGACCGACGCATCGGCTTCTGGTCCGGCAATCAGCCGTGCCGGATCGCCCGGCAGCAAATGAACAAACAGGAACACCAGCACCGCCACAATCAGCAGTGTGGGGATCAGCCCTAAGAGCCGTTTAAGAAAATAGTTAAGCATGTAACATCCTGCAGCTTCGGCCAGCCACGTGGGCTGGCCGGCTCCGTTACTTCAGAGTGGCCTCATCAAAATTGAATGAGGTATCGGGCATCACATAAAAACCGCTGAGGTTTTTGCTGTTGGCAGAAACCAGCTGTTCGACCACCAGCGGGATCCACGGATGGTCCTGCCAGATGGTGTCCTGAGCGTCTTTATAGAGCCGCGCTTTCTCTGCACGATCGGTGGTTTTCAGCGCATCGGCCAGATCCTTGTCGACCTTTGGATTGCTGTAAAACGCGGTGTTGAAGATCGCCGGTGGCCATGCTGCCGTCGCAAACAGCGGCGTCAGTGCCCAGTCCGCCTCACCGGTGGAGGCAGACCAGCCGGTGTAGAACATCCGTACCCCGCTCTCTTTCTGGCCTTTGCCCTCTACTTCGGCGGCACGCTGACCCGCATCCATCGCCGTGACTTTCACCTTCACACCAATCTGCGCCAGCTGCTGCTGCGTGAACTGCAGCACTTTCTGCGCGGTACTGTGGTTGTGGGACGACCAGAGGGTGGTTTCAAAGCCGTTCGGATAACCTGCCTCTTTCAGCAGCGCCCGGGCTTTGGCCGGATCGTAACTGATGGCCGGATAGGTCTGTGCAAAGTCGATGGCGGGCGGCACGATGCCGGTGGCGGGGGTGGCATAACCGGAGAAAGCCACTTTCGCCAGCGCCTGACGGTTGATGGCGTACGCCAGCGCTTCACGCACTTTCGGGTTGTCAAACGGCTTCTGCGTCACGTTCAGGCTGATGTAGCGCTGCATGATGGATGGCGTGGTCACTACATCAAGCTTGCTGTTTTTCTCCAGTCGTTTCGCCTGCTCATAGGGCACCGGGAAAGCGAAGTTCGCCTCGCCGGTCTGCAGCATCGCGGCACGGGTGTTGTTGTCCACCACCGGACGCCAGGTGATGCTGTCCAGCTTCGGATAGCCCTTCTTCCAGTAGCCATCCCACTTCTTCACCTTGACGAAATCGGTCTGATTCCAGGTCTCGAAAATAAACGGACCGGTGCCCACCGGGTGGAAACCGATCTCTTTGCCATATTTCTTCAGCGCGGTGGGCGAAATCATCACCGCCGCCGGATGCGCCAGGTTATTGATAAAGGCGGAGAACGGCGTCTTCAGCGTCACTTTCACCGTCGTCGGATCCACCACTTCCGTGCTGGCGATATATTTAAACAGGTTGTAGCGTTTGAGATGATTATCCGGATTGCTGGCGCGGTCGAGGTTGACCTTCACCGCCTCCGCATTGAAGTCGGTGCCATCCTGGAATTTCACGCCCGGCCGCAGTTTGATGGTGTAGGTCAGGCCATCAGGGCTGGCCTGATAGCTTTCTGCCAGCACATTGGTCAGCTTCATCTCTTTATCGAAACCAAACAGCCCCTGATAGAATGATTTCGCGACCGCCTGCGACAGCGTGTCGTTGGCATCATAGGGGTCAAGGGTGGTAAAGCTGGAGGCGACCGCAATCACCGCATCCTGTGCTGCCCAGGCGGGCAGGGTCATTGCACTCAGCACGCCAGCCGCCAGTACCCCTTTACGCATCGTCATCTGCATCTTGTTCTCCTGTAATCCCTGTCGGGTTGGTCGCCGGAGCGACATCGTCACTGTTCAGGTCGCGCTGATAACATGGCGGGCGACGAAATGGCCCGGAGCCACCTCTATCAGCGGCGCCACTTCAGGTTCATCCCCTAACGCATGAATCGGGCTGGGGATCTCATCGACCAGTAAGGCTCGTTCACGACGCCGGTGAGCCGGATCGGCTACCGGCACTGCCGCCATGAGTTTTCGGGTATAGGGGTGCTGAGGCCGCTCAAACACCGCCTGACGCGGCCCCATCTCGACAATCTGACCGAGATACATCACCGCCACGCGATGGCTGATACGCTCCACCACCGCCATATCGTGAGAAATAAACAGGAAGGCGATGCCCAGTTCGCGCTGCAAATCAAGCATCAGATTGATGATCTGCGCCTGAATCGACACGTCCAGTGCGGAAACAGACTCGTCGGCGATCACCACTTTGGGGTTCAGCGCCAGCGCACGGGCAATACAGATGCGCTGGCGCTGTCCGCCGGAGAATTCATGCGGGTAGCGCTGAGCATGTTCCGGCAGCAGTCCGACCTTCTCCAGCAGCGCGGCGACGCGCTGTTCTGCTTCCCGGCGCGGCATCACCTTGTGTACCAGCAGCGGCTCCATGATCGAGAAGCCCACCGTCAGCCGGGGATCGAGAGAGGCGTAGGGATCCTGAAAGATAAACTGAATGTCTCGCCGCAGATGCGCCAGCGCCGCGCCCGAGAGATGATCTATCCGCTGTCCATCGAACGTCAGGGTGCCGCCCTGGCTGGCCACCAGTTTCAGCAACGAACGTCCGGTGGTCGATTTGCCACAGCCCGACTCCCCCACCAGCGCCAGGGTTTCACCGGCATAGAGATCAAAACTGACTTTTTCCACGGCGTGAACCCGGCTTTTAACGCGGTTCAGCAGGCCGCCGCGGATATCGAAGCGGGTCACCAGATCGCGCACCTGCAGAATGGGCGGCTGCTGGCGACGGACCGTGTCCTGCGGCGTGTCATCCGGCCCGTCGCTGTGCAGCAGCGGAAATTTCGCTGGCAGAGGCTGACCCTGCATCGCGCCAAGTTTTGGTACTGCTGCCAGCAGCGCCCGGGTGTAAGGCTGCTGCGGGGCACTAAACAGTTCGGCGACCGGGGCACTCTCGACCACGTCGCCGCGATACATCACCTGCACCCGGTCGGCCATTTCAGCCACTACGCCCATGTCGTGCGTGATGAAAATCACGCCCATCTGCATCTCTTTCTGCAGCACGCGGATAAGCTGCAGGATCTGCGCCTGAATGGTGACGTCGAGCGCGGTAGTCGGCTCATCGGCAATCAGCAGCGCCGGTTTGCAGCAGAGCGCCATCGCGATCATTACGCGCTGACGCATTCCGCCCGACAGCTGATGCGGAAAACGGGATAAAACATTCTGCGCGTCGGGAATGCGCACCAGATCCAGCATCCGGCGCGCCTCGGCCAGCGCCCCGGCGTGGCCCAGCCCCTGATGCAGCCGGATTGATTCGGCGATCTGCTCGCCTACAGAGAAAACCGGATTCAGCGAGGTCATCGGCTCCTGAAAAATCATTGCCATGTCTGCGCCACGCACCCGCCGCATCTGCGCGCTGGAGGCGCGCATCAGATCCAGCACCTCGCCGTTACGACGACGCAGCTGGACATCGCCGCTGACGCTTCCGCCCGCCTGCTCAATCAGCCGCATCAGCGCCAGCGACGTCACCGATTTTCCGGAACCGGACTCCCCCACCAGCGCCAGGGTTTCGCCGCGAAACAGATCGAGTGACAGATGACGCACCGCCTCCGTCACGCTCTCTTCGTGCCGGAAACGCACACTGAGATCGCGCACCAATAGCACCTGTTCCGGGGCCAGCGGCGGTAACGTTTGCCTGTCGCTCATCTCAGCTCCTTAATTTTCGCGATAGATCGCGACGTCCGCCGCTTCACCGACCCGCGCCACGGCCCGGTACATGCCTTCGCTATTGAACGGCAGCGCCACGTTGCCTGCGCGATCCACAGCGATCAGTCCGCCGCTGCCGCCCAGTTCCAGCACCGTGTCATGAATGACATTGACGCTGGCCTGCTGCAGCGAGCGCCCGGCGTAGCGCATCTGCGCGGCGACATCGTAGGCCGCCAGCGTGCGCATAAAAACTTCGCCCGTGCCGGTGCAGGAGACGGCCACGCTGTCGTTGCTGGCATAGCAGCCCGCCCCCGGCAGGGGCGAGTCGCCGACCCGTCCGGCCTGCTTATTGGTCATGCCCCCCGTCGAGGTGGCGGCGGCGAGATTGCCGGCCTGGTCCAGCGCGACCGCGCCGACGGTGCCAAACTTGCGGTCCGGATCGAGCGGCTCATCACGTTGGGCGGCTCCATCGTGGTCCAGCACTGCGGCATCGCTGTTCAGGGCGCGCTGTAACTGCTCCCGGCGCGCCGGCGTCGAGAAAAAGTCAGCCGCCACCGGCGTCAGTCCCTGTGCCAGGGCAAACTGCTCAGCGCCTTCGCCGATAAACAGCACATGCTCGCTGTGTTCCAGCACCGCGCGCGCCGCCAGCACCGGGTTACGTACCCGTGTGACGCCCGCGACCGCGCCCGCGTTCTGCGTCCGGCCATCCATCACACAGGCATCCAGCTCGTGCGTACCCTGATGCGTGAACACCGCACCTTTTCCGGCGTTGAACAGCGGACACTCTTCAAGCAGACGCACCGCCTCTGTCACTGCATCCAGCGCGCTGCCGCCCTGCGCCAGGATCTGCTGACCCTGTGTGACGATATCCTGTAACGCCTGGCGAAATGCCTGCTCCTTTTCGGCGCTCATTGCTGAACGCGTGATGGCACCTGCGCCCCCATGAATGGCGATCACTGCATTGACCATAAGGCTCTGTCCTGTGGTTGCATCCGGACGAAAAACACTGATTTAAAATGAGTTTCATCTTTTTTGGGTGGATTTTGACTATAGGAAGCCTGCTAAGTGTTGTAAAGCGGAAACTGTTCCTGCGGTTATAACCTTTTCTTACCACACGGATAACTTTTGCCATAACATCTTGCAGCCAGACTGACAGCGATGTGACTCAGCGGCCAATTCCCACCATAATAGGCAGCATCTGACACAACCAGGCTTGACTGTTCATGGAAAGTTTTACCGCAGGTTTAATCTCCCTTGAGGAGGCGCAACAAAAAATGCTGTCACAGCTGACGCCCATCACCGACTCGCTCAGCGTAACGCTGGCCGGGGCGGCTGGTCGTATTACGGCCAGCGCCGTGACCTCACCGATTGCTGTACCGCCTTTTGATAACTCCGCAATGGATGGCTATGCCGTCCGGCTGGCCGACGCCAGCAGCGGCCAGCCGTTACCTGTAGCAGGAAAAGCCTTTGCCGGCGCCCCCTTCAGTGGCGAATGGCCAGCGGGCAGCGTAATCCGCATCATGACCGGCGCGCCGGTCCCCGCAGGCTGTGAAGCGGTGGTGATGCAGGAGGAGACCGAAACTCAGGGTGACGCGATTGTGATTACCGCCCCGGTGCGCCCGGGACAAAATATCCGCCTGGCGGGCGACGATATAAAGCAAGGCAACGTGGTGCTGGCGGCAGGAACCCGTCTGGGCGCGGCAGAGCTGCCTCTTCTTGCCTCACTCGGTATTGCGCAGGTCAGCGTATTGCGAAAACTGCGGGTTGCGATTTTCTCCACTGGCGATGAGCTCCGGCCGGTCGGCGAGCCGCTGGCGGAAGGCGAGATCTACGACACCAATCGTTTTGCGGTGTCACTGATGCTGCAAAAGCTGGGTTGTGAAGTGATCGACATGGGCATCATCAAAGACGATCCCGCCGCGCTACGCAACGCATTTACAGAGGCGGATCGGCAGGCGGATGTGGTGATCAGCACCGGCGGCGTCTCCGTCGGGGAAGCGGATTTCACCAAAAGTATGCTGGAGGAGCTGGGTGCTATCAGCTTCTGGAAGCTGGCGATCAAACCCGGCAAGCCCTTTGCCTTTGGTCGCCTCAGTAGCAGCTGGTTTTGTGGGCTGCCGGGCAATCCGGTCTCTGCCGCCGTCACCTTCTATCAGCTGGTGCAGCCGCTGCTTGCCACCCTCACCGGCCAGCAAAAACCGGCGCTGCCGCTGCGTCAGAAAGTGCGCTGTGCCTCGCGTCTGAAAAAGTCACCGGGCCGGCTCGACTTTCAGCGCGGCATCCTGCGGCAGAATGACCAGGGTGAACGGGAGGTGGTCACCACCGGGATGCAGGGTTCCCACGTCTTCAGCTCTTTCGCGCAGGCTAACTGCTTTATTGTGCTGGAACGGGATCGCGGTAACGTGGAACCGGGCGAATGGGTGGACGTAGAACCTTTCAATAGCCTGCTGGAGGCGTAAATGCTGCCCGAATTAAGCGATGAGGAGATGCTGCGCTACAACCGGCAGATTGTCCTGCGCGGCTTCGATTTTGACGGTCAGGAGCGGCTGAAAGCGAGTCATGCGCTTATCGTCGGACTGGGCGGACTGGGCTGTGCCGCTGCGCCCTGGCTGGCGGCGGCCGGTGTCGGCAGCCTGACGCTGCTCGACTTTGACACCGTGTCGCACTCTAACCTGCAACGGCAGCTTCTGCACCATGATGCCGATATTGGCCGTGCCAAAGTGGATTCAGCCGCGCAGAGTCTGTCGGCCATCAATCCACACTGCCAGTTACATGCGGTCAACGGGAAACTGGATGATGCGGCCCTGCTGGCGCTGATTGCCCGGCAGCAGGTGGTGCTGGACTGCACCGACAACGTTGCGGTGCGTGAACAGCTTAACCGGCTCTGTCGTCAGCAGCGGGTTCCGCTGGTTTCCGGCGCGGCAATCCGGATGGAAGGCCAGATCAGCGTATTTCACTGGCAGCCCGGTACGCCCTGCTATCGCTGTATCAGCCGCCTGTTTGGAGAGCAAACCCTGAGCTGCGTGGAAGCTGGCGTGATGGGTCCGCTGGTTGGCGTCATCGGCGCGATGCAGGCAATGGAGGCGATTAAGGTTCTGACCGCCTTTGGCTCGCCCGCTACTGGCCGGTTACTGATGTACGATGCGATGAGCGCAGAGTTCCGCAACATGAAAGTCGCGCAGGACCCGCACTGTGAAGTGTGTGGCGATGGCGGTTAACGTCAGCGTTACGCATGCTGTGCAAAGCAATGAGAACAGCTAAGCGCATCGCGGGCCAGGGATGGCGTGCCTGCCTCTTTGCAGAAGGCGTATGCTTCCCGAAGCCTGCACAGTAAGCTTTCTGACCGCTCACCCTCTCTCAGCTTACCCACAAAAAGCCAGCAATCCGCTCAGCACCCCAAAAAAAACGGGGTGGCCTGCGCCACCCCGTTTTCATCAGACGATGCCCTGACTCCGCAGGTAATCCTCATAATTACCGGTGAAGTCAATCACGCGGTCCTCTTTCAGTTCAATCACACGGGTTGCCAGCGAGCTGACAAACTCGCGGTCGTGCGAAACAAAGATCAGCGTGCCTTCGTACATCTCCAGCGCCATATTGAGTGATTCAATCGACTCCATATCGAGGTGGTTGGTCGGCTCATCCATAATCAGAATGTTCGGTTTTTCCATCATCAGTTTACCGAACAGCATACGACCCTTTTCGCCACCCGACAGCACTTTCGCCGGCTTCTTAATATCATCCTGAGAGAAGAGCAGACGACCCAGAATACCGCGAATAGTCTGCTCATCATCGCCAGGCTGTTTCCACTGACTCATCCAGTCAAATACCGTCAGATCATTGGCAAAATCGTCAGCGTGGTCCTGCGCATAATAACCAATACGCGCATTCTCTGACCATTTAACGCTGCCATTCTCTGGCGTAAGCTGACCGACCAGCGTTTTCAGCAGCGTCGATTTACCAATACCGTTCGCCCCAATGACCGCCAGCTTTTCACCCACTTCCAGCAGCAGATTTAAATTCTTAAACAGAGGACCGTTATCAAACCCTTTGGTCAATCCCTCTACTTCCAGCGCATTACGGAACAACTTTTTATCCTGTTCGAAACGGATAAACGGGTTCTGACGACTGGAGGCTTTTACTTCATCCAGTTTAATTTTATCCATCTGTTTAGCGCGTGATGTTGCCTGGCGCGATTTAGAGGCGTTGGCGCTGAAGCGACTGACAAACGATTGCAGGTCGGCAATCTGCGCTTTTTTCTTGGCGTTATCGGCTAACAGGCGTTCACGCGCCTGGGTCGCAGCGGTCATATATTCGTCATAATTACCGGAATAGACCCGCAGCTCGCCATAATCCAAATCGGCCATGTGCGTACAGACCATATTAAGGAAGTGGCGGTCGTGCGAAATGATAATCATGGTGCTGTCGCGCTCGTTCAGCACCTGCTCCAGCCAGCGAATGGTATCGATATCCAGGTTGTTTGTCGGTTCGTCGAGTAACAAAATATCGGGATTCGAAAACAGCGCCTGCGCCAGAAGTACACGTAATTTAAAACCCGGCGCAATTTCGCTCATCGGGCCATAATGCTGCTCGACCGGAATGCCCACGCCCAGTAATAACTCACCCGCGCGCGACTCGGCACTGTAGCCATCCATCTCACCGTAAAGCGCCTCAAGATCGCCGACCTTATATCCCTCTTCTTCGCTCATCTCCGGCAAAGAATAGATCCGGTCACGTTCCTGCTTCACTTCCCATAATTCATGATGACCCATGATAACGGTATCGAGCACGCTGAATTCTTCAAAGGCGAACTGATCCTGACGCAGCTTACCAATGCGCTCATTGGGATCGTAAGAGACGTTGCCGCCAGTTGGCACCAGATCGCCACCCAAAATCTTCATGAAGGTGGATTTTCCGCTGCCGTTCGCACCGATTAAACCGTAACGATTACCGCCGCCAAATTTAACGGAGATATTTTCGAACAGTGGCTTACTGCCAAACTGCATGGTGATATTGCTGCTAACTAACACGGCATTGACCTTTGTGAAGAAATGGATGAAAAAACGGCGGCTATTATGCCAGATGTGACGTAGCGCACGCCAGCGCCAGGCAGCGATTCCTCGCGCGGTGATTGATATCCCAGCAGAAATAAAAAAGCCGGCAGGCCATTATGGCCCCCGGCTCCCACTTACAAGGATTGTGTCGATCAATCGATCAGGAAACTTTCCAGCGTTTTACCGGAGTCCAGCGCTTTTTTAATCGCTGCTGGTGTACGGCCCTGGCCAGTCCATGATTTCTGTTCACCGTTTTCGTCGGTGTAAGAATATTTAGCCGGACGCGGCGCACGCTTGGTACGTTTTTTTCCGCTTTCCAGCGCACCTAATAATTCATTAGGATCGATGCCGTCAGCCAGCAGCATTTCGCGATATTTCGACAGCTTTTCTTCTTTTTCGCGATTCTGCGTCTCTTCCGCTTCTGCTTCTTCACGACGTTCAGTAACAACGACAGTTAATTTTTCCAGGATCTCTTCAAGATCGGTCAGTGGAAGTTCACGAGCCTGGGCACGTAATGTGCGAATATTGTTCAGTACCTTAAATGCGTCACTCATCACAATGTCCTTGATTAAGGGGGGTTAATAAAACTGTAGCGCCAAGACTACCTAATTCAAATAAAAAAATAAATTATTTTTACGCTACAGATAATTCTTAAGTATTAATTGCGCTGAAACAGCGCTTATAAAATCACGCTGGTCTGACGTTTTATTAACGGTGAATTAACAACGGAATGTGCCCCCGGTCCCGGATTGAAAACGATTTCAACATTTTAATCCCGGTAGCGGTTCATAAATCGTTGCGACAAAAAACGCGTAGAATGCCCGCATTATTCCGTACAGCGGGCCCGGCGAAGACTGATTAAAAAGTTTTCCGATCGCGATCTCAGTCACAATACCTTACAGATTCTGTTTAAAAAACCCTCTCCACTGCTGATCAACAGTGCAAAAAATCAGAGCGGTGCCGTCGCTTTTAATTAAACCGCTTACTGGCTGTTAACTTTTTTTTGCCGCTTCGGTTTCCGGCAGGGTCAGATTATTCGCAGTTTACTAAGCAGAAGAATAATCGTTGTCAGGGGCCGCTTCAGGAATAGTAGCTGGTGACGCCTCTGTGAAGTCTTAAGTCGCTCTGAACAAATCAGCCGGTAAATAAAATCAGAATAGTGACAGGGTTCAGAATCCTGAATCGGCGCAGGCCAGCGCCATGAAATAAACGCAGGCTGAGAAGAGGGATAATAATCGGGGGACAGAGGCGGCATTATTATCCGCTTCCCGCAGGCGCCGTTACGCTGAGATAGCCATTTATTCAACAGGTTAGCGCAATCACCTACAGGAACAGTCCTGCGCTTTACGCTGAACATAACCGGGGAAAGTGAAGAAAAGAAGGGTATTGGACGGTCACGGTTTTACAGCCGTGACCGCCGGCAGATTAATTTACCTGCGTGGCCGGACCAAAAATCGGAAATTGCGGCATATTAACGTTCTGATACGTTTCCCAGCCGCCGCCCAGCGCTTTATAGAGGGCCACAAGGTCAAGCGCACTTTGCATCCGTGCCTGGGTCGCCTGCGCCTGCGCCTGGGCGAGCTGCCTCTGCGCATCCAGCACCTCCAGGAAAGTGGAGAGTCCCTGCCGGTAGCTGTCACTGGCGAGATCGAAGGTACGCTGCAGGGCGCCGGTGGTTTCATCCAGCGCGGTAACGCGCTGCTGATCGGCGCGGTAGCTGACCAGCGCATTCTCCACGTCCTGCAACGCCGTCAGCACCGTCTGACGATAATCCAGTGCAGCGCTCGCCTGCTGCGCCCGCGCCAGCCTGACGCTCGACACCAACTGCCCCCCCTGGAAAACAGGTATCGATAACGATGGGCCATAACTGTAGAAATGGCTGCTCCAGTTGTCGAGATAGCTCACATCGGTGTTGCGCACGCCAAGCTGCCCGGTCAGCGACAGGCTCGGGAAAAGTTGTGCCACGGAAACGCCAATCTCTGCGGTTTGTGCGTGCAACATCGCTTCAGCCTGCCGAATATCGGGCCGGCGACGAGCCAGGGTGGCGGGAATGCCAACCGGCACAAACTGCGGGAGCGTCGGCAACGCTTTTGGGGTCGCGAGTTCAGCATCCAGCGCGCCGGGCGTTTTGCCGAGCAGTACCGCCAGTCCATTCATCGCCTGCCGCGCCTGCGACTGATACTGCGGCAGCTGTGCCTGCAGCGAACTGAGCTGCGCACGCGCATTCTCCACATCAGTCAGCGGCGCCAGGCCATTTTGCTGCTGGCTGCGGGTCAGCTCGGTCGTCTGCTGCGCCACATCAATCTGCTGCTGCAGCGTCTGAATAGTGCTCTGTGCGCCACGCAGCTGCAGCCAGGCCCGCGCCACTTCGGCTTCCAGCGAAACCAGCGCATCGTTGCGCTGCTCAATTGCCGCCTGCTGCTGCGCATTGGCGGCTTCAACCTGACGGCGTACTTTGCCCCACAGGTCGAGCTCCCAGCTGGCATCAAAACTGCCCTGATAGAGGTTAACCGGCTGGGTTAAGCCGTTGAGCTGGCTGGCCACATTGCTGTCGAGCTGGTCGGTAGCACCATTGGCCTCCAGCAGCCCTTTCAGCCCGAGCTGCTGGCGCGTGACTTTCGCTGAGGCGCCCAGACTGGGAAACAGACTGCCCTGAGCTTGTGTCAGCTGTTCACGCGCACCGGCAATACGCAGCACCGTCTGTTGCAGACTCAGGTTGCCTGCGATGGCCCGGTCAATCAGGCTGTCGAGCTGCGGATCGTTGAAACTGCGCCACCAGCGGGCGTTGATCGCGCTGGTCTGTGGCTTCGATCCCTCCTGCGAATTCAGGCTGTGATAACTGCCTGGCACCACCGGCTTCGGTGCCTGATAGTCGGGCCCGACAGCACACCCCGCCAGCCCCAGGGCCAGCAGGATGCTCAGCGATTTCAGGCGATGAGAGTAAAAAACCTTCATGTTAGTGTGCTCCTGCACTGCCTTCGCTCTTAATCGGCGACAGCAGCCAACAAAATGGAATCAAAATCAGGGCGACAATACTCAGGCCTGAGAAAACATCGATATAAGCAAGGATGCGCGACTGAACGATCATCTCCTTATAGAGCTGACCGGTGGCCAGGGTAAGCGGATCGCCTACCGCTGAGGTAAAGTCGCGGATCGCCTGTGCCCAGTGCTGCAGCGTAATGTTGAACGGCTCGTTCAGCGGCGTCATGTTGTGCACCATGTGCGCCGACCGCACCTGTTCACGCTCTGTAATTGCCGCCGTTGAGAGCGAGATCCCAATTGACCCTGCCACGTTACGAAACATGGTGAACAGCGCCGAGGCGTCAGCATTCAGCCGCTGCGGGATGGTAATAAAGGCGATGGTCGTCAGCGGCACAAACAGGAAGCCCAGGCCGATAGACTGTGCGCTGCGCATCATCACCAGCGTCATAAAGTCCACATCCGGCGTCAGAGACGAGGAGTAGTAAAACGCCATTGCCAGACAGCTAAAGCCAAAGGCGATGATGTAGCGTGTCTGCACGATCGGCATCAGTTTCAGTACCAGCGGAATGGTCAGGACGATTAGCACCGCACCAGGCGAAAGCACCAGACCTGACCAGGTGGCGGTATACCCCAGATCCTGCTGCGCCAGCTGTGGCAGAACCACGGAGCTGCCGTAGAGAATCATCGCCATGCCCGCCATCAGCAGCCCGGCGACCCAGAAGTTGCGGTCTTTCATCACCAGAATGTCGACTACGGGTTTACGGGCATACATCAGCCAGTAGATCGCGCCGACGATACCCACCAGCGCCAGCACGGCGAACAGGACGATAAAGTGAGAGGCGAACCAGTCCTCATCCTCGCCACGGTCCAGCATCACCTGCAGACAGCCCAGCCCTAAGGTAATCAGACCGATGCCGATGTAATCAATATTCAGTTTGCCTTTGGCCCATTTACGCTCCCACGGCGGATCTTCCAGCAGCTGATAGATGGCCAGAACCGTCAGCACGCCCACCGGAATGTTGATAAAGAATACCCAGCGCCAGCTGTAGTTGTCGGTAATCCAGCCCCCTAGCGTCGGGCCAATGACCGGCGCAACAATAATGGCGATAGAGGAGAGACCAAAGGCCTTACCGCGATCTTCCGCTTTAAAGTAATCCAGCAGTACGGACTGTTGAACCGGTTGCAGGCCGCCGCCGAAAAAGCCCTGCAGCACGCGGAACAGAATGATCTGCCACAGTTCAGTCGCGATGCCGCACAGGAAAGAACAGACGGTGAACATCACAATGCAAATCAGGAAAAACTGTTTGCGGCCAAAAAGCCGGCTGAAGAACGCAGAGATAGGCAGGACAATGCCGTTCGCCACCAGATAGGAGGTCAGCACCCAGGTTGACTCATCGTAACTGGAGGAGAGCGAGCCGGCGATGTGCGGCAGCGCCACGTTGACGATGGTGGTGTCGAGGATCTCCATAAACACCGCCAGCGTCACCGTGATCGCCACTAACCACGGATTGCTGGCGGGTTTCCAGCTCTGCGCCGTACTCATTCCACAGTGACCTCAGGTTCAACGGAAAGACCCAGCGGCAGCGGATGGTTAGGATCCAGCCCTTTGTCGATGACGATCTTCACCGGCACGCGCTGCACGATTTTCACGTAGTTGCCGGTGGCGTTTTCTGAGGGGAAGGTCGAGAAGCGGGAGCCGGAGCCCATCTGGATACTGTCAACATGCCCTTCCAGCTTCATATCCGGCCAGGCGTCCACGCTGATTTTCACTTTGTCGCCCGGATTCATGCGTTCCAGCTGAGACTCTTTGAAATTGGCGGTGACCCAGATATCAGGTGAAACCAGTGAAAACAGCGAGGATCCCGCCTGTACCAGGGTGCCCAGCTGAACGTTACGTTTAGTGACAAACCCGTCATAGGGCGCACGCACCTGGGTATAGGAGAGGTTCAGATCGGCCGTGCTGAGCTGGGCCTTTGCCTGCTCGACCTGCTGCTGACGCGCTTCAACATTGGTCTCCTGCTGGCGAATCTGCAGGGCAACCTGAGAGGCAACTTCGACCTGCGCTTTGGCGCTCTGAAGCTGCGCCTGCGCTGAACGTAACTGTGCCGAGGCACTGTCAATATTGCGCTGGCTGGTAGCCCGCGGGTCGACGCCGCGCTGGCGACGATAGTCCGCCTGCGCATTAAGCAGGTTTGCCTCGGCTTTTGCCTGATCTGCCAGCGCCTGATCGCGCTGTGCCGGATACTGAACCCGCGACAGGGCGAGTTGCGCCTGCGCCTGGTGCAGCTGCGCGATGGCAAGGCCAAGCTGCGCCTGCGCCTGTTCACGCTGAGCGCGGTTATCACTGGGATCGATCTCGACCAGCAGATCGCCCTTCTTCACCCGCTGGTTATCTTTCACCAGGAGCTTCACGACATAGCCCGAGGCTTTTGGTGCGATAGTAACCGCATCCCCCTCAGTGAACGCATCGTCGGTGGTTTCCAGATTCCGGTTAGCAAACCAGAACCAGAAGCCGACAATCAGCATAATCACCACCACTATTGCCAGAATAATCAGCGGCTTTTTACCGGGGCGTTTACGCTCCGGCTGCGAGTCGTTCTCCTGATTATCATCTGACTGAGAGTTGTTCTCCGTCTCGTTATCTGCGTCCTGCTGGTGTGGATCGCGTTGCTTGTTCTCGCTCATAGTTTCCATCACTGGCTAAGGCCCTGATTCCGGGCATAAAGGTCCTGTTAACCTTATATCGGAAACTGACAAAATCCAGTGCAACTTTACGAAACTTGAGAAATGGAGCACATCCTGCCACCTGTACAGTGTGGCGGGATGTGTCGGGACTAGCGGAGCAACTGGAGCAATAGCCAGCCGGAGGCCATCGACCAGGCCAGCAGAGGAAGGGAAAAGAGATGGAAGCGCCACCAGACGGCCCGATCTTTCGCCATACGCAAGGCGATCAGATTCGCGAGTGAACCCGGCAGCAGACCAAAGCCGCCAATATTAACCGCCCAGGCCAGCACATCTGTTGGCTGAACTTTTTGCAGCAGCAGAATGGTCGCGGGCACATTACTGATCACCTGCGACAGGCCTATCGCCAGCAGGTAAAGCTCTCCCTGACCAAAGTGTGACACCGCATCAAAATGCGCCTGCATCACCGGCAGACGCGTCAGCAGGAAGACGTCAATAAACATGGCGATAAACACAGCCAGCAGACTCCAGTCGATTCGCATCAGCACCGGACGGGCCATCACCAGGAAGGTGGCCAGAATCAGCAGCAGGATCCAGCCGGTGATCTCCAGCTCCAGACCGGCAATGAACAGCAGATAGAGCACCACGCTGACAATAAACAGCGGTTTTTGCCATTGCGGCTGTTCCGGATTGTCATGTTTATCAATTGAACGCTTTGAAAAGCTGAACCAGGTCAGCACCACCAGACTCAGCAGCAGCCAGGCGGCCAGCGGCAGCATCTGCACGATAAACGCGATGACGCTGAGTTTACCGTGGCTCCATAACAGGATGTTCTGCGGATTGCCGACCGGCGTCAGCAGCGATCCGGCATTCACCGCCAGCGCTTCAAAGATGATCAGGCGTGAAATTGGCAGATGCGAGAACTTCCGCAGCGTGAGCGTTAACGGCACCAGAATAAACAGCGCCACATCGTTGGTCAGGAAGGTAGAAAGGAACGCCGCCGCCAGCACCATAAACAGTGCCAGCGCCCGTTCGTGGCGGAAACGCGCAATCAGCCGGCTTCCCAGCACGTCAAAGTAGCCACTGGTTTCCAGCCCTTTGGTCAGAATTAATAAGCCTGTGAGCGTAATAATCGTGTGCCAGTCTACGGCCCCCGGCAGATCGGCCCAGCGGAAATCCGCCAGACATGCCAGAACAACACCAATCACGATTAATAAATGCAGAATTGAGTCATGCAAAAAAGATCGAAGCAGTTGAGGCATGATGAGGGTACGCCTTAGCGTTAGCGGGTTTCGGAGAACTTCTTAAATACAGCCAGAGTTTCATCACTGACGTGATGTTCAATACCTTCTGAGTCGCGTCGGGCCGTTTCGGGGCTGATGCCCAACGCCAGCAGAAAAGTTTCCACAATATGGTGACGGGCGCGGCTCTCTTCCGCCAGCTTCTCGCCTTCGCTGGTCAGAAAAACGCCACGATAGGGCACCTGCTCAACCAGCCCGGCACTGCCAAGCCGTTTCAGCATTTTTGCCACAGTAGGCTGCGAAACGCCCAAACGGGCCGCCATATCGACCTGACGCGCCTCACCAAATTCGCCAATTAAATCCGAGATTAACTCAACGTAGTCATCAATTAACTCGCGACGATGCGCTTCGCGCACCTGCCGAAAACCTTCGACATGCTCTTCAATATCTTTCAGTGGCCCTTTCGGCGCAGAAACCACGCTTTTAGCACGACGACTCATTAAGTTTCCTCATTATTATGTTCCGTACGATTACGGCTATACGGATTTAGCTGCGCTTATTGTAAACCAGCCGCAAAGAAGCTCAAATTTTTCGTCATTAGCCTTGGCTAAGGGATATAGCCAGTGCTATATTTGGTGATAATGTAAGCAGCAAATGACGATCCCGTGCGATCCTCTTACGATGGTGTTGAGCACGTCTCTCACCCCGGCTGCTGACGACCGCGTCGACAATGATTGGGAGGTGATTCTATGAGCACCCTGAAATGTTGCTTAGATTGCAGCAAATGCTTCCAGACAGAGAAAAAATCAACCACGGATATGAAATCCTGGCTGTGTCTGCTGACGCGTTCCCCGTTTACACTGCGTCTGATGTTGATTGAAAAACTGCTGGGCCCTAAGCCTGCTGACCGTCGCTGTCAGAACCTGATCTGGCGCGGCTAATCCCGATTCAGTGCCTTTCAGCCTCTGGCTGAGGGGCCCCTCCTCTTTTCCATTCTTTGCTTTCTTTCACCGGATCAAAACGTTACGCGTTCGGGCGGCATAGTCATGCCGGAAACGTACAGTCACCTTGCGAGAGGGAAAAGCGATGCGCGATAGCGACGGGCATAAAATGCGGGCAATAAAAAACGGCCCACAAGGGGCCGTTTTCTGGCAGGTCAGCTAAGCTTAGAAGCTGTAACCTACGCCAGCAATCCAGGTACCCACATCGACGCTGCGGATACGGCTCTGCTCGTAGCCCACATCCAGTGCAACGTTTTCGATTGGGTTGAACTGCAGGCCTGCGCCGTAAGAGAAGCCTACGTCGCTTGAATCAGTTTTAGCGCGTGAATCAGTATCGTTCTGCTGGTATTTACCGTAGCCAATACCGACAACACCGTAGATGCTTGCCCAGTCGTTCAGACGGTAAGCAGGACCACCAGTCACACCGTAGTACTGACCTTTGTTGTAGACGCCAGCGTCGGTACGATCTTTTTCGGTGTAGGTGAATGAACCGATCCAGCCCAGTGGGTTAGAACCGTCTTCGTAGCGGTATTTCAGGTTGAAGCCGTTAGCTTTGTTAGCCACGCCCTGATAGTCGCTCTGAGCATAGCCACCAGTTACGGTGCTCTGTGCCATTGCTGAACCTGCAGATACTGCCAGTACACAGGCTAATGCTGAAAGACATGCAATTTTTTTCATAACCACCTCAAATGTGAAAATACTTCTCTCCTGACAACGCTAAAAATATAACAAAAAATAGCGAGAAACTCTGCCCGGATTTTGTTGTCTAAGAGAATGTTTGGTGTAACAGGAAGTTAATGCGATATCCTATGTCATTCATTTTACTTATAAAATATGTCATCTTCCTGACATAATCTTTTTGTGCTCATTTCGTGCTTTAAGTAAATTCCTAAAAAAACCTGACATTTCTTTACCTGAATGGCCCTGATTCTGGCTAAAAATTGTGCAGCCCGCATAAATTTAAAACGTCAAACTGTGATTTTTAACCCGCTATTTGCTTTACACTGGCTCTCACAACGCTGATGAACAGGAAAAGTACACAGGATGTCTGCCTCTCCCGCTTCTAAAAACCTTACCCCCATCGTTTTACCCGTTGCCGTATTGCTGGTTGCCATGCTGTCGCTTCAGGGCGGTGCTTCACTGGCAAAAAGCCTCTTCCCTTCTGTCGGTGCGACCGGCATAACCGCACTGCGTCTGACCTTTGGCACCCTGATACTCTGCGTCATCTTTAAGCCCTGGCGCCTGCACTTCCGGCGGGAGCAGCGTCTGCCGCTGCTGATGTATGGGCTGGCATTGGGTGGCATGAACTTTATGTTCTATCTGGCAATCCGCACCGTGCCGCTGGGCGTCGCTGTCGGACTGGAATTTACCGGTCCGCTGGCGCTGGCGCTGTTTGGCTCGCGCCGGCCGCTGGATTTCATCTGGGTGTTACTTGCCGTGGCAGGCTTATGGTTTCTGCTGCCTTTCGGTTCTGATATGACGGCCATCGATCCGACTGGCGCGGCATTGGCGGTCGGTGCGGGGGCCTGCTGGGCTGTGTATATTCTGGCGGGCCAGCGGGCGGGTGCAGAGCATGGTCCCGCCACGGTCGCCATCGGTTCACTGATTGCCTCGGTGATTTTTGTGCCGCTGGGACTGACCTTCGCAGAAAGCGGTCTCTGGCAGTGGAGCGTAATGCCGCTCGCCCTCCTCATTGCCCTGCTCTCCAGTGCCATCCCCTATTCACTCGAAATGATTGCACTGACCCGCTTACCGGCACGAATCTTTGGCACGCTGATGAGCCTGGAGCCAGCGATGGCCGCTTTTTCAGGCATGCTCTTTCTGGGAGAGACGCTTACCGCGCTGCAGTGGCTGGCCCTGCTGGCCATCATCGTTGCATCGGCTGGCTCAACCCTGACGATGCGACCCAAAAAGAGCCAGTTAAACAGCGTTGAATTAGCTGACGATAAGCCCGAATAACCCCTTTCAGCCCATCCTGTCGATGGGCTGAATAAAAATCATGCTCATCATGAGAATTATTTCCCCCCTCACGCCCTTAGCGAATTTTTCTATTTGAAACAGACATTTACCCTTACGCGACAAATAAGTCTAACACCATGATTTAAATAGATAAATTGGGAGGTTATATTTTAACAAATGATTAACCCTCCGGATTCCACCCCGTTTTCAATAAAGAAATACGCTATTTCATTCATCGTTAAAGTCGTTCCTGCAAAGCTGAAAAGCACTGCTATACTTATCCGGTACTTGATTAGGACAACCATCAAAGAGAGGACTGAAACGATGAGTACCGCTAAATTGGTTAAAACTAACTCTTCCGACCTGATTTACACCCGCAATGACGTGAGCGATGAAGAAAAGAAAGCCACGATTGCGGTGCTGAACCGTCTGGTTGTCGAATTTATCGATCTGTCATTGATTACCAAGCAGGCGCACTGGAACATGCGCGGTGCTAACTTTATCGGTGTGCATGAGATGCTGGATGGTTTCCGCACCGCCATCACCGATCACCAGGATACTATCGCTGAGCGTGTTGTTCAGCTGGGCGGCGTGGCACTGGGCACCACTCAGGTGGTCAACGACCAGACGCCACTGAAAAGCTATCCGCTGAATATTCACAGCGTTCAGGATCACCTGAAGGCGCTGGCCGATCGCTACAGCGTTGTCGCTAACGACACCCGTAAAGCTATCGACGAAGTCAAAGATGAAGATACCGCCGACATCTTCACCGCGGCATCGCGTGACCTGGACAAATTCCTGTGGTTCATCGAAGCCAACATTGAATAAGCGTAAGCACAAGCTATCAGGCGGGGAAACCCGCCTTTTTTACGTCTGCGCTACCGCTTTTTATGACCCTGTTAACAGTTCTCCCCTCCTCCGCTTCACAGCCTTAACATCTCAGGCAAACTACCGCTTGCACCAAAACAGCCGCATGCACCATAACTGATCACCATAATGGTGCAAAGGCAGATTTAACTGCAAAATCGTGTCAGCTGTGTTATTTAACTCTCTGATTTCGCAGATTTTGCAAAGTTGGCATAATTCTTTCATACGACAAGCCGCAAACGCAGGCCCTGTCGCCTGATCCTTATAAGGAAAAAATGATGAAGTCACTGTTAAAAGTTTCTGTGGCCGCGCTGGCGCTGGCCTTCTCCCTCTCTTCGACTGCCGCAGAAAAGAAGCTGGTTGTTGCGACAGATACCGCCTTTGTTCCGTTTGAATTTAAACAGGGTGACAAATATGTCGGTTTCGATGTGGATCTGTGGGACGCCATTGCGAAAGAGCTGAAGCTCGATTACACCCTGAAGCCGATGGATTTTAGCGGCATCATCCCTGCACTGCAGACGCGCAATGTCGATCTGGCGCTGGCGGGCATCACCATTACCGAAGAGCGTAAAAAAGCAATCGCGTTCTCTGACGGCTACTACAAAAGTGGTCTGCAGGTGATGGTGCGTAACAACGAAAATGACATCAAAAGCATCAGCGATCTCAATGGTAAAGTCGTGGCCGTGAAAAGCGGTACCGGCTCGGTGGAATACGCGAAAGCCCACATCAAATCTAAAGATCTGCGTCAGTTCCCGAACATCGACAGCGCCTACATGGAGCTGGGTACAAACCGTGCTGACGCCGTGCTGCACGACACGCCAAACATCCTTTACTTCATCCACACTGCCGGTAAAGGTCGCTTTAAAGCAGTAGGCGAGTCGATCGAAGCGCAGCAGTACGGTATCGCCTTCCCGAAAGGCAGCGACGATTTACGTGAAAAGGTCAACGGCGCGCTGAAGACCCTGAAAGAGAACGGCACCTATAACACGCTGTATAAAAAATGGTTCGGCACTGAACCTAAATAATAAATTTCTGTATCCGGCTTTCGGCAGGGAAACTTTTTCCCTGCTTTTTTCCATTGCAACCTATCTGGAGTCACACCATGGAGTTTGACTGGAGCGTCATCTGGCCCGCCATGCCAGCGCTGCTTGAAGGCGCCAAACTGACCTTAATTATCTCAATCATTGGCCTGATTGGTGGATTGATCATCGGATTGATCGCCGGTTTTGCCCGCGCTTACGGTGGCTGGATCGCCAATAATATCGCCCTGGTCTTTATCGAAATTATCCGCGGTACCCCTATTGTCGTGCAGGTGATGTTCATCTACTTTGCGCTGCCGATGGCGTTCCCTGACCTGCGTATTGACCCGTTCACCGCGGCCGTGGTGACCATCATGATTAACTCCGGCGCCTATATCGCCGAGATTACCCGTGGTGCGGTGCTGTCGATCAACAAGGGCTTCCGTGAGGCCGGACTGGCGCTGGGCCTGTCAGGCCGCGAAACGCTGCGCTACGTGATTATGCCGCTGGCGCTGCGCCGTATGCTGCCGCCGCTGGGCAACCAGTGGATCGTCAGCATCAAAGATACGTCGCTGTTTATCGTTATCGGGGTGGCTGAACTGACGCGTCAGGGTCAGGAGATCATTGCCGGCAACTTCCGTGCGCTGGAGATCTGGAGCGCCGTGGCGATTATCTATCTGGTGATTACGCTGGTGCTGAGCTTTGTGCTGCGCCGCATTGAGAAAAGGGTGAAAATCCTGTGATTGAATTTAAAAATGTTTCCAAGCACTTTGGCCAGACCCAGGTGCTGCACAATATCGATCTGAAGATTAACCAGGGCGAAGTGGTAGTGATTATCGGCCCATCGGGTTCCGGTAAATCGACCCTGCTGCGCTGCATCAACAAGCTGGAAGAGATCACCAGCGGCGACCTGATTGTCGATGGCCTGCACGTGAACGATCCAAAAGTGGACGATCGCCTGATCCGTCAGGAAGCAGGTATGGTATTCCAGCAGTTTCACCTCTTCCCTCAGATGAGCGCACTGGATAACGTCGCGTTTGGTCCGATTCGGGTGCGCGGCGCCAGCAAAGAGGCGGCACGCCAGCTGGCCCGTGAGCTGCTGGGCAAAGTGGGCCTGGCCGAACGGGCGCATCACTTCCCGTCTGAACTCTCTGGCGGCCAGCAGCAGCGTGTGGCAATTGCCCGCGCGCTGGCGGTGAAGCCGAAGATGATGCTGTTCGATGAGCCAACTTCTGCGCTGGACCCGGAGCTGCGTCATGAAGTGCTGAAGGTGATGCAGGATCTGGCGGAAGAAGGCATGACGATGGTGATTGTGACGCACGAAGTGGGCTTTGCACAGAAAGTGGCCTCGCGTCTGATCTTCATCGACAAAGGACGGATTGCGGAAGATGGCGATCCTGACAGTCTAATCAGTAACCCGCCCAGCGAGCGTCTGCGCGAATTCCTGCAGCACGTCTCCTGATGAAAAACGGGCCGCTTAGCGGCCCGTTTTGTTAAGTGACGACATTTGCCCGGCGTGGCGGTTATACCTTGCCTGTTCCGGGCAGCCCCTGGTTTCCCGTGCGACTCAGCAGTTTGCTGCGCGCGGCGGCGGGCATAAAACTCCATGCCAGGAAGCGGCTCTGTTTCTGTCCCTGCGCCATGTTCACCACCCGCATGTCAGCGACATCGCGCGCCTGCAGCTGCTTCTCCAGGGCCGGTAAGTTCTCTTTGCGCGACACCAGCGAGGTAAACCAGCCGATCTGGCGACCCAGCGCGACGCTTTCGGCAATCATCTTACCGATAAACGCCTTTTCGCCACCGGGATACCACAGCTCATTGTGCTGGCCACCAAAGTTCAGCGGCGCGCTCTTATCCAGGCCGAGATTGCGAACCTTACGCTGTGTGCCCATCGCCGCCTCATCGGCTGACGCATGGAACGGCGGGTTACACATCACCGCGCTGAAAAACTCATTCTTACTGACCACCCCGGCCAGAATCGCGTCGCTGTTTTTCTGCCGGCGCAGACGGATCTGACGTGTCAGGCGCGGATTGGCCGCGACAATGCGGTTCGCAGCCTTGATAGCAGCCTCATCAATATCGGTGCCGGTGAAGCGCCAGCCATATTCCGCTGCGCCAATCAGCGGATAGATGCAGTTGGCCCCGCAACCGATATCCAGCACGTCTGCCGCCGGGATCGCCCCGTGATTATCCAGCGCCAGCAGATCGGCAAGATAGTGCAGATAGTCGGCTCGCCCCGGCACCGGCGGACAGAGTGAACCGGGCGCGAGCTGCCAGTCGATGTCGTAAAACAGCTTAATCAGCGCCTGGTTCAGCAGCATCACCGCGTCCGGATCCGCAAAATCCACAGACTGCACGCCGTAACCGTTGGGCCGCACTTTCGCCGCCAGCGGCGGATGGGCAGCGGTTAACGCGGCAAAATCATATTCACCCTGATGGCGATTGCGGGCGTGGAAAGGCGACGTGCTGGCTGACTTTTTCATACGTTTTCTCAGTTATTCAGGCGCGCGTACAATACGCTGTAAGCTGCGGAAAATAAACCCGCACCATCCGCTAACCGCTTTCTGTTTTCGTGGGCGATGCTGTCGGGCTAAGATAATTAAAATCATCTTCCGGAGACGTTATGACCACTAAGCGCTATTCCTATCAACCCCGTGCCGGTCACGGTCTGCCGCACGATCCCCTGAACGCGATCATCGGCCCGCGCCCCATAGGCTGGATCAGTTCTGTCAGCGCCAGCGGCCAGCGCAACCTGGCTCCTTACAGCTTCTTCAACTGTTTTAACTATCAGCCGCCGATTATCGGCTTCGCCAGCAGCGGCTGGAAAGATAGCGTCCGCAATATCGCAGAGACGAAAGCGTTCGTCTGGAACCTGGCAACCCGCTCTCTGGCCGAAGCAATGAATGAAACTTCAGCGTCGCTGCCTGCCGATCAGGATGAGTTTGCCTTTGCCGGCTTAACGCCGCTGGCGGCTTCTCAGGTCGCTGCCAGTCTGGTGGCAGAAAGTCCGGTTAACTTCGAGTGCCGGCTGACACAGCTGATTCAGCTGCAGGATGCCAGCGGCAACCCGATCGACAGCTGGCTGGTGCTGGGTGAAGCGGTGGCGATCCACATCGATGAGTCGCTGCTGGAAGAGGGTATCTATCAGACGGCCAGAGCCGAGCCGGTTCTGCGCGCGGGCGGCCCCAGCGCCTATTACGGCATCAGTGAGGCACAGCGCTTTGATCTGGTCCGTCCGGACGCGCGCGCTAAGTAACCCTCACCCCACACGCGCATCGGCCCGGTGCGCTTCTCCCGTCCTGTCTCTGACTATGATGCCTGACACTGGCTGCCCCGTTTCCGGCGGCCACCCCGCACGCTTCTCGTAAACGTGGAACCGGCCGCGATTCAGCGCGGTTCAGCCTCTGCCAGCATGGCGTGGATCAGCGCCTTCAGCACTTTCTGCAGTTCCCCAGCCCGCGCCTGCTGCCAGGCATAAGGCGGCGTCTCATCCATATAGTTGAGCTGCGCCAGCTCCAGCTGAACGGCCTCGACCTGCTGCTGTGGCTGGCCGTAAGCACGGGTGATATATCCCCCCTTAAAGCGTCCGTTGATCACCCAGCTGTAGTCCTGCTGAGCTGCGCATACCGCCTCAATGGCCGTGCTCATAGCGGACGTGCAGCTGGCGCCGTCGTTGGTGCCGATGTTGAGGTCGGGCAGACGGCCCTCAAACAGGCGGGGAATTTCGCTGGCGATGGAGTGCGCATCAAACAGCAGCGCGTAGCCATGCTGCGCCTTAAGGCGCACCAGCTCCTGCTGAATCTGCTGATGGTAAGGCTGCCAGATCCCGTCGATGTAGCCCTGCCTCGTGGTGGCATCCGGCGTTTTACCCGGTGAGAAGGTCGGTGTGCCGTCAAACAGTGTCTCCGGAAACAGGCCGGTAGTGGCACTGCTGTAGAGCGGCTGGTTATCGGGCGGCCGGTTAAGATCGACCACAAAGCGGGAGTAATGGCCGATTAATACGCTGGCGCCCAGGTCGCGGACAAAATCGTAGAGCAGCGGAATATGCCAGTCGGTGTCGGGTAAACCGCGTGCGGCCTCACTTAATCCGGCCTCCACCTCTGGCGTCAGGCGGGTTCCGGCATGGGGAATGCTGACCAGAAGCGGCAGCGTGCCCTGGGTAAAATCAAAAGGATTCATTGCGGTTCTCCACGATAGATAACGGTACAGGGCAGTTCACCGCCCAGCCAGTAAACCAGTTCCGCCGGGCGGGCCAGCGGCCAGTGAACAAAGTTCGCCACTTTGCCCGTCTCCAGCGAGCCGTGACTTTCTGCCAGTCCCAGCGCCTTTGCGCCCCACAGAGTCACGCCCGCCAGCGCCTCCTCCGGCGTCATGCCAAACAGGGTACAGCCCATGTTCAGCATCAGACGCAGCGACAGCGCAGGTGAGGTGCCGGGATTGGCATCGCTGGCCAGCGCCATCGGCACGCCATGGCGTCGGAAGAGATCGACCGGCGGACGCCGCGTCTCGCGCAGCAGATAAAAGGCACCGGGCAGCAGCACCGCGACGGTGCCATGCTGCGCCATCGCCCGGGCATCCTCTTCCGTGGCATATTCAAGATGGTCCGCTGAGAGCGCGCCATAGCCGGCCGCCAGCGCCGCGCCGCCCAGCGCAGAGAGTTGTTCCGCATGGAGCTTCACCGGCATCCCCAGCGCCACCGCCCGATCAAACACCCGCGCCACCTGCTGCGGCGAAAAAGCGAGGTGTTCACAGAACGCATCTACGGCGTCCGCCAGCCCCAGTGCCTGCACCCGCGGCAGCAGCCTGTCGCAGATAATATCGACCCAGCCCTCCGGATCCTGTCTGAACTCCGGCGGAAAGGCATGGGCAGCCAGACAGGTGGCCCGGACATCGGCGGGCACGCTCTCCCCAAGCTGTCGTATCGCCCGCAGCATCCGCAGTTCGCTCTCCTCATCCAGCCCATACCCGGACTTGATCTCTACGGTGGTGACGCCCTCTGCCAGCAGGCGAGCAAGACGCCAGCGGGCCGACGCCACCAGTTCCTCCTCGGTAGCAGCGCGGGTGGCGCGCACGGTAGAGAGGATACCGCCGCCCTGCGCGGCGATCTCCGCGTAGCTGACGCCATTCAGGCGCTGTTCGAACTCCTGGCTGCGGTCACCGCCAAACACCAGATGGGTGTGGCAATCCACCAGCCCCGGCGTCACGATGCCGCCCGGCAGACGATGGTGCCGGTCGGCGACGAAGGCGGGCATCTCCGCCTCCGGCCCGACCCACATCAGCCTGCCTGCCCGCACCGCCAGCGCCCCCGCCGGTATCAGATGGTACTTCCCGTCACGCATGGTGACCAGGTCGGCCCCGGTCCACAGCGTCTCTACGTGCATCTCTTTTCCCATCGCGCTCTCCCGCCTCCGGCATTTACAGGCTGCTTCAAAGTATGTATATGTATATACAACTACATCCAGTGAGGATCAACCATGGCGACTTTTTTTGCTCCCCGCGCCCTGCTGGCGACGGGGTGGCAGCAGCAGGTGCGGATCAGGGTCAGCGAGACCGGTTTTATCGACGCTATCACACCAGACAGCCACGCGGATCAGGCTGTCCGGCTTGACGGCGAAGTGATCCCGGCGATCGCTAATCTGCACTCTCACGCCTTTCAGCGCGCCATGGCGGGCCTGACGGAAGTCGCAGGCGATCCGCAGGACAGTTTCTGGACCTGGCGGGATCAGATGTACCGCATGGTGCAGCGCCTGACGCCACAACAGGTGGGGGATATCGCCGCCCTGCTCTACATCGAGATGCTGAAAGGCGGCTACACCCAGGTGGCAGAATTTCACTATCTGCATCACGACCCCGACGGTATGCCTTACCGCGATGACAGCATGCTGCAAACGCTTATTGACGCGGCAGAGATGGCCGGAATCGGCCAGACGCTGCTGCCGGTGCTCTACAGTTACAGCGGTTTTGGCAGCCAGCCTGCGACAGCTGGTCAGAAGCGTTTTATCCAGCAGACCGATCGCTACCTGGAACAGCAGGCGCGGCTGGAGAAGTGGCAGCAGCAGCGGCCGTTGCTGAACCGCGGCCTCTGTTTCCATTCGCTGCGGGCAGTAAGCGAAAGCCAGATGCAGGCGGTGCTGGCGGCCAGCGACCCGACGCTGCCGGTGCATATTCATGTGGCTGAACAGCAGAAAGAGGTCAGCGATTCGCTGGCGTGGAGCGGCGAGCGTCCGGTTGCCTGGCTGCTGAACCGCTTTGCGGTGGATGCGCGCTGGTGCCTGATCCACGCCACCCATCTGGATGAGGACGAACGCACCCGCCTCGCCCGCAGTGGCGCGGTGGCGGGTCTCTGTCCGACCACCGAGGCCAACCTCGGTGACGGCATCTTTCCGGCAGTGGAGTATATCGCGCAGGGCGGACGCTGGGGCATCGGCTCCGACAGTCACGTCTCGCTGAGTACGCAGGAGGAGCTGCGCTGGCTGGAGTATGCCCAGCGGCTGCGCGACCAGCGCCGCAACCGGATTACCCGGCCCGGCCAGCCGTCGGTGGGTGATCTGCTCTGGCAGCAGGCGGCCGCAGGCGGTGCACAGGCGTGTGGTATCCGCCAGGGCACGCTGGCGGTGGGACAGCGCGCCGACTGGCTGGTGCTGCGGGATGAGGCCTGGCTCGGCAGCGTGGATTCCCGGGCGCTACTGAACCGCTGGCTCTTCGCCGGGCAGCGCGACCAGATTCGGGATGTCTATGTGGCGGGCAAGGCGGTAATCAAAGAGGGTATCCATCCGCAGCAGGCGGCGTGTGCGGCGCGTTTTGCTCAGGCGATGGCGGTGCTGCGATGATGGCCCGCTTTGCCTATCCGGCGCTGACGGTCAGCCGCTGGCGCAACGGCGGCGGCGAGACCCGCGAAATCGTCACTTTTCCGCCGGGTGAGGAACGCTTCGGCTGGCGCGCCAGCATCGCAACCCTCGCGCAGGATGGCCCCTTCTCCGCCTTTCCGGGTATCGATCGGGTCATTACCCTGCTGCACGGCGACCCGGTGTTACTGACCGCACCCGGCGTGCAGCAGCGGCTGCCCCCTCACCAGCCCTGGGCGTTTGACGGTGAACTGGCTGTCATGGCTCAGCTGCAGGGCGGCGTCAGTGAAGATTTTAATATTATGACGCGGCGGGATGCATGGCAGGCCAGCGTGGAGGTGGTCACTACCTCTGCAGGCAGTCTGCACGGGGTAGCCTGGGTGCTGGCGGGCACATGGCAGACGGCGGAGGGGGAAACACTGACTGCGCAGCAGGGCGTATGGTGGGTGGACGAAGAGACCCGCCTCAGCCCGTGCGAAGCGGATGCCAGACTGCTGTTTACCTGTCTCAGCCGTGTCCTCTGAAGCGTCCCAGCAGCTTATAGCGTGAGCCGGGATAGAGCAGCCGCGCATAGGTCACGATGCGGGTGTCGCTCCAGGTCTGACGCCGGATCAGCAGGCAGGGTTCGTGCTCATCCAGCGACAGATGTTTACGCTGACGCGCATCGGGCAGCACGGCTTCAACAATGTGCTCGCCGGCAGTCAGCGGTGCGACCTGCATCAGATAGGTGTAAGGGGTCATCTGCTGATAATCCTGCGTCAGGTAGTCAGGCGCGACCAGCGGATTGACCAGACGATCCTCCAGCTGCACCGGCAGCTCGTTTTCATAGTGCACAATCAGCGAGTGATAGAGCATCTGCCCGGTGGTCAGGCCCAGCACGGCGGCCTGCTCAGGGTCAGCTTTAGTCTGGCCAATGGCGAGGATTTTACAGCTGTGCTGGTGACCGCGCTGGGCGATCTCATCGGCGATGTTGTGCACCTCCAGCATCGCGGTATACCCCTTCATCTCCGCCACAAAGGTTCCCACGCCCTGCATCCGCACCAGAAAGCCTTCGCTGGTGAGTTCCCGCAGCGCCCGGTTAATGGTCATCCGGCTGACGCCCAGCTCGTTCACCAGTTCGCTCTCTGACGGCACGCGCTGATTCGCCTTCCATAATCCCTCGCGGATCTGACTGATGATAGCCTGCTTGACCCGCTGATAGATGGGCGCGGGCTCATCGCTCATCGCCGCCGCCAGTTGTGCCAGTGCCGTGTGCTCAACCATGTGCTGTTCCTTATGCTGATAATAGGGTCAGTTTACTGTCTCGCGGCATGAATGTATATACATCCAGTAGCGGGCGCTGGGCCTTTTCAGGGCAGCGTCTGCCCCCTTACCGTGCAGCGCCAGCAAAGCGATCCTCCTCTTCCCCGCCGCCGCCGGGCGATCCATTTTTGTGATCGCTCTGGCATGCCTCTTGCTTCATCCGCTTAATTGTATAGACAAGCATAGACAGGAGTGGCAGCTTATGATTCACTCGCATTATCCCGCTGGTCAGGGCAAGAAGAGCAGCTCAGTCACGCCAGCACACTCGTACAGACAGGAGCAGACTATGTCAGGTTCGTTTCAGGCATTACGCCTGGTGCCAGGCGAGGTGGATCTCGCCACATTACGCGCTATCTATCAGGGTCAGGTCACGCTGACCCTCGATGAGGGAGCGCGTCAGGCGATTGCCGCAGCCCAGCAGACCGTGGATACGATTGTTGCCTCCGGCAACGTGGTATATGGCATCAACACGGGTTTTGGCAAACTGGCACAGACGCAGATCCCGGCCAGCCGGCTGGCGGATCTGCAGCGTAATCTGGTGCTGTCACACAGCGTCGGCCTGGGCGACCTGCTGCCCGATAATGTCACCCGTCTGGTGGTGGCGACCAAAATTATCAGTCTGGCGCGCGGCCATTCCGGCGTGCGCATCGAGCTGGTCGAGGCGCTGCTGGCACTGTTTAACGCGGGCGTGATGCCCTGCATCCCGGAGAAGGGATCGGTGGGCGCATCCGGCGATCTGGCACCGCTGGCGCACATGTCGCTGATGCTGCTGGGCGAAGGTCAGGTCCGCCATAATGGTGAACTGATCCCGGCAACTCAGGGACTGGCCAGCGTCGGGCTGTCGCCGTTTGTACTCGGCCCGAAAGAGGGGCTGGCATTGCTTAACGGCACTCAGGTCTCAACCGCGCTGGCGCTGCGCGGCCTGTTTGAGGGCGAAAATCTGTTTGCCGCCGGTCTGATGGCCGGTGCTCTGTCGCTGGAAGCGATTAAAGGCTCGCTGAAACCGTTCGATGCCCGCATCCATCAGGCACGCGGTCAGCAGGGGCAGATTGCCGTGGCGGCGGCGGTCAGCGCCCTGATCGAAGGCAGTGAGATTCTCTCTTCACACACTCATTGCGGCCGGGTTCAGGATCCCTACTCTATCCGCTGCGTGCCGCAGGTGATGGGTGCCTGCCTGGACAATATGCGCCACGCGGCGCGGATCCTGGAAATCGAAGCCAACGCCGCCTCGGATAATCCCCTGGTCTTCAGCGACAGCGGCGATGTGATCTCCGGCGGCAACTTCCATGCCGAGCCGGTGGCCTTTGCCGCGGATATCCTGGCGCTGGCAATTGCCGAAGTGGGCGCTATTTCAGAACGGCGACTGGCGCTGCTGCTGGACAGCGGCCTGTCGGGTCTGCCGCCTTTCCTGGTGCGGGATGGCGGCGTCAATTCGGGCTTTATGATCGCGCAGGTAACCGCCGCCGCGCTGGCCTCGGAAAACAAATCGCTGGCGCATCCCGGCAGCGTCGACAGCCTGCCTACCTCTGCGAACCAGGAGGACCACGTTTCAATGGCCACCTACGCCGCGCGTCGTCTCGGCAGCATGTGTTTCAACAGTGCTGCGGTCGTCGGCATCGAGGCGATGGCCGCCGCACAGGGCATCGAATTTAACCGGCCGCTGCAGAGCTCCTCGCTGATTGAGCAGGCGCTGGCCACCCTCCGTGAGCAGGTTGCCTTTCTTGAGGCGGACCGCCTGATGGCACCCGATATTGAGGCCATGCGTCAGTGGGCAAGCCGCGCTGACTGGCCGCAGGCACTGACCGCGCTGCTGCCGAGCATGCGCACGACTTCTTAAATAAAGGAATCTTTCATGAGCGAAACCCTTTCTCAGGCTGTAGCGCGCGAGATTCGTGCGCCGCACGGCACCACGCTGCACTGCGCCAACTGGCTGATTGAAGCGGCTTACCGCATGATTCAGAACAACCTCGATCCCGACGTCGCCGAGCGGCCGGAAGATCTGGTGGTCTATGGCGGCATCGGTAAGGCGGCGCGTAACCAGGCCTGTTTCGAACAGATCCTGCGCTCGCTGCAGGTTCTGCAGCCCGATGAGACGCTGCTGATCCAGAGCGGTAAGCCGGTCGGTATCTTCCGCACCCACGCGGATGCCCCGCGCGTGCTGCTGGCCAACTCCAACCTGGTGCCCCACTGGGCGACCTGGGATCACTTCCACGAGCTCGATAAAGCGGGCCTGATGATGTATGGCCAGATGACGGCGGGTTCCTGGATCTACATCGGCGCGCAGGGCATCGTGCAGGGCACCTATGAAACCTTTGTCGAGGCGGGACGTCAGCACTACGACAACGACCTCAGCGGGCGCTGGATCCTCACCGCCGGACTGGGCGGCATGGGCGGTGCGCAGCCGCTGGCGGGCGTGCTGGCCGGCGCCTGTGTGCTGGCGATCGAGTGTCAGGAGTCGCGTATCGATTTCCGCCTGCGTACCCGCTATGTCGACTACAAAGCCACAACGCTGGACGAGGCGCTGGCGATGATCGGCGAGGCGACCGCAGCGAAGAAAGCTATTTCGGTCGGCCTGCTGGGGAACGCGGCGGAGATCCTGCCGGAGCTGGTTAAACGCGCACGGGCGGGCGGGCCGAAGCCGGACATCGTGACCGACCAGACCTCGGCGCACGACCCGATCAACGGCTATCTGCCGATTGGCTGGGATCTGGCGTGCTGGCAGCAGGCGCGCGTCTCGCAGCCGAAAGCGGTCGAGAAAGCAGCGCGCGCCTCGATGGCGGTCCACGTTCAGGCGATGCTCGACTTCTGTCACATGGGCATCCCGACCGTGGATTATGGCAACAACATCCGGCAGGTGGCGCTGGATGAGGGTGTCAGCAATGCCTTCGATTTCCCCGGCTTTGTGCCGGCCTATATCCGCCCACTGTTCTGTGAAGGTAAAGGCCCGTTCCGCTGGGTGGCGCTGTCGGGCGACCCGGAAGATATCTATAAGACCGATGCAAAACTCAAGGCGCTGTTCCCGCATCACAAAACGCTGCATCGCTGGCTCGATATGGCGCAGGAGCGAATCGCTTTCCAGGGGCTGCCTGCCCGTATCTGCTGGCTGGGGCTGGGCGAGCGGCATCTGGCCGGTCTGGCCTTTAACGAAATGGTGCGCAACGGCGAACTCAAAGCGCCGGTAGTGATTGGCCGCGACCATCTCGACTGTGGTTCTGTCGCCTCACCGAACCGCGAAACCGAAGCGATGAAAGATGGCTCGGATGCGGTTTCTGACTGGCCGCTGCTGAATGCGCTGCTGAACACCGCTGGCGGCGCGACCTGGGTCAGCCTGCATCATGGCGGCGGGGTAGGTATGGGCTTCTCGCAGCATTCCGGCGTGGTCATCGTCTGTGACGGCAGCAAAGAGGCGGATGCACGTCTGGGTCGCGTGCTGTGGAACGACCCGGCCACCGGGGTGATGCGTCACGCGGACGCAGGCTATGCGCTGGCGCAGCAGTGCGCAACAGAGCATGGCCTGAACCTGCCGATGCTGAAATAGCTGTTTACGGGGTAAGCAGCCGCTTACCCCGCTTCTGCGCTGTTATCCCCGTTTTTCCCGTAGCCTGACATCGCTTTCTTATTACTTATTCCATTTTGATTTAGCCTGTCGTCCGATTTCGTCCTGACGGCGATAGACGTCGCGCCACCCGATCACTAAAGTGAAATCTTCTCATTCTGTATGGAGCGCGACTCTGCATGACCCTTTCCCCTGCCCTGCTTGAAGATGCCCTGCGCTGGCGCCATGATTTTCATCGCCAGCCCGAACTCGGTTACCAGGAACAGGTAACCAGTCAGTTTATTGCGGAAGAGCTGGCCAGGGCCGGATTGCAGGTGTTTCGCGGTCTGGCGGGCACCGGGGTGATCGGCACGCTGGAAAACGGTTCCGGCCCGGTGATCGGGCTGCGTGCGGATATGGATGCGCTGCCGATTACGGAGAAAGGCGACGCCGAATGGCGCTCCGCGACGCCGGGCGTGATGCACGCCTGCGGACACGACGGCCACAGCGCCATTCTGCTGGCCGCCGCCCGGCAACTGGCCGCCACGCGCCAGTTCAGCGGCACGGTGCATTTCATCTTTCAGCCCGCCGAAGAGAATCTGGGTGGCGCACGTAAAATGGTGGAAGAGGGCCTGTTTCAGCGCTTCCCGATGGATGCCATCTATGCGATGCACAACTGGCCGGGGCTGCCGCTGGGATCGCTGGCGGTCAATCCCGGCGCGATGATGGCGTCGCTGGATTCATTTGAAATCACCCTGCACGGCAAAAGCTGCCACGCGGCGATGCCGGAGAGCGGAGCCGATCCGATGGTGGTGGCGGCCGAACTGATTCTGGCACTGCAGACCATTCCGTCGCGCCGCCTGTCACCGCTGGCCTCGGCGGTGGTCAGCGTGACGCAGATCCACGGCGGCGAAGCGATTAACGTGATCCCGGAACAGATTGTGCTGCGCGGCACGGTGCGCTGTCTGCAGAACAACGTACGTGAAAACGTGCGGGGGCTGATTGATGAGTTTGTGACCACTCTGCCGCGCCCGTTTGGCGTCAGTGGTGACATTCACTGGCTGCCGGGCTATCCGGTCACCGCCAACCACGTCGCCCCGGCGGAGCAGGTGCGCGACGTGGCCCTGGCAACGCTGGGCGCGGAACAGGTGCACTGGCAGGTGAACCCGTCGATGGCGTCGGAAGATTTTGCCTGCATGATGGAAGCCTGTCCCGGTGCCTACTTCTGGCTGGGTGCGGATGGCGATACCCCCTCCGCACCGCTGCACAACGCCCGCTATGACTTCAACGACGCGCTGCTGCCGATTGGCATCCGGTTCTGGCAGAACCTGGTCGAGCAGGCGCTGCCCGTCGCCTGATTCAGTAACCAGCGGCGCCGATCCGCTGCTCTGCCGCGTCCAGCGAGTCACACTCACCGCTGGCGCGCAGACAGCAGGCAAGCTGCAGTCGCAGCGACGCAGGCACCGGACGCTGCTGATTCAGCACCTCTTCAATCCAGCGCGCGGTCACTTCTGCCGTTTTATCTGCCGGCAGCGCAACGCTCACCTCCGGCTGACGTTCCACCCACACTTCCGCTTCCGCGCCTGCACCCTGAATCATGCTGATCGCCGGGCAGCGCAGCGGATTAGCATAGACCTCCCCTTCGGTGCCGTTGAGTAACAGCGCGGGAGCGTCGATGTCGCTGAAGAATTTTGCCACGCGCGGCACATACTCAGGATGTGAGACGCTCGACAGGCGCAGCGCCGCACGCTCCGCAAACGGGGTCGCCAGTTTTGCCAGCGTATGCGCGCTGTTGCGCACCCCCATGCGCCAGCGCAGCGACAGCTGCTTCGCCATCGGCGGACAGAGGTGATCGATGGTGATAAAGGCCAGCTCGCCCTGATCCAGCTTTGCCTGCGCCGCCTCCGCCGTGGTCACCGGAGCGATCCCCAGCGCCGCAAATACTGCTTCGCTGGTGATGCGCGTCGCGTCGTCGCTGACGCCGTGCACCAGCACCGGGAACCCGAGTTTCGCCAGCAGCAGTGCCAGCAGCGGCGTCAGGTTGCCCTGCCGGCGCGCGCCGTTGTAGCTGGGAATGACAATCGGCATCGGCCGGTTTTCCGGCGCCCGCAGCGACATCATCTGCGCCTGCATCGCCTGGTAAAAGCCGCGCATCTCCGCTTCGCCCTCGCCTTTGATGCGCAGCGCAATCAGGATAGCGCCCAGCTCCAGGTCCGGCACCTCGCCCGCCAGCATCGCGCTGTAGAGCGCCACAGCGGTATCAGCGTCGATATCGCGGGCATGATTTTTACCGCGCCCCACCTCTTTAATGATTTTATTCAGTTCCATCTTTCGCTTCCGGTTAAGTGCGCTTAGCGCCGCGTGGGACGTCGTTTACGCACGGTATTTTTTGGCACCACGCTGGCCGGTATCGCTGCCGGCTCCGGCGTGGCCGGCTGCTCAATCGGAAAGACCGGCAGCGCGGCTAACAACCGGCTGCCATAGGGTTTGCTCAGCAACCGGCGGTCATAAATCACGATTTCGCCATAGCACTGATGGCTGCGAATCAGGCGTCCGACCTGCTGGATCAGGGTAAATGAGGCACTGGGTAAGCTCTGCACCTCAAACGGATAACGCTTCAGACTCTTCAGCCACTCGCCTTCGGTCAAAATTACCGGACTGTCCACCGGCGGAAAAGCGATTTTATGGATATGCACCTGACTCAGCAGATCGCCTTTCAGATCGAGCCCCTCCGCGAAGGACTGCAGGCCAATCAGAATGCTGGTTTGCCCGCTGGCGACGCGCTGGCGGTGCAGATCGACCAGGCGGCTGCGCGGCTGATCGCCCTGCACCAGCATCGAGAGCCGCAGATCGGTCAGGCAGGCGACAAACTGCTGCATCGCCCGGTTGCTGGCAAACAGCACCAGCACCCCTTTGTGCTTTTTCTCTGCCATCTGCTGGCGGAAGAAGGCGGCCATCTCGGCGATATGCTCCGCTTCATGGCTCATCAGCGGCTCATAGCGCATCTGCGGGATCACCAGCCTGCCCTGCTCTACGTGATTAAACGGGGAGTCCAGCGCCACAAAACGGTCGCCCGCCTTTTCGCTGAGTCCCGACATCTCCTGCAACCGGTTGAAACTGTTCAGCGACCGCAGCGTGGCGGACGTCACCACGACGTGTGCGATTTTGCGCCACAGCATCTTCTCAAGCTGGTCGCTGACGCGGATTCCGGCGCAGTGAAACAGCAGATGCGCCTGGCCTTCGCGCAGTTCGCGGGTAATCCATTTCGACACCGGCGCACCGGAGGCTTTCTCCATCGACGCCAGCCGCCACAGCTTGCTGACAGACTCGAACCAGCCAAACTGGCGGTTAAGCTGCAGCAGATTGCGATGCAGACGGACCACATCCACCTTGCCCGTCTGCTCGCTCAGCGCATTGATCAGGCCTTCACTCAGGCCACGCAGCGCGTCGCTGAGTTTGAACAGCCGGGCGCAGAGGTCGAGAAGCTCCTGCGGCAGCGCACCCAGCACGAAGCGAAACTCTCCCGGCTGGTTATGCGGCGGCAGTAAGGGGTTCAGCGCCTGAGCGGTGAGCGTCATCA
Source organism: Pantoea sp. (assembly GCF_032114055.1). GTDB lineage: Bacteria > Pseudomonadota > Gammaproteobacteria > Enterobacterales > Enterobacteriaceae > Pantoea. The sequence continues at coordinate 813,519 of NZ_DAMCTB010000001.1, forward strand.
GTTCACGCAGCTCATCGCAATGCGCTTTCAGCCGCTCCGGGTTAGCCAGCGGCGGGGGCGATTTGGGCCGCATCTGCGTCATGATGCTTTCCACCAGCTTCACGAAGAGGTCGAGCTGCAGGCTACTCCAGCCGGGCGTAATATCCGCGCTCATCTCAAGCGCATCGCGGGCCACCTCGGGCAGATGATGCCCTTCATCCAGCACCAGCATCAGATTTTTAGCGGGCGGCAGCACCGACTCATTCTCCATCGCCGCCATCACCAGCGCATGGTTCGCCACCACCACATCCACCTGCTCGATCTCGCGCCGCGCCACGAAAAACGGGCATTCGCGATACCAGCGGCAGTGTGAACCCAGGCAGCTCGCTTTATCGGTCGAGAGCCGCTGCCACAGGCTGTCGCTGACGTTTTCGTCGCTGTGGTCGCGCAGGCCATCCCACTGATAGCGATCCAGCGCTTTCTGCAGCCGGCCACACTGGGTCTGCTCCTCTTTGGTGCTGCTGACGGCGTCATCGTCCAGCCAGAGCAGCAGATCGCCCTGCTGGTCATCATCTGCCGCCAGCGCGGCCAGATTACGCGGGCAGACGTAGCGCCGGCGACCAAAGGCGGCGGTAAAGGTCAGGTCGGGAATGATTTTTTTCAGCAGCGGCAGATCTTTGGTGAAGATCTGGTCCTGCAGCGCCACGTTGGCGGTGCTGATGACCAGCTGCTTCTCCTGAGCACGGCTGGCCGCAATGCCCGGAATCAGATAAGAGAGGGTTTTTCCCACGCCGGTCGGCGCTTCAACCGCCAGATGGCGCGCGTCGTCACCTGACAGACATTTTGCCACTTCGGCGATCATCTGCCGCTGCGGCGCGCGCGGAATGAAGTCAGGCACCTGCTGCTGAAGCGCTTTATACCACTCCGCTATCTGGCTTTTTATTGCGGCTGTCAGAGCCATGATTAGCGTTACCACACCGGAAAAAATGGCCTGTATTTTTACACAGTATCCCGGCGGCGTCAGCTTTCGCGCCGAATTTTTCGTGCGTCGTCAGAAATTTCAGCGGCGGTTCCGGGAGCTGCGGCGCCGTCCCGCCGCACGTTATACCAGCACTTTGTACATCAGGGTGGTGGCGTCCAGCACCCCAGCAGTGGATTCTGCATAAAACGGAATCTCTCCCGCCACCTGCCAGTCCAGCGAACGGTAGAGATCGCGGGCGACATCGCCGCTGCGGGTATCGAGCACCAGCAGCGTTTTGCCCTCTGCGCGCGCCCGCTGTTCGGCACACTGCATCAGCGTCCGGGCAATGCCCTGACGGCGCGCCTGAGGATGCACCAGCAGTTTGCTGATCTCTGCCCGGTGACGGCCATTCGGCATGGCACTGTAATTTATCATCACCGTACCCAAAATCGTTTCCTGCTGACAGGCGACGAATAGCTGGCTGTCACCGGCGGCCAGGCCGGGAATACGCTGCTGCCAGAAGTGCCTGATGGCTTCACGATCGGCAGCATCCGTGAAACCGACACTGGCGCCATCTGCCACGCAGGCCTGCAAAAGTCCACTGAGTGACTCCATCTGCTGCTGCGCCTGCGAGGCGCTGAACAGGATGTAATCGATCATGGTTTGGCCACCACCAGCAGGTAGCGGGCACCGTCGGTGAGGTGCGCCTCAAATGCAGATTTTCCCGTCAGATGAAAGCGCAAACAATCACCGGGTTGTAATGTCCACTGCTGCATCCCCATCGCGATGGTCAGGCCGCCCTCGCACAACCAGATATGCTGCTCCAGTCCCTGAACGGGGGGAATGTCATAATCGATGCGCGCGCCAGGCTGTAACTTGCCCTCAACCACTTCGCATCTAAAATGAAGAGCGGGTGGTGAAACATTGCGGCGGATAAACCCGCTGGCGGCGTCCTGCCACACCGGCTGCTGATCCGCCCTGACCAGCAGATCGGATTCTTCTTCGACTTCGCTGAGCAGACGCGACATGGTGAGTCCATAGGCCGCGCACAGGCGATTGAGCAGTGCCGCCGTGGGGCTGGTCTCGCTTCTCTCAATGCGCGATAATGACGCGCGGCTGATGCCCGTGGCGACAGAAAGTTCATCTAACGACCAGCCGCGTTGCAGTCGTAATTCTGACAGTCTTACTGCCAGTCGCTGCTCAGTATTCAGCTCAGACATGGGGCATTCTCATATTAGGGAAATATTCTCATTTTTGAGATATAGCCTGGAAATACCGTATCAGTCAAGTTGTACATAGCGAAATGTATTGTACAACTTAAATTGCTTCGTTATGGTAATTGTACTCAGACCAATCGAAAGAGGATTTTATGACCTTATACAGTATCGGTGACGTCGCCGAGCGCTGTGGCATAAACCCAGTCACCTTACGCGCCTGGCAGCGTCGTTATGGCTTACTGAAGCCGCAACGGACCGAAGGCGGACATCGTCAGTTTGATGAAGAAGATGTTCAGCGCATTGAAGAGATCATGCGCTGGATTGAAAGCGGCGTGCCGGTCGGAAAGGTCAAGGCATTGCTGGAAGGAGGCGATGTTGATGCGCATGATGGCTGGACAACATTGCAGGATGAGCTTATCAGCGTCCTGCGGCACGTCAGGCCTGCTAAACTCCGTAACAAGATTGCCGCCATTGGCCGCGAACATCCGATAGATGCGCTAATCGATCACGTTTTTATGCCGGTGCGTCAGAAGCTGAGCCTGGACCAGAATACCGCCCGCACTATGTGCAGTCTGCTGGATGGATTGCTGATTGACTATGTGGCTTTCTGCCTGACCGGCAGCCGCAAAAAATCAGGCAAAGATGCGCTGATTATCGGCTGGGGTATTGAAGACCGCACCCGTATCTGGCTGGAAGGGTGGCGTCTGTCTCAACATGGCTGGCGGATCGACGTGCTGGCTGAACCGCTGGATGTGCCGCGTCCCGAACTTTTTCCCGGCATGAATATGTTTGTCTTTACCGGTAAAAAACTGACCCGTCGCCAGCAGGAACAGCTGACTCACTGGCAGGAACAGGGTTATTCTGTACGCCTGCACGACCCTGCCTGATAACAAAAACGCACGCCGGGCGCTTTGCCTGCTGCCTTGCGCGCGCTATTATCCCCGCCTTACTGTTAACAAGCTCAGGTTTTCCCCATGAATGTCAAAAAAGCCTTTTTCGCCACGCTGTTTTTTATCATGGCTGTCGGCGGCACCAGCGGTCTGATGCTGGTAGGATACTCCCTTATCGTTCACTCACGCTAAGCCAGCGTTGCAGGCGTTCAAACAGCCGATCGCTGACGATAGCCAGTAGCGCCACCAGTAACGCCCCCTGAATCACATAGGCTGTGTTAAACCCGCTTAAACCGATGATTACCGGTGAGCCAAGACTTTTAGCCCCCACCGTCGAGGCGATGGCCGCAGTCCCGATGTTAATGATGACGGATGTGCGGATGCCAGCGATGATAACCGGTGCAGCCAGCGCCAGCTCGACCTGCCACAGCCGCTGCCAGGGCGTCATGCCGACCCCTGTCGCGATCTCCCGGCTGCTCTCCGGAACACTATCGATGCCGGCCAGCGTACCCTGTAAAATCGGCAGCAGGCCATAGAGCAGGAGTGCTACCACCGCTGGCCACGCGCCAAAGCCCATCACCGGTACCGCAATCGCCAGCACCGCCACTGGCGGGATCGTCTGTCCGGCGGCCACGATCGTCTCTGTCAGCGGCCGGAAGGCGCGCCCTGCCCGTCGCGTCACCAGTACACCGCTGCCGACGCCTGTCACAATCGCCAGCAGGCTGGCAGCGATCACCAGAAACAGGTGCGCCAGGGTGAGCTGCCAGAAGCTCTCCTGCTGATAGAGCGGTCGCGCCAGCTCGGGAAACCAGTGGTGAAACAGCGGCCCGCTCCATGGCATCAGGCTCAGCAGTGCGATATAGAGCAGCACCAGCCACAGCAAAGGATCCTTTAACCCGCGCATGGGACTGTCTCGCGCCGTTGCAGCAGGTCACTGAAGTGGAGCACGCCCAGCGGTTGCAGCTGCGCATTGATTACCGGCAGTTTGTCGGTTTGCCGGGCGATAAACTGAGAAAGCGCCTCCCGCAGTGTCAGCCCGGCACTGATCGGTTCGCCCGCCAGCCACTCGCCGCGTCGCACGGCCTGGCTGACCTGCTCCAGCGACAGCAGTCGCACCCCAATTTCGCTGCGGCCAAAGAAGTCGCGCACAAAATCAGTTTTTGGCTGCGTCAGTAGCTCCACCGGCCTGCCCTGCTGAACGATCCTGCCGTTGTCCATCAATACCAGGCGGTCGGCCAGCGTCAGTGCCTCGTCGATATCATGAGTCACCAGTACAATCGTCCGCCCCGAAAGGCGATGAATACGCAGCATCTCCTGCTGCAGCATGCCGCGCGTGACCGGGTCGAGCGCCCCGAACGGCTCATCCATCAGCAGGACGTCCGGATCCGCAGCCAGCGCGCGCGCCACGCCGACCCGCTGCTGTTGCCCGCCGGAGAGCTGATGCGGATAGCGATCAAGCAGCTGCGCGTCGAGGCTCAGCAGGGCCAGCAGCGCCGCGATGCGCTCATCAACCTGCGTGTGCGACCAGCCCAGCAGGACCGGCACCGTGGCGATATTCTTTCGCACCGTCCAGTGCGGAAACAGGCCGATTGACTGGATGGCGTAGCCTGTACGGCGGCGCAGCGCGCGGGCATCAAGCTGACGAATCGACTCACCGGCAAAGCGGATATCCCCGCTGTCAAACTCCACCAGTCGGTTAATCATCTTCAGGGTGGTCGATTTGCCGGAACCAGAGGTGCCAAGCAGCACACAGAATTCGCCGGCGGCTATCTGCAACGACAGATCTTTCACCGCCGCTTTACCGTTAAAGGCGCGTGATACGCTATCAAATTCAATCATCTTTTCTCTCCAGCAGTGAGATCAGCAGGCGGAACAAGGCATCGATCGTCACCGCCAGCGCAATCACCGGCATCACACCCAGCAACACCAGATCAAGCGCACTGCTTAGCAGCCCCTGAAAAATAATCGCGCCGAAGCCGCCTGCGCCAATCAGCGCCGCTACCACGGCCATCCCCAGCGTCTGCACCATCACCACCCGCAGCCCCGCCAGCCAGACCGGCAGCGCCAGCGGCACGTCTACCGCCCGGAACTGCTGCCAGCCGCTCATCCCCATCCCACGCGCACTCTCACGCACCTGGTGCGGCACCTGCTGCAGGCCGACGACCACGCTGCGCACCAGCGGCAACAGCGCGTAGAGCACCAGCGCGATCAGCGCCGGGGCCATCCCGATGCCGCTAATGCCCCATGCGCCCAGCCAGGGAAAGTGCTGAGCCAGTCCGGCCAGTGGTGCAATCAGCAGACCAAACAGGGCAACAGAAGGCACCGTCTGAATCACATTCAGTACACCAAAAACGCTGCCCTGCCATCGCGGACGCCGGAACAGCGTCACGCCCAGCGGCAGCGCAATGACCAGCGCAGGCAGCACCGTGCCGGCCAGCAGGGTGAGATGGCGGCTGAGCGCCGCATCAAACACGGCCTGGCGGTTGGCATACTCCTTCAGCAGCGAAAGATCGCCCAGCTGCCCGCTGAATAGCAGCAGCAGCGGCAGCAGCCAGACCTGCAGATTAAGCAGCAGCTGAGCCAGCCGGTGACGGGTCAGCTGCCGCACCCAATCGGTGATCAGCAGCAGTATGACGGCGGCGCTACACCAGAGGCCGCTGGCGAAGCTGGTGCGCGCCAGACGACTGCCCTGCTGACTCAGCAGCGTCGCCTGATGTCCGCCCAGCCAGAGGGTGAGCGCCAGCATCAGCTCCGCCGTCAGCAGCGCCAGAATCAGCGTGCTGCGGCCGGGTCGACGCCACAGCAGCAGCCAGAGCGTCGCCAGCGGCACCAGCAGCAGTCCGGAATAGCGGATCTGCCAGAGCATCAGCGGCTCGCCCGCCACCAGCCGGTTCGGCGCAAAATTCAGAAAGGGCAGAACGAGCAGCGCCAGACTCAGCAGAGTCAGTAGCAGCCAGGCCACCGGCTGCTGCACCGGACGGCGTATCGCTTCCCGCGATATCGGCATCGGTTATAGCAGCTTCTGCTGCTGAAGCCACTCGGTCGCAACACTGCTGGCATCCTGACCGTCGACCGCGATTTTCGCGTTGAGCTGTTGCAGCGTCTTCTCGTCCAGCGCGCTGAACACCGGCTTCAGCCAGGCCTCAATGCCGGGATAGGCTTTCAGGACCGATTCACGGATAACCGGCGTCGGTGCATAAATGGGCTGAACGCCTTTGGGATCGCTGAGCGTCTGCAGTCCCAGCGCCGCCACCGGCCCGTCCGTACCGTAGGCCATCGCCGCATTGACGCCGGATGTCTGCTGCGCCGCTGCGCTGATGGTGACGGCGGTGTCACCGCCCGCCAGCGACAGCAGCTGATCCTGTTTCAGGTTAAAACCGTACGCTTTTTCAAAGGCGGGTAAAGCATCGCTGCGTTCAATAAATTCTGCCGAGGCTGCCAGCTTGAAGGTGCCGCCTTTTTTCAGCCAGGCACTGAGATCGGCCAGCGAGGTGAGCTGATTTTTTTCCGCCAGCTCTTTGCGCACGGCGATGGTCCAGGTGTTATTCGCAGGTGCAGGCGTCAGCCACACCAGGTGATTCTTCTCTGCGTCGAGCTTCTTCACCTTCTCGTAGCCTGCAGTGGCATTTTTCCAGGCACTGTCTTTCTCATCATTGAAGAAAAATGCGCCGTTGCCGGTATATTCGGGATAGATATCGATTTCGCCCGCCGTAATGGCACCGCGCACCACCTGCGTCGTGCCCAGCTGAATTTTATTGACGGTTTTGACCCCATGCTTCTCCAGCACCTGCAGGATGACATTGCCCAGCAGTGACCCTTCCGTATCAATTTTTGAGCCGACCCGTACAGGATCTGCTGCCTGTGCCATTCCCATGCTGAGCAGCAAAGCGCTGACACCGATCCAGCCCCGAATTCTGATCATGACCTTTTCCTTATCGCGTTGTCGTGTGTTGTTTTTGTGCGTTGTCTGGATGCAATGCCTCACAGGGTGTCATGCGCCCTGGCGCTCTGACTGCTCGCCTGCCGCGCAGCAGCAGGCTGCCAGGCGAGGCTGAAGAGAGACACTGCCTTAAAAGCGTAGCCTGGCATGGCGGTGATGCCGCTGACTTTCTCGCCGCAGGATCGCAATCTGAGATGAGAATCTTATTTCATATAGCGGAAATGAATTTACGCCCGGACGTCTGAACGGCTATCCTTCCAGACCTGTTATGAATAATAAAAGATGCAGAACAACATGTCCGACCTGACCTCTTCCGCACATGTGGCAACAGCAGGCCGTGCGCCTGCGGGTGAAACACACTGGATCCGCAATGCAGCCGATGTTTCACGTTTAGTGAACCGTGGCGACAGCGCCCGCAATAACGCCCGTATCGTGATCGCGATTGCGCTGGGGGGCGTATTTCTTGATGCCTACGATCTGGGCGCGCTGGCCTTTGGCATGAAAGACATCACGCGCGAATTTAACCTGACTCCCTCCGGCACCGGCATGGTCGCCTCGGCCATTACCTTTGGCGCGATTATTGGCGCCCTGATCGGCGGCTATCTCACGGATAAGATCGGCCGCTATCGGGTGTTTATGGCCGATATGTTCTTCTTTGTCGTGGCGGCGCTCGCCTGTGCGCTCGCGCCCAATGAATATGTGCTGGCGGGTGCGCGTTTTGTTATGGGGCTGGGCGTCGGCATTGATCTGCCGGTGGCGATGGCCTTTCTGGCGGAATTTTCAAAGCTGCGCGGCAAAGGCAATAAAGCAGCCAGCGTGGCGATGTGGTGTCCGACCTGGTATGCAGCGATCAGTATCTCCTACCTGCTGGTACTGCTGCTCTATGCCGTGCTGCCAGAAAGTCACACTGACTGGCTCTGGCGGCTGATCCTGGGCTTTGGTGCCGTACCGGCGATCATCATCATCGCTATCCGCAGTCGATATATGAGTGAATCGCCGGTCTGGGCCGCGAACCAGGGTGATCTCAACGGTGCCGCAGCCATTTTGCGCGGTGCCTGGAACATCAACGCGCAGGTAGCCTCTGACGCCGGGCTGACGCCTGCTACGGCGGTGCGCAAGGCGGGCTGGCGTAACTATGTCGCGCTCCTGAAGGGGGTGTATCGCCGCCGGACCCTGCTGGCGACCATCACCTCCATCGCCTCCTCATTTGCCTATAATGCTGTCGCGTTTGGCCTGCCGGTCATCATCTCCAGTTTCCTTGCGCAGTCAATGCTGACTACGATTCTGGTGTCACTGACGCTGAATCTGCTGTTTGCCTTTGTCGGCGGCATTCTGGCCGTGCGTCTGGTGCCGCGCCTGGGGGCATGGAAAATGTCGGTGGCGGGTTATGGCTGTCAGTGTGTGGCGCTGCTGGGGCTGGCGCTGATTGGCCGCCCGGAAGAGGGACAGGAGGCGGCGCTGGCTATCGCGATGCTGGCGCTGTTCCTGTTTGGTCAGGGATTCGGACCTGGCTCGCACACCATGACCTTTGCCTCACTGAGCTACCCGACCTCGCTGCGCGGCGTGGGCGTGGGCTTCAATCAGACGCTGATGCGCGGCAGCTCGACCGTTTCACTGTTTCTGTTTCCCGTGCTGGTGGCGGCACTGGGCACCGGCGTCTTCTGGGTCATCTTCCTGGCACCGCTGGCCGGTCTGCTGGCGCTGCTGGCGATTCGCTGGGAGCCTTCAGGCTATGATGTGGACGCGGAGGATTTTGAGCAGCCGCAATAAGCAGGCACCGGGCGTGGCCATCTGTACAGAAATGGCATTTTTACGAAGAATACAGGTTTCCGGCGCCTGCAGGCCGACAAACCGCACCGCAGTGCGGTTTGTTTATGCCGTCACGGCCGGAAAGGGAAACTGCGCCAGATAGTCCGGGATGCGCGGAAACGTGTGGATAAACCACGGCGTAAACTGCTGAGGCTGCTGCTGCATCTGCTGTGCAATCAGCGCCATTGGGCGATAATCCCAGGCATCCGCCTCCTGTGGATTCAGCTCAGGCAGGCTGTCGCAGATCGCAAAAAAGACGTGACCATATTCATGCTCGGTCAGGCCATTGCTCAGCTTCAGGTTATAGCTCAGTTCAAATACCGGCGTCAGCGTCACGACCATTCCCATCTCCTCCCGCAGTCGGCGCTCGGCGGCGTCACGGGTCGATTCATGGGGATAAGGATGCCCGCAGCAGGTATTACTCCACAGGCCACCACAGTGATATTTATCGCTGGCGCGCCGCTGCAGCAGGAGCTCCTGCCGGGAATTGAAGACGTAAACCGTCACCGCACGGTGCAGTAATCCTTTTTCATGCACTTCCAGCTTTTCCATTTTGCCAGTGGGACGATCGAGGTGGTCAACGAGGATAACTTCAATAGCAGACATGGCGTTTCCTTGAGATTATTCCCATCTATTCTGGCACAAGATTAGACATTTGGGCGTGCTGCAGAGGATTTTTTGCCTGGGAAGGACGAAGGTAAGCAGGTGAAGCGCAATGAAAATCAGGCCAGCGAGGCTGGCCTGAGGAAGATTAGAGGCGGAAACTCTGAACAACCTGCTCCAGCTGGGTGCTCTGCGCTTCCATCGCCTGTGCCGCAGCAGAAACCTGCTCCACCAGCACGGCGTTCTGCTGGGTTGTGCCATCAAGCTGCGTAATCGCCACGTTAACCTGTTCGATCCCCATGCTCTGCTCGCGGCTGGCGGACATAATTTCGCTCATCAGGGTGGTGACACTGCTCACGCCCTGCATCAGCTCATCCATGGTCTGACCCGCCTGCTCAACCAGCGCGCTGCCGGTGTCGATGTTGGCTACGGACTCCTCGATTAACTTTTTAATCTCCCGCGCTGAATTGGCTGAACGCTGCGCCAGGTTACGCACTTCGGATGCCACAACGGCAAAACCGCGTCCCTGCTCGCCGGCCCGTGCGGCTTCAACGGCGGCGTTCAGCGCCAGGATATTGGTCTGGAACGCAATGCTGTCGATGACGCTGATGATATCGACCACTTTACGTGACGAGTGATGGATCTCGCCCATCGTGGTGACCACCTGACGAACGACCTCGGTGCCGCGTGCCGCCACCTGTGAGGCATCACCTGCCAGCTGGTTAGCATGGGTCGCATTGTCGGCATTCTGACGCACGGTGCCGGTCAGCTGCTCCATCGAGGCCGCCGTTTCCACAATCGAGCTGGCCTGTTCTTCTGTACGGGAGGAGAGATTGGCGTTGCCGCTGGCAATCTCGCGTGACGCAGCGGTGATCGCCAGCGCGCTGTCACCGACCTGCTGAATCAGACCCTGCAGATAACTGATGAACTGGTTAAAGCTCTGCGCCACGGCGTTAAATTCCGGGCTGTTGCTGGCGGGCAGACGCTGGGTCAGATCGGCCCCGCCGGTCGACAGCGCTTCAATGTTACGGTTCAGCACGCCAAGACGTTTCATCATTGCACGGACAAAGCCCAGTGAAACCAGCAGCAGGATCACCGCCAGCGGGATCTGCACCAGACCCAGCCGGGTCAGCATGTTGTGCGACTGCGCTTTGAGCAGGCTGGTCGGCAGGCTACTGGCGAGATACCAGGGGCTGCCAGGAATAGCCTGTACAAACAGCGTCTGCTCGCCTTCGCTGCTGTCAAAGGTGGTTTCCAGCGGCTGGCTGCCGACGCCATTCAGCAGGGTTTTCAGCGGCGCCGCCATTGGCATCTGTACGTCGGCCAGGTTCTCCAGCTTCGGGGTGGCATTCACCAGCGCGCCGTTCCCGACCACTTTGCCATCTGCCTCAACGATCAGCACGTTGCCATGAATGGTTTCGCCCATCTGTTTCGCCAGCTGATTGAAGAAGCCCAGCGTCACGTCGATGGTCGCCACACCCCAGGCCGTACCGTTGCGGTAGATAGCCATGGCGCAGTTGGTGCGGGGCTGCGGGCTGGCGGCATCCTGATAGGCTTTGGCCCAGGCGCACTGCCCTTTGGCCGCAGCCAGACCATCTTTATACCAGGGCTGTTCCCAGTATTTGTCGGCGGCATCGGAGTTCCAGTAGGTATTGACCTGCAGTTCGTTGCTGGCATTACGGGCAAAGAAGCTGCTGTCTTTCTCTTTGGCCGGATCGCGACGGTTCGGCAGCGGCCAGATACCGCCACCAAACACATTGCTGTCCTGATACTGGTTTACCAGCGTCGGTAACAGGGTATCGATAGTGGCGCTGTCCATCACCGAGGCGGCTTCGGTGATGGCCCGCTGCTGCGCCTGAACGCGGTTCATCTGTTCAACGATGCCGGACGCGAGGGAATCAACCTGATAGCGAACCAGTCGGCTTTCGCTGTCGACCAGCTGCGGCGCGACGAACTGGTTGATGACCCAGACTGTAACGAGTAAAAGCGCAACAAAGAAGGCGATCATTGTTGCGGTGAAACGGGATTGTGTTGTTTTAAACATCTTTGTTCCCCTGAACCTGGTGTGGCGCAATTGCCTGATCCGGGTTAACGGCTTGTTAAAGAGGAACTTGAGATGAGCGGGATCACATATTTCAGAAATGGTTGATTTGCGTAAGGATTTAATTTCACTGCGCAACTATCACTGGCGTGGCAGGCATCAGCAACAGGCGAAATGTCGCGCAGTAACGAGCTTACTCTTCCGGATTGACCACCTGATGGCGTGGGCGGAAAACGTGATTGCTACCCTCTGCGGTTAACCGTTCCCGTAACTTCTGGCCGCCCTGTTCCTCCGCCTGGGCAAACTGTCGTTCCGCTTCGGTAATCGGGGTTGCCCAGAGTAAGCTGGGTCGATCGCCATCGCGCTTGGGCAGGGTAAACTGCGCCTGTTCGCTGGCCAGCTCATTTGCCAGCAGGAAGCTGTCAAAGCCGACGGGCGCCACTTCCGAGGCCAGCGTGTGGCCCTCGCCAAGCCATGTCAGACGCGCCCACGGCAGATGCACAAACTCCGCCAGCGCACTCGCCATCTGCACCGCGTTGCTTTCGGTCATGACCTCGCCGTCGACCGCCATGCCCAGCTCAATACGGCGATACTGCGGTGCCAGCTCATCAAACAGGTAGTCCACCTGCGGCATGGGCCGGATACTCATGCCGATCGTTAAAAAATACCAGACGCCCTGATGCCAGTGCTGGGAGATCGCCATCGGCGGCCAGCTCCCCTGGTCGATCGCGTAATACTTCACCGGCTCGCCGAAGCGGGCCTGATAGCAGGACATCAGATCCTGCTGAACGTTGTCCCACTCGCTGCCGTCGTGCCATTCGCGCCAGAACTGGCGCTGATGCTCCGCACGAGCGTAATAGTCATTCGTAGAGGCCGACCCCAGCGGCGCCGTGAGGCGGTTCTTTTTGATGCAGCCGGCGGAGAAGCTCACCTGTTTCTCCTGATAGAGGCTCCAGCCCGGAATCACCGCCAGCAGCTGGCCGTAGTACCATAGCGCCGCGCCATCATCGCTGGGCTCCCACAGCACCTGCAGACCGGCCGGATCCAGCTCGGGTTCCGCTTCCAGATTGCGGCAATACTCGGCGCTGAGCAGCGGCGCAATGCCCTGCTCCATCGCCTCGCGATCTTCCTGCACCGGAGCCGGCAGCAGATTGCGCAGCCAGCAGCCGCGCACCGCATACTGACTGCGGAACAGGTCGGTTGGCCAGATATAAAAATAGGCGGTACGCGCATCCTGCTCAACGATAGCGGTCAGGGTGCGCTGCTGATTGTGGACTTCAGCAATCAGGGATTTGTACGTCATAGTGCCTCGACAAAACCTTGAGGAATCCATTTTCCCCAGATTAGAGCAGGATCCTGGCTGGCGCACGCTGAGGCAAGGGTAATAGTCTCAAAGTTTGGCGTCGGCGGCGTCTCCCGAAGGTCCTGTAAGCGGGACATGGAAAGTAGCATTACAGCGTCAGGGTGTGATTATTTCATTGAGCATGACAATGCCGTTACCCATTCAGAGAGGCATTTCCATTACCTTCAGCGTACTCTGGTGTGACACGGTTCTGACAACGCTGGCTTTGATATGCCGCAACCTCTGTTTCACTTAGAATCAGTAAGCTCGCTCGTTTTGCTCAGGCACTTCCAGCCACAGGTACTTTTTACCGCGATGTTGTGCGGGCAATATGCATTTTTCTGACATCGCCTTTCCGCAGAGCTTACCCGTTGCTGCAGGGCCAGACAGCGCTTATTAATCACGAAGCCGGAAACAGACGTCGCCGGGACAGGGCTTTCCCAGGTAACGTTTGCAAAGCTTACAGGGTAAGGTGTTTATGCCAAAAGCCGGGACGTTCCGGGCTCCAGCAGACGTTTTACCCGTCAGCCGCCTGAACAAAGCGGTCTGTTCAGGCTTTAGTTTCCATGACGTGAGTGGTGCCATCGCTGTCGCATCCAGCCCCCCGCTACCTGCAGGTCAGCACTTTTACACTAACCGCCCCATCCTCACCATCGCGCGATACCAGGCTCCACGCTGAATCGACCAGCGTAATCCCACCGCGATCGCATTGATCTTCTGATCGATGATCGTCTGCTGCAGGCGGCCAGTCTCGCGACCGGACATTGCCTGCGCCCACGCGGGCATCAGCGCGAACCCCGACTTCAGCATGATTTTCATTACCGGTTTCGCCTGCCAGCTCGGCGCAGGGGCATTCATCAGCAGCCGCGTCACCTCTGCGGTGCGCTCGTCGAAGCGCAGCTCAGGCCGCATCTGTTGCAGATAGTCCACCACGTCGGCGACGCTTTTGGGCACCCGCTCCGCCCCCAGGGCTTCGGCGATCAGTGCCGCTTCCTGATAGTACTGATCCTGTTCGGCGCGGGTGAGTTGCGGATTTTTGTAGCGCAGATGAGCCGCCAGAAAACGGCTGGTCTCGGCCACATGCACCCAGGTCAGCAGATGCGGATCGCTGGCGGCATAGGGTTTTCCCATGCTGTCAACGCCGCTGACTTTGAGATGGATACGTTTTACCCGCTCGATCAGCGTCTGCGCATCCTGCGAATTCCCGTAGGTGGTGACGGCGATAAACTGACTGGTGCGCCGCAGGCGGCCCATCATATCTTCACGGAAATTAGAGTGATCCCAGACGCCCGCCAGCGCAGCCGGATGCAGCATCTGCAACAGCAGCGCGCTGATCCCGCCGCACATCATGGAGGTGAAGTCACCATGGACGCGCCAGATCACGCTGTCCGGGCCAAACAGACCGGGATCGCCAGGCGGCTGAGAAAGGTCAAATTCATTCATCGACAGGCCATTAAGGCGGAAGACCTGCTGCTGAATGCGGTCACGCAGATTAATCATGGCGGCTCTGATAGTGGATATGATGCGGCGCGCCGTAGCAGGACGCTGACGACACGCCGCATCACCTTCCCCCGCATTCAGGGAAAGGGCTGATGGTTATAAATAGTTGAACTGCGCATCCTCAGTACGAACGGAATCCAGTCCAATCATCACGTTAAATTTGCCGGGCTCAGCAACATGCTGCATCTGCTGATTCCAGAACTTCAGCGCCTCAACATCAATCTTAAAGGTGACCGTCTGTGATTCACCCGCTTTCAGCATGATGCGCTTAAAGCCACGCAGCTCCTTCACCGGACGGCTGATCGAGGCAACCGGATCGTTGAGGTACATCTGCACCACCGTCGCGCCGTCACGCTGACCGCTGTTGGTCACCGTCACGCTGGCCTCGATACTGCCGTCACGTGACATGGTCGGCGACGACATTTTCACCGGTGAGACGGTGAATGTGGTGTAGCTCAGGCCGTAACCAAACGGATAGAGCGGGCCGTTGACCGCGTCATAGTAGTGCGATGTGTATTTGTTCGGCTTAGCAAAGTTATAAGGGCGGCCGGTTGGCAGATGGTTGTAATAGATCGGGATCTGCCCCACTGAACGCGGGAAGGAGACCGGCAGTTTACCCGACGGGTTGTAGTCGCCGAACAGCACATCGGCAATGGCGTTACCGCCTTCGGTGCCGCTGAACCAGGTTTCCAGCACGGCATCGGCCATCCGATCCTCATTGACTATCGACAGCGGGCGTCCGTTCATCAGCACAATCACCAGCGGTTTGCCGGTCGCTTTCAGTGCAGCTAACAGCTTCTGTTGATTCGGCGGAATGATCAGATCGCTGCGGCTGGAAGCCTCGTGCGCCATGCCCTGCGCTTCGCCCACGGCAGCCACGATCACATCGGCCTGCTTCGCTTTGGCAACCGCATCATCAATCATCTGCTGCGGCGAACGGGTGTCGATCGACACGGCCGGTTCATAGAGGTTCAGGAAGTCCTGAATCCCTTTATTATCAGAGACGTTAGCCCCTTTTTCATAGAGTAACGTCGCTTTGCCTTCGGTCGCGTTGCGCATCCCCTGCAGCAGCGAAACGGACTGCTTCGCCACGCCCGCAGCGGACCAGCTGCCCATGATGTCGCGCTGACTGTCTGCCAGCGGACCAATCAGTGCAATGGTGCCCGATTTTTTCAGCGGCAGCGTCTCCAGCCGGTTTTTCAGCAGCACGATACTCTTACGCGCAACGTCACGCGCTTCGGCCCGGTGCAGGCGGCTTTCCGCATTGGTATCCTGTGGGTCGCTTTCTTTCGGCCCTAAATGGCTGTAGGGATCGTTGAACAGGCCCATGTCATATTTGACGTTAAGCACATGGCGCGCCGCATCATCAATTTCCGCCATGCTGACGTCGCCGCGCTTCACCAGATCCGGCAGATATTTGCTGTAATATTCATCGCTCATGCTCATATCGACACCCGACTTCAGGGCGATGCGCACCGCATCCTGCGGATCGCTGGCGACGCCGTGCTTGATCAGCTCTTTGATGGCGCCGTGGTCGCTGATGGTAATGCCCTTGAACTTCCACTTATCGCGCAGCAGATCTTTCAGCAACCAGCTATCCGCCGTGGCTGGCACCCCATTGATGGAGTTCAGCGCCACCATCACTCCGCCGCTGCCTGCATCCAGCGAGGCTTTGTAAGGCGGCAGATAGTCCTGAAACATGCGCTGCGGACTCATATCCACGGTGTTGTAATCCCGGCCGCCTTCGACCGCACCATAGAGCGCGAAGTGCTTCACGCTGGTCATCACATTGTAGCGATCGGCCGCGCTTTTACCCTGCATCGCCTGAACCATGCTGCGGCCCATTTCGCTGGTGAGATACGTATCCTCCCCGAAACCTTCGGAGCCACGACCCCAGCGCGGTTCACGGCTGACATCGACCATCGGCGCCCAGGTCATGTTCAGACCATCATCGGCCGCCTCATAAGCTGAAACACGACCCACCTCTTTCACCGCGTCCAGATCCCAGCTGGAGGCCAGGGCTAACGGGATCGGAAAAATAGTGCGCTGCCCGTGAATGACATCGAAAGCGAAAAAGAGCGGAATCTTCAGGCGGCTGAGTTGCATGGCCTGATCCTGCATAGCGCGGATATCCGGGCGGGTCACCGTATTAAAGATCGCACCAACCTGACTCTTCTGAATCATGTCGCGAATCGCTTCTTTCGGATTATCCGGTCCGACGCTGATTAAACGCAGCTGGCCGATCTTTTCGTCCAGCGTCATTTTTTTTAGCAATTGATTGACGAAGGCATCCCGTGCCTGTTCGGTCATCGGGTGGTGACCTGGCACTGTCTCAGCCAGTGCGGGTTGCATCGCGAGGGTGACAGCGAGACTAACAGAGTAAATCCATTTCATCAGGTTGGGTTCTCTTAAGTAACTGCGCAATATCGAATAAACAGGCGGCAGTGTGCCACAAGATGAGAATAGCAGGTAGCTGCCGCTGTCACACTGCGTTCAGGTCAGTTGCCGTGCTACAGTTAAGGCGCACTGATAAGACAAGGGAATTGCTCATGACATCAACCTCTGCCCTGCTTTCTGACCTGCGCCGTCTGGTCGGCCCTGCCCATCTGCTGACGGAATCTGAACAGACCGCCCGCTATCGTAAAGGCTTTCGCTCCGGCGAGGGTGACGCGCTGGCCGTGGTGTTCCCCGGCACCCTGCTGGAGCTCTGGCGGGTACTACAGACGCTGGTGAAAGCTGATGTAATTATTCTGATGCAGGCGGCAAACACCGGCCTGACTGAAGGCTCAACGCCGCACGGCAACGATTACGATCGTCCGCTGGTGATTATCAGCACCCTGCGGCTCGACAAGCTGCAGCTGATCGACAATGGCCAGCAGGTGCTGGCGTTTCCCGGCAGCACGCTCTATCAGCTGGAAAAAGTGCTGAAGCCGCTGGGGCGTGAACCGCACTCGGTCATTGGCTCCTCCTGCATTGGCGCCTCGGTGCTGGGTGGCATCTGCAATAACTCCGGCGGCTCGCTGATTAAGCGCGGCCCGGCCTACAGCGAAATGGCGCTGTTTGCGCAGATCGACGCCAGCGGAAAACTGAAGCTGGTGAACCATCTCGGCATCGATCTGGGCAGCTCGCCGGAGGAGATTCTGGGACGGCTGGATGACGATCGCTGGCAGCCTGGCGACGTGCAGCATGATGGCCGTCATGCCTCCGATCACGACTACGCCGATCGTGTGCGGGAAGTGGATGCCGATACGCCCGCCCGTTACAACGCGGATGCGCGACGTCTGTTTGAGGCGTCCGGCTGTGCCGGAAAACTGGCGGTCTTTGCCGTGCGACTGGATACCTTTGCCAGCGAACCCCAGCAGCAGGTCTTTTACATCGGCACCAACGATCCCGGCGTCCTCACCGATCTCCGCCGTCATATCCTGGCCCATTTTACCGATCTGCCTGTGGCCGGTGAATATATGCATCGGGACTGCTACGACATTGCAGAAGTGTACGGTAAAGATACCTTCCTGATGATCGACAGGCTGGGCACCGATAAAATGCCGCTGTTTTTCACACTCAAGGGTCGGATCGATGCCTGGCTGAACAAACTCGCCTTCGTTAAACCGCACTTCACCGACCGCGTGTTGCAGCGCCTGAGCCGGCTGTTCCCGGCGCATCTGCCCAAACGCATGAAGCAGTATCGTGATAAATATGAACATCACCTGATGCTGAAGATGTCCGGCGAGGGGGTGGCGGAAGCGCGAAACTATCTGCGCGACTACTTCCGCGAGGGCGGCGGCGAGTTCTTTGAGTGTGAAGGTAAAGAGGGAGCGCACGCCTTTCTGCATCGCTTCGCGGCGGCGGGCGCGGCTGTGCGCTATCACGCTGTGCATGCCGATGAGGTAGAGGATATTCTGGCTCTGGATATCGCCCTGCGCCGGAACGACGCTGACTGGTTTGAAACGCTGCCTGATGAAATCCGCACTTCACTCAGCCATCGCCTTTACTACGGTCACTTCTTCTGTCACGTCTTCCATCAGGATTACATCGTCAGAAAAGGGGTCGATGTGCATGCTCTGAAAGCGCAGATGCTGGACATTCTTCAGGCGCGCGGCGCGGAATACCCCGCCGAGCACAATGTGGGCCATCTCTATCAGGCGAAACCGCAGCTGGCTGCTTTCTATCGTCAGCTCGATCCGACTAATAGCTTTAACCCCGGCATCGGCAAAACCAGCAAGCAAAAAGGATGGGCGGTTAAACAGATTTAATCGCGTCATCGGGCAGCCTGTTTATCTGAGCAGGCTGCCCGCGATACACCCGGGTGACCCGTCCGCGCCTTTTGATGCCCCCCGTGAAGCTGTTGTTCATTAATAACATCTTCACCAAAAAGTTAATCCCTCTTCCCAGATTGCACCTGCTTTATTTTCTCTTGTCGGGTTCTGTTTAGCCCCTCACAAAACGTCATCTTCGCAATTGATAATTCGCGTCGCGAAAAATACGTTATCGGCGGTCAGATATTCATCAGACGATAACGCTTTATTTCGTTCAGGGAGGAATGACGATGCGAAACATTAATTACGCGTTCGCGTTAATGGAAATAACGGCGGCAACCTTCGCGCTGACGGCAATGAGTTCATTACCGGTTTACGCGTCCGGATTCATTGAAGACGCATCGCTGAAAGGAAATGTTTTTTACTGGCAGCGGCAGCGCGATCGTAAAGAGGTCGATCCTGCCAGCGATGCGCACGGGACCTATCGGGCCAATTTACATCACGCCTCGCTCAACAGTAATCTGGACTATTCGTCCGGCTATGCCGCCGGGTTAATCGGACTGGACTTTGCCCTGTACGGTGCAGCAGAGCTTTCCAACAGCGGCCCTGCCGCCCCCAACGAAATTGGCTTCAGTAAGGCACGAACCCGCTGGGATGAAAAGTGGAATGGTGACAGTAGCGGCGCATCTGTTTATAAAGCTGCGCTGAAAGTTAACTATAACAATTACTGGTTACGTGCTGGTTATATTCAGCCAACCGGTCAGTCACTGATTGCGTCACACTGGAGTTTTTTACCGGGCACCTATCGCGGTGTGGAAACCGGTGCGCGATATGATTTTCAGGCGGCGGGAGAATTATCACTCTCCTGGATGTGGAGCGATAAATATAAAGCGCCGTGGTATCGTGATTTATATAATTTCCGCGAGGCAGATAGCACAACGCCTGTCCGTTATCTGCATTCCTTCGGCATGAAATATGATTTTAAAAATAATCTGATACTGGAAGGCGCATTTGGCCAGGCCGCAGATTACATGGATCAATATTTTGCTAAAGCATCCTGGTCAGCTACACCGGGCGGCAATGCCTTTTCCACCAGCTATCAGTTCTATGGCGCGCATGACAAAGTCTCGGGCGGGGCGGCCAATCCCCGTGATGTCTATGATGGGCTGGCCTGGTTACAGGCGATCACGCTGGGTTACAACGTCGGACCGGTTGATCTGCGCCTTGAAGGCACCTGGGTCAAAGCCGAAGGCAATCAGGGTTACTTTCTGCAGCGTATGACGCCGGGCTACGCCAGCTCTAACGGACGACTCGATATCTGGTGGGATGCCCGCTCAGACTGGAACGCCAACGGCGAGAAAGCCATCTTTGCCGGGGCGATGCTCGACCTGACCCCGTGGCAGCTGCCGGGCTGGAAAGTGGGAACCTCTTATGTCTGGGGCTGGGATGCCAGACCCGCCACGCTGCCCACGGTTGATCAGCGCCAGCGGCTGAAGGAGTCCGCCTGGAACCTCGACCTTATCTATCAGATTCAGCAGGGCCGCGCGAAGGATACGCAGTTCAGACTCCACTACACCCGTTACAACAACCACAGCAATCTGCCCAGCTACAGCGGGGGCTACGGCAATATTTTCCAGGACGAAAAGGACATCAAATTTATGGTTATCGCGCCTTTTACGCTGTTCTGACGCCCTGCACATCCGGATCTTTTTCAGCAGCAAGGATGAATCACTATGTTTAAGTTAAGCCTTATCGCGTTAAGCCTGCTCGGCGTCGCTGCCACAGGCCACGCCAGCCTGTCCGATCAACAGGTGGTGAATCAGATCAGTAACTTTGGCGTGACCTATCAGGTCAATGACAATCAGGCGGCTCTGCATGGCACCGACTGCGCCGCTCTGGGAGCCGACTATGCCGCCTGTAACCGTGCCACGATTACCCTGACTAATTACGGCCCCGCACTGAACAGCAGACACTGGGCGATCTACATGAGCAACGTCCATCAGACGCTGCGGGTCGACAACGAGCAGTTTAAAATGACGCATCTTGTCGGTGACCTGACCCGGCTCGAGCCTACAGAGGAGTTTACCGGCATCGGCGCGGGAGAATCAGTGCAGATCCCCATCGTTAATGAGTACTGGCAGCTGTTCATCACCGATGTCATGCCGCGCTGGTATGTCACGGCTGGCGACGCCACACCCAAAATTATTGCCAGCACCAATCATGAGGATCTCAGCCGTTTTGTGTTGCCGCTGGGCGACCACTGGCGACGCAGCGACGACGATCACAATATCCTGATGCAGCCTGTCAGCCGGTTTGATAAAAACAGCGATGTCCTCCCCCTGCCCGCCTCCGCGCTGCGGGGTCAGGTTACCCCTACGCCGCTTGAGGTAAAGCTGCGCCCGCAGGATGCCGATCTCAGCCGGGGCGTCAGGCTGACGCTGAATGGGCTAAGCAGTGAAACGGTGGAGGCGGTAAAACAGCGACTAACCCTGTCCGGTCTGAAAGAAACGCCTGATGGATTCGCCATCACGACACAGGTTAAACCAGGCCACTTCAGTGGTAATCAGGCGAAATCGGGTGCCTACGATCTGGATATCACCCCCCGCCGCGCCAGTATTACGGGCTACGATGCAGCCGGTGCGTTCTACGGCCTGATGTCGATTCTCTCGCTGATACCGGGTGAAGGTATGCCGCGTATTGCGGCCCTGGAAGCCCATGATGCGCCACGCTTTGCTTATCGCGGCGCGTTTCTTGACGTTGCCCGTAACTTTCACAGTAAACAGGCGGTCATGCGGCTACTTGATCAGATGGCGGCGTGGAAGATGAACCGCTTCCACTTTCATCTTAGTGATGATGAGGGCTGGCGGATTGAAATTCCCGGCTTACCGGAATTGACGGAGGTGGGGGCTAAACGCTGTCATGACCTGACCGAGCAGCGCTGTCTGCTGCCGCAACTCGGTTCCGGTCCGTTCAGCGATAACAACGGCAGCGGCTATTTCAGTCGTGCCGACTACATAGCGATTGTGAAGTATGCGCAGGCCCGGCACATTCAGGTGATCCCGGAAATCGACATGCCCGCCCATGCCCGTGCGGCCGTCATCGCTATGGAAGCGCGCTATCAGCGGCTGATGAAGGAGGGAGAGCCTGAACAGGCCAGCGCGTATCGCCTGATTGATCCTACCGACGACTCCAATACTACCTCGGTGCAACTCTACGACCGCACCAGCTATCTCAATCCCTGCATTGAGGGCTCACAGCGCTTTGTCGACAAAGTGATTGGTGAAATCCAGGCGATGCACCAGGAGGCGGGACAGCCGCTCGGCATCTGGCATTTTGGTGGTGACGAAGCGAAGAATATCCGGCTGGGCGCAGGCTACTCTGACAAAGGCGATCCAAAACCGGGCACCGGCCTGCGCGACTGGAGCCGTGAAGATCTGCCGTGGGCGAAATCGCAGGTCTGTCAGGCGCTGGTGAAAAGCGGCAAAGTCGAAGATCTGGCGCACCTGCCGAGCTATTTTGCCCTGACCGTCAGTGACATTGTTAACCGGCACGGCATTGGCAAAATGCAGGCCTGGCAGGATGGCTTAAAAGATGTCAGCCATGCCAGCGACTTTGCGACCCCGCGGGTGGCAGTCAATTTCTGGGATACGCTCTACTGGGGCGGTTACGACAGCGCCAGTGACTGGTCTCAGAAAGGTTATGACGTGGTGATCTCCAGCCCTGACTACCTCTATCTGGACTTTCCGTATGAAGTTAACCCGCTGGAACGCGGCTATTACTGGGGCACGCGTTTCAACGACGAGCGTAAAATCTTTGGCTTCGCACCGGACAACCTGCCGCAGAATGCTGAAACCTCGGTGGATCGCGACGGCAACTTTTTCAGCGCCAAATCAGAGAAACCCTGGGCGGGTGCTTATGGTATTTCGGCGCAGTTGTGGAGCGAAACCGTGCGCACGGATGCGCAAATGGAATACATGCTCTATCCTCGCCTTTTTGCTGTCGCGGAACGCAGCTGGCATCGTGCCAGCTGGGAGCGGGATTATCAGGCAGGTGAGGCGTATGCGGGCGGCAGCACGCAACTTGTCGACCAGCAGGCACGTCTGCATGAGTGGCAGCGATTTGCTAATCTGCTGGGTCAGCGCGAATTGATGAAGCTGGATAAAGCCGGTATCGGCTATCGCCTGCCGTTGCCGGGTGCAAAAATCGTCAATGGCGTTTTGTTAATGAACGTGGCCCTGCCTGGCGTCGCGCTGGAGTACAGCCTGGACAACGGCGCGGCCTGGCAGCGGTACGATGTACGCCGACCGCCGCAGGTCAGTGGCAGCGTATCCGTCCGTTCAGTGAGTCGCGACGGCCAGCGGAGCAGCCGTGTCGAAACGTTGCAGAAAGCCGCAAATCTACTAAACAAAGCGCCAGCGCATTAACATAAATAAGGCCAACAGATGCCGGCCTTATTCCTTAAACCCGCTTCTCTTCGGGTTCCGCATCCGGCTGCTGGCGACGTTCAATAATCATGGTCTGCGGCGTCGAGAGCAGGATGCCCTCTTTACGCAACCGCGTCAGGATGTCGAACAGCAGGTCACTTTTGGCACCCGAGATCTGCCGCTGCCCCGCGACGTTACCGGTGACACTTAGCACAATCCCCTGCTGTGTCAGATCTTTAAACGACACAGAGGGTTCTGGCGTCTCCAGAATGCGTTCGTTTTCGTTGTAGACATCCAGCAGGATTTCGCGCACTTTCACCGGATCGATGTTAAGCGGGAAGGTCAGCGTGATCGTTACCACACCCTGCGCGTTACCCATGGTCGCGTTGCGCACGTTCTGCGAGATAAGCTGCGAGTTCGGTACGATGACCGTGGATTTATCACCCAGCTGGATTTCCGTGGCGCGCACGTTAATCCGCCGGATATCCCCTTCGATACCGCTGATGCTGACCAGATCGCCCACTTTTACCGGCCGCTCAGTTAACAGGATCAGCCCCGAGATGAAGTTTTTTACGATCTCCTGCAAGCCGAAACCGATACCGACGGATAACGCACTGACGATCCAGGCCAGCTTGTTCCACTGCAGCCCCATAATCGACAGGGTCAGCAGAATGATCAGCACGTAGCCGATATTGCTGAACAGCGTCACCAGCGATACCCGCATCCCCACATCCATCGTGGTTTTCGGCAGGAAGTCGTTATCAAGCCAGCGGCGCACCGAACGCAGCACATAGATGCCGACGATCATGCAGATCAGCGCATTGACCATGTGAGCCGGGACGATATTCAGCGACTCCAGACCTTTACCGCCCCAGAACTCAATCACCTTCTGCAGCAGTTCAATCGGCGTGGAAGAGGCAAAAGTCCCGTTGATCAGCGCCAGCACTACCACCAGCACCAGAAACGTTTTGCCGATGGCTGTCAGCAGCGTGGCCGCCTGCTGCAGGTGACGTTCATTGATGTTCAGCGAGTTCTGAATACGACGACCGGTCGCATTGCTGGTTGAGAAGAAGCTCTCACAGCCATCATTCAGCAGATGGCTGAGGAAGTAGAACGAACCAAACAGCAGGCCGCACCAGATCACCTCGTAACTCAGGAAGCGCGCCAGGGTCACATAGCCAATCAGCAATGACACCAGGATGGCCACCGCCGTCAGCGTCAGGCCCATCTGAATCAGCCCAACCAGCGTAGAGCGCGCCTCTGGCGGGGTACCTGCCAGGGTCATACGGCGTCGTACACGATTAATCCGCACGCTGATCGCCAGCGCAGTGGTGCCGATCAGCAGTGCAGTCAGACCGTTTGCAAAAATCGTGGTATTCAGACTGGTGCCAACGCTGTAGTTAAAGGCTTCCACCGTCTGGAAAATAAAGACCAGCACGGCGGTAATGGGTGGGAAAGGTTTTAATGCCATCGCCACCTCATTGGAGATGGTCGGCAGCCGCCAGCTGGGACGGCGGGTTGAGAGTAAAGCGCGCCCCAGTCCGGCAATCAGGCCACAGAAGACGCTGAGCTGCACCAGCCGGTCAACAAAGTCCTGCACGTTTTCCGACACCTCATCGCGACGCGTAAAGGCCAGCGCGATAAAGTTAAAGGTCAGCACCACGGCCACCAGCGTGGTCAGGGCTATCGCCGCCGCCAGGAAGCTGCGGCGCAGTTTCCCCTCTGGCAGTTTGTGGATACTGACCCAGGCGAGAAACTCCTCCCCGTAACGGCGACCCGCCGTCATCACCAGCACCGCCGCCAGCAACCACATGATGCTGCCCACGCGCCAGCCTGGCTCCCAAGAGAGCGCGGCGGTATCCTGCAACTCCTGCAGGAATTCACCAATTTTTTCGCCGTCGAGATCCTGACTGTTAAGCAGCGGTGACCAGAAGCGCGCGCCCAGAATTGTGCCGGAGTTAAGCGCCAGCTGGCTTTTCAGCTGGTCACGACGCAGGTTGACGATCTGCGAAGAGAGGGTCAGCGCGCCATTTTTGATGCCTTCCGCCTGCTTAATCTGGTCGTCGAGCTTACTTTTCTGACTTTCCAGCGCATTACGCTTGCGTGTCACTTCCGGCGTCTCTTTAACGCCGCTGTCGGCTTTGGGCGCAGGGCCGAGCACCTGCAACTGTGCATCCACCTGCTGACGGTCCGGCACCAGCGCCTGACCCAGCGTATCGGCATTACCCGACAGCTCCAGCGCCATTTCATTCAGCTGCGTGAGCTTGTTCTCACCGGCATCGCCCGACACCTGGCTTTTAATTTTATCGAGAATTTTCTGCATCTTCGGCAGTTCAACGGCGGCATTCAGCTTCGGCGTCGCATCCTGTTCCTGAGCAGCAGTGGCCGTATCATCTGCGGCCAGCGTCAGCGCCGGGGTGAACGCCACCAGCGCCAGCATTAACAATGCAAAAAAGGATCGTATAGACATGAGTAAGATTCCGGCAACGTAATTCAGGCGATCGTCCCTCGCCATTCGCGCGTAGTGTAGGGCTTTGCAAGGGATGGCAATATAGGAATAACGGGTATTTTTCAGGCTAATTCCGGCCGGGCAGCGGCCTGAAAAGGTTTACTCTCCCCTGCCCGGTTGGATCCGGCAGCTAGCCTGCTCAGCCAGCCAACGCGGTGCGCGTGGCACCGCTGTCCGGCAGTTATTCAACGTCGGGCGTGCCGCCACCGTTGCTGGCTACCTGACCTGACTTCTGTTTTTTATACGCCAGCGCGGCGGCGGGCACCGGTGCCGCTTTGCCTGTTTCCAGCCAGCTGCGCAGACGGCTGGCGTCGGCAAAGTGGGTATATTTACCAAACGCATCCAGTACCACCAGCGCCACCGGACGATTGTTGATCATCGTGCGCATGACCAGACAGTGGCCCGCCTGATCGGTGTAGCCAGTTTTGGTCAGCTGAATATGCCAGTCATTTTTATAGACCAGATGGTTGGTGTTGCGGAACGGCAGCGCGTAATTCGGATGGGCAAATACCGCCGTCTCCTCTTTGGTGGTGCTGAGCGCGCCGAGCAGCGGATACTCCCGCGTAGCCTTAAGCAGTTTAACCAGATCCTGGGCGCTGGAGACGTTCTGCTTCGACAGCCCAGTCGGTTCGACATAGCGGGTCTGCTTCATCCCCAATGCACGCGCTTTAGCGTTCATCGCCCGGATAAAAGCGTTGTAGCCGCCCGGATAGGCGTGCGCCAGGCTGGCGGCGGCGCGGTTTTCAGAGGACATCAGCGCCAGCAGCAGCATGTTGCGGCGGCTGATCTGACTGTTGAGCTTCACGCGCGAAAAGATGCCCCGCATTTCCGGCGTCTGGCTGATATCGACAGTTAACATCTCATTCATCGGCAAATGCGCATCCAGCACCACCATCGCCGTCATCAGTTTGGTGATCGACGCAATGGGCCTGACCCGATCCGGGTGGCTGGAAAAGAGCACTTTATTGGTAGTGAGGTCGACAATCATCGCACTGCCAGAAGCGATCTGCGGCTGAGCAATAGGCGCAAGTTGCGACAGCGTCGTGGTCGCCTGCGCCGGAAGTGACACAATCTGCCCGGAAGCGAGCAGCGCCAGCGAAAGCAGGGTGGAACGAATTTTTGCAGGCATCGTAGAAAAAAACCCGGTTATGATTATGTACTGTGTCAGGCCGACACAGGCCGCCCGCTCCCGTCACGTCAGTGCGCGGGCTGGCGGCGATATCATACGCTTAAGGTTAAGAAATTTCCTGGCGAGATTGTTTCCGGGCGTAAAAAGCGCGCTGCCGCCGGAAGGCGGCAGCGGCTGGTCAGAAAAGATGCGGTCCATATCCCCACAGCACCACGGTCAGCGCCAGCAGAACCTCAAACACCAGCACACCAATCGCCAGCGTGGATCCGGAAAAACGCAGGCTCTCTTCGCGGTCGATATTCAGGAACAGTGGGATACCCACATAGAGCAGATAGCCGGTATAGAGCAGCGCCAGCGCACCGGCCAGCACACAGAGCCACACCAGCGGATAGAGCGCCACCAGCCCGCTGAGAAACAAAGGTGTCGCCACATAGCCCGCAAACACCGTACAGCGCGGAATACCTGGCCGCTGCGGATAGTCGCGCGCCATCCAGTGGATCACGCGTCCCATTACGGCAACGCCGCCCAGAATGATCAGATAGAACAGGATGCCCAGCCCGATCCCGGTGGCCAGATTCAGTTGCACATACTGGCCATCGCCCAGGTTCCAGCCCAGCTGGGTGGTGCCGATAAAGGCGCAGATCACCGGGATCGCCGCCATCAGCAGGACATGGTGCGTGTAATGGTGCGAAACGCTTTCGTTCTCTTGTTTGATTTGACGCATTTCCAGGTTCGGATGCGCCAGAAGTCCCCAGACATGGTTCATACAGTCACTCCTCTGATGCAGTGGGCCGCCCGATGAAGCATGCGTCTTAAGGGCAGCGTCTTCTCAAGTATAATCGGCAGTAAAATTTTCGTGGTGAACGAACAAAAAATCAGCATAAATAAACGCAGCCGCAGGTGCGGGCGGAAGCGAAACAGAATCGCGTATAGACTTGAACAAACAGTCACTGAACAGGGAGTGTCATTTTGCATCTGGACATCAACGCATTAATTACGCAATACGGTTATCTGGCACTGCTGATTGGCTGTATTGCTGAGGGGGAAACATTCACGCTGCTGGGCGGCGTTGCCGCACATGAGGGGCTGCTGCATTACACGGGCGTCGTGCTGGCGGCAATGGGCGGCGGGATTATCGGCGATCAGCTGCTTTACTGGATTGGTCGTCGCTGGGGCACCCGAATCCTGCGCCGTTTTAAAAAGCATCAGGATAAAGTCGTCAAGGCTAACCGCCTGATTAAACGCCGCCCCAGCCTGTTTGTGATTGGCGTGCGTTTTATGTATGGATTCAGGCTCATCGGGCCCATCATCATCGGTGCCAGCCGACTCAAACCGATGAAGTTTTTTATTCTTAACGTCATTGGTGCGGCTATCTGGGCGCTGATTTTTGTAACGCTGGGCTATTTTGCAGGCGGCATTATCGCGCCGTGGCTGCACAAGCTCGACCAGCATCTGAAGCATCTGCTCTGGCTGGTTGCGGCGGTGGTGTTTGCCTTTGTACTGCGCTGGGTGATTCGCCGCTGGCATACCCGTCGCGCCGACCAGTAAAGCGACTGCGGCTTACCCGCCTCATCTCACCGCATCCGCTGCAGGGCCGGACGCATCAGGCGTCCGCCCTGCCCTCTCCCCTCGCGTTTTGCCGCCTGTGCCGTTAACCATCTGTGCCCGGACGAAGCCGCATCAGCCGTCTCGGCTATAGTTAAAGGGACACTGACAGGGAGATAAGGATGAGTAAGGTAAAACGTAAGATTGAAGAGCACGGCGTGATCGGCGATTTGCGTACCTGTGCGCTGGTCGCCAGTGACGGCACCATTGACTATCTCTGCTGGCCGGAACTGGACAGTCCCTCAGTCTTCGCTGCCCTGCTCGACGGCGATGATGCCGGACTTTTCTCCCTGGCACCCGACTGGCCCGATGCGCGACGTCAGCAGCTCTACCTGCCCGATACCAATATTCTGCAGACCCGCTGGCTTGATGAGAAAGGCGTGGCCGAGATCACCGACTACATGCCCATTTGCGACGATAAAAGCAAGCTGCCGCGCCTGATCCGCCGGGTGAAGATGGTTCGCGGCAGTGCGACCTTTAGCCTGCGCTGTTCACCCCGCCACGACTACGCCCGTGCAGAGACGCATGCGGAAGCGCACAACGGCTGTATCGATTTTCATGCCGAAGGCCAGCCGTCGCTGCGGCTGGCGGCCAGCGTGGTGATGACGCTGGAGGATGACGGCGCGTCAGCCCTGTTCACGCTGCAGGCGGGCGAGCATGCGCAGTTTGAGTTTGGCAGTGTAGACGATGCGCATATTGAAGCGCTGGCCACCGAACACTGTTTTGAAGAGACGCTAAGCTACTGGCGACGCTGGAGCGGACAGAGTACCTATCAGGGCCGCTGGCGCGAGATGGTGCAGCGTTCGGCGCTGGTGCTGAAACTTCTGACCTCACATCAGCATGGTTCTATTGCAGCGGCCGCGACTTTTGGCCTGCCGGAAGAGCTGGGCGGTGAGCGTAACTGGGACTATCGTGCCTCCTGGATCCGTGACGCCTCCTTCAGCATGTATGCCCTGATGCGGCTGGGCTACGTCGATGAAGCCAAACATTTCACCGAATGGGTCGGCCGCTGTGTGGCAAACAGCCATCACGACGAGATGCGCCTGCAGGTGATGTACCGGCTCGACAGCGGCACGGAGCTGCATGAGATGGAGCTGCTCAATCTCTCCGGCTATGCCGATTCGCGGCCGGTTCGTATCGGCAATGACGCCTGGCAGCAGACACAGCTCGATATCTACGGCGAGCTGATGGATGCCATCTATCTGGCAAACAAATATGGCGAGGCGATCTCTCAGCGCGGCTGGGAGCATGTAGTCAGCATGATCGACTGGCTGAGCGAAAACTGGGATCAGCCCGACGCCGGGATCTGGGAGATGCGCGGCGAACCGCAGCATTTCCTGCATTCGCGCCTGATGTGCTGGGTGGCGATGGACCGCGCGCTGCGCCTGGGCATGAAGCGATCGCTGCCGATGCCTTATGAACGCTGGGATCGGGCGCGCGGCGCAATCCGGGAAGATATCTGGGCAAACTTCTGGAACGCCGAACGCGGCCACTTCGTTTCTACCCGGCATGGTGACTATCTCGACGCCTCCATGCTGCTGATGCCGCTGGTGCGCTTCGTCGGCGCCACCGATCCGGACTGGATTGCCACCCTGGATGCGATTAAAACCCAGCTGGTCAGCGACGGCATGGTACGGCGCTACAACATCCATGAGACGCCCGCCGATGGCCTGAATGGCACCGAAGGCTCCTTTGGTGCCTGCTCCTTCTGGTATGTCGAGTGTCTGGCGCGTGCAGGCCGGGTGCAGGAAGCGCATTTTGAATTTGAGAAGCTGCTGAGCTACGCCAATCCGCTGGGCCTCTACGCAGAGGAGTTCGACAGTCACGGTCATGCACTGGGTAATACGCCGCAGGCGCTGACCCATCTGGCGTTAATCAGTGCCGCCTTTTTCCTTAATCGTAAACTCAGCGGTGAACAGACACAGTGGCAACCTTAGCCGTCAGTCACGCCGGAAAGCCCCATTTTATGCATGCCGTTTTCCGGAAATGGGCTAACATCCGCGGTGAATTTACGTAAAGTATTACAGGCAGGTTAAAATCTTGATTCACAACGTCAGATTAATGAACATATAATGCGCAGCAGGTCACATTGGCCGGCATAGAGTCGATACACTGAACAGCCTGAAATATGGCGATAAAGAATTGTAAAATATGAAAATCATTCGCGCTTTCGCTTCAATCGCACTGGCTCTGGCGGCGTTCAGCCACTCCGCCTTTGCTGTGGTTTACCCGTTACCGCCGGCTAACAGCCGTCTGATCGGGGAAAATATTGAAATTACTGTCCCTGAAGACAGCAAACTGCCGCTGGAAGCTTTTGCGGCGCAATACCAGATGGGCCTCAGCAACATGCTGGAAGCCAATCCGGGCGTTGACGTTTATCTGCCTAAAGCTGGCAGCAAAATGATCATTCCACAGCAGCTGATCCTGCCTGACGCACCGCGTGAAGGTATCGTGATTAACAGCGCGGAGATGCGTCTTTATTACTATCCGAAAGGCAGCAAAACCGTTGTGGTTCTGCCGATTGGTATCGGTGAGCTGGGTAAAGATACCCCGATCAACTGGACCACTACAGTAGAGCGCAAGAAAGATGGCCCGACCTGGACGCCAACCAAAGGCATGCACGCGGACTACGCAGCACGCGGTGAAACGCTGCCTGCGGTCTTCCCGGCAGGTCCGGATAACCCGATGGGCCTTTACGCGCTCTACATCGGCCGTCTCTATGCGATTCACGGCACCAACGCCAACTTCGGTATCGGCCTGCGCGTCAGCCACGGCTGTGTGCGTCTGCGCGCCGACGACATTAAGTGGCTGTTCCAGAACGTGCCGGTCGGTACGCGCGTTCAGTTCGTTGACCAGCCGGTGAAAGCCACGGTAGAGCCAGACGGTTCGCGTTATCTCGAAGTGCATAACCCGCTGTCGACCACCGAAGAGCAGTTCAACTCCCGTGAGCTGGTACCGATTACGCTGACTCAGGCCGTGAGCAAAGTGCTGGTCGATGCCAGCGTCAATCAGGATCAGGTCAACGGCGCGATTCAGAGCCGTACCGGTATGCCGGTGAAAGTGAACGGTGTGGAAAACAACATCCAGACCGCGCCGGTTCAGGTTCCGGAAAACTCACAGGCTCAGCCACAGGAAGAGCCGATGACCCCGGTGACGCCGCAGGGCGCGGACAGCGATGCGGCTCAGCCGCAGCAGCCCGCCGACACCGCGGCACCGGCTGCCCCGGTCACCCAGGCCGCACCGGCAATCCCGGCGAACAGCAGCTCGTAATCGCCTCTCTGCCTCCGGAAGCCAGCGCCCGTCGCTGGCTTTTTTTTGCCTGGGTTAAGGCAATTTCTGCGCATTTTCTCCGCCGACCCATCATTTTTCTGTCATATAAAGCGCGTATCACACTGCTTTGACCTGGTGCAATCGGCATCCGGCATCAGTGACCTGAGGTACACCATGAGCGAAAACAGTCTCTCCTCCTCATCTGCCCGGGGCCGACCCGACTTCAGCGGCAAAAACAGCCGCTTCAGCAAACCGCTGTTTTTTCTTCTGCTGATCGCTGGCCTGGCCTTTGCCGGACTGAACCTGGTCAATGACGTGGAAGAGACCAATATGCCGGTGACCAGCTACCTGCCCTTTTTTCTGCTGGGGCTGGCGCTGCTGATTGCGCTCGGTTTTGAGTCCGTCAACGGTTTTCACGACACCGCTAACGCGGTCGCCACGGTGATCTATACCCATTCGCTGACGCCGGGCGCGGCGGTGGTCTGGTCCGGTTTCTGTAACTTTATGGGGGTGCTGCTCTCCAGCGGCGTGGTGGCGTTCGGCATTATCTCGCTGCTGCCGGTTGAGCTGATCCTGCAGGCCAGCAGCGGCAACGGCTTCGCGATGGTTTATGCGTTGCTCTTTTCCGCCATTATCTGGAATCTCGGCACCTGGTATTTCGGCCTGCCCTCCTCCTCTTCACATACGCTGATTGGCTCGATTATCGGCGTCGGGGTTGCCAACGCGATGCTGCACGGGCGCAGCGGACTGAGCGGCGTGGACTGGGATCAGGCCTTAAAGGTCGGCTATGCCCTGCTGCTGTCGCCGGTGGTCGGTTTTGTCTGCGCCGGGCTGCTGCTCTGGGTCATGAAGCTCTTTATCCGCAATCGCCAGCTCTATCAGGCACCGCAAAGCGATCAGCCACCGCCGGTCTGGATCCGTGGGCTGCTGATCCTGACCTGTACCGGAGTGTCCTTTGCGCACGGCTCCAACGACGGGCAAAAAGGGATGGGGCTGATTATGTTGATCCTGGTTGGCACCATGCCGATCGCTTACGCCCTGAACCGATCGCTGCCCACCGATCAGATCCCGCGGGTGGCCGCGCTGACGGAAGTCACGGCCCATCAGCTGCTGCAGCTGCAGCCGGCTGCCACACCGTCGCCAGTGGCCCGCGACGTGCTGACCGGTTTTGTCGGCAGTAACCGGATGAATGCCAGCGTGCTACCGGCGCTGGCAGAGACACTCAGTGAAGTGGGCGATCAGATCCGTCGCTACGGCTCCATGGATAACATTCCGGCGCAGGCGGTGACCAACACCCGCAACCAGATGTATCTCGCCTCGGAGTCGATCAAACATCTGCAGACGGCGAAGGTGGCCCTGCCGCCGGAGACTGAGCGGAACCTCAAGGCGGTAAAAACGGAACTCGACAGCGCCACCCGCTTTATCCCGATGTGGGTGAAAGTGGTGGTGGCGATTGCGCTGGGACTGGGTACGATGGTGGGCTGGCGCCGGATTGTGGTCACAGTGGGTGAACGGATCGGAAAAACCCATCTGAGCTATGCCCAGGGCGCCAGTGCAGAGCTGGTGGCGATGGCCACCATCGGGGCAGCCGATGGCTTTGGTCTGCCGGTCTCCACCACCCATGTGCTGTCATCCGGCGTGGCGGGAACGATGGCGGCGAACCGCTCCGGCCTGCAGTTTTCGACGCTGCGTAACCTGGCCGTCGCCTGGGTTTTAACGCTGCCGGTCTCTGTGCTGCTCTCTGCCCTGCTCTACGGGCTCTTTACCCATTTCTGACCGGCCGCTGGCTCGCTGCTTAGCCGGTGGCGGGCCGCTGCTGCTGCCAGAGCCGCAGCGTGATCAGCAGCGCGCCCAGCACCATGATGGCGGCCGCCAGATAGACCGACTGCATTCCCCAGTGCCCGATCAGCAGGCCCGCCACCGGGCCGGTTAATCCCAGACCCAGATCGAGAAAGGCGGAATAGGTGCCCAGCGCCGAGCCCTGATCCTGCCGTTCGACCCGCTTAACCGCCTCCACGCCCAGCGCAGGAAAGACCAGCGAAAATCCGCTGCCGGTGAGAAACGCGCCTGCGCCCACCAGCCAGGCGCTGTCCGCCTGCCAGATCATCATCAGCCCCAGCGCCTCCAGCAGGAAAGAGCAGAGCGAGACGCGCAGGCCGCCAAAAAGGGTAATAAAGCGACCAAACCCCAGCCGCACCAGCACAAACCCCAGACTGAAGAGCGTCAGCGCATAGGCGGCACCCTGCCAGCCGCGGCTGGCGAAATAGAGCGTGATAAAGGTGGCGATCACACCAAAACCGATCGTGCCAAACCCCAGCGCCAGGCCATAAAGCCAGACGCGGGAGAAGACGCGATGAAACGGAATGCGCTCACCAACGCTGACCGTGACCGCCGGTTTGCGGCTGGCCATCAGATAGCCACCTATCCCCATCAGCGCAATCAGTCCGGCAAACCCGCTCATGCCTGCGGCACTGTTCAGCAGCACGCCCAGCGGCGCGCCCACGGCCATCGCCAGATACGTGGCGACGCCGTTCCAGGAGATGACGCGCGCCGTCTGCAGCGGCCCAACGATATTCATACCCCACAGCGTGGAGCCGGTACTACTGAAGCTCTCGCCTACCCCGAGAAACAGCCGGCCCGTGGCCAGCAGCGCCAGACTCAGCCACGGCCAGCTGCTCATCAACGCGGCCAGGATCGTCAGCACGCCGCTCATGCCGCAGCAGAGCAGCCCCAGCATCACCACCCGCTTTGGGCCCAGACGATCGGCCAGGCGGCCCGACTGGGGGCGGCTGAGCAGCGTGGCAAAATATTGAATGCTGATAATCAGTCCGGCGGTAAAGGAGCTGAAGCCAAGATGATTTTTAACGAAGCCTGGCAGCACCGCCAGCGGCAGTCCGACAGAGAGATAGCAGAAGAAGGTGAAGATGACGACAGAGAGGATACGTTTGTTGAGCTGGCTGTTGCTCAGCCCGGCGATATCAGACATAGCAGGTTTAGCGGGTCAGGAAGTTTGGCCCACTATACCGTCAGGCGATCGGCGGGTCGCCTGGTTTTTATCACAAACCGTGAACGCTCGCGTGACGATCGATCGCCTGCGCGATGTCGCCTGAGTTTTTTAACGCCCGGATTTCAATGAACAAGCCGTCGGCGTCGCCATAGGCTTTGCGCAGATAGCCGAGCCACTGTTTGATGCGTGCCACATGGTAGAGGCCGGTGTCACCCTGCTTCTCCAGACGGCTGTATTTCTGCAACAGACGCACCACGTCAGGCCAGGCCATCGGCGGTTCGTTATATTTGACCACCCGGCTCAGGTTCGGGATGTTCAGTGCGCCACGGCCAATCATCACCGCATCGCAGCCGGTCACCGCCATACAGTTTTGCGCGCTCTGCCAGTCCCCTATCTCGCCATTGGCAATCACCGGAATACGCAGCCGCTGACGAATCTCGCCAATCGCCTGCCAGTTAATCGCCTCTGCGCGATAGCCCTCTTCTTTGGTTCGCCCATGCACCGTCAGTTCGCTGGCACCCGCCTGCTGAACCGCATCGGCAATCTCCAGGCTGCGGGCGCTGGAGTCCCAGCCGAGCCGCACTTTCACCGTCACCGGTAAATCCGCAGGCACCGCTTCACGCATCGCTTTCGCACCGCGATAAATCAGATCGGGATCTTTCAGCAGCGTTGCACCGCCTCCGCTGCCGTTGACCAGCTTAGAGGGACAGCCGCAGTTGAGATCGACACCCCAGGAGCCTAGCGCCACCGCGCGTGCGGCGTTCTCGGCCAGCCATTCGGGATGCTGCCCCAGCAGCTGCATACGCACCCGCGTGCCGGAGGGCGTGCGGCTGGCGTGATGCAGTTCGGGGCAGAGGCGATAAAAGGATTTTACCGGCAGCAGCTGGTCGACCACGCGCAGAAACTCTGTGATACAGAGGTCGTAGTCGTTTACTTCCGACAGCAGCTGGCGCACCAGTGAATCCAGTACGCCTTCCATCGGTGCCAGTAAAACTCGCATTATCAGACGTTCCCGGTGCGCTTCGGAGCAGGACGACGCGGACGGGACGCGGGCTTATCGCCCTGCGGAGCAGGCTGCCCCTGACGACGCGCCTGTGGGCGGCGTTCGCCGGATGAGCGGGGTGCGCCTGCACCCTGACCACCCTGGCCGCGACCACGGCCGCCGCCTGCACCACCGCGTGACTGCTGCTGACGACCGTTGATGATCGGTTCCGCTTTGATGCTCGGATCCGGCTCATAACCGGCAATCGCCAGGCGCGGGATCTCGCGCTTCAGCAGACGCTCGATGTCACGCAGCAGTTTGTGCTCATCCACGCAGACCAGCGACAGGGCTGACCCGGTGGCTGCCGCACGGCCGGTACGGCCAATACGGTGAACGTAATCTTCGGCGACATTCGGCAGCTCGTAGTTCACGACGTGCGGCAGCTCTTCGATATCCAGACCGCGCGCCGCGATATCGGTAGCCACCAGGACGCGGATGGCGCCTGACTTAAAGTCGGCCAGCGCACGGGTACGGGCACCCTGGCTCTTGTTGCCGTGGATGGCGGCAGCGGTAATGCCATCTTTGCCCAGCTGCTCGGCAAGGTGGTTAGCGCCATGCTTGGTACGGGTAAAGACCAGTACCTGCTGCCAGTTGCCTTCGCCGATCAGTTGCGACAGCAGTTCCCGCTTACGCTTCTTATCGACGAAATGCACCTGCTGGGCAACCTGCTCAGACGCGGTGTTGCGGCGGGCCACTTCCACCATCTCCGGGTTGGTCAGCAGTTTTTCCGCCAGACCTTTGATCTCATCGGAGAAGGTGGCAGAGAACAGCAGGTTCTGACGTTTGGCCGGCAGGCGCGCCAGCACGCGACGGATATCGTGGATAAAGCCCATGTCGAGCATCCGGTCCGCTTCATCCAGGACCAGCACTTCAACCTGTGACAGGTCAACCGCATTCTGGTGCGCCAGATCCAGCAGACGGCCCGGTGTCGCCACCAGCACATCAACGCCGCCACGCAGTTTTACCATCTGCGGGTTGATGCTGACGCCGCCAAACACCACCATCGAGCGCAGGCTCAGGTATTTGCTGTAGTCGCTGACGTTTTCGCCAACCTGCGCCGCCAGCTCACGGGTCGGGGTCAGGATCAGGGCGCGTACCGGGCGACGGCCACGCACGGGTTTTGCACTGGCAGAGAGTTTCTGCAATAGCGGCAAGGTAAAACCGGCTGTTTTGCCGGTGCCGGTCTGGGCACTCGCCAGCAGATCGCGGCCAGCCAGCACCACAGGAATCGCCTGGCGCTGGATAGGTGTAGGTTCGCTGTAGCCTTGTTCGGCAACCGCGCGCAAAATATCGGCACTCAGGCCGAGAGAGTCAAAAGACATTACGTGGTTTACTCCGGTCCGCTCTGACCGTGATTCACGGTGTAGTTTTCAGAGGGATAGTGACGGCAGCTGGGGCTGACGCGTGAAAAGGGCACAAACTACGATGCGTAAGCGGCCGAGTGTAGCAGCTTTAAATGAAGTGTGCGAGATAGCTCACATTTACTGACAACTTAACGCGCTGAAAACAGGAAGGCCACCTCGCGGTGGCCTTCAGCTTAGCTACGTTTGTTTTCGATTGGCCGCGCGGGCTCTTTCGCCAGCAGCGAAACCAACGCCGGTCCCAGCAACATCACTACGCCCAGAGAGGCCAGCAGCAGGTTATTGTGGTAGATTCGTGACACCAGGAACAGTGTCATCATAGCGGCGCCAAAGTAGTAAGTGGTGGTCGCTTCTTCAAGATAATCACCCAGCGTCCGTAAACGTGCGATGCGCTGTGTTACCAGCATGGCAACAAACACCAGTGCATACATCGTCACCAGTACACTACAGACATCCACCAGCGCCTTATGCTTCCAGCCCCAGATGAGTGCAGCAATGACCAGCAGATGCATAACACTATGCATCAACGTCTGACCCGTCATGATTTGAATACGATTAGACCATTTCATTCATTTCTCCTGGCAGACCCAACAGGTCGCCCAAGTGCTACCGGCACAAGCCGGAAACGGTTTCCTCAATGTAAAACAATTTTCGGATAACGCCCTAATTATCGCGCGCCTTCACCATCCGTTTGTGACAAAGACTACACTTTGATTCTGTTGATGATGAAAAGGAGCGCGTCGCGAGTATGCCACAAAACCAGCAAGGATTTTCAATAAAAGTCCTGACGATCAATACACACAAGGGTTTCGCCCCGTTTAATCGCCGCTTCATCCTGCCTGAATTACGCGAAGCCGTTCGCGCAACGGCGGCGGATGTGGTCTTTCTTCAGGAGGTGATGGGTACCCACGCCATTCATTCGCTTAACCATGAAGCGTGGCCCGCCTCCTCCCATTACGAGTTTCTGGCTGACACCATGTGGAACGATTATGCCTACGGGCGCAATGCCGTCTATCCGGAGGGCCATCACGGCAATGCGGTGCTGTCGCGCTTCCCGATTACCGACTATGAGAACCGCGATATTTCGGTCGCGGGCAGTGAGAATCGCGGCATGCTGCACTGCCAGATCGCCCTGCCCGAGCCGCACGGTACGCTGCATGTTATCTGCGTTCATCTGGGTCTGAAGGAAGCCCATCGTCATGCACAGATGAAAAAAATATGTGAAATGGTGACCTCGCTGCCGCCCGATGCCCCTGTTGTGGTGGCAGGCGACTTTAATGACTGGCAGCGACGCGCCAACGCCATTTTAAAACAGGGCGCAGGTCTGAAAGAGGTATTCAGCATGAAAACCGGACGCCCGGCGCGTACCTTCCCGGCACGCTTCCCTCTCCTGCGGCTCGATCGCATTTATGTCCGCAACGCCACCGTCAGTCATCCGTGGGCACTGCCGCGTAAACCCTGGTCACATCTTTCCGATCACGCGCCGCTG
Organism: Pantoea sp.; assembly: GCF_032114055.1. Classification (GTDB taxonomy): domain Bacteria; phylum Pseudomonadota; class Gammaproteobacteria; order Enterobacterales; family Enterobacteriaceae; genus Pantoea. The sequence continues at coordinate 851,893 of NZ_DAMCTB010000001.1, forward strand.
GCGGTGGAGATTCACCTATGAATTTTAACTGGCAGGACGGCAACCGACTGCTGTTGCTGGAAAATGGCGAAGCGTTTTTCCCGCGGGTCTTTGGCGCGATCCAGCGGGCGGAACACACAGTACTGCTCGAAACGTTTATCCTGTTCGAGGATGAGGTGGGTAATGCCCTGCACCGCGAACTGCTGGCGGCGGCCCAGCGAGGTGTCCGGGTGGAGATGATGGTCGATGGTTACGGCTCCGCCGAACTCTCCGATCAGTTTGTCAGCAGCCTGACCAGCGCAGGGGTACGCTTTATCTATTACGACCCGCGGCCGCTGGTGATGGGGATGCGCACCAACGTGTTTCGCCGTCTGCACCGCAAAACCGTGGTGGTGGATGACGTGGTAGCCTTTGTCGGCGGCATCAACTTCTCAGCCGAGCACAACACCGATTATGGCCCGGAGGCGAAGCAGGATTACGCGGTGCAGGTCAAGGGGCCGGTGGTGGGCGATATCGCCCGCTATCTGCAGCAGGCAATCGGCAGCGAACAGCCTACCCGCCGCTGGTGGGGAGGACGCTCTCACCGTCCGGCGGTGAACGCCACGCCCGGTGATGCGCAGGTGCTCTACGTCTACCGCGACAACGACGATCATCGCGATGATATCGAAAAGCATTACATGGAGATGCTGAGCAAGGCGAAACGGGAGGTGATTATCGCCAACGCCTACTTTTTCCCCGGCTACCGGCTGCTGCGTGAGATGCGCAATGCCGCGCAGCGCGGCGTCCGCGTGAAGCTGATCGTTCAGGGCGAGCCGGATATGCCGATTGTGAAAGTCGGGGCAGAGCTGCTCTATAACTATCTGGTGGATGGCGGCGTGGAGGTCTATGAATATATCCGTCGTCCGCTGCATGGCAAAGTGGCGGTCTGCGATGACCACTGGGCCACTGTCGGCTCCAGCAATCTCGACCCGCTCAGCCTGTCGCTGAATCTGGAGGCAAACCTGATCATCCACGACCGTCCTTTTAACCAGACGCTGCGTGACAATCTGGATGCGCTGATGACCAACGACTGTCAGCGCGTGCAGGAAGATCGCCTGCCGCCACGCAACTGGTGGCAACTGAGTAAAAGCGTGGTGGTATTCCACTTTCTGCGTCATTTCCCGGCCATTGCGGGCTGGCTGCCCGCCCATACCCCACGTCTGGCGCAGGTCGCCGCGCCGGTTCAGCCTGAAATAGAAACTCAGGATCGCATTGAAGCTGACAACCCGGGAGCGAAATCCTGATGGCAAAAAAACATCCACGCTGGCAACTCGCCAAAAAAATCCTCACCGTGCTGTTCTTCATCGCGGTCGTGGTGCTGCTGGTGGTCTACGCCCGCAAAGTGAACTGGGAAGATGTTTATAACGTTGTCGTGAACTATAACCGCTTTGTGGTGCTGACTGCCGCCGGACTGGTGGTGCTGAGTTACCTGGTTTATGGCTGCTATGACCTGATTGGCCGCGCCTACTGCGGTCACAAACTGGCGAAGCGACAGGTGATGCTGGTGTCGTTTATCTGTTACGCCTTTAACCTGACACTGAGTACCTGGGTGGGAGGTGTCGCCATGCGCTACCGGCTCTACTCCCGGCTGGGGCTCGACAGCGGCACCATCACCCGCATCTTCTCCCTGAGTATCGCCACTAACTGGCTGGGCTATATCCTGCTGGCGGGCGTGGTATTCAGTGCGGGCATGGTGTCGATCCCCGGTGGCTGGTTTATCGGTGAAACCACGCTGCGGCTGATTGGTGTCGTCCTGCTGGTGCTGGTGGCGGTCTATCTCTGGGCCTGTGCCTTCTCGAAGCAGCGCCGCTGGACGATAAAAGGCCAGACGCTGCAGCTGCCTTCACTGCGCATGGCGCTGCTGCAGTTCGCCGTCTCCTGTGCCAACTGGATGGTAATGGGCGCGATTATCTGGCTGCTGCTGGGGCGTGACATCGGTTATCCGATGGTGCTGGGCGTGCTGCTGATCAGCAGTATCGCGGGCGTGATCATTCATATCCCGGCTGGCATTGGTGTACTGGAAGCGGTCTTCCTTGCGCTGCTCAGCGGTCAGCACGCCTCGCACGGCACCATTATTGCGGCGCTGCTGGCCTATCGTGTGCTCTACTTTATTCTGCCGCTGCTGCTGGCGCTGGTGCTCTATCTGGGGCTGGAGAGCCGGGCAAAGCATCTGCGTCAGAAGAACGAACAGAAGCTGCAGAAGTCGTAATAAAAAAGGGAGGCGCAGCCGGTGCGCCTCCCTCTCTGCATTATCCCTTAACGGCGGTTGCCGAAGATCCGCAGCAGCATCAGGAACAGGTTGATAAAGTCCAGGTAGAGCGTCAGCGCGCCCATAATCGAGTAGCGACGCAGGTTTTCCGTGTCGCGGGCATCGATCTGCTCACCGATGTTTTTCAGCTTCTGCGTGTCATAGGCGGTTAAACCGACAAACACCACCACCCCGATATAGGTAATCGCCCACATCAGCGCCGGGCTTTTCAGCCAGAAGTTCACCAGCGACGCCAGCAGGATACCAATCAGCGCCATAAACAGCAGGCTGCCCAGACGGGTCAGGTCGCGTTTGGTGGTGTAGCCGTAGAAGGTCATCGCACCAAACATCCCCGCCGTGACGAAGAAGGTGCTGGCGATAGAGGAGTAGGTGTAGACGAGGAAGATGCTCGCCATCGTCAGGCCAGTCAGCGCCGAATAGAGCATAAACAGCCCGGTTGCCACCGCCCCGCTCAGACGATGAACCATGCCGGAAAGAACAAACACCAGCGCCAGCTGCGCGATAATCAGCCCGAAGAAGGTGATGCGGTTAGCAAACACCAGCTCCATCACCGCTGGCGTGCGAGCCGCAAACCAGGAGACAAACGCCGTCAGTAACAGACCGCACGTCATCCAGCCATAGACCTGCGCCATATAGGCCTGCAGCCCACGCGAGGCGGGTTGAACGATAGAATCATTTCGTGGATATCGGTCCATGATGCACCTCTTGTTAAAATGAGAACGCGCTTCCCGCAGGAAGCCGGTTAACTGCGGGTCCGGCAGGATCATCCTCCATGGTCTGCGCGACCGGAAGAGGCTGAGCGCGGAGCTGGGTAGCCGTTCACCGCGCCTGCCGGAACCGTCTCTAAGTGTGGCACAGCTCAGCTCAACTGCGCCACAACCTGCCGCTTAGCGCCGCGACAGACACTGCTGATAGCGACTGTCGACGCGCTGCGCAAACCACGCTGTGGTGAGATTACGGGTAATTTTTGGGCTTTCGAGCTTAATGCCCGGCAGCATTTCGCGCGGCAACCGGCGACCGGCCATCTTATCCGCCAGGGTAAAGACCTGTTTCCACAGTGTGCTGTCGCTGAAACTTTCCTTATCCCCCTTTTCCAGATCGCGACGGATTGCGCTGTTGCTCATATCAATCTGCCTGGACAGGGTTCGCACCGCCAGCTCTGTGCTGCCCGCCGCGTCCGACCCATAGAGAATCAGATCGCCATCCAGCGCCAGCTTCATGCCGGTCGCGCGCGCCACTGCCGCCTGGAACGCTGCATTGCGGCTTGCATACCAGCCCGCATTGAAATCGGCGAAGCGATAAAGTGGCTGGGTGTAGTCCGCCGGGTAGCCGAGCAGATGCATCGTGCCGAAGTAGATCCCGCCGTGGCGGGTGAAGACTTCACGCCGGATAGTGCCATCGACGGGCCACGGATAGCCTCTGGCATGGGCTTCGGCAAAGGCAATGCTGACCTGCATCGGCCCGCCGGTGTGGATCGGGTTGAGATGACCAAACAGCGTCTGGCCCATCGGCACCATATCGATCAGATCGTCGAAAATGGCGCTCAGCTCTTTTTCACTGCGTACTTTATCCAGCCGGGCGGCGTAGCTCTCGCCGGTAGGCGATTTAATCTGCAGCGCAGTGCGCACCAGAAAAGCAGGCACGTGTACTTTTGCCGCCCGGCGATCAATCTCCGCCCAGGCAATCTTTGACAGGCCCGGCACGGCGGCGTCGGCGCTGAAGTTGCTCTCCTGATCCGCGACGGCGATTACCGCACAGAGATTGCTGGCGCTGGGATCGATCTGCTGCGTGCGAAAGGCGGTGTAGATGTCGTCTCGCCACGCCGCTTTATTGCTGACGTGCGGCGGCAGCAGCCGCTGGATTTGCGCTTTAACATCTTCTGGCTGCCGGACCGGCGCCTCAGGGGTTTTCTTACTGCTACAGCCTGCCAGCACCAGCGCGGCGACCAGTGTCAGACGTTGCAGAATCGGAGTAAATGACATGCCTGTCCTCAGAATTGACGAAAACCCTACTCTATCATCGCCGCGCTGCGCAGACAGACAGGAACTGAACTAAGGTTAGCTTTTTTAACGGTAAAGGAACTTACGATGTTTAAACTCTGGCCAGTTGCGGCGTTCAGCCTGCTTTTAAGCGGCTGTGGTGCCAACAATACCCCCGCGCAGGTGCATTCACCGGGTGCGCCCACCTCCTCCTCTCTTAAAGTCCTGGAGACCGGCGCCAGCGTGCTGCAGTCGCGCCCGCCGATTGAGGCCATTAACACCTACCTCGACGGTTTCCATTTTTACAACGGCGATAAAAACGGCCAGATGGAGGCGCACCACTATGTCACCGTGCTGAACGACGACGTGATGCAGGCAGTAATTTACGACGGCAACACGCGCGACGCGCGGCTGATGGGGGTTGAATACATCATCAGCGAGCGGCTGTTTAAAACGCTTCCGCCTGAAGAGAAGAAGCTGTGGCACAGCCACCAGTATGAGGTGAAATCGGGCACGCTGATTGCACCGGGCCTGCCACAGGCCGCCGACCACGCCCTGATGACGCGCATCGTGAACACCTACGGCAAAACCTGGCACACCTGGCATACCGATCGCGATAAAACGCTGCCGCTCGGCATTCCGGCACTGATGATGGGCTTTACCGCGGATGGTCAGATGGATTCGCGCCTGCTGGCCGATCGCGATCGCCGCTTTGACGTGGATACCAAAGCGATCCGGGCCGGACGGGCGGATATCGTCGCGCATCCGGCGGCGGCAGGCGCCAACGCCTGGCAGCAGGGTCAGGTGATTCAGCTGAAACGCACAGAGGGCGGCGGTGAGCACAGCCACGGTCAGACAGGGTTTGGTCCGGCGGAGCAGCTGAAACAGCCTTAACGAGGAGATAACAGGCTGGCGGGATCGCTCAGCGGTCAGCGTGCGCGTCCCGCTGAACCTGACGTTTTACTCCCAGCGCTGTGCAGCCTGATGGTCGCTGTCGCGGGCGTCCACCCAGCGGTCGCCCTGCTCTGTGGCTTCGCGCTTCCAGAACGGTGCGCGGGTCTTCAGGTAATCCATGATGAACTCTGCGGCAGAAAAGGCGCTGCCGCGATGGGCGCTGGTGACGCCCACCAGCACGATCTCATCGCCAGGAAACAGCTCACCGACGCGATGGATCACCGTGACGCGCTGCAGCGGCCAGCGTTCACGCGCTGCCCCGACGATCTCGTGCAGTGCTTTTTCGGTCATGCCGGGATAGTGCTCCAGCGTCAGCGCGGCGACGTCATCGCCCAGATTATGGTTGCGGACTTTGCCGGTAAAGGTCACGACCGCCCCATCCTCATCACAGGCCGCCAGCCAGCGGTAAGCCTCCGCCATATCGAAAGGCGCGGGGCCAACCCGAATCTGCGTCTCCATCTCAGCCTCCGGTCACGGGCGGGAAAAAGGCGACTTCATCCCCGTCATGTAATGGATGACTCATCGGCACCAGCGTCTGATTCACGGCAGCCAGCAGTCTGCCCGACTCCAGTGCCAGCGCCCAGCGATCGTCCCGATCGGCCAGCGCCGCGCGCAGCGAGGCCACATCCGGATAGCCCGCAGCTACCTCAAGCGACGCGGTGCCGGTCAGCTCACGCACCTGCGCGAAGAACAGTACGTTAATCATGCGTCACCGCCTGAAAATCGCCGCTTTTGCCGCCGCTTTTACTGATTAAACGCAGCTGGTCGATAACGATGTCCTTCTGCACCGCTTTGCACATGTCGTAGATGGTCAGCGCAGCCACCGAGGCGGCCGTCAGGGCTTCCATCTCCACGCCGGTCTTACCGGTCAGACGGCAGAGTGAAGTGATGCGCACCCGGCTGTGCGCCGGTTCCGCCTCCAGATTGACTTCCACCTTGCTCAGCATCAGCGGATGGCAGAGCGGGATCAGCTCCCAGGTACGTTTCGCGGCCTGGATACCGGCGATGCGCGCGGTGGCAAACACATCCCCTTTGTGGTGACTGCCTTCAATAATCATCTGCAGCGTCTTTGGCTGCATCAGCACCAGCACTTCAGCCCGTGCTTCGCGCACGGTGTCGGCTTTGGCGGAGACATCCACTATATGCGCTTCGCCCGCCGCGTTAATGTGTGTAAGTTGAGACATACTTATCGTTTTTACCGTTTCTTCAGATGTGAGACAAAATTGCAGGGCGCGGTCCGCGCGTCGAGCTGATCCGCGATAATCCGCTCCCAGGCCGTGCGGCAGGCGCTGGTGGATCCCGGCACGGCCAGAATCAGCGTCCCGTTAGCCAGACCGGCAACGGCGCGCGACTGCAGCGTCGAACCGCCAATCTCCTCATAGGAGATCATCCGGAAGAGTTCGCCAAACCCGTCAATTTCGCGGTCAAACAGCGGCAGCAGCGCTTCCGGTGTGCTGTTTTTCAGATTAAAGCCGGTTCCGCCATTGATGATCACCACCTGTACATCGTCACTGGCGATCCAGCGTGACACCGTGGCGCGAATGCGATAAAGATTTTCCGGAACGATGGCGTGATCGACCACTTCATGGCCCGCTTCCGCGGCGGCGGCGCGCAGATAGTCGCCGGAGGTGTCGTTACTGGCATCGCGACGATCGGACACGGTCATCACCGCAATCTGCACGGCCTGAAATTCGCTGGCGGATTTACCCATACTTCCTCCTGAAATTAGCCACCAATATAAGAGAGATTCTGTGTGATGCCGGTGTTGCCCTGGTGCAGGAAGTGCGTCTGCTTTTTCTGTCCCAGGCTGCTGGCAATCCGCGCCTGCAGTTCGGCCTGCTGATCGTCCGATGCCAGCAGATCGCGCAGCGGCACACCACCATCGCCAAACAGACAGAGGTGCAGATTGCCCTGCGCCGACACCCGCAGGCGATTGCAGCTGGCACAGAAATCTTTGGCGTAAGGCATGATCAGGCCGATTTCACCGACATAGTCGGGATGATAAAAGACCTGCGCCGGACCGTCACTCCGCCCGCTTTCGCGACGCTGCCAGCCCTGGGCGATCAGCTGATCGCGGATGACCGTGCCGGAAACATGCTGATCGCGGAACAGCGTGCCGCCATCGCCGGTTTCCATCAGCTCAATAAAGCGCAGCTGGATCGGCCGGGTGCGGATCCAGTCCAGGAAGGTGGCGAGATTACGGCTGTTGAGGTCGCGCATCAGCACGCTGTTGACTTTGACCTGGCGGAAGCCAGCGTTCAGCGCGGCATCAATGCCGCTCATCACCTGATGGAATTTATCCTGGCCGGTGATGGCGTGAAACTGACGGGCATCCAGGCTGTCGACGCTGACGTTGAGCGCAGTCAGCCCCGCCTCGCGCCACTGCTTCACATCACGTGCCAGCCGGTAGCCGTTGGTGGTCACCGCAATCTGACGAATCGCGGCATTTTCACGCACGGCAGCGATGATGTCGGTGAAGTCGCGGCGCAGCGACGGCTCGCCGCCAGTGAGCCGCACTTTTTCCGTACCGGCGGCAGCAAAGGCGCGCGTGACGCGACGGATTTCATCCAGTGAGAGAAAGCTTTTGTTACGAATTCCCTGCGGCTTGTAGCCGTCAGGAAGACAATAGGTACAGCGGAAATTACAGACATCCGTGACCGACAGGCGCAGGTAATAGAACTTACGCGCGTATGCATCAGTAAATTGTGACACCAGAACACCTTTCCAGATTGGGAGATGCAGTCATTTCTTCCTGCACCCTGGCAGCTCGAAGGCTACGGCCTGAATCCCCTATCCGCAGACGTAGGCATTCAGGCTTGAGTGTACGCTGACCCGTTGATCAGCGCGGTAACCATGATGGTAGCGTGATTTACGCCACTCTTCCATGTGCTGTTTTCGCTATATAACCTTATACATATCGAATTTTCACCGCATTTTCACGACAGGATACGTTAAAATACCCGCCAGATTTTGACGCAAGTCATTCGCGCGGGCTTAGCGTTTAGAGCCTCGCCACGCGAACGGATTTTAAGGAGAAGTATGAATCGCACACTGGCCGATCTTGATCGCGTTGTGGCACTGGGTGGCGGACATGGTTTAGGCCGCGTCATGTCTGCCCTCTCCCCGCTGGGCTCGCGTCTGACCGGGATCGTCACCACCACCGACAACGGCGGGTCAACCGGCCGTATCCGGCGCGCCGAGGGCGGCATCGCCTGGGGCGACATGCGCAACTGTCTCAATCAGCTGATTGCGGAACCCAGTGTCGCATCGGCCATGTTTGAATACCGTTTTTCGGGCAATGGCGAACTGGCCGGACATAACCTCGGCAACCTGATGCTGCGGGCGCTGGATCAGCTGAGCGTGCGTCCGCTGGAGGCGATAAATATCATCCGTAATCTGCTGAAGGTGGATGCTTTTTTGATCCCGATGTCCGAGCAGCCGGTTGACCTGGTGGCGATGGATGCCGAAGGCAACATGGTTTACGGCGAAACCGCGATCGACGAGATGAAGCAGCCGCCGCAGGAACTGATGCTGCACCCTAACGTGCAGCCCACGCGCGAGGCGCTGCAGGCGATTGGTGACGCGGATCTGATTCTGATCGGGCCTGGCAGCTTTTACACCAGCCTGATGCCGATCCTGTTAATGGAGGAGATGGCGCAGGCGCTGCGTCGCACACCTGCAACCATGGTGTTTATCGGCAATCTGGGGCGCGAGCTGAGCCCGGCCGCTGCCAGCCTGACGGTCGCCGACAAGCTGCAGATGATGGAGCGTTATATCGGTAAGCGGGTCATTGATGCCGTCGTCGTCGGGCCTGCGGTGGCAACCCAGGGTATTGAAAACCGCCTGATTGTCCGTGAACCGCTGGAGGCCGCCGACATTCGCTATCGTCACGACCGCCAGCTGTTACGGGTGGCGCTGGAACACGCCATTCAGGGCGTTTAACGCCGCTACGAGGCGGCAATAAACAGCGTGCGCAGCTCATGCAGCTGATCGCGCACGCTGGCCGCCTGCTCGAACTCCAGGTTCTGCGCATGCTGCTGCATCTGCCCTTCCAGTTCGTGGATCTTCTTCTGCAACGCCTGCGGCGTTAACGTCAGCAGATCGGTCTGCGCCTGTGCTTCGCCTGGACGGGCCGGCTTCGCTTTGCCGCGGGTTTTCACCACATTGTTGCCGAGTTCCAGAATATCCGTGATCTTCTTATTCAGGCCCTGCGGCACGATGCCATTTTTCTCGTTGTGCAGCTGCTGCTTCTCGCGGCGGCGTTCGGTTTCTTCAATCGCACGCGCCATCGACGGGGTGATTTTATCGCCGTAGAGAATCGCCTTACCGTTGATGTTACGTGCCGCACGACCAATGGTCTGGATCAGCGAGCGCTCAGAGCGCAGGAAGCCCTCTTTATCCGCATCCAGAATCGCCACCAGCGACACTTCGGGCATATCCAGTCCCTCACGCAGTAAGTTGATGCCCACCAGCACATCAAACTCCCCGAGACGCAGGTCGCGGATAATCTCCATACGCTCGACGGTGTCGATATCCGAGTGCAGATAGCGCACCTTCTCGCCGTGCTCGGTCAGATACTCTGTGAGATCTTCCGCCATGCGCTTGGTCAGCACCGTTACCAGAATACGCTCGTTGATGGCCACGCGCTGGCGGATCTCTGACAGCAGATCGTCGACCTGAGTGCCCACCGGACGCACTTCGATGATCGGATCCAGCAGGCCGGTGGGACGTACCACCTGATCCACCACCTCGTTGCCCGATTTCTCCAGCTCATATTTGCCCGGCGTCGCCGAGACATAGATGGTCTGCGGAGCCAGCGCCTCAAACTCTTCAAACTTCATCGGACGGTTATCGAGCGCCGATGGCAGGCGGAAACCATACTCCACCAGTGTTTCTTTACGCGCACGGTCCCCTTTGTACATGCCGCCAATCTGCGGGATGGTGACGTGGGACTCATCCACCACCAGCAGGCCATCGGCAGGCAGGTAATCAAACAGCGTCGGCGGTGCTTCACCCGGTCCGCGCGCGGACAGGTAGCGCGAATAGTTTTCAATGCCCGAGCAGTAACCCAGCTCGCTCATCATCTCCAGGTCAAACTGGGTTCGCTGAGTAATGCGCTGCTCTTCCAGCAGCTTGTTGTTCTCCAGCAGCACCCGGCGACGGTCCGCCAGTTCTACCTTTATCTCTTCCATCGCCTGGAGGATGCGTTCACGCGGCGTCACATAGTGCGTCTTGGGATAAATCGTGAAGCGTGGCACCACCGATTCGACCTGGCCCGTCAGCGGATCAAACAGTGAAAGCCGCTCCACCTCTTCATCAAAGAGTTCAACCCGCAGGGCAATGTCGTCCGATTCCGCCGGAAAAATGTCAATCACTTCGCCCCGCACCCGGAAGGTGCCGCGCTGAAACGCCTGGTCGTTGCGGGTGTACTGCAATTCAGAGAGGCGACGCAGGATGCTGCGTTGATCGATGATCATACCGCGTGTCAGGTGGAGCATCATTTTCAGATAGAGATCGGGATCGCCCAGACCATAAATGGCTGAAACTGAAGCCACCACGATGACATCGCGCCGTTCCAGCAGCGCCTTGGTCGCCGAGAGACGCATCTGTTCGATATGCTCGTTCACCGACGCATCTTTTTCGATAAAGGTGTCGGAGCTGGGAACGTAGGCCTCCGGCTGATAGTAGTCGTAGTAGGAAACGAAAAACTCCACGGCATTATCCGGGAAAAACTCTTTCATCTCGCCGTAAAGCTGGGCCGCCAGCGTCTTGTTCGGCGCCAGCACCATCGTCGGGCGATTGAGGTCGGCAATCACGTTGGCGACGGTAAACGTTTTACCGGAGCCGGTCACGCCCAGCAGCGTCTGATGGGCCAGTCCATCCTCCAGCCCCTCTTCCAGACGACGTATCGCCTCAGGCTGGTCGCCTGACGGTTTAAAAGCGGAGTTTAATTTAAAGACTTTACTCATGAATGCAGTTCCTGCTGGAGAAATCGGCGGGCAGGCACTTATTTTACTCCGCTATGGTGATTTTGCCAGAAAAAAATACTGGATATAAAAACAGTAATGGTGCAATGTGGAGTGTGCAGGCGTACTCTCTGCCGCTTCGCCAGACATTCTGAATTTGTGTTAACGATATTGCGCAATGTTATCCCCAGGCGAGGATCGGATTTAACATTTGTCAATAGAGCGTCATAAAATTACAGTCTGGTTACCCGGCAGAGAATTCGCAGGCTTGTTTTTTAATAACCTGTTGTTTTTAATGGAAAAAGCCTGAAAGGCCAGATTCTCATCATTATGTTACCAGGCCCCGTATTTCCTCGCTTCCAACTGGTTTTCATGACCTAATGCACAAGTTTATCCACAGGAATGGTGGATAAGTGATGGCAGCCCCGCCGCCATCAGCTGTGTATAATTTTTCCCTGTTCTCTCGTCGCGCTAAAAATAATTTTTTTTCCGTTAAATTTCGGGCCGCGCATGACGGATAATTCTGCAATTTCAGACTCTCACCTGCCCCGCCACGCAAAATTTCACCCATCCACTAAAATTCTTAATCAGCTGTCCTGCTTCCTTATTGCCCGCCTGCACCAGAAACAGTGCTTCTCAGCACTGCAAAAGTGCAGGTGCGTAGTTGCCGTGGAGAATTGATAAGTTTTTCTCACCTTTTTTCACCTGTAGCAGGTTACTGCAGCCGTAAAACAGGACCATTTTCGGATCTGGCCTGGTAATTGCAGCACTCCATTGCGTCACCGGATGTTGTGCGCACTGAGAGGCAATGGCGAGACGACCATTGCCGATGAATGGGTTGCCAGACGACAGAGAGCGGAAGCAATCAGGCTAATGATCGGGAAGGAGAGTGTCAGATGCTGAGTTTACGTTCGGTCAATCAATTTTACGGTCAGAACCATATCCTGTGGGATGTGGACCTGGATCTGTCGCCTGGCACCTGCACCGGCATTCTGGGTCGGCCCGGCATGGGTAAAACCACGCTGGTGAACTGCATCATGGGCAGGCTGCCGATTAATAGCGGCTCCATCTCCTGGAAAGAGGATGGCTCACCGCCAGAGGATCTGCTGCTGCAACCTGCTGAACAGCGGGCGCAGATGGGCATTGGCTATGTTCCGCAGGGGCGTCACATTTTTACCCAGATGAGTGTGGAAGATAACCTCCTGATTGCACTGCTGGCCGGTGCCAGCCAGCAGGAACGCCATCGCGCTATTCCTGAAATGGTGTTTGACCTCTTTCCCGCGCTCTACTCACTGCGTCAGCAGCGCAGTGGCAATCTGCCTATCGATCAACAGCAGCAACTGGCCCTGGCGCGCGCGCTGGTTCTGCAGCCCAAGCTGCTGATTCTGGATGAGCCAACCGACGGCATGTCGCCATGGCTGGAAGAGGAGATGGGCAACCTGATCCGTCGGCTTAACCTCGACTACGGGCTGACCATCCTGCTGCTGGAGCAGCGTCTGTCGCTGATCCGTCGGGTGGCTGACTACTTTCTGCTGCTGCACCGTGGCCGCAACGTCGCGCAGGGCAGCATGGCGCAACTCGATGATCATACCGTCGATAAATGGCTGACCGTAGCCTGACAGGCGGGAGCCGGACAGCGCAGCACCCTGGCGGACAGTGTGTTCATCAGCCTGTGCTGCGCGGTCCGGATTAGGATGGAAAGCGTGGCCTGACGCTTAGTCCGGCAGCGTCAGATAGTGACCGCAGTCGGCCTGCTGTTCCGCCCTGGTGAACCAGGGAAGTGTGCCCAGGCAGGGTGCAGGCAGGCGGTTTTTCAGGCTGGTAAGATACTCCGTATAACGCTTGCCCGGCGGCTCGACGGTGTTGGCAATCCAGCCCACCAGCGGCAGACCGCGTGCCCGTATCGCCTCTGCGGTCAGCAGGGCGTGGTTGATGCAGCCCAGCTTAATCCCCACCACCAGCACCACCGGCAGCTGTTCGCTGACCACCCAGTCTGCATAGGTGTGCGTTTCAGACAGCGGCGTATACCAGCCACCCGCGCCTTCAACCAGAATCCAGTCCGCCAGGGGTTCCAGCGCCGCCAGACCTGCCGACATGGCCAGATGGGTGATCGGCCTCTCCTCTTCGGCACTGACGATATGCGGCGAGGTGGGCTCCATAAACGCCAGCGGATTGACCTGCTGATAGGTCAGCGGCACATTGCTGTAGCGTTGCAGCGCCAGCGCATCGCTGTTGCGGATGCCCTCCGGCGTCAGTTCACAGCCCGAAGCCACCGGCTTATAGCCTGCGCAGCGGAAGCCTGCGGCGGCAGCGGCCTGCAGCAGAGCGCCGCTGGCGACCGTTTTACCGACTTCGGTGTCAGTCCCGGTAATAAACAGGCGTTTCATGATGTACTCACTCCGTAGATTAAATGGTAACTCAGGCGATAGCCGTACCGATCGCGCGGCCAGTTCGCCTCAAGCTGGCTGAGCCGTTGTCGGGTTAAGATCTGTCCGTTACGCCCCTGATGCAGATGAGTTGCCCCAATGCCCTTCAGTGAGCGCATTGCGCTGAGCGCGTCGGGAAAGTGCAGCGTCACCCGCTCTGAGGAGCAGCAGAGTTGCTGAGCGTGACAGGCTGCGGCAACCTGCGGCTCGCTGAGAAAGCGGTTGGCGTGCGGCATGGCATCCAGATGCGACCAGGCTTCATGCACCTCCTGCAGTGAACCGTCGCCAAGGGTAGAGAACAGCAGCGTGCCGCCGGGCCGCACTACCCGCCGGAACTGGCTCAGCGCGCCGGGCAGATCGTCACTCCACTGCACCGCCAGATTGCTCCACACCAGATCCATCGTGTTATCCGCGAGCGGCAGCGCGTCGATGTCTCCGACCAGATAGTGCTGCGCGGCATCGTTTTCCCGGGCCTGTTGCAGCATCTGAACAGAGAGATCCAGTGCCGTCACCTGTTTGCCGCGTTCACGCCACAGCCGGCTGTACCAGCCGGTGCCGCAGCCGGCATCCAGCAGGTGCAGACCGCGCTGTGCAGGCGCACGCGCCAGCAGCGCATCCCCGCTAAGGCGCTGCAGCGCAGCATGGACATCGTACCCGCCCGCCGCCCGGCCAAAGGCGCGCGCCACCGCCTGCTTATCAACCCGCAGCGTCATGCAGCGCCTCCAGTAACCGATCGATATCGTCCGGGCGATGTGCCGCCGTCAGGGTGATACGAAGCCGCGCCGTGCCCGGCGGCACAGTCGGCGGCCGGATCGCACTGACCCAGCAGCCCGCCTCCGCCAGTCGCCGGGAGAGCGCCAGCGCCTCGCTGTTTTCCCCCACCTGCAGCGGCTGAATCGCGCTGGCGGACGGCATCAGTTGCCAGGGCAGCGACGCCGCCCCGCGCCGGAAATGCGCAATATTCTGCTGCAGCTGCTGACGCAGCGCGTCGCCCTGCTGAATTTCGCGCAGCGCCGCCTGCAGCGCGACCGCCTGGGCTGCGGGCATCGCCGTTGAGTAGATAAGATGGCGGCTGAACTGTAAAAAGTAGTCGGCGGTGTCGGCATCACAGAGCAGCGCGGCGCCACTGACGCCAAACGCTTTGCCAAAGGTGACCACCAGCAGTGCCGGTTTTACGCCCTGCTGCCAGCAGCTCCCGCGCCCCTGCTCACCCACCACGCCGATGCCGTGCGCATCATCCACCAGCAGCCAGCCTCCGGCCTGCTGCGTCAACTGCGTCAGGGCGGCCAGCGGCGCGCTGTCGCCATCCATGCTGAAGATCCCTTCCGTCACCACCAGCGTCTCACCGGCGCAGGGGGCGGCGAGCCGGGCCGCCAGACTCTCCGGTGCGTTATGGGTGAAGCGGCGCAGCTGAGCCGGGCTGTGGCTGGCGGCGTCGAGCAGCGAGGCGTGGCTGAGCTTATCTGCCAGGATACGGTCGTCCTTCTCCCCCAGCAGATGGATCACCGCCTGATTCGCTGCAAAACCGGAGATGAACAGCAGCGCCCGGTCATAACCGAGCCACGCCGCCAGCTGCGCCTCCAGATCGGCATGCTGGCGGTGATAGCCGGTGACATGCCCTGAGGCGCCCGCGCCTGCGCCTGCCAGCGCCGCGCCCTGCTGCCAGCCGGCAATCACCGCCGGATGCCGGGTTAAGCCAAGATAGTCATTGCTGGAGAAGTGGAGATAGTCGCGGCCACCGCTCCGCAGCGTGCGGGTCGACTGCTGCTCAATGACCTGACGCTGCCGCCAGCCGTCCGCCGCACGGCGCTGCGCCAGCGCCTGCCGGAGTCGTTGCTGCCAGCTCATTACAGCGCCGCGTTGTAGAACTGTTCGGTGTCGGCATGAGAGAGTTGCTCGCTGAGTTGCTGCGCCTGCTGCTGATCGCCGTGCGGAGTATGCGTATGCTCCGGGTTCAGCCCCAGCTTGCGGAACAGCACACGGTCTTTATCCTCTTCCGGATTCGGCGTGGTCAGCAGTTTGCAGCCGTAGAAAATCGAGTTAGCCCCGGCCATAAAGCACATCGCCTGGGTCTGCTCGCTCATCTGCTCACGACCCGCCGACAGACGGACGTGCGAGGTCGGCATCATGATGCGCGCCACCGCGATGGTGCGGATAAAATCGAACGGCTCCACATCGTCGTTATCAGCCAGCGGCGTGCCTTTGACCTTGACCAGCATGTTGATCGGCACGCTCTCCGGCGGCGTTGGCAGATTGGCTAACTGCACCAGCAGCCCGGCGCGGTCGTTTACGGTTTCGCCCAGGCCGACGATGCCGCCTGAACAGACTTTAATTCCGGCATCGCGCACTTTGCCCAGCGTATCCAGTCGCTCCTGATAGCTGCGGGTGGTGATGATGGAGCCATAGAACTCCGGCGAGGTGTCGAGATTATGGTTGTAGAAATCCAGGCCCGCGCCCGCCAGCCGCTGCGCCTGCTGCTCGCTGAGCGTGCCCAGCGTCATGCAGGTTTCCATCCCCATCGCTTTCACGCCTTCCACCATCTTTTCCAGATAGGGCATGTCGCGCTCGTGAGGATTTTTCCACGCCGCGCCCATGCAGAAACGGGTGGATCCGGCGGCTTTCGCCTGACGCGCAGAGGTCAGAACCTCCTCGACTTCCATCAGACGTTCCGACTCCAGACCGGTCTTGTAGCGCGCGCTCTGCGGGCAATATTTGCAATCTTCCGGACAGGCGCCGGTTTTGATCGACAGCAGGGTGCTGACCTGCACCTGGCGCGGATCGAAGTGCTCACGATGCACCTGCTGCGCTTTAAACATCAGTTCAAGAAAAGGTGCGTCAAACAGGGCTTGCGCCTGTGCAATTGTCCAGCGTTGGGCCATTACTTACTCCAGAAAAGGGTGTCATCCCGACGAAAAGCAGGGTTATACTTGTAAACTATATTTTTTTATTTTGGTTTACAACTCCGATGACTATCCCCGTTTTTTCGGCAGATGATGCCCGCTTTGACCGCCAGCATATCTGGCATCCCTACACCTCGATGCAGGATCCGCTGCCCTGCTTTCCGGTGGTCGCCGCGCACGGTTTTCAGCTGCAGCTGGCCGATGGGCGTGAGCTGGTAGACGGCATGTCCTCCTGGTGGGCGGCAATCCACGGCTACAACCATCCGCGCCTGAACCGGGCGCTGACGGCGCAGGCTTCGCAGATGTCGCACGTTATGTTTGGCGGCATTACCCACCCGGCGGCGGTGGCGCTCTGCCGCCAGCTGGTGGCAATGACGCCCGATCCGCTGGAATGCGTTTTCCTGGCCGACTCCGGCTCGGTGGCGGTGGAAGTCTCGATGAAGATGGCGCTGCAGTACTGGCTGGGACGGGGCGAGACCCGTCAGCAGTTTCTGACGCTGAAACGCGGCTATCACGGCGATACCTTTGCCGCGATGTCGGTGTGCGATCCCGAAAACTCGATGCACAGTCTGTGGCGCGGCTATCTGCCCGAGCATCACTTTGCCACGGCCCCGGCCTGCGGCTTTGATGAGGCGTGGAATCCGGCTGATTTCGACGATTTCGCCCGGCTTATCGAAACGCATCACCGGCAGCTGGCGGCGGTGATCCTGGAGCCGATCGTGCAGGGCGCAGGCGGCATGCGGCTCTATCATCCGCGCTACCTGCAGCAGGTGCGGGAGGCGTGCGACCGCTACGGCGTGCTGCTGATCGCTGATGAGATCGCCACCGGTTTTGGCCGCACCGGCAAACTGTTTGCCTGTGAACATGCGGGCATCACGCCGGATATTCTCTGCGTCGGCAAAGCCCTGACCGGCGGCATGATGACGCTCTCCGCGACGCTGACCACCCGTGAGGTGGCCGATACCATCAGCCGCAGCGCGGCCGGGTGCTTTATGCATGGCCCGACTTTTATGGGCAATCCACTGGCCTGCGCGGTGGCGGCAGAGAGTCTGACCATGCTGGCGGAGGGGCACTGGCAGCAGCAGGTGGCGCGTATCGAACAGCAGCTGCGGGCTGAACTGCTGCCGCTGCGCAGCTCACCGCAGGTGGCCGATGTTCGCGTACTGGGCGCGATTGGCGTGGTGGAGACGCATCAGCCGGTCAATATGGCGGCGCTGCAGCAGTTCTTTGTGGAACAGGGCGTCTGGATCCGGCCGTTTGGCCGACTGATCTACCTGATGCCGCCCTACATCATTACTCCGCAGGCGCTGAGTCAGCTGGTGCAGGCGATCGGTGGTGCGCTGGCGCATACGCAACATTTTAGCGGCTGAGGCGGGTGGTCCCCCTGGCACAGATGGCGCTTTTGGTTATGATGAAAGACTATTCATCGACAATTGAGGAGATGTAATGCGCATTGTGAGTCAGGATTTTAATGACGGCGAGAAGATGCCTGAAAAGCATGTTTTCAATGGCATGGGGTATCAGGGCGAGAATATCTCTCCCCATCTGGCCTGGGAAGAAGCACCCGAAGGCACCAAAAGTTTTGTGGTGACCTGCTACGATCCTGATGCGCCGACCGGCTCCGGCTGGTGGCACTGGGTGGTAGCCAATATTCCGGCCAGCACCACGACGCTGCCGCAGGGCGCCGGTTCCGGCAAGGCCTCCCTGCCTGCCGGGGCGATCCAGACCCGTACCGATTTCGGTCAGGCGGGCTACGGTGGCGCCGCGCCGCCACAGGGCGAAACCCATCGCTACATCTTCACCGTACATGCGCTGGATGTGGAGACGATTGAGGTGGATGAGGGTGCCAGCGGCGCGATGGTCGGCTTTAATGTGCATTTCCACGCGCTGGCGAGCGCCTCGCTGACCGTGAACTATCAGTAATTGAGCCGGGAACAGGGCTGGAGGAGGAAGGCACCGCGAGCCAGAAATGGCGATTTGGACGTCTGAATCTGACGTTGTTCGCGGTGTCTGCAGCAGACCTTCACGCCACTCCCGGCCGGGAGTGGCATTTTTTGTGGCGGCTTACGCCTGCAGCGCGTGGATCACCACCCACATCGGCCCCTGCCCTACCGCATAGCGTCCCAGCGGCTGCAGCAACCCTTTCGGTTCGCTAATCGCATAGACTTCGATGTGGTGAGATTTCTGCCCTGCGGCCACCAGAAAACGTCCGCTGTGATCGATATTAAAGCCGCGTGGCTGGGTTTCAGTTGGCTGGAAGCCTTCCAGGGTCAGCTCGTCCCCCACTTCGCTGACGCTGAAGATCGCCAGCGTGCTGCTGGTGCGATCGCAGGCGTAGAGGAAGCGGCCATCAGGCGTCAGATGAATATCGGCGGCCCAGCGCGTGCCGCTAAAGTCCGGCGGCATCATATCCAGTGTCTGCACACTTTCGGCTTCACCTTCACCGTTATTTAGCGCCCAGACCTCAACCGTGCTGTCGAGCTCGTTCACGCAGTAGGCGTACTGACCGCCCGGATGGAACTGCATGTGGCGCGGGCCTGCGCCTTCCACCGTCGTTACCTGTGCCTGCGGGCGCGGGGTCAGTTCACCTGCTTCACTCAGGGCAAACAGGCAGATGCGGTCCTGCTTCAGTGCCGGAACGTAGAGCGTCGTGTTGTCATTATCAATATTGGCGGAGTGACAGCCGTCCAGGCCGTTAATGACCTGCAGCGGTGCCTGCGGGATGCCCGCTTCATCGATCGGGCTGACGCTGACGCAGGCATCATTGTAAGAGCCGCAGAACAGGAACCGGCCCTGATGATCGGTGGAGATGTGGGTTGGGCTGCCGGGCAGCGGCGCCTGGCCTGCCTCGGTCAGTGTGCCATCGGCGGCGATACGGAACGCCAGCACGCGGAAGTTAGGACGTACACCGACATAGAGAAAATCGCGTTTCGGACTCACCACCATCGGCTGAACCTGGCCGGCGACATCCGTCACCTGAAGCAACGTCAGTCCGCCCTCTTCATTCATCTGCCAGACGTGAATCTGCTGGCTCTCGGGACTGGCGGTGTAAACAACCTGTTTCATGCATTCTCCTTTTTTGCTGCCTGATCATGAACTGTGAATCACTGTAGCGTGTTTTACTACCCTGCGCTGAAATCATTTGTGTCCGGTTTTTTGTCTCCGGGCCGTAGTCAGGTGTAGACTCTGCCTCCTGCAAACCTGGAAAAATGGAAGGATTAATGCGCTACCGTGTCATTGCCCTCGACCTCGACGGCACCCTGCTGACCCCCGCTAAAACGATTCTGCCACAGTCTGTTGACGCCCTGAACCAGGCACGCCAGGCGGGTGTGCATGTGGCTATCGTTACCGGACGCCATCACTGCGCCATTCACCCTTTTTATCAGGCATTACAACTGGATACACCCGCCATCTGCTGTAATGGTACTTACCTGTATGATTATCAGGCGAAAAAGGTGCTGGCCGCCGACCCGCTGGAACCGGCGCAGGCCTTACAGGTCATTGAGATGCTGGACCGTCAGCAGATCCACGGGCTGCTCTATGTGGATGATGCGATGCTCTATCAGACGCCCACCGGCCATGTGACGCGCACGCTGAAATGGGCTGAATCGCTGCCTGCGCACCAGCGTCCGCTGTTCCGTCAGGTGCCCGACTTAGCGCAGGCCGCGCGTGACGCCGGTGCGATCTGGAAGTTTGCCCTGTCACACCAAAATATTCCGGAACTGCAGCAGTTTGCCAGCCTGGTTGAAGCGGAGCTGGGCCTGGCGTGTGAGTGGTCCTGGCATGATCAGGTGGATATCGCCAGAGGCGGCAACAGCAAAGGCAGACGGCTGGCGCAGTGGGTCGAATCACTGGGCCTCACCATGGATGATGTGATTGCGTTCGGGGATAACTATAACGACCTCAGCATGCTGGAAACGGCCGGACTCGGCGTGGCGATGGGCAATGCTGATGAGGCCATCCGGGCACGGGCGAAAAAGGTTATCGGCACCAACCTGGAACCCGGCATTGCCGACACCCTCTATCAGTACGTGCTGTAATCAGGGCGTCACCGAGACGCTCTTTATCTGGGCATACAGCCACTGATCGGGCCGGATGCCCAGCTCATCACGCGCCCACGGCGTGATGCGCGCCCAGAGTTCGCTGATACCGATACGCAGTTTTACCTCGACCTGATCCCCGACCTCCAGCAGCTCCACCACCTGTGCCGGTAAGATATTGCGGATAGAGCTGTGCTGCGGCGGTTGCAGTGCCAGTGAGACATCGGCCGAGGCGATGCGAATACGCAGGGGGGTTTTAACCGGCTGATTCACCCGGCTGACCCAGATGTGCTGATCGCCCAGCGACAGTGCAGTCATCGGATAGTCGGGATGCTGTTCCAGCACCTGTACCCGCAGCACGCTGGTCAGATCGCTTACCGGCAGCCACGGCCGCATCGCGCTGCTGCTCCAGACCCGCTCCAGCGGACCAAAAGCTTTAACGTTGCCCGCATCCAGCACCAGCACGTTATCGGCCAGCTGCAGGATCTCCTCCAGGCTGTGCGAAACGTAGAGCATGGGAATATCGACCTGCTTCGCCAGCTTTTGCAGATAGGGCATCAGTTCCCGTTTGCGTGGCAGATCCAGCGACGCCAGCGGCTCATCCAGCAGCAGCATATCCGGTGCGGTCAGCAGCGCACGGCCTATCGCCACCCGCTGTTTTTCACCGCCCGACAGCGACGAGGGGAAACGGGGCAGCAGCGCCTCCAGACCCAGCAGCGACACCAGGTTATCGAACTGCGCTTTCATTGCCGGGGCCATACCATATTGCAGGTTGCCCCGCACCCGATAGTGTGGAAACAGCCGCGCATCCTGAAACACGTAGCCGATGCGCCGCTTCTCCGGCGGCAGCGATACGTGCTGATCGGCGTCAAACAGCAGACGGTCGTTTAACTGAATGCGTCCGTGCTGCGGCTGCGTCAGGCCGCTGATGGCGTTGATCAGGGAGGTTTTCCCGGCACCGGAGACGCCAAAGATGGCGGTGATCCCCCTGGCCGGGATTTGCAGGTCAACCTCCAGCCGGTGGTCGCCCTGCTGCTGAATAACGTTAAGTGAGAGCATCAGTTCCCCATCCGCTTACGGCCCTGCCGTGCCAGCCATTCCGACGCCAGCAGCGAGGCCAGCGCCAGCACGATAGCGATAACGCAGAGCCGCGCCGCCGCCCCTTCCGCGCCAGGCGTTTCAATCAGGGTATACATCGCCAGCGGCAGCGTGCGCGTCTCGCCGGGAATATTTGAGACAAAGGTGATGGTGGCGCCGAACTCGCCCAGCGAGCGGGCAAAGGCCAGCACCGTGCCGACGATTACGCCCGGCAGGGTCAGCGGCAGCGTGATGGTCAGAAAGACCCGCCAGCGCCCAGCGCCCAGCGTGCGTGCCGCCTGCTCCAGCCGGATATCCACCGCCTCCAGCGCCAGACGGATGGCGCGCACCATCAACGGAAACGCAATCACAGCCGATGCCAGTGCGGCCCCGCGCCAGCTGAATGCGAAGCTGAACCCGAACCAGTCGAACAGCTTTTCTCCGATGATGCCACGGCGGCCAAGGGTAATCAGCAGCAGATAGCCCACCACGACCGGCGGCAGCACCAGCGGCAGGTGGATCAGGCTGTCGAGCAGCGCCTTACCGGGAAAACGGCAGCGCACCAGAATCCACGCCATCAGGATGCCAAACGGCAGACTGCCAAGCACGGCTATGCCAGAGACTTTAAGGCTAAGCACTACCGCCTGCCATTCGGGATCGCTGAGTATCATTTCGTCGGTGTAAACCCGTAGTGTTTGAAGATCGCCGCAGCCTGCGGCCCTTTCAGATAATCATAAAACGCTTTCACGCTGGCCGTGTCGCGATCCTTCACAATCGCCAGCGGATATTCCACGGGCTTGTGGCTGGTGGCCGGAAAACGCCCCACGACCGCAACCTTATCACTGACGACCGCGTCGGAGCCGTAGACAATGCCGTAAGGCGTTTCATCACGCTCGACCAGCGCCAGCGCCGCCCGTACGTTACTGGCAGGCGCTAACAGCGGCGCCACCACCGGCCAGGCCCCCAGCGACTGCAGCGCCTCTTTCGCATAGATCCCCGCCGGAACGTGGTCCGGATCACCGACCGCCAGCCGTTCACCGTGCAGCAGCGTTTTCCAGTCGGTCTTTGCGTTCAGCGTGACCGCGCGGGCTTCAGCACTGCGAGGCGCAACCAGCACCAGATCGTTGCCCAGCAGGGTAACGCGGCTGCGGGTAATGACACTTTTTTTCGCCACCGCATCGTCCATCCACTGCTGATCGGCAGAGATAAAGAGATCGGCAGGCGCGCCCTGCTCAATCTGCCGCGCCAGCGTTGACGAGGAGGCAAAAGCGGCGACGACTTTCACCCCTTTTTCCTTTTGATACTGAGTCGCAATGTCCTGAACGGCGTTGGTCAGGGAAGCCGCCGCAAACAGGGTAATGTTATCGGCCGCCACGGCCTGCCCGGCCAGCGAAACGGTGACCAGCGCCGCCAGGCCCCAGCGATGTAGCGATAATGACATGATGCTCTCCGGCTATTCGTTGTGTAGCGGATGATACAACGCCGGTTCGGGCAGCGTCATGCAATTATCGGCAAAAGAGAGAGAAGATTGAGCAGAAGCGAGGCAGAAACGACCACGCCCGCACAGACGGCAGGCGTGGCAGATATCAGTTGTGCGAACGGGCGGAAGATTTTTCGCGATGACCCACTTTCGAGAAGATATTGAACACTTCACCCAGGCCATAAATCATACCCAGCATCAGCGCCATTACCACAGGGACCATCAGGATCGCCACGGCGAGGCTTTTCAGTAATTCCAGCATGGAGAGTCTCACTCTGCGAACAAAGAAGTGATTGTAACGGGT
This sequence comes from Pantoea sp., assembly GCF_032114055.1. Taxonomy (GTDB): domain Bacteria; phylum Pseudomonadota; class Gammaproteobacteria; order Enterobacterales; family Enterobacteriaceae; genus Pantoea. Next base: position 875,306 of record NZ_DAMCTB010000001.1, read on the forward strand.
CAGTAAAATTTTGCGCAGCCCTTTTCGTGCTTTTACTTTGGTCACAAAACGCCGCTATCATCGGCCTTCGCCTTAACCCTTTGCCGGAGCCGTCATGGAAGCCGAACTGTCCCTTCATATCCGTTTACACCAGAAACTGTTTGCCGATCCGCGACGTATTGCGCTGCTGAAACGGATTCAGCAGACAGGATCGATCAGTCAGGGCGCAAAGCTGGCCGGCATCAGCTACAAAAGTGCCTGGGATGCGATCAATGAGATGAACCAGATGGCGGATGAAACCCTGGTCGAGCGAGCCACCGGCGGTAAAGGCGGCGGCGGCGCCACGCTGACCCGCTACGGTGAGCGTCTGATTCAGCTGTTCCAGCTGATGGAGCAGATTCAGCAGAAAGCCTTCGATGCCCTGCAGCAGGATACGCTGCCGCTTGACAGTATGCTGGCCGCCATCGCCCGTTTCTCGCTGCAGACCAGCGCCCGCAATCAGCTCTTTGGTACCGTCATTAGCAACGATGCCCGCCAGGTCGTGCAGCATCTGATCATTCAGCTGGCCGATGGCGTGACGCAACTCAGCGTGGCGCTGACCCAGCGCAGTGCCGATCGCCTGCAGCTGGCCACGGGTAAAGAAGTGCTGGTGCTGATCAAGGCCCCGTGGATCCGGGTCAGTCGCGACACCACAGAGCAGGATAATCAGCTGGCGGCCACCCTGACCGCCATTGAGCCTGGTGAGCAGAGAAGCGAACTGCTGATGCAGCTCGCCAGCGGCGAAACCCTGTGTGCGACCCTGAGCAACGACCGGCTTCATGAGCTGGCGCTGCAGCCTGGCGACGCCGTGTTCGCCAGTTTTAATGCGGAGGAGGCGATCGTCGCCACCCTGCTCTGACGCCTGATTTGACTTCACCACGGGCAATGGTTACAACTCACTCATACGATGCAAAAAATGGAACATATCATGGCTTCATTGCACATTTCGCAAGGCACGTTTCGTCTGAGTGATACCCGGGTGCTGCGTCTCGATACGCTGAATCTCCAGCGTGGCGAGAGCTGGGCGTTTGTCGGCGCCAACGGCAGCGGCAAATCGTCGCTGGCCCGTGCTCTTTCCGGTGAACTTCCGCCGCTGAGCGGTTCTGTCCGCAGTACGTTCGTCCGGCCGGTACGGCTGTCGCTGGAGCAGCTGCAGACGCTGGTGGCGCAGGAGTGGCAGCGCAACAACACCGACATGCTCAGTGAAGGAGAAGAGGACACCGGACTGACCGTGGCAGAGGTCATTCAGGCGGAGGTCAGCGATCCAGGCCGGTGCGAACAGCTTGCCCACCAGTTTGGTATCGGACCGCTATTGTCGCGTCGCTTTAAATACCTTTCAACCGGTGAAACCCGCAAGACCCTGCTCTGTCAGGCGCTGATGAACCAGCCCGATTTGCTGATCCTCGATGAGCCGTTTGACGGTCTGGATGTGACGTCGCGCGCCAGCCTGACCGACACGCTGCGCAGCCTGCAACAGCCTGACTTTACCCTGGTGTTGGTGCTCAATCGCTTCGATGACATCCCCGACTTCATTCAGCAGGTGGGTGTGCTGGCAGAGTGTACGCTGACCCACAGCGGGCCGCGCCAGGCCATTCTCACCGAGGCGCTGGTGGCGCAGCTGGCACACAGTGAACAGCTGATGGGAATGGCGTTGCCGGAGGCGGATGTGCCGGATCAGCTGCCCGGTCTGGGGGATGAGGTGCCGCGCGTGATCCTGCGCGACGGCATCGTCGCCTATCACGACATCCCCGTCATCAGCGGGCTGAACTGGCAGGTCAGCGCAGGTGAACACTGGCAGATCGTTGGGCCGAACGGTGCCGGAAAATCAACCCTGTTAAGCCTGGTCACCGGCGATCATCCGCAGGGTTATAGCAACGATCTCACGCTGTTTGGTCGCCGTCGCGGCAGCGGCGAAACCATCTGGGAGATTAAGCAGCATATTGGCTATGTCAGCAGCAGTCTGCATCTTGATTACCGCGTCAGCACCAATGTCCGGACCGTGATTCTGTCAGGCTTTTTTGACTCGATCGGCCTCTATCAGGCCGCCTCTGACCGGCAGAAGGCGCTGGCGCAGCAGTGGCTGACGCTGCTGGGGATGGATGACCGTCTGGGCGATGCGCCTTTCCATTCTTTGTCATGGGGACAGCAGCGGCTGGTGCTGATTGCCCGCGCGCTGGTGAAACATCCAACGCTGCTGATTCTCGATGAGCCGCTGCAGGGGCTGGATCCGCTTAATCGCCAGCTGGTGCGACGCTTTGTCGATGTGCTGATTGGCGAAGGACGCACGCAACTGCTGTTTGTTTCTCATCATGCCGAAGATGCGCCCGGCTGCATAACCCATCGCCTGAGCTTTGTGCCGCACGACGAGGGCTATCACTACCGGCAGGAGACGTTGCGCTAACGCCCCGCCTTATGCGCGCCGCAGCAGCGGCGTTCTGCCCCGCCTGAATGTAAGCGTTACCATTGAGCCTCGCTTTTGGCGTGCCAGAAACCCGCGCAATGCCATAAAATAAGAATAGTCAGCTTGTGTAAACGATACCATTTATCCAGACTTGATCACGCTTTCGGGCGTGCTGATATGTTATTTTTTATGGATGCTTTTTTGGCTTTTGACGCTTACCAGGATCTCACATGGACAAATTCAACCCGGTCGATCATCCGCATCGCCGTTACAACCCATTGACTGATCAATGGATTTTAGTTTCACCGCATCGGGCAAAACGTCCGTGGCAGGGTGCGCAGGAAACGCCGGCGGTGAATACGTTACCGAGCCACGATCCCGACTGCTTCCTGTGTGCCGGCAACACCCGCATTACCGGCGACAAAAATCCGGACTATTCTGGCACCTATGTCTTCACCAATGACTTTGCGGCGCTGATGACCGACACGCCCGACGCGCCGGAGAGCGACGATCTGCTGATGCGTTGTGAAAGCGCCCGTGGCACCAGTCGGGTCATCTGTTTCTCACCCGATCACAGCAAAACCCTGCCGGAGATGTCGCTGAGCGCGCTGGAAGAGGTGGTGCGCACCTGGCAGACGCAGACCGCCGAACTGGGTCAGCACTATCCGTGGGTGCAGGTTTTCGAGAACAAAGGCGCGGCGATGGGCTGCTCTAACCCGCATCCACACGGTCAGGTCTGGGCCAATAGCTTCCTGCCGAACGAAGCGCAGCGCGAAGATGACCACCAGCGCGACTACTTCGCTAAAAAAGGCTCACCGATGCTGGTCGATTATCTCGCGCGTGAGCGGCGGGATGGCAGCCGCACCGTGGTGGAAACGGACTACTGGCTGGCCGTGGTACCGTGGTGGGCCGCCTGGCCATTCGAAACGCTGCTGCTGCCCAAAGCGCACGTCAGACGTCTGACAGACCTTAACGAGGCGCAGCGCACTGACCTGGCTTTAGCACTCAAGAAGCTGACCAGCCGCTATGACAACCTGTTCCAGTGCTCCTTCCCCTACTCCATGGGCTGGCACGGTGCGCCGTTCAACGGCGAAGCCAACGACCACTGGCAGCTGCATGCGCACTTCTATCCGCCGCTGCTGCGCTCAGCAACGGTGCGTAAATTTATGGTCGGCTATGAGATGCTGGCCGAAACCCAACGCGATTTAACGGCGGAACAGGCGGCGGAACGTCTGCGTTCTGTCAGCGACGTTCACTTCCGTGAGGCACAACAATGAGCTTAAAAACCATCACGCAGCAGCTTTTCTCTGACACCTTTGGTTACGCCGCCACGCACACCATTCAGGCGCCGGGCCGCGTTAACCTGATTGGCGAGCATACCGACTACAACGATGGCTTTGTGCTGCCGTGCGCCATTGACTATCAGACCGTGATCGCCTGCTCCCGTCGTGACGACCGTCAGATCCGCGTTGTCGCCGCAGACTATGAGAATGCGCAGGACACCTTCTCACTGGATGAGCCGATCGTCAGCGTGCAGGCGCCAATGTGGGCCAACTATGTTCGCGGCGTGGTGAAACATCTGCAGCAGCGTCATGCCGATTTTGGCGGCATCGATATGGTGATCAGCGGCAATGTCCCGCAGGGTGCAGGCCTCAGCTCCTCCGCCTCGCTGGAAGTGGCGGTCGGCACCGTGGTTCAGCAGCTCTACAACCTGCCGCTGGATGGCGCAGCAATCGCAGTCAATGGCCAGGAAGCCGAGAACCAGTTCGTGGGCTGTAACTGCGGCATCATGGATCAGCTGATCTCCGCACTGGGCCAGAAAGATCATGCGATGCTGCTTGACTGCCGCACGCTCGGCACCCGTCCGGTTTCGATGCCCGATGATGTCGCCGTGGTGATTATCAACTCTAACTTCCGTCGTACCCTGGTCGGCAGCGAATACAACACCCGCCGTGAACAGTGCGAGGCGGGGGCGCGTTTCTTTAATAAAAAGGCGCTGCGTGACGTTGAGCTGGCGGAGTTCGAGGCAGCAGAATCGCAGCTCGATCCACAGGTGGCAAAACGTGTGCGTCACGTCCTGACCGAAAACGCCCGCACGCTGGAAGCGGCCGATGCGCTGACCCGGGGCGACCTGACGCGCATGGGCGAGCTGATGGCTGAATCGCACGCCTCAATGCGTGACGATTTTGAGATCACCGTGCCGCCAATCGATACGCTGGTCGCGATCGTCAAGGCGCAGATCGGCGAGCATGGCGGCGTCCGCATGACCGGCGGCGGTTTCGGTGGCTGTATCGTTGCCCTGATGCCGCAGGATCGGGTTGAGCAGGTGAAAGCAGCCGTGGCGGAGCAGTATGAAGCGCAGACCGGCATTAAAGAAACCTTCTACGTCTGTAAAGCCTCCGAAGGAGCTGGCCCATGCTGAATGACGTCAATTCCCACGCGCCCGACGGTCAGCCGTGGCGTATCACGGTGCTGCGCAATGCCAAGGGTATGCTCGTGACCTTTATGGACTGGGGGGCCACCTGGCTCTCTGCCCGTGTGCCGATGCAGGATGGCACGGTGCGTGAAGCCCTGCTCGGCTGCGCCACCCCTTCTGACTACCTTCATCAGGATGCCTATCTGGGCGCGACGGTGGGCCGCTATGCAAACCGTATCGCCGGGGCGAAGCTCAGTAAAATGAATCGCCAGCTGGTGCCAAACCAGGGGGCGCATCAGCTGCATGGCGGCCCCGAGGGATTTGATAAGCGCCGCTGGCAGATCGTCAGTCAGAGCGACAGCGAGGTGCACTACCGCCTCGATTCGCCGGATGGCGATCAGGGCTATCCGGGTAATCTGATTGCCGATTTACGCTATCAGCTGGATGATCAGAACTGCCTGAGTATCCACTATGCAGCGCGCTGCGATCAGCCCTGCCCGGTCAACCTGACCAACCATGCCTACTTCAACCTTGATGCGCATCATGGCGACGCCCGCCAGCATCGCTTACAACTGCACGCCGACCATTATCTGCCGGTCGACAGCGAAGGCATTCCGAATGCGCCGCTGAAAGCGGTTGCCGACACCAGTTTCGATTTCCGCCACGCCAAAGTTGTCGCGCAGGATTTCCTGGCAGACGAAGATCAGCGGGCCGTGAAGGGCTACGATCACGCCTTCCTGCTGAACAGCGCAGGCGATGCCACCCAGCCCGCAGCGGAACTCTGGTCGGAAGATGGCAGATTACAGCTCAGCGTGACCACCTCGGCGCCGGCATTGCAGTTCTACACCGGTAACTATCTGGCCGGGACGCGTGCCCGCGAACAGGGGCGCTATACTGCCTTTCAGGGCATCGCGCTGGAGAGCGAATTTTTACCGGATTCGCCCAATCACACTGAGTGGCCTCAGCCCGATTGCTGGCTGCAGCCGGGAGACCGCTGGGAATCCGTGACGCGTTATCGCTTCACGCCACGCTGAGCGGCCGGCTGAAAAACGCGCAGTGCGTCACACACAGGCTTACGCGCTGCCCGCTTTTCCGTTATGGTATGGCGCTATCAGCTCGTGTGTCAGGCGGGCAGCAGCAGGTTTCCAATCTCACAGAAACATCACAGTATTAAGGAGTTAAGCTATGGCTGTAACTAAGCTGGTTCTGGTGCGACACGGCGAAAGCCAGTGGAACAACGAAAACCGCTTTACCGGTTGGTATGATGTTGACCTTTCTGAGAAAGGTCGTGGCGAAGCCAAATCAGCGGGACAGCTGCTGAAGAAAGAGGGCTTTGTTTTTGATTTTGCTTACACTTCCGTACTGAAGCGTGCAATTCACACGCTGTGGAACGTGCTGGATGAGCTGGATCAGGCCTGGCTGCCGGTTGAGAAAACCTGGCGTCTGAACGAGCGTCACTACGGTGCGCTGCAGGGTCTGGACAAAGCGGAAACCGCTGCGAAATATGGCGATGAGCAGGTTAAGCAGTGGCGTCGCGGCTTTGCCGTTACTCCGCCAGAGCTGGATCGTGCCGATGAGCGCTTCCCTGGCCATGACCCGCGTTATGCGAAACTGACGCCGGAGCAGCTGCCTACTACCGAGAGCCTGGCGCTGACCATCGACCGCGTGATCCCTTACTGGAACGACACAATTCTGCCGCGCATCAAAAGCGGTGAGAAAGTGATTATCGCTGCACACGGTAACTCCCTGCGCGCGCTGGTAAAATATCTGGATAACCTGAGCGAAGATGAGATCCTCGAACTGAACATCCCGACCGGCGTTCCGCTGGTGTATGAGTTCGATGAAAACTTCAAACCACTGAAACGTTACTATCTGGGCGACCAGGACGAGATTGCCGCAAAAGCCGCAGCCGTTGCGAATCAGGGTAAAGCGAAGTAATTCTGCGCTGAAAGGCAAAAAGGCCAGACTGTCGTCTGGCCTTTTTTATTGGGCAGCATGCAGGCGCCTGAACGCCGATGGCCTAGCCGCGACGCTGTTTTACCGCTGCCGCCAGCTGACGCAGCACGTTGTCTGTGTCTTCCCAGCCGATGCAGGCGTCAGTGACGCTTTTGCCATAGACCAGCGGCTCACCGCTCTCCAGGCTCTGATTGCCTTCCACCAGATGACTCTCGATCATCACACCGATAATCGCCTGCTCTCCGCCACTCAGCTGCTGCGCGACATCATTTGCGACATCCATCTGACGCCTGAACTGCTTGCTGCTGTTAGCGTGGCTGAAGTCGATCATCACCTGCTGAGGCAGACCCGCTTTCGCCAGCCCCTCTTTCACCGCGGCCACATGCTGCGCGCTGTAGTTCGGCTCTTTGCCGCCGCGCAGGATGATATGGCAGTCGCCGTTACCGCCGGTTTCGACAATTGCGGAGTGGCCATACTTGGTTACAGAGAGGAAGCAGTGCGGCGAACCCGCTGCGTTTATCGCATCAATCGCCACTTTGATCGTGCCGTCGGTGCCGTTTTTGAAACCGACCGGACAGGAGAGACCCGAAGCCAGCTCGCGGTGTACCTGAGATTCAGTGGTTCGCGCACCAATTGCGCCCCAGCTCATCAGGTCAGCCACATACTGCGGGGTAATCATATCCAGAAACTCGCCCGCTGCCGGTAAGCCGCTGTCGTTAATATCCAGCAGCAGTTTGCGCGCCAGGCGCAGGCCATCGTTAAGCTGATAGCTGTTGTCCATATAGGGATCGTTGATCAGCCCTTTCCAGCCCACGGTGGTGCGTGGCTTCTCGAAATAGACGCGCATCACCACTTCGAGTTCGCCCTTCAGCTCATCGCGCAGCGCCAGCAGGCGACCGGCATACTCTTTGGCCGCGTCAGGATCGTGAATAGAACAGGGGCCAATCACCACCAGCAGGCGATCATCCCTGCCCTGCAGTATCTGGTGAATCGCCTGACGGGCCTGTGAGACGGTCTGTGCAGCACGATCGGTCGCCGGGAATTTTTCGAGCAGCGCAACCGGAGGTAACAGCTCTTTAATTTCTTTGATGCGTAAGTCATCGTTCTGGTAATTCATACTGATTCCATATTATTTCTGGCCCGGCGCCCGCCGGACACAACCCGCCCAATGTAGCCCGAAGTGCCAGGGGTGTAAATTCCCGCAGCGGTTCAGTTGTGCGGGTGATATTTGCAATAATCAGGTTACCGACTAGACTTTTTAAAGGTAAGCACTGAGGAACGTCCCGCTTACACAATTTAATCACCCTGTTTAAGCAAACTGGCGGATATTATTTCGTCAGGGATTTTCTTACCCGAAATTGCACCTCTGGGCTAAAAGCCTCTTCAATAATTAATGGGAGTATAATGATGAAAAAGTTTGCCTTACTCTTTTTGACAGCAGCAATGACACTAGGCAGCGGCGCGGCCCTGGCTGAGGGCGGCAATAACGGCACAGCCAATCAGGCAGCCAGCGCAGGTGCCGTTGCGCCCGGTGCTAAAGAAAATCTGCCGCCAAATAATGTCGATAATGACAAAATCAACAATACCGGCCACGACATGAATTCTGCCACATCCGGCAGCACCAGCAGTGCGGGCAATATGTCTGCCAACGAAATTGACCAGAACAGCCAGTGTAAAGATGGCAAGTGTCCAAACATCAACCGTAAGGTTGAAACTAAAGTGGGTGGCGGCGACGTCAACACTAAGACCGACGGTACCACGCAGTAATGCTGTTTTAACCAGGAGAGCGCACGTTCTCCTGGTTTCTCTCCCTTCCATCCGACTCTTCCGCTATGCTAATCCTGTTAAATTGACAGGGAATCCTTCATGGCCGTTTTGCTTTTGATTGACGATCATCCGCTGGTCGAAGTGGCACTTGAAGCCGCGCTGCTCCAGTCACCCGTTCCGGTTCAGCTCCTCTCTGCCAGCTGTGAAAAAGACGCCCGTCCCCTGCTTCAGCAGCCACTGGATATCATTGTGCTGGATATCGGCCTGCCGGATGGCGATGGCCTGGAAATCCTGCGCCGCCTGAAGATCCATCGGCCCGACTGCCCGGTTCTGATCTACTCCGCACAGCAGACGCGGCACACTATGCGGCGCGCCCAGGCGCTGGGTGCCGCAGGTTATGTGGTAAAGAGTCAGCGCATGGCGCAGCTGCTCAGTGCCATCCTGGCGGTGCTGGGCGGTCAGACGGCCTTTCCCCAGATGGACGAGGATGAGCCTGAACTGCCGCTGACACAGAAGGAGCAGCAGATTCTGGCGCTGCTGGCCAGCGGCCTGTCTAACCTGCAGATCGCCGACCAGCTGCACATCAGTAATAAAACCGTCAGTACGCATAAAAAGAACATTCTTGAAAAGACCGGTGCCCGCTCGGTGGTAGAGCTGGCTGACCTGTGGAAAGCGCAGCAGTGAGAACCATGTTGCTGATCCTGCTGCTGCTGTGTGGTCCGGCGCTGGCTGAGGTGCGACCAGTGAGCAGCGTGAATCTGCCGATGATGCTGCCGGTGACGCATGCCGACACCATGCAGGGAAAAATTCTGCGCGTCGGTCTGCTGGAAGAGAACCACGCGCCCTGGACGATGCGTATCGGCAACGATCTTTACGGTATCAACGCCGACTATCTCTCTGCGCTGCGGCAGCTGACCGGTGCACAGTTCAGGCTCAGTCTCTATCGCGATCAGCCACAGCTGCTGCAGGCGCTGAACAGCGGCCAGCTCGATTTTGCTCTGGGCATGTGGATTGCCCCCCTGCCCGACACCATTCTGAGCAGCGATAACTGGTACAGCAGTCCGCTACGTGTCTACCGCAATCAGCAGAACCAGCGTGCCGTGATGTTCAATAGTCACAACGCCACGCTGGCAATCAGCGACACTACCCTGGCGCAGCTCCCGCCTGCGCTGGCAGCTCGCCATAGCTGGCGTCACTACAGCAACGACCTCCAGGCACTCTATACTCTGCTGAATCAGCAGAATGATTATCTGGTGGCAGATGAGACCAGCGCCGGTTTCCTGCTGAGCCAGCTGCAGCAGGGGCAGATCTACCAGATCGCCTCTCATATCGACGCCGGACAGCTCAATCTGCGCGCGATCGCGCGTGATCCCCGGTTGATCAGCTGGATTAATCAGAGCCTGCGTCAGCTGCCTGCGGAACTGATGAATACGCTGCAGGCCCGCTGGAGCAGCAGCCTGCCACGTTATCAGGATACGCAGACCCTGATGCTCAGCCCGACAGAACGCGCCTGGATAGCCGCGCATCCGCGTATTACTTACACCGCCGAACCCGATAACTATCCCTGGAGTTATCGTGACGCCAGTGGCACCGCCCGGGGCTATAGCGTCGATGTGCTGAAGGCGGTCGCGCAGAGCACCGGCTTGCAGTTTGAGCCGGTCTGGGTCAGCAATCCGCGTCAGGCCAGTGCGCTGATGGCGCAGCAGCGGGCGATGCTACACCTGATGCAGCCACTCAACGGCGAGTCGATGCAGAGCACCTCGCTGCCGGTGTGGCGCGCACTCTGGGGAATCTACAGCCTTCGCGCCGCTACCCCTGCGCACTGGCGCGATCTGCGCGGCAAGCGGATTGGTGTATTACAGGGTGACCTGGCGCAGCGTCTGCTACCCGCCGATCTGCCCTCCCAGCCCTTTGCCGACCGCAACAGCCTTTATGATGCGCTGGCAAAGGGCGAAATCGATGTACTGGTCGATAACGTGCTCTCCGCCCGCTGGCGCCTCGCCAGCCGCGATGACACCCGCATTCATTTCGCCTTTGCTGCCAGCGACATCGCCTGGCCCGTTGCGCTGGGCGTAACGCCCGACCAGCCGGTGCTGCGAACGCTGCTCGATCGCGCATTGCAGCAGATCCCGGCCGACACGCAGAGCCGGATGCGCGACAGCTGGTCCACGCCCCCGCAGCCTGGCAGCGTGATGGTCATGCGTTCGCTGCCGATGATGGTGCTGGCGGTGGCGGGTGCGGCGATTATATTACTTCTGCTGCTGCTGGCCCGACGCTACTGGCAGCAGCGCCGGGAGCGGCAGCAGCGTGAGCAGGCTGAACATGCCAACGCAATGAAAAGCCAGTTTCTGGCGACCGTCAGCCATGAGCTGCGCACCCCAATGCAGGCGATTCTGGGGCTGCTGGAGCTGGAGAAGCAGCAGCGCAGCAGCCAGAACCTGACGCTGCTGCACAGCAGCGCACAGGCTTTGCTGACTCTGCTGAACGACCTGCAGGATCATGCGCGTATTGAGAGCAACAGTTTTACACTGGCCCCGCGTCCGCTGGCGCTGGCGCAGTGGCTTGATCAGCAGCAGCACTTTTATCATCCTTTAATGCGCGCAGAGGGTCCGCGTCTGATCGTCGAGGCGCTGACCCCGCTGCCTGAGAGCGTCCTGATCGATGCCGACCGCCTGCAGCAGGTGGTCAACAATCTGGTGACCAATGCGCTGAAATTTACCCGTCACGGCATCATCCGCCTGACACTGGCCGCAGAGCAGCAGCTGATCCTGCAGGTCAGCGACAGCGGTAGCGGGATTCCGCCGGACGAACAGCTGAAGTTGTTTGATCCCTGGTATCAGGCCCCGTCCGGGAAAGCGGTGTCGGTGCAGGGCAGCGGGCTGGGGCTGTTTATCTGTCGTGAGATGGTGCTGCGGATGGGGGGGGATATCCGGCTTGTCTCTGAACCCGGTCAGGGAACGCAGGTGACCGTCACGCTGCCGCTGGAGCCTGTCACGCCGTCCGGTCATGATGATGAAACCACCCTGCCCGCCTTTCCTGGACTGCGGGTAGCCATTGTGGACGACCATCCGGCCAACCTACTGGTGATGCAGCAGCAGCTGACGCGCTTCGCAATTCAGGCTGATATTTTCGAGGAGGGACGTGCGCTTTTGCGGGCCGATGCCCAGCGGCCGTATGACCTGTTGTTTATCGACCAGATGATGCCACGGCCCGACGGCACGCTGCTGCTGCGTCTGCTGCGACGGCGTGACCGTCAGCGCGGACGGCAGGCAATGCGGGTACTCTGCTCGGCCGACGCGCAGCTGCTGACGCGCCCCCTGGAGGCGCAGGAGCGGGTGCTGATCAAACCTGTTCAGTTAGCCGATCTCCGCGCGCTGCTGATGGCGTTTCAGCACGATCCGCTGGCGATGCTGGATGATAACCTGTGGCAGCTGGCACAGCAGAATCAAACCTTTCTCACTCGCCTGAGCCGGACGCTGCATAGCACACTGACACAGGATCTGGCGGCTATGCATGAGGCGTACGCCCGGGCAGACTGGCCTGCGTTTGCTGATGCGGCGCACAGAATGAAGGGAAGCTGGCTGCTGGCGGGACTGGATCAGGGCGCGCAGCTTAGCCAGCAACTGGTAGAACAGGCAGGCGCGCATCAGGATCCCTCTGAGACGTGGCAATCACTGATATTATTAACCAACAGGTTACTCAAAAAACTGGAATCTTATGGCACACACCCACACTCATAGCGGGCAGAACAGTAATCGCACGCGACTGGCGGCCGCCTTCGGGGTGACCGTTCTCTTTATGGTTGCCGAAGTTATTGGCGGCTGGATCTCCGGTTCGCTGGCACTGCTGGCGGATGCCGGGCACATGCTGACCGATGCCGCCGCGCTGCTGATGGCATTACTGGCCGTACAGTTTTCACAGCGCAAACCCAACGCACGCCATACCTTTGGTCTGCTGCGGCTGACTACGCTGGCAGCCTTTGTCAACGCCATCGCACTGCTGGGCATTACCGCGCTAATCGTCTGGGAGGCAGTGCGCCGCTTCGCCGATCCACAGCCGGTAACCGGTGGCCTGATGCTGGGGATCGCGATTGGCGGGCTGCTGGCCAATCTGCTGTCATTCTGGCTGCTGCATCACGGCAGCGAAGAGAAAAACCTTAACGTCCGTGCGGCTGCGCTGCATGTCATGGGGGATCTGCTGGGGTCGGTAGGCGCGATCGTCGCGGCGGTGATCATTCTGCTGACCGGCTGGATGCCCATCGACCCGATTCTGTCGCTGCTGGTTTCGCTGCTGGTGCTGCGCAGCGCCTGGTCGCTGCTGCGGGAGAGTCTGCAGGAGTTACTGGAAGGCGCACCGCATTCGCTGGATGTGAACCGGCTGATGCGCGATCTCACGCTGAACATTGCCGAGGTGCGCAATGTTCACCATGTGCATCTGTGGCAGGTCGGTGAAAAACCGCTGCTGACGCTGCATGCGCAGGTGATCCCGCCTTACGATCACGATGCGCTGCTGCACCGTATTCACGACTATCTGCGGCAGCACTACCAGATTGAACATGCCACGGTGCAGATGGAGTATCAGCCCTGCACCGGTGCCGAATGTCAACTGGGCTTAAGCAGTGCGGCGGCCAGCGGCCATCATCATAGCCATTCGCCGGGTCATGACCATGATCATGACTCGGCTCACGCCAGCGGCAAGGCGCACACTCACTGAGCCGACAGCGCGCGGGAACCCTGTTGCCGCGCGCTGCGAATCCAGATACGTGAACCATTCAGTGCGATCAGCGTCAGAATCGCATACTCCAGTGACATCGCATAGACGCCCTGACGGGCGAATATCATCACGCTGATCACATTGATGATTACCCACAGCAGCCAGTTCTCGACATATTTGCGCGTCATCAGCACCATCGCCGCAATCGACAGCACCATCATGCAGGCATCCCAGAATGGGAAGGCATCCGGCTGCAGGTCGGGCATAGCCACTGCCAGACCGAGCGCGTTCATCAGCGCAACGGCCGCACGGGTCAGCAGCGCGAACACCGGATCGATATAACGCGTCATCAGCGCAATGGCGATCACACAGCCCGCCCCCCAGGCCAGCGCTTTGGGCAGCGGCAGCCAGCGGATTTTCAGCGCCGCCTCGTTATCGGCCGTCTGGCGACTCCAGGCGTACCAGCCGTAGAGGTTGGCGGCAAAGAAGAAGAGCTGTAGCAGCAGGCTGGCGTAAAGCTGGATCTGAAAGAAAATCACCGCGAACAGCGTGACGTTAATCAGGCCGAAGGGATAGTTGATGATTTTTTCCAGGCTGGCAAACCAGATGCAAAGTAAGCCCGCCAGGGTGCCGATAGCTTCAATCCATGAGAGATCGTAGCCGCCCGCCCCCAGAGGAATATGAACCAGAATATTGTGTGTGCTGAAAAAGTCCATGCAGAGCACCTCTCCGGAAAACGCTTACGCGTTACCCTTCACGTTGAGTTTAAGGTCTGCTGCAAAGGATAGCATGCGATTAAGCGGCAGTAATGCCGCCTCACGCAGCGTCTCATCTACCTGAATCTCATGCTCCACTCCGCCCGACTCCAGCGCCTCTGCGATGGCTTTCAGGCCGTTCATTGCCATCCACGGACAGTGCGCACAGCTGCGGCAGGTCGCCCCCTCACCCGCCGTTGGCGCTTCCAGCAGCTCTTTATCCGGCACCGCCTGCTGCATTTTGTAGAAGATGCCGCGATCGGTGGCCACAATCATCTGCGGATGCGGCAGCGACTTCGCGGCCTGGATCAGCTGGCTGGTCGAGCCGACCGCGTCCGCCAGGTCGACAATCGCCTGCGGCGACTCCGGATGCACCAGCACCGCCGCGTCGGGATAAAGCGCTTTCATCCGCTGCAGAGCCTGGGTTTTGAATTCGTCATGCACGATACAGGCACCCTGCCAGCACAGCACGTCTGCGCCCGATTTCTGGCTAACGTACCGGCCGAGATGGCGATCCGGTGCCCAGATGATCTTTTCGCCCAGACTGTCGAGGTGCTCAATCAGCTCGACCGCAATGCTGGAGGTGACGACCCAGTCGGCCCGCGCTTTCACGGCGGCGGAGGTATTGGCATAGACCACCACGGTACGATCGGGATGGGCATCGCAGAACGCATTGAACTCCTCAATCGGGCAGCCGAGATCCAGCGAGCACTCCGCCTGCAGGGTGGGCATCAGCACGGTTTTTTCCGGGCTGAGGATTTTGGCGGTTTCGCCCATGAAACGCACACCCGCCACCAGCAGCGTGGTCGCGGCGTGGTGACTGCCAAAGCGCGCCATCTCCAGAGAGTCGGAGACGCAGCCGCCCGTCTCCTCTGCCAGCGCCTGAATTTCCGGATCGGTGTAGTAATGTGCCACCATCACCGCGTTACGCGCTTTCAGCAGGGTTTTGATTTTCTCGCGGTAGAACGCCTTTTCATCGTCGTTCAGGCGGGCAGGTTTCGGTGGAAAAGGGTAAACGGCGCTTTCAGGATCAAACATCACACTCATGACACAGCTCTCGTTTTATCTAATTAACGAAAGTCGCCTGAAAAGGCGACTTATGACGTTGATTACGCCATTGTGTTTTATATGCTAAACACGATAGCGAAAAAAACAGGCTCTGTCGTGCGCTTTTTATGCCAGCCTGGTTATAGTGCCTGTCCCGCCAACGGCGTTTCACCGGCCAGCGCCAGCGATGGCTGCGGCTTTTCCAGCGACAGCAAAAAGGCCTTGATATCCAGCCCGCCCGCAAAGCCGGTGAGCTTGCCGTTGGATCCGATGACCCGATGACAGGGCGCAACAATCGAGAGCGGGTTGCGTCCGTTGGCCGCGCCGACCGCACGCACGGCCAGCGGATGGCCGATCTCTCGCGCAATCTGGCTGTAACTGCGCGTTTCGCCAAACGGGATCGCTATCAGCGCCTGCCAGACCTTTTTCTGGAAATCGGTGCCGACAAAATCGAGCGGCAGGTCGAAGTCGCGCCGCTCTCCGGCAAAGTACTCGTTAAGCTGACGCTCGGTTTCACGCAGAACAGGATGGTTGTCATCCTGCACCTGCGGCAAAAACCGGGTGCGTTTCGGATCGTCATTTTCCCACAGAATGCCTGCCAGACCGCTGTCGCTGGCGACCAGTTTAAGCTCACCTACCGGAGTAGCTATCGCTCTGAAGTAGTACATGGTGATTCTCCCGTCATGGTTCCGTTGCCTATTATCGCACTTTTCCGGGCCCTGACTGGCTGTTTCCGGTCATGTGGCTAAACTAGTGTGCTGTCCGAAAACAGCCAGTCTGACGGAGTATGCCGGTATAGACTGCCGCTCTTTACCGGAGAAATGCCATGCTCAGTCCCGAAATTGCCTACCAGGCGCTGACCTCTCGTGATACCCGCTTTGACGGCGTTTTCTTTGTTGGCGTGACCTCCACCGGCATCTACTGCCGTCCGGTTTGTCCGGTGAAAGCGCCGCTGCTTAAAAACTGTCTGTTTTTTAACAGCGCCGAAGCGGCGGAGAAAGCCCGCTTTCGCCCCTGCCTGCGCTGTCGCCCTGAGCTGGCCCCGGGAAACGCGCCGGTCGATCAACCTCATCGCGTGGCGGAGCGGCTGGTTCAGCGTATTGAGGAGGGAATGCTGGAGGAGCGCGAAGGGCTGGAGGCGATTGCGGCGGAGTTCGGGCTCAGTCTGCGCCAGCTACGGCGCATCGTGCAGCAGGAGCTGGGGGTGTCGCCGCTGGAGCTGAAACAGACGCGCCGCATGCTGCTGGCAAAGCAGCTGCTGACGGAAACCCGGCTGCCGGTCACGGAGGTCGCCTACGCCAGCGGCTTTCGCAGCCTGCGGCGTTTTAACGATGTCTTTCAGGCACGCTACCGGATGACGCCCAGCGCACTGCGCCGGGATGAGAGCGCAGTTCAGGCCACGCAGTCGGGTGACCGCATTACGCTGCGGCTGGTTTATCGCCCGCCCTACGACTGGGCGGCAATGCTCTGGTTTTTGCAGACGCACCTGATGAAAGAGGTCGAGGCGGTAGAGGATGGCTGCTGGCGACGCACCGTGGCATTAGGGCGCTGCCGGGGCTGGGTCAGCGTGTCGCATCTGCCGCAGAAAAATGCGCTGCAGGTGACGCTCTCTGCGTCGCTGACGCCGGTGCTGCCGCTGCTGCTGCGTCGTTTGCGCGATCTGTTCGATCTGGATGCTCAGCCGCAGCGTATCGCGGCCTGTCTGTCACAGGATCCGCTGCTGGCGCCCAGCCTGCTGGCGCATCCCGGCCTGCGCGTGCCTGGCGCGTTCGACGCCTTTGAGCTGGGCGTGCGTGCGATTATCGGCCAGCAGGTGACGGTCAAAGCGGCGACCACCGTCAGCAGCCGTTTCGCCGCCGCGTTCGGCGAGCCCTGTGAAACACCGTTTCCCGATCTGACCCGCTACACCGCGCTGCCTGAACGCATTGCTGCATCGACGGTGGATGACGTGGCGCCACTCGGCATCGTCAGCGCCGCACGCTCTCGTGCCATCATTGCCTTTGCCACTGCCTGTGCCAGCGGCGAGCTGCGACTCAGTGCCGCTCAGTCGCCAGACGAGGTGATAAAGAAGCTGGTCAGCCTGCCGGGCATTGGGCCCTGGACCGCGCACTATATCGCAATGCGCGCCCTGCGCTGGCCGGATGCCTTTCCCAAAGAGGATATCGCCATCCGTAATAATCTGGGCGGCATGACGGCTTCGCAGGCGGAGGCGCGCTCACATACCTGGCGCCCCTGGCGCAGCTATGCGGTGATGCATATCTGGGAGAGCCTGGCGGTGGCGAAAGCGAAGAAAAAGCCGTGACGGTGGCGGTGAGGAGGCAGACTGACGGCTCAGCCTGCAGCGCAGAGTCATTGAGTCGAACCTGCTGCAGGTTCTCATCCTGCACCTCTGAACCCGTGCGCTGAAAACGAAAAAAGCGCCCGAGGCGCTTTTTTCTTAATTGGTGGGTCGTGCAGGATTCGAACCTGCGACCAATTGATTAAAAGTCAACTGCTC